>NZ_FUWW01000006.1 GCF_900167205.1 Eubacterium coprostanoligenes
AACATATGTAGTATACTTACAAAACTTTGTTTTGTTCTATACGGAATATGTTTTGACGAGGTACAGCAAAGTTCGCAAGAAAACGAAATTCAGAAACTTTCTCAACAGCCTATAACGTGTCAAAAATACTTTTTCGACAAAGTCAACTCTCTTGAAACAACTATATTTTATAATAGTTCTGCAACCTTATCGCCCATTTGCGAGGTTGTTACATGAGCGAAACCGTCCTCGAAAATGTCCGGAGTTCTGACAAGAGTGAGCGCTGTGTCAACCGCCTTTTCGATTGCATCGGCAGCTTCAGCCTCGCCAAATGTGTAGCGAAGCATCATAGCACCCGAAAGAATGGTTGCAAGCGGATTTGCCTTGCCCTGACCTGCAATGTCAGGAGCAGAACCATGGATTGGCTCGTACAAACCGAAAGTGCCCTCTGCGAGAGATGCAGAAGCAAGCATTCCGATTGAGCCTGAAATCATTGAAGCCTCGTCAGAAAGAATGTCGCCGAAAATGTTTGATGTAACGATAGTGTCAAACTGATTCGGATTGCGTACAAGTTGCATTGCGCAGTTGTCAACATACATATACGAAACCTCAACCTCCGGATAATCAACCGCAGTTTCCTCCATAACCTTTCTCCAAAGACGAGAGGAATCAAGCACATTTGCCTTGTCAACGCAGGTCAATCTCTTTTCACGCTTCATTGCATATTCAAAGCCGGCTTTGACAATTCGCTTAATTTCAGGATAAGTATATCTTTCGGTATCATAAGCACCTACAACGCCGTTTTCCTCATAAGTTCCACGGTCGCCGAAATAAATACCGCCTGTAAGTTCACGAACAATGAGAATATCCAAGCCGTCACCGATGATTTCTTCTTTAATCGGAGAAGCACTCTTGAGCGGAGCAAAAATCTTTGCAGGGCGAAGATTTGCAAAAAGTCCCAAATCCTCTCTGATTGCAAGAAGTCCCTTTTCAGGGCGATTACTGCCCGGTTGGTCATCCCACTTCGGACCGCCGACAGCACCCAAAAGCACTGCCTGCGAAGCCTTGCACGCATCTGCTGTTTCCTGCGGATAAGGAACACCTGTTGCATCAATAGCGCAACCGCCCAAAAGCTGATAGTTATAATTGAACTTGAAGCCGAATTTTTCACCTGCCCTGTTCAAAACCTTGATTGCCTCATCAACGATTTCAGGGCCGATTCCGTCGCCCTTCAACACGGTAATATTGTATTCTTTCATAGCATTGTCCTCCAAAATATTATATCAATCAGCAAACATCAAAGATGCCGGGCATGGTATCGTCACGCATTGTATCAGGCTGGTCACGGTTGATTGCACAAATAACGCCTTTCATACAAGCGTAGCCGATATTGTGACTGACACCGATACCGAAAATTGTTTTGCCCTGCGGAGTTTTGAGTTGAATATAGCTGATAGCCTTTGAATCCGAGCCGACTGCAATTGCGTGCTCATCATAATCAATAAACTCATACTCACGAAGCGGTGTTTTGTTCATAGCATCGCAGAACGCACCTACAGGACCGTTGCCGAAGCCGTCAATCTGCACAGGTGCTTCATCTTTGTATTTAAGAGTACCGGTGAAATGAACTGTTGTAAGAGCATCGTCCTCGTTTTTCTCTTCTGAAATTTTATAATTAACAAGTCTGTAAGGACCATTGACATTTCTGTATTCCTTTTGGAAAAGGTCGAAAACCTCGTCTGCGGTAAGCTCCTTGCCCTTTTCCTCGCAAGCGTTTTGAACAACTGCGCCAAATTCAGGATGCATAGCCTTTGGCATTTTGATGCCGTAATTGTTGGCAAGAATAAAGGCTGTTCCACCTTTGCCCGACTGCGAATTTATGCGGATAATCGGCTCGTATTCTCTGCCGACATCTGCCGGGTCGATAGGAAGATAAGGCACTTCCCACATATCGCTGTGGCTCTCTTCCATATACATTTTGCCCTTGTTGATTGCGTCCTGATGCGAACCCGAAAACGCAGTGAACACAAGCTCGCCTGCATACGGATGACGAGGCGGAACACTCATCTTTGTGCAACGCTCGTAAACCTCTTTTATCTTTTTGATGTCGTGAAAATCAAGTTGCGGGTCAACGCCCTGTGTCCACATATTAAGTGCAAGAGTGACAATGTCAACATTGCCTGTTCTCTCACCGTTGCCAAACAATGTGCCCTCGATTCTGTCTGCACCGGCAAGCAAGCCAAGTTCGGCAGCCGCGACGCCTGTGCCTCGGTCGTTGTGAGGATGAAGCGAGATGATAGCCGATTCTCTGTTTGGCAAATGACGGCAAAAATACTCGATTTGGTCAGCGTAGCCGTTTGGTGTTGAGCCCTCAACAGTTGACGGAAGATTGAGGATAATCGGATTTTCTTTTGTGATGTGAAGTTCCTCCATCACTCGTCTGCAAATCTCAACCGCATTGTCCATCTCTGTTCCGCTGAACGATTCAGGCGAATACTCAAAGCGAATATTTGTTTCGGGATTTTTCTTCTTTTCCTCCTCGGTCAATTCATAAATAAGTTGCGCACCCTTGACAGCAATATCAATTACGCCATCCATATCGGTTTTGAAAACAACCTTTCTCTGCAAGGTTGATGTTGAATTGTAGAAGTGAACGATTACATTTTTTGCGCCGTGGATAGCCTCAAAAGTCTTTTTGATGAGGTGAGGTCTTGCCTGAACAAGTACCTGAATCGTCACATCATCAGGAATGTATCCACCGTCAATGAGTGTGCGCAAAATCTCGTATTCTGTTTCGCTTGCTGATGGGAATCCGACTTCTATTTCCTTGATTCCGACACCAAGAATTGTCTTGAAGAATTCGAGTTTTTCCTCCAAATTCATTGGATCAACAAGCGCCTGATTGCCGTCTCGCATATCAACCGAACACCAAATCGGTGCTTTTGTGATTTGCTTGCTTGGCCAAGTTCTGTCAGGAATGTCAATCGGCTTGAAGCCAAAATACTTTTCGTAACCTTTTTTCATAATAAAAATCTCCTTTCATTTGGTGCAAAGGAATATAAAAAAGCCCCTACACTCAAAAGTATAGGGGCGTAAAATACGCGGTACCACCCTATTTCAGCAGTGAAAAACTGCCCTTTAGCATCAAACAATGCCTCAGCCTATAACGAAGCTACTCGGACAACCCTATTGATTTCTATTCAGGTCGTCGACTCCACAGAGAGCTATACATCATTTGCCATCCGCCGATTCACACCAACCATCGACTCTCTGAAGCAAGCAAACAATCTTTTTCTGCTTCCACATCTTTAAGGGTACTGTTAAGTTTTCAGTAATTTTATTATAACAAAAAGATATGATTTGTCAAGATTTTTTGAAAATAAAATTCAAACAAAATAAATCAGGCTCCCCAAACCATTAGGGGAGCCGATTATGTTTGCTGTTAAATTTTTGAATAGCCGTAGCCGTTGCTGATTGCGTCAACAGGGATACCCTTTTGACAGAATGGGCAATCGTGTGACGGATAAGATATATAACCCGGGATGTCTTTTTCGGTAAACAATGCGTTTACAGGAACATTGGCAATGCGTGCTTGCATTGAGAACGCAGCGGAAATGCCTGCAACCTTGCCACCGTAATATGCCACGCTTTCCATGGCACGCTCAATGGTTCTGCCCGAAGTGATACAAGAAATGAGGAGCAAAACATTTTTGCCAAAAATCATTCTGCGAAGATTGTCTCTGAAAATCAAGTTGCCTGCGGCATCGTATTCACTGCCGACAACAAAGATTGTTTGGTCCGGGTTCGGTGACATCATAGTTGGGCTTGAAAGTTCCATTGCCAAATATGCGCCGAGCGCCTGTGTTTCGTACAAACAGAGAACTGTGTCAACCTGAATGGCGTTTGTGTTGTAGTACTCTGCCATAAGTTTTGCCGCATCAACAGAGACATTGAGATTATGCTTGATGTCGGATGTGCCGACATAATAATTTATATGATTGTTTGCAGAGATGAAGTGTCCCGGCATAACATGAATAAACACATTTTCATTTTTAGGATTAGTTATTGTGTAGACATTGTTCATAAAAAGATCCCCTTTTTTCTTTCATTTTACACTAAATTGCTATATATTGCAAGGGGAAAACAAGATTTTTTATGCAAAATAGATAATTATTTATCAGTAAAACCCCACCGTCTGCATATAAAATGCAGACACCTTTACTGCGTAGACGCCCCCTTTTGTCTGCTTCGCAGACATTTCCCCCGATTAACGGGGGAATCACCTTACCATAAGAGGAGGCTATGTTGGTTGTGCCTCCCCTTGTTGTAAGGAGAGGCAAACATCAAAAACAAAAAGCTCCTCAATTAAGAGGAGCTGATTTTGTATTGAAATATTAGAATTCGACTTCGTCATCTACAGGTGCTGCTGAATGAGGAGCAAACAAATCGTCGAAATTAGAATCTGTAATATTTCCATAACCGCTTGATGTTGTAATCACATCATCATTCATAAACTTTACCACATTAATTTGAGGTGATTCAAACTTTTTCATTATTCAATTCCTCCTTAAATTAAGCGTTCAAGTTGACTGTTACATATTCAGGAGAGTAAATTGTTGTCTTTACTCCGTTTTGTACATATACAAGATATGCACGACCTGTGATTGATGGAACTGATGAGCTACTTGTGCCAAATCTTACAGTATATTCTTTTCTCTCTGACAATTTTTCAGCCTTTACTTTAGCTGTTCTTGTGCCATCAGGGGAGAGAACTTCAACACCCCATTCAATAGCATTTGCACCGGCAGGGAGATAGAACTTACAGTTGAAGTTAGCATACTTCTTTCCTTTTTCTTCATCTTTTTCAGCGAATGAACCTGTTACGGCAATTCTTGCTTCTGCTTCAGCATCATAAGCCTTAACATAAATGTCGCTTGTCTTTGGTGCATAGAAATCTACACCGTCAAGAACAGTGAGAAATTTTGTGTATTGTTCATCAGAATAAAGAGCATACTTTGTGCCTGCTTCTGTGTTTGGAAGATATACATAGCTGTCGTATGCATAAGCCTTGCTCCACTCACCAAAGTGAACTGTGCAGAAATCTGATGATTCTTGATTGCAAGTGTAAGTTGCCTTTACGGTGTATTCGTTGCCGTCGCCCTTTACAGAAGCAAGATCCCAATTTTCAAAATGATAGAAAGGAATACTTGGAGCGTCAACAGTTTTTGTGTCAAGTGTCATATCTTTGGCAACATATCTGATTGCAACAACCTGATTGTGTCTGCCGAGGAAAGTAACCTTTGATGAACTCTTTGAACTGTCTTCGCCTGAAAGATAAGCATAAATCTTTGCGTCCTTTGTGATTACAAAAGAAGCCTTTTGATCAAAGTTATCAATAACAGTAGATGTGTTGCCGTTGTCGGTTGTTACAACCCACTTCTTTACATTTGCCCCAGCATCGGCATCATAGGTTTTGCCATATTCAATATAGTCATTAAACTTTCCATTTTCAGTGGTTGAATCAAGATCTACTGTAACAAATACTACATTGAATTTTGCCTGAACGAGATTGCTGATTGCTGTCAAAAGTCTTGTTGTTAAGGCTTCAAGTTCTTCGTTATTCTTAACAGAATCTCTTGCAGTCTTTACAGAAGCGATTTCAACGTTCAAAGCATTGATTGAATCTGCTGTATATCTGTCAGGATACAAAGCCTTTGCTTCTGCTTCGGTAAGAGCATTGTTATACGAATCTATATAAGATTGTTCAATTTGAGGAAGTTTTTTAAGATTTTCTTTTGCAGTATTATAATTGCTAATCAAAGTTTTCATTTTGTTAGCCTTTGTTGCAACTGTGCCAACTGTAAGACCATCTGTAAGATTAAATCTGTAAAGTTCCGCAAGAGCAGAATAGTATGCCGAAACAGTTGACGCATCATATTCACTCTCATTAGCAGATACGGTGTTGAAAGTATTCTTTAAATCACCATCAACATCGTCCAAAAGATCTTTAAGCGGTTTATAATTGATAACTTTGTAATCAACTGTATAATCGGAAGTGTCAGCAGCGATGTTTTGCTTATTACCTTTACCACCTGTCCATTCCGCAAATATATCAGCTTGACACTTATATGTAAGAGTTGTTAACGAAGCATAATAGGTTTCGTCAAATGATGAGTCCGGTGTAAAAGTAATATAATTCTTCCATTGTTTAGGAGTATTTGTACCACCACCAAATAAATTCTTTTTAAAAACTTGAAAATATCCCGTAGCACTGTTTCCTCTTTCTTTATTGACAGTATCATCAGTTGAAAAATCGTGAGATGTATCACTATTGTCTCCATAATCAACCCAACTGTTTGCTCTAATCCATGTACGATTACCTAAAGAGAACTGACCACCGTTTTTCAAAGCAACATGGTCGATACCTGCATAAACTGTTATATTAGCTCCACAATAGCCATCTTTCCCTTCTACAGCTACAGGAATTTTTACATCATTAGTTCCATCGTAAACTGCAACAGCTTTATCAAGAGCGTGTGCAACAATAGAATATCCAACACTATTATCTAATGCGAATTGTGCGCTGGCTCTTTGGTCATAATTACCGGAAACCAAAATATTATTCATATAACCTGTATGGTTAGAAAGCGCATTGCCTGATATTGAGGTTGTAGTTGCATATGTCGGTGCACCGCTATTGATTTTACTTTGAATAAATGCCTTATCAGAAGCGGTATCAGCCAATGCTGTGAACGGCATTGATGAAATCGCCATTACGCCTGCGATTAAGCCCGCAATTGTTTTTTTGATAAACTTTTTCATAATCATCCTCCATTTTTTATAGATTTGAAGCAAATGCTTCCTCTGTATAATTAATGAAAAATAAAACAATTATTCATTCTGCACAACCGCAACTGCACAGAATTTTCAATTATAAATAGTTTACCATAAATATACATACATTTCAACCATTTTTTGTTGGAATAAATCATAAAATATGACAAAAAAGCGTTATGTTTTTTGTTTATATTAACAAACGATTAATATTTCGACAAGAAGTGGAGTTTTGGTTGCCTTTGTTTTTTGCAAACAATATGCAATTTGCGTTATCGTTCAAACATTCTGTTATTATATTGAACCCCTCCGTTGTTTGACCCCTCAGTCGTGCAAAAGCACGACAGCTCCCCTAACCATTAGGGGAGCCTTGACATTTGCCTCCCCTTGAAGCAAGGGGAGGTGCCGAGTGTAACGAGGCGGTGGGGTTTTACAATTTCTTGACCTCGATTTGTTTAACCCTTATAATATCTTGACCCCTCAGTCGTGCAAAGCACGACAGCTCCCCTAACCATTAGGGGAGCCTTATAGTGCTCTGTAGATTAAAGTCTTGATTGAACAACCGCATCAATATATTCACAAACATTATCAAAATTTGTATTTATTTCAATATTAGGGATACGAAGAATATGCAGACCGAATTCTTCAAGATATTCTGTTCGACTATTGTCATACTCAATTGCTTCGTCCTCAAAATGCTGTGAACCGTCAAGTTCAATAACAAGACTTGCACTTGCACAATAAAAATCAACAATATATTTTCCTATAATCTTCTGCCTTTTAAAACGAACAGAATAGTCTTTTAAAAAATCATACCAAAGGTGTCGTTCTTCCTTTGTCAAATTCTTTCGCAATTCTCTTGAATTTTCGACAAGGTTACTATTGAACTTTCTATCCATAACACTTTCTTTCCGATTTTGCCTCCCCTTGAAGCAAGGGGAGGTGGATTTTTGCGAAGCAAAAAGACGGTGGGGTTTTATCTTTTAACCCCTCAGTCGTGCAAAAGCACGACAGCTTTACTGCGTAGACGCCCCCTTTTGTCTGCGTTGCAGACATTTCCCCCGGTTAACGGGGAAATCGCCTTGCAACAAGGGGAGCCTATTAATTATTCAATAATTGACTTGCCTGTCATTTCTTCAGGTTGAGGCATAGACATAACCTTGAGCATAGTTGGAACTATATCTGAAAGTTTGCCACCCTCACGGAGTTTTACATCACCGCAGTTGCAAACGATGAAAGGAACCTCATTTGTTGTGTGAGCTGTGAACGGTGAGCCGTCAGCTTCTTTCATTTGGTCTGCGTTGCCATGGTCGGCAGTGATGAAAAGAGTTCCGCCATTGTCCATAACAGCCTGATAGAGAGAGCCAACGCACTCATCAACAGCCTCAACAGCCTTTACTGCTGCATCGAACACGCCTGTGTGGCCAACCATATCGCAGTTTGCAAAGTTGACGATGACAACATCATATTTGCCCGAACGAACAGCCTCGTTAAGTTTTTCAGAAACGAGATAAGCAGACATTTCAGGCTGTAAATCATAAGTTGCAACCTTTGGTGACGGAATAAGAATTCTGTCCTCTCCCTCGTTAACGGCTTCAACACCGCCGTTGAAGAAGAAAGTTACATGAGCGTACTTCTCTGTTTCGGCAATACGGAGCTGGGTCATACCGTTATTTGCAAGATATTCGCCGAATGTATTTTTAAGCGTCTCAGGCTTGAAAGCAACATCAACATTTGGCATTGTTGCATCGTACTGAGTCATACATACATAGTTAACCGGGAAATACTTTCTTTCAAATCCTGAAAAATCAGGGTCAACAAAAGTACGAGTAATTTCTCTTGCACGGTCAGGGCGGAAGTTGAAGAACACAACGGAGTCGCCGTCTGAAATTCTGCCCTCATTTTCAAGAGTTACAGTTGGAAGAATGAACTCATCAGTGAGGTTTTTGCCATCGCCGTCAACAGTTGCGTATGAAGCCTCGATAGCGGCAACAGGGTCTGTATTCTTGATGCCCTCGCCTAAAACGACTGCGTCATAAGCCTTTTTAACTCTATCCCAGTTATTATCTCTATCCATAGCGTAATATCTGCCCATTACAGTAGCAACCTTGCCCACGCCGATTTCGTTCATTTTTTCGATAGCTTCCGCAACATAATCCTTGCCTGAAGTCGGAGGAACATCTCTGCCGTCCATAATGCAGTGAAGATAAACCTTATCTTGACCCATTCTCTTTGCAAGTTCAACAAGTGCATAAATGTGCTTGTTGTGGCTATGAACACCGCCGTCGGAAACAAGACCCATAAGGTGAAGTGCCTTGCCTGCATCAATCGACTTTTGAACTGCGTTTTTGAGTGCTTCATTTTCGAAGAACTCGCCGTCATCAATAGCCTTTGTAATTCTTGTAAGTTCCTGATAAACAACTCTGCCGGCACCCATATTTGTGTGGCCTACTTCAGAGTTGCCCATTTGACCGTCAGGCAAACCTACGTCCATACCCGAAGCACCGATATAGGTGTAAGGATATTTTTCCATAAGCATATCGAGATTTGGCTTTTTAGCCGCCGCAACAGCGTTGCCAAAATCACTTTTATTGTGGCCGAAGCCGTCCATTATACAAAGCACATTGGTTTTTTTCATAAATAATCTCCTTGGTTTGAAATTTGAGGCGTTAGGAAACAAACCCCTCGGTCGTGCAAAAACACGACAGTTTACCTTATAAATAAGGGGCGCCTAATTAAAGGTCGCCCCTACGATTAGGCGATACCGCCTGCAAAAATATTTTATTTTGAAGCTGCCTTTACGATTACAGAGAAATCGTGAGCCTTAAGTGAAGCGCCACCGATAAGACCGCCGTCAACATTCTCCTTTGATGTAAGTTCATCGGCATTGCCTGCGTTCATTGAACCGCCGTACTGAATTGTAACACCCTGTGCGGCATCGTCGCCATAAGCCTCTGCGATAGCTGCACGAACAAAGCCGTTGCCCTCATCAGCCTGGTCAGCAGTTGCTGTTACGCCTGTGCCGATTGCCCATACAGGCTCGTAAGCGATAACAACATTCTTGAGTTGTTCTGCTGTTACATTTGTGAGAGCCATCTTTGTTTGGAACTTCAAGAGAGTTTCTGTGTAGCCAAGTTCTCTCTGCTCAAGAGTTTCACCAACGCAAACGATTGGCTTGAGGCCTTTTTCAAGAGCCTTGAGTGTGCGGAGGTTAACAGTTTGGTCTGTTTCGCCAAAGTATGTTCTTCTTTCGCTATGACCGATAACAACATATTCAACACCGAGTTCGTTGAGCATATCTGCCGAAACTTCACCTGTGAAAGCACCGCTGTCCTTAAAGTGAACATTCTCTGCACCGATTTTGATATTTGAACCCTTTGCTGCCTCAACTGCTGCAGGGATGTCTACGAATGGTACGCAAAGTACAACTTCGCAATCTGCATCTGCAACAAGTGGTTTCATTTCGTTAATCAAAGCTGTTGTCTGTGCCGGAGTGTTGTTCATCTTCCAGTTGCCGGCAATGATAGCTTTTCTCTTTGCTTTATTCATTATAATTACCTCTTATTTATTACAATTGTATTATAGGCAACCCGCCTCCCAAAAGGAGGCAGATTGTTGTTTATTATTTATCCTGAAGTGCTGCGATACCAGGAAGTTCTTTACCTTCAAGGAATTCAAGTGAAGCGCCACCGCCTGTTGAGATGTGGCTCATCTTGTCAGCGAAGCCGAGCTTTGTTACAGCTGCAACCGAGTCGCCGCCGCCGATGATTGAAACTGCGCCTGACTCTGCAACAGCGTTTGCTACTGCGATTGTACCTGCTGCAAAGTTATCCCATTCGGATACGCCCATAGGACCGTTCCAAATTACTGTACCTGCACCCTTGATAGCGTCAACGAAAACTTCCATTGACTTCGGACCGATATCAAGACCCATCCAGCCGTCAGGGATTTCATCAGAGCTAACAATCTTTGCTTCTGTGTCAGCAGCATACTCTCTGCCAACCTTGTTATCAACAGGGATAAGGAACTTAACGCCCTTTGCCTCTGCGTCAGCCATCATTTGACCTGCTTTTTCAACCCAGTCAGCCTCAAGAATAGAGTCGCCGATTGAGTGACCGAGGTACTTCATAAATGTATAAGCCATACCACCGCCGATGATGATAGTATCGCACTTGTCGATAAGGTTTGAAATTACGCCGATCTTATCAGAAACCTTTGCACCGCCGAGGATTGCAACGAGAGGTCTCTTTGGATTTGCGAGAGCGCCACCCATAAACTTGATTTCCTTTTGGATGAGGAAACCGCAAACAGCAGGAAGATAAGCCGCAACGCCTGTTGTTGAGCAGTGTGCTCTGTGAGCTGTACCGAATGCGTCGTTAACAAAGATGTCTGCAAGAGAAGCAAGCTCTTTTGAGAAGTTCTCTTCGTTCTTTGTTTCTTCTTTTCTGTATCTTACATTTTCAAGAAGCATAACCTCGCCGTCTTTAAGCTCTGATGCAATTCTCTTTGCATTTTCGCCTACAACTTCAGGGTCTTCTGCAAGTTTAACCTCTGTGCCGAGATACTCGGAGAGCTTCTTTGCAACAGGAGCAAGGCTGAACTCAGGCTTGTATTCTCCCTTTGGTCTGCCAAGGTGTGAGCAAAGGATAACCTTTGCACCGTGCTCCATCAAATACTTGATTGTTGGCAAAGCTGCAACAATTCTCTTATCATTTGTGATTTCGCCGTCCATAAGAGGAACATTGAAGTCACAACGGGCAAGAACTCTTTTGCCCTTTACATCAATATCTTCAATAGTCTTTTTGTTAAGTGCTTCCATAATAAATCTCCTTTATGAATTTTTAACAATAACATTATACAGTATCTTAATTGATAAATCAATAATAAATGTTAATTATTTAACAAATTCTGTTGTAACCTTTACAATGTTCTCGGCTGAAAGACCAAACTGCTTGAGAAGATCCTTTGCAGGGCCTGAATGACCGAATTCGTCATTAACACCGATACGCTTTACAGGAGTTGGACATTTTTCCGAAAGGCATGAGCAAACAGCCTCGCCCAAACCGCCGATAATGTTATGCTCTTCAACTGTTACAACCTTGCCTGTCTTCTTTGCAGAAGCAACGATGAGTTCGTCATCAAGAGGCTTGATTGTGGCAATGTTGATGATTTCTGCATCAATGCCGTTTTCTGCAAGAGTTTTGCCTGCTTCGATAGCCTCGGCAACCATAAGACCGTTTGCAATGATTGTTACATCCTTGCCCTCTTTAATGATTTCGCCCTTACCGATTTCAAACTTATAGCTGTCATCGTGGAACACAGGAACAGCAAGTCTGCCAAATCTCAAATATACAGGACCTTCGTATTCATAAGCAGCCTTAACAGCCTGCTTTGCTTCAACATCATCAGCCGGACAAATAACAACCATACCCGGAATAGAACGCATAAGAGCGAAATCCTCGCAACACTGATGGCTTGCGCCGTCCTCACCAACAGAAATACCTGCGTGAGTTGCACCGATTTTTACATTAAGATGCGGATAGCCGATTGAGTTGCGAACCTGCTCAAAGGCTCTGCCTGCTGCGAACATGGCAAATGATGAAGCAAACGGAACAAGTCCCATAGTGCTCATACCTGCTGCGGCACAAATCATATTTGCTTCTGCGATACCGCAGTTGAAGTGTCTGTCAGGATATTCCTTTTTGAAAATTCCTGTTTTTGTAGCAGCCGCAAGGTCGGCGTCAAGAACAACGAGTTTATCTGCTCCGCCTGCTGCAAGCTCTTTAAGTGCGTTACCGTAGCTGTCACGGGTAGCAATACATTTTACTTCGCTCATACTTACGCCTCCAATTCTGCCAACTTGGCATTCAATTCTGCCATTGCAATGTTATATTCTTCTTCGTTTGGAGCTTTGCCGTGCCAACCAACTTGATTTTCCATATAAGAAACGCCTTTGCCCTTAACAGTTTTCATAATAATTGCAAAAGGCTTGTTTGACTTGTGGAAAGCGTCAAATGCTTTTTCAAGATCGTCAAAATCGTTGCCGTCAATAGTGATAACATCAAAGCCGAAAGCCTTAACCTTTTCGTCAATAGGCTCTGCCGACATAACCTCACTGCAAGGACCGTCAATTTGAAGTCCGTTGCAGTCAATAATGATGCAGAGATTATCAAGCTTGTACTGATGAGCAAACATCATAGCTTCCCAAACCTGACCTTCTTCGATTTCACCGTCACCAAGAACAGAATAAACATTGACATCCTTGCCGAGGAACTTTGCGCCCTTTGCCATACCGACAGCAACGCTGATACCCTGACCGAGAGAGCCTGTGCTCATATCAATACCGGGAACAGTATTCATATTTGGGTGACCCTGAAGATAAGAATCAATGTGACGGAGAGTTTTTAAATCTTCAACCGGGAAAAAGCCTTTGTATGCAAGTGCGGCATACAAGCCCGGTGCACAGTGACCCTTTGAAAGAACTAGCCTGTCTCTATCGTCCCACTTTGGTTCTTTAGGGTTAACTCTCATCTCTTTTTCATAAAGATAAGCAAAAACATCTGCCGCTGAAAGCGAACCGCCCGGATGTCCTGCTTTTGCATTGTAAGTGCCTTCGATTATGCCCATACGGATTTTTGTGGCATAAATCTCAAGCTCTTTTTTACATAATGAATCCATAAAAAAGCTCCTTTGCTAATTATCTGATTTTATTTTCCCTTTTATTGTAACAAATAATTGTTAAATGTGCAAGAGAAAAGCGACGGATGGTAACCATATTGTAATCTTTTATATAACGATGTTAATTTTGTACAAATATCATATTGATTTATACTCCTAATATGTGTATAATTAACATTAAAGACATATATGCAAGGAGATAACATGGGACAGCAGTTAACCGAAGCGAAAGACAAGCAACTTTCCGAAAAGATTTTAAAAATAATAAACAAGGTCGTAATGTTTTTGCCTTTTTTATCATTGTTTATGATGAACTGGAGAACAGACTCTGACACATACTGGATTATCAAAACAGGTGAATACATCTGTAAAAACGGAATTCCGACAAAAGATTTTCTCACATTCCACACAAATATGGACCTTGTTGTTCAACAATGGCTTTCGGATATAATATTCTACAAGCTATACAGCCTTATGGGCTTTTTAGGTCCGATATTGCTTGTGTTGGTAATGTACACGGTTTTTCTTCTTTTGTTCAGAAAGCTGTGCCTTGAAATTTCCAACAAGCCAATAGTGGCAAGCGTTGCAACCTTTATTGCAGGAACTGCTATGCCGGCTTTTATGGTTACAAGACCGCAGATTTTTACATACTCAATTATCCTAATTGAGCTTATCTGTCTTGAAAAATTTATCAAAGACGGAAAATACAAGCACTTGTGCGTATTGCCTATCCTGTCCGTACTTGTTGTAAATTTGCACGCATCTATGTGGACAATGCTGTTCATTGTGCTTTTGCCGTTTTTAGCAAATGCACTGCCTATAAAAATCAAAGGCAAGTCCATAGCTTGTTGCAAGATTATGCCTCTTCTCATCACAGCAGTTATTATGGCAGTTTTCGGTCTTATAACACCTTATGGAGTAAAGGGCTTAACCTTTATTTTCACAACATCTGTTGGTGATAAAGTAAACAATTTGATAGGCGAACTCAATCCGCTCACTTTCTCATTTGACATTTCTGCTATTTCGGACTGGATGGAATTATTTGCAATTCTCTGCATTTATCTATTCTACAAAAAAGGCAAAACAAACATCAGATATGTTTTGCTTACTGCGGGCACTGCGATTATGATGCTTATGTACATCAAATTGACACCTTATTTCATCATTTGTGCTATACCTTCAACCCTCAAATATATTGACAACATCGACTTCCGTGGTATTTTTGAAAACTTAATAAAAAAAGACCAAGAAGCAAACAAAAACAAAAATAAGAAAGAATCAAAAGGACTTATCAAAGCCACAGTCGCACTTATATTTGTATTCATAGTTTTAATTGTGGGCACTCTTGGAAGCGGAATGTACAACGAAGCATCAAATTATGTAAAATATAACGGAACAAACAAATCAATGCAACGACTTGACACTGCAATTGATGCAATGCAAAATGACATTGACGAAAACAATGTTACCGATTTAAGATTATTTAACGGTTTCAATGTCGGTGGCTATCTTGAATTCAAAGGCTACACCACATATATAGATGCCCGTGCAGATTCGTTTATAGAAGAAGCCAATCACGATTTTGACTATCTTACAGAATATTTTAAAGTTGTTGACGGTAAAAAGAATTACAAAAAAGTGTTTAACAAATACAATTTCAATTATGCTTTGATTGAAAAGAAATCCGAAAAGCCGTTATATGTCAATCTCAAAAATGACAATAATTACGAACTTATATTCAAAAACAAAGAATATGCGGTGTTCAAAAAAATAAATCAGAATTAGGAAATAAACAATGAAAACAGCAGTAATTATACCATGCTACAACGAAGCAAAAACAATTGAAAGAGTAATAAAGGACTTTCGTGAACACTTGCCACACGCAGATATATATGTCTATGACAACAACTCAACTGACGGCACATATGAAATTGCAAAAAATGCCGGTGCAATAGTCAGGAAAGAAGTTCGTCAAGGCAAGGGTAATGTTGTGCGCTCAATGTTCAGAGATATTGAGGCAGATTGCTACATTATGGCAGACGGCGACAACACCTACCCTGCATCGTTTGCACCTGTTCTTGAAAAAGAGGTTCTCGAGGGCAGAGCCGATATGGCAGTCGGCGACCGATTGAGTTCTACATATTTTGAAATGAACAAGCGCCGTTTTCACAATTTCGGAAATGTTCTTGTTAAAGATATGATCAACTTCCTTTTCCACTCGAAAATCAACGATGTAATGAGCGGAGCAAGAGCGTTCAGCCGTGACTTTGCAAAGTCATTCCCTGTTCTGTGCAAAGGCTTTGAAATTGAAACAGAAATGACAATATTTGCACTTGATAACAATTTCAGAATTGTTGAAATTCCTATTGATTACCAAGACCGTGAGGAAGGCAGTGAAAGCAAACTCAACACATACTCGGACGGTTTCAAGGTGCTCAAAACCATCGGCATGCTGTTCAGAGATACAAAGCCTCTCACATTTTTCTCAATCATTTCTGCGATACTTATGGCAGTTGCAATCGCTTTCTTCATCCCTGTCTTTGTGGAATATATCGAAACAGGATTAGTTCCGAGAATTCCGACTTTCCTTGCGTCCGTTACATTAGGCATTGTGTCGGGAATGAATTTCTTTGCGGGAATTGTGCTGTCGGTTCTCCGAAAACAACACAGACAAGTATTCGAAACAAACCTCAATATAATCAGAATGCTTGACAAAAACGATAAATAAAAAACAAAACAAATTAAGGTCACAACCGAGGCGCACTTCGATTGTGACCCTTTTTATTATACAAAAAGAGGATAAGCCAAAACTTATCCTCTAATTATTAAATCAACTAATGATAATTAGTCCTTGAGTGCAGCCTTTACAGATGCAAGTTCGTCTGCAAGCTCCTTAGGAAGCCTATCGCCAAACTTAGCGTAAAGTTCATCAACACCCTTGAGTTCTTCTTCCCAAGCGTCCTTATCAACATCAAGAATCTTGTCAACTTCTTCTTCAGTCATATCAAGACCTTCAAGGTTGATATCCTTAGCATAAGGAATATAACCGATAGCTGTTTCCTGAGCGTCAACCTTACCTTCACAACGGTCGATAATCCAGTCAAGAACTCTGAAGTTATCACCGAATCCAGGCCACAAGAAGTTGCCGTCTTCGTCCTTACGGAACCAGTTAACATTGAAGATTTTTGGAGCCTTATCCTCATCGAGAGTTTTGCCGATTTCAATCCAGTGCTTCCAGTAGTCACCCATATTGTAGCCACAGAATGGGAGCATAGCCATAGGGTCACGACGAACTACACCAACTGCACCTGTTGCAGCAGCAGTTGTTTCAGAGCCCATGATTGAGCCTACGAATACACCGTTGTTCCAGCTCTTTGACTGATATACAAGCGGAGTGAGCTTCTCACGACGACCGCCGAATACGAATGCAGAAATCGGAACACCATTTGGATTATCGAATTCTGATGAAAGGCAAGGGCAGTTTGCTGTAGGAGCAGTAAATCTTGAGTTTGGATGAGCGCCCTTTTCTGTTGATGTTTGACCGTTCCAAGGATTACCCTTCCAGTCAACAGCATTTGCAGGCGGATTCTTATCAAGACCTTCCCACCAAACAGTGTTGTTGTCAAGGTTGTGAGCAACATTTGTAAAGATTGTACCCTTCATTGTTGACTTAAGAGCGTTAGGATTTGACTTCATATTTGTACCCGGAGCAACGCCGAAGAAGCCGTTTTCAGGGTTGATAGCATAAAGTCTTCCGTCCGGACCCTTCTTAATCCAAGCGATATCATCGCCTACTGTCCAAATCTTGTAGCCCTTATTTCTGTATCCTTCAGGTGGGATAAGCATTGCAAGGTTTGTCTTACCGCAAGCTGACGGGAATGCTGCACAGATGTACTTGATTTCGCCGTTTGGCTTTTGAAGACCGAGGATGAGCATATGCTCTGCCTGCCAGCCTTCGTTCTTACCAAGATATGAAGCAATACGGAGAGCAAAGCACTTCTTACCGAGAAGTACGTTTCCGCCGTATGCAGAGTTAACAGAGATAATAGTATTGTCTTCAGGGAACTGAACAATCCATCTGTTTTCAGGGTCTACATTGCATTTGCAGTGCATACCACGAACCCAGTCGTTGCTGTCGCCCAAAACATCGAGTACCTTTGCGCCGACTCTTGTCATAATGTTCATATTAAGAACAACATAGATAGAGTCTGTGATTTCGATACCGATTTTAGCAAGAGGAGAACCTACAGGACCCATTGAATAAGGGATGATGTACATTGTTCTGCCTTCGTAAGAACCTGCTGCAATTTTATAAAGCATATCGTATGCTTTGTCAGGAGCCATCCAATGGTTTGTAGGACCGGCATCCTCTTCCTTTGTTGTACAGATAAGAGTACGATCCTCTACACGGGCAACATCGTTCTCTGCTGTTCTGTGAAGATAGCAATCAGGAAGAAGCTCTTCGTTGAGCTTAATCATTTCGCCTGTTTCAACAGCTTCAGCCTTAAGAGCGTCGATTTGCTCCTTTGAACCGTCAATCCATACAATCTTTGAAGGTTTCAAAAGTTCAACTTTTTCGTCGAGCCAAGCAAGTAAAGATGGATTCTTTGTGAGTTTTGATTCCATAATCTATTCTCCTTTATATATTTTACATTTGGTCTATGGCTTTTCAGCCTAAAATCAGTTACAGTAACGCATACTGATTTGTTAGTATGATTATACTTATTATTAAGTAAAATTTCAATAGAAAAAAGCAAAATTCATTAATTTGTCACATTAATGTGTTTCAAATTGACAATTTTTTGTCAATAATGCAAATCATCAAGCGGCATAGTGGCATAAGCATTCAAATTTTCTCCTGCAACAGTGCCTGCCTTGTATTCATAACAGCCTTGTGACGCAATCATTGCAGCATTGTCACCGCAATATTTAAGTTCAGGCAAATAAAGACTCCAGCCGTGCTTTTTGCACATTTTTTCAGCCTCGCTTCTCAATTTGCTGTTTGCCGAAACTCCGCCTGCAATCACAAGTTTATTATATCCAAAATTCTCCGCCGCACTCTCAAAATGCGAAAGCAAAAGGTCAACAACACTTTTCTGAAAAGACGCTGCCAAATCGGCAATATTAATTTTCTCATTTTTCTGCTTTGAATTGTGAATAGTGTTTATAACAGCGGTTTTTAACCCCGAAAATGAATAATCATACGGCGCATCGTGAATTTTCGGCACAGGAAACTTAAAAGCGTTTTCGTCACCGCTTGGCGAAAGCCTGTCAATGCTGATACCGCCCGGATATTCAAGTCCCATGGTTCTGCCTGCCTTGTCAAGCGCCTCACCTGCTGCATCGTCACGGGTTTTGCCGATAACTTCAAAATCCGTATAAGACTTAACGGCAACAATATGACTGTGACCGCCACTGACAACAAGGCACAAAAACGGCGGTTCAATATCGCTTGAAATATAATTTGATGCAATGTGACCTCTCAAATGATGAACAGGAACAATAGGGGTGTTTGTTGCAACAGAAAGTCCCTTTGCAAAATTCACTCCGACAAGAAGTGAACCGATAAGACCCGGTGCATAGGTAACAGCTATTACGTCAATGTCATCCATAGTGCACTGTGCCTGTGCAAGTGCTTCTTCAACAACACCGCTGATGCTCTCTGCGTGTCTGCGAGATGCGATTTCCGGCACAACACCGCCATACAGTTTGTGCTCCTCCAAAGAGGTTGCTATTACATTTGACAGCACCCTGCGACCATCTTCGACAACGGCTGCCGCCGTTTCGTCACAGGAGCTTTCTATACCTAAAATTTTCATTTGTTTATCCTCAATGTCAAAATTCATATGTCATTATTATTGCGTTTTCGGTTGGGGCGGAATAGAAATTGGGGCGGATGCCGACATTTTTAAATCCGCATTTTGTGTAAAGTGAGATTGCAGGGAGGTTGCTTTCTCGCACCTCAAGGGTGATGAACGACATCTTGTTTTTCATCTGTTCCCTAATCAGTGATTCGGCGATACCCTGTTTGCGATATTCGGGCAAAACGGCAACATTTGTTACATATCCCTCACCGCCGAAAATCTGAAGTCCCATATATCCCGCAACATTTCCGTCAACCGTTGCAACAAGAAAATGTGATGTATCAAGACCGATTTGATTTTTCAAATTTTCCCTGCTCCACGGATGTGCGAAGCAGGTTTTTTCTATTTTTTCAACACCGTCAAGGTGCTTTTCTTCAAACTTTTCTATATTCATAATCAATGAGCGGTGTACCAATCCTTGCCGATTGCACCGTCTGCACGGAGCTTCACCTTCATTTGGCAAGCGTTTTCCATTTCCTCGGTTACGATTTCAAGCACTTTTTTTGAATCGGCTTCGCTTGATTCAACGATAAGTTCATCGTGCACCTGCAAAATTAGACGAGCGTCAAGTTTTTCGTCATCAAGTCGCTTGTCAACCTTAATCATTGCGATTTTTATTATATCGGCAGCTGTACCCTGAATCGGCATATTTCTTGCGATTCGCTCACCTGCCGCCTTAACCATATGGTTGGTTGCGTTGAGTTCAGGCAAATATCTGCGGCGCTTAAACAAAGTTTCGCTATATCCTTTTTCTCTTGCAAGGTCAATCACATGGGTCATATACTTGTTTACTCCGCTGTATGTCGCAAGATAATTGTCGATATATTCCTGCGCTTCCTTGCGTGAAACTCCGATATCTTTTGCAAGGCTGAACGCACCGATGCCATAAACGATACCGAAGTTGACAGCCTTTGCAGAAGAACGCATTTGTTTTGTGACAAACTCCTCAGGCATATTGAACACCTGTGCAGCGGTTGAAGTGTGAATATCCGCTCCGCTGTTGAAAGCGTTAATCATATTTTCATCATTTGCAAGATCGGCAAGAACACGAAGTTCAATCTGGCTGTAATCGGCATCAACAAGCACATCACCGTCTTTGGCAATGAAAAACTTTCGCATTTCTCTGCCGAGTTCGGTGCGAATCGGAATATTTTGCAAATTCGGTTCAAGTGACGAAATTCTGCCTGTTCGAGTTTCCACCTGATTAAATGAAGTGTGAATTCTGCCGTCCGATTGAATAGCTTTTAGCAAGCCCTCGCAATAGGTTGACTTCAATTTTGTGAGAGTTCTGTATTCCAAAATACAGTTGACAACAGGGTTTTCGTTACGCAATCCTTCGAGAACTTCTGCATTTGTTGAATAACCGCTCTTTGTTTTTTTCTTGCACGGCAAGCCTAAATCCTCAAAAAGTGCAACTCCCAACTGCTTTGGTGAATTGATATTGAATTCGTGACCAACAAAGCCGTAAATCATCTCTGTAAGTTCATCAATTCGTGTTGACAACCTTTTGCCGAAATTCTCAATGCCCTGCTTATCAACAGCAAAGCCCTCAATTTCCATTTTTGCAAGAACTCGTGCAAGAGGAAGCTCGATTGTGTTGAGAAGTTCCGTTTGATTTGCCTCTTGAAGAAGCGAATTTGTCTTTTCAAAAAGTGGCATAAGAACCGAAGCGTTGACTACTCTTTCGTCACTTCCGCCAAGAGAATTTTTATATTCGGGAATTGCAACGCCGTACTCCATGCAAAGATGGTCGATTGAATAATTGTTATCCGACGGCTTGAGAAGATACGCCGAAAGCATAAGGTCACCACATACATTTTTGCACTCAACGCCTAATTCTTTTGCAAGTCGGTGAGAATATTTTGAATTATAGGTGTATTTTTTGCAATTCTCATTTTCAAAAAACTTGCGAACAAAATACTTGAATTCGGGAGTTTCGCTCGGCATAACGATAATTTGGTCACCAAATGCAAAATACAAATCAGTTACCGAATTGTCAACAATTTCTGGATAATAATAAGCGTCATTATCGCCGATTTTTTCAAGAAGATAATCGGCGTCAACGCAGGTTAATCGTTCAAGCTCACGAGGTACAACTTCCTCCTCGGCAGCTACAACAACTGCGTCATTTGCGTTGAGGTTAAATCTGTCCATAAGGCTGAACAACTCAAGTCTTGCGAACTCGGCAGCCGCACCTTTTTTGTCACCGTCATTAAGTTTGTATTCGTTAATGTCGGTATTAATCGGTGCATCGGATACAATTTCGCCGAGTTTTAGTGAAAGATAGGCATTGTCTTTGTCATTTTTAAGTTTGTTACGAACGCCCTCTTTTATGTCGATTGTATCGATATTTTCATAGATATAATCAATAGTTTTGAAGCGAGAAATGAGGTCAAGTGCAGTCTTTGGACCTACGCCCTGAACGCCGGGAATGTTATCGGAACTGTCGCCCTGCAAAGCCTTGACTTGAATGAGGTCAGTCGGTTCAACTCCGTACTCTTCCAATATTGCCTTTTCATCCATAATATCAGTGCTTTTTGTTCTTGCAAGGAGCACCTTAACACCGTCGTGAGCAAGTTGCAGACTGTCTCTGTCGCCTGTTGCAAGATAGCAAGCGTTACCGTTTTCTCTGCAAACCTTTGCAAAAGTGCCAAGAATATCATCAGCCTCCCAGCCCTCACATTCAACGGTTTTAATGCCTAAAAGATGCAAAATATTCTTGAGCACAGGCATTTGAGAACGAAGTTCATCAGGCATAGCGTGTCTGCCTGCTTTATAAGCATCGTACATCTTATGTCTGAATGTCGGTGCGTGCAAATCAAAAGCAACTGCAACCGCATCAGGCTTGCACATATCTTCAAATCGGAGCATCATATTCAAAAATCCATATATAGCATTGGTATAATCACCCTGCTTTGTTGTGAGAAGTTTTATTCCGTAAAACGCACGGTTGATAATACTATTACCGTCAAGAACCAATAAAGTCATAGCCATACCTCAAAAAATTAATTCATAATATTATACCACAATACTGCACTTAATACAAGAAAAAGCACCCAAGTAAATTAATACTTGAGTGCCTGTATGCTTTTTAATTAAACAAGTTCAATGATGCACATTTCAGCAGCATCGCCTCTACGAGGACCTGTTTTAATTATACGAGTGTAACCACCGTTTTTATCTTCGTACTTTGGAGCAATTTCATCAAAAAGCTTTTTAACAACATCTTCCTTAGTAACATAAGCAAGAGCCTGTCTTCTTGAGTGAAGTGTGTTCTCCTTGCCGAGAGTAATCATTCTGTCGGCCATAGCACGAACTTCTTTAGCTCTAGTAACGGTTGTTTCAATTTTGCCGTTTTCAAGAAGATAAGTAACCAATCCTCTAAGCATAGCCTGTCTGTGGTCGGTTGGACGACCGAGTTTTCTGCTACCTGGCATTGAAATTCCCTCCTTTAGTCTTCTTCCTTGCTAAGTTTGAAACCAAGAGAAGCAAGCTTACCAATTACTTCATCAAGTGACTTACGACCAAGGTTTCTGACTTTCATCATATCGTCTTCAGATTTGCCAATCAAATCCCCTACAGTGTTGATGCCTGCTCTCTTCAAGCAGTTGAATGAACGAACCGAAAGGTCAAGTTCTTCAATAGTCATCTCAAGAACCTTTTCTTTTCCGTCATCGTCTTTTTCAACCATAATTTCAGCGTTGCCCATTTCTTCAGAAAGGTCAACAAAAAGGTTAAGATGCTCATTGAGAATCTTTGCAGCAAGCGAAACGGCTTCGTCTGCCGGAATAGTTCCATCAGTTTCAACATCAAGGATAAGTTTGTCAAAATCAGTTTGTTGTCCTACACGAGTATTCTCTACTGTGTAATTAACCTTTAATACAGGTGTATAGATAGAGTCAATTGCAATAGTGCCGATCGGAAGTTCCATAATCTGCTTGTTTCTATCGCAAGGAACATATCCTCTACCATTATCTGCTGTGAGTTCCATAACAACATCGGCGCCGTCATCAAGATAAGCAAGATGAAGCTCCGGATTCAAGATTTCCACGCTGCCGTCATGCTGAATGTCGCCGGCAGTGATTTCGCCCTCGCCCTTTGCATTGATGTAAAGAGTTTTAGGTTCTTCGTCGTGAATCTTAAGAATTACATTTTTGAGGTTAAGAACAATTTCAGTTACATCCTCTTTAACATGAGGAATTGTTGAAAATTCGTGTTGTACACCGTCAATCTTTACAGAAGTAATAGCGTAACCCGGAAGTGATGAGAGAAGAACTCTTCTCATTGAATTTCCGAGAGTTGTGCCGAAGCCTCTCTCGAGAGGTTCAACAACAAATCTGCCTACGCTTCTGCTTCCCTGAGTAGATAAATCTACTATTTCGATATTAGGCTTATCAATTTCAATCATCTAAAAGCCTCCTAAATATATAGCTTTGTTTTCGCTAAATAACAAACCAATATAATCAGCTTATTATTTAGAGTAGAACTCAACGATTAAGTGCTCTTCAACAGGTGTTGCAATTTCTTCTCTTTCAGGAACAGCAACAACCTTTGCTGTCATAGCGGCTGAATCTGCATCAATCCACTTTGGAACAGTACGAGAAGCATTTGATTCAACAAGAGTCTTGAACTCATCTGTTGACTTGCTTGTATCCTTAACAGCAATAACATCACCAACTTTAACGAGGTATGACGGAATATCAACCTTTGAACCGTTAACGGTGAAGTGAGCATGATTTACGAGCTGACGAGCCTGTGCTCTTGAGCTTGCAAAACCGGCTGTATAAACGATATTGTCAAGACGGCTTTCGCAAAGTTGAAGAAGGTTTGTACCTGTAACGCCTTCCTTACGCTCAGCCATAAGGAAATACTTATGGAACTGACCTTCGCTTACGCCATAATATCTACGAGCAGACTGCTTTGCACGAAGCTGCAAACCATATTCTGAAGTCTTTTTACGATTTTGACCATGTTGGCCAGGTGCATATGAGCGGCGCTCTAATGCACATTTGCCTGTATAACATCTGTCGCCCTTGAGGAAAAGCTTCTTTCCTTCACGACGGCAAAGCTTACAAGCAGGTCCTGTATATCTTGCCATATCAAGTAACCTCCAATAAATTATACACGACGTCTCTTTGGCGGACGACATCCATTATGTGGGATAGGAGTAACATCTTTAATAAGACTTACATCGAGGCCTGCTGACTGAAGTGCTCTGATAGCTGCTTCACGACCTGCGCCCGGACCCTTAACATAAACTTCAACAGTTTTCATACCATGCTCTGTTGCAATCTTAGCTGCAGTTTCTGCTGCTGTCTGTGCTGCGAACGGAGTTGATTTCTTTGAACCACGGAAACCCATTTCACCGGCTGAAGCCCATGATACTGCGTTGCCCTGTGTGTCGCTGATTGTTACGATAGTATTGTTGAAGGTTGACTGAATATGAGCAACACCACGCTCAATATTCTTCTTCTCACGTCTTTTGCGCGGAGAAGCTGTCTTTTTAGTAGCCATACTGAATATTCCTCCTACTTTACTTCTTCTTGTTTGCTACAGTTCTCTTTGGACCCTTGCGTGTTCTTGCGTTATTCTTTGAAGTCTGTCCTCTTACAGGAAGACCCTTAATGTGACGCATACCACGGTAGCAACCGATTTCTTTAAGTCTCTTAATATCGAACGCAACTTTTCTTCTCAAGTCACCTTCAACATCAAGGTTATGAGTGATGTAATCGCTAAGCTTCTTTACATCTTCTTCTGTTAAATCTCTGCAACGTGTGTCTGGATTAACGCCTGTTGCTTCGATGATCTTGTCTGAGGTTGTTTTGCCTATACCATAAATATAGGTAAGACCGATTTCAACTCTCTTGTCATTAGGTAAGTCAACACCTGAAATACGTGCCATACTACAGTTTACCTCCGATTATTAGTTCAGGATTAGCCCTGACGCTGTTTGTGCTTTGGATTTTCACAGATAACCATTACTTTTCCATTGCGCTTAATAACTTTGCATTTATCGCAAATTTTCTTTACAGAAGGTCTAACTTTCATTTGAATATCCTCCTTAAATTTACTTTGAACGCCAAATGATACGACCTTTAGTTAAGTCGTACGGTGACATTTCCATTGTTACCTTATCACCGGGAAGAATGCGAATGTTGTTCATTCTGAGCTTTCCGCTGATATGGGCTGTAATAATGTGGTCGTTTTGCAACGCTACCTTGAAAGTTGTGTTAGGTAACAATTCAACCACAGTACCTTCAACTTCTATCATATCTGACTTAGACATCATTTTACCTCGCTAATTATATTAGTATGATGTTGTTTCTATCTGGAATCACATTACGGCGTAATCGCCTGCAATTCAACTCGCCTACCGTTAAGCCCTTGTCAAGATAACCGGACCGTTTGATGTGATTGCAATGGTGTGCTCAAAGTGAGCTGCCGGTTTGCCGTCACAAGTTTTTACAGTCCATCCGTCAGAGAGCTGTTTAACCTTATAGGTTCCCAGATTTATCATCGGTTCAATTGCCAATGTCATTCCGGGTGATAGTCGGATACCACGACCTGCGTGTCCGAAGTTCGGTACGCTTGGTTCTTCATGAAGTTTTGTGCCTACGCCGTGACCGACAAAGTCACGAACCACACCGTATCCACGCTCTTCACAATATGATTGCACTGCGTGACCGATATCGCCGATTCTGTTGCCCGGAACAGCAGCCTCGATTCCCTTATACAGAGATTCTCTGGTTGTTTCCACCAGCCGCTTTACCTCGGGAGAGCAAGTCCCGCAGATAAAAGTAGCAGCATTATCGCCGTTATATCCGTGCTTTGCAGCACCCAAGTCGATAGAAACGATGTCGCCATCTTTTATAACTCTATCTTTACTTGGGATACCGTGGATTACTTCATCGTTTATAGATATACATGCGGTAGCAGGATATCCGCCATAGTTCAGGAAATTAGGGGTAGCCCCACATTTCTTTATAAAATCATAAGCGATTTTATCAATCTCCCATGTTGTGACACCGGGTTTAACGGCTTCACCTGCCACCTGTAATGCCTGAGCCGAAATTATACAAGCTTCTTTCATAAGCTCGAGTTCACGACTGCTTTTTAGCACTATCATGTTAATCCTCCAATGCGGCAAAAACGAGCTTTGTTGTATCAGCTACATCTTCCTGACCTTCAACAACCTTAAGCTTACCGAGATTCTCATAAAATCCCTTAAGCGGTTCTGTCATCTTGTGATATTCAACAAGACGGTCAAGAACAGTCTGAGGAGCGTCGTCTTTACGCTGAATTAATTCGCCGCCGCAAGCATCGCAAATGCCTTCTACCTTTGGCTTTTTGTACTCAATATGGTAGGAGTTTGCACACTTTGAGCAAACACGGCGACCTGACATTCTCTTTGTGATAGCTTCATCCGGTACTTCGATATCAATAACTTTATCAATATCTACACCGCTGTCAAGCAAAGCCTGAGCCTGCGGAATTGTACGAGGGAATCCGTCGAGAATAAATCCATTTTTACAATCGTCATCATTAAGACGATCCTTGATAATTCCGATAACAACTTCATCAGGAACGAGCTGACCGGCATCCATATAACTTTTTGCCTTAAGACCCATCTCTGTGCCGTCCTTAACAGCCGCACGTAGAATGTTACCTGTTGAAATTGCAGGAATATTTAATTTTTCACAAATCTTTTCTGCTTGAGTACCTTTGCCGGCACCCGGAGCTCCTAAAAGAATAAGTTTCATATCATAAATCCTTTCGATTAATCAAGGAAGCCTTTGTAATGACGCATTACCATTTGTGACTCTAATTGACGAACTGTTTCAAGAGCTACACCAACCAAGATGATGAGTGATGTACCACCCATTGTAATGGACATACCGCCTGTGGTGTCCGGAGCGTCGGTGAGAGGCTTGATAGCAGCATCGCAAATGAGTGACCAAATGATTGGGAACAACGCAACTACTGAAATCATCAACGCACCGATGAGGGTGAGTCTTGAGATGATTCTCAAGATGTAGTCTGATGTTGGTCTACCCGGACGAATACCAGGGATAACACCGTTGTTCTTACGAAGATTATTTGCCATTTCAATTGGGTTGTACTGAATTGTACTGTAGAAATAAGCAAAGAAAATAATCAAAATGAAGTACATTCCAGCATACCACCATGAGTCACTCTGGAAAGCTTTGAAGAACTTTTCCCAGAAAGTGCCTTCATACTTACTGCTTGAAAGGAACATTTGAACTGTACCCGGAAGAGAAAGTATTGATGATGCAAAGATGATTGGAAGTACGCCTGACATATTAACCTTGATAGGCATATGTGTGTTTTGACCGCCATACATCTTTCTGCCGACAACACGCTTTGCGTATTGAATAGGAACTCTTCTTTCAGCATTGTCGAGCAATACGATATACGCAATCATAAGAACGAAGACTACGCATACAACAGGAACGAGAACTTTATAAACAGTTCTGCCTGTTGAGATGTATTGGAACAATTGCTTGATAATTGTTGGGAAACGAGATGCAATTCCGGCAAAGAGGATGATGGAAATACCATTACCGATGCCCTGAATTGAAATCTGCTCACCGAGCCACATAATAACAGCTGTGCCGGCTGTAAGAACAGCAATAATTACTACTGCTTGGAATACAGCGTCAAAGCCTGTGTATGCAGCACCGCTTGCGTCAGTTGCAAGCAAGCTGTTGGCACGGAGATAGAAGAAATATGCAAGTGATTGAAGCAAACCAAGTGCGACAGTCAAGAATCTTGTGATTGCAGTAATCTTCTTTCTGCCTTCTTCGCCTTCCTTTTGGAGATTTTCCAAAGCAGGAATGGCAACTGCCAAAAGCTGAATGATGATTGATGAGTTGATGTACGGAGTGATTGACATAGCGAAGATAGTTCCGTATGTGAAAGCACTACCTGTCATCAAGCTCAAGTAAGTCATAATTGTGTTGCCTTTACCAACATCGATTTCGTCAACGATATTTACGAACGGAACAGGGATAACTGAACCGATTCTGAAAATAAGAATGATAAAAGCTGTAAACAGAAGCTTTTTTCTGATTTCTTGGATTTTGAATGCATTAATGATGGTTTTAATCATTTACTGCACCTCCACCGTTCCACCAGCTGCTTCAATTTTTGCCTTTGCGGACTCAGAAATTGCGTCAACCTTTACAGTCAAAGACTTTGTGATTTCGCCCTTACCGAGAACCTTTACGCCGTCAAGTGTCTTCTTAAGAAGACCACAAGCTATAAGGCTTTCTGCATCAACAGTTGCGCCTGCTTCAAATCTCTTTTCAAGGTCTGAAACATTTACGATAGCGTATTCTGTTGCAAAGATGTTATTAAAACCTCTTTTTGGAACACGTCTTTGAAGTGGCATCTGACCGCCTTCAAATCCAGGTCTTCTGCTGTAGCCTGAACGTGCCTTTTGACCTTTGTGACCCTTACCGGCTGTCTTGCCTTGGCCTGAACCTGCGCCACGACCAATTCTCTTAACTGCCTTCTTTGAGCCCTCTGCAGGAGAAAGTTCATGTAATTTCATTTGAGCACCTCCCCTTATTCTTCTACGATTGTAACAAGGTGAGAAATCTTCTTGATTTTACCTTGTGTTTGTGCGTTATCAGGTTGTTCTGTAACGTTACCGATCTTGCGTAGACCAAGTGAGTGAGCGGTAGCAATTTGATCTTTCTTGCAACCAATTAAGCTCTTTGTAAGCTTGATTTTCATAAATCAAATTCCTCCTTAACCTACTATTTCCTTAACGCTCTTGCCACGTACAGCTGCAACTTCTTCAGCAGTTCTGAGCTGGCTGAGGCCGTTGATTGTAGCTCTTACTACGTTGCAAGGATTATTTGAACGGATAGCCTTTGTACGAATATCCTTGATACCTACTGTTTCAACAACAGCACGAACAGGTCCACCTGCGATAACTCCGGTACCCTTTGGAGCCGGCATAAGGAGAACCTCGCCTGCGCCAAACTTACCTTTGATTTCGTGAGGAATTGTTGTTCCTCTAAGTGAAACCTTAATTACATTCTTCTTTGCATCCTCGATACCCTTACGGATTGCATCAGGAACTTCGCCTGACTTACCGATACCGAAGCCTACAAGTCCGTTACCGTCACCAACAACTACGAGAGCTGCGAACTTAAAAATTCTACCGCCCTTTACAGTCTTTGATACACGATTGATAGTAACTACTCTTTCTTCAAGTTCCATTGAAGATACATCAATTTTATTGTTCATAATAATTAATCTCCCTTCCTTAGAACTCAAGTCCGCCTTCACGAGCGCCTTCTGCAACAGCAGCTACACGACCGTGATATACGTAACCGCCACGATCGAATACGCATTCCTTGATGCCCTTCTCTGTGGCTCTTTCTGCTAATTTTTTACCAACAGCCTTAGCTGCTTCAACGTTACCGCCGTATTGTGCAAAGTCCTTTTCAACTGTTGAAGCCTGTGCAAGTGTTACACCTGCAACATCGTCAATAAGCTGAACATAGATATTTGCAAGGGAGCGATATACGTTAAGTCTTGGACACTCAGCAGTACCGCTGATCTTACCGCGTACACGAACGTGACGCTTCTTTCTTGCGATGTTAGAATCTTGTCTTGAAACCATTGTAATTCACTCCTTCCTTTATTTCTTACCTGCTTTACCTTCTTTACGGCGAATATGCTCTTCAGCATATTTAATGCCCTTGCCCTTATATGGCTCCGGTGGTCTCTTTTCACGAATTTGTGCTGCGAACTGACCAACAGCCTGCTTGTCTGCACCGCTAATGATGATAGCGTTTGCACTTGGGCATTCTACCTTAACTCCTTCCGGAGCTTCCATAATAACCTGGTGTGAGAAACCGAGGTTCATTGTAAGAGTATTGCCTGAAGCCGATACTCTGTAACCAACGCCGTTAACTTCAAGGTTCTTCTTGAAGCCCTCTGTTACACCTGCAACCATATTTGCAACAAGTGCTCTGTACAAGCCATGCATAGCTCTGTGCTCCTTGTTGTCTGATGGTCTTGAAAATGTAATCTCGCTGCCTTCGATTGTAACTGTGATGTCCTTGTTAACATCCTGAGTAAGAGTACCGTTTGGTCCCTTAACGGTTACAGTATTTTCTGCGTCTACTGATACTTCAACGCCGGCAGGAATTACGATAGGCTTTAAACCGATACGTGACATCCTAACTGCACCTCCTTACCAAACAAATGCTAATACTTCGCCGCCAACGTTTTGCTTGCGAGCTTCTCTGTCTGTCATTATACCTTTTGATGTTGAAACGATTGCAATACCGAGTCCCTTCATAACCTTTGGCATATCCTCTACATTTGAGTAGATTCTAAGGCCCGGCTTAGAAACTCTGCGCAAGCCGGTGATAACCTGTGATTTGTTCTCACCGTACTTGAGTGTTACACGAATAACACCCTGCTTTTCGTCTTCGATTACTTTATATGATGCGATATAGCCTTCATCAAGAAGAATCTGAGCGATTGCCTTCTTCATATTTGATGCAGGAATATCTACTGTTTCGTGTTTTGCTGAGTTCGCGTTACGAATTCTTGTAAGCATATCAGCGATTGGGTCTGTAATATGCATTGATATTTCCTCCTTATAAATTTAGCAATTCTCGATTTACCAAGATGATTTTTTAACTCCAGGAATCTCACCCTTGTGAGCAAGCTCTCTGAAGCAGATACGGCATATACCGTACTTACGAAGATAAGCATGAGGTCTACCGCAGATCTTGCATCTGTTGTATTCTCTTGTTGAATACTTTGCAGGCTTTTGCTGCTTAACTTTCATTGATGTCTTTGCCACGATAATCCCTCCTTACTCTGCAAATGGAGCGCCCATAAGTTTGAGGAGCTCTCTTGCTTCTTCGTCTGTGTTTGCTGTGGTAACCATAATGATGTCCATACCACGAACCTTGTCAATCTTGTCGTAATCGATTTCAGGGAAAATCAACTGCTCCTTGATACCCATAGCATAGTTGCCACGGCCGTCAAATGAGTTTGGATTGATACCTCTGAAGTCACGAACTCTTGGAAGTGAGAGATTGAAAAATCTGTCAAGGAATTCATACATTCTGTCGCCTCTGAGAGTTACCTTTACGCCGATTGGCATACCTTCACGGAGCTTAAAGTTAGCTACCGACTTTTTAGCCTTACATACGATAGGCTTTTGACCTGCGATTTGTGTGAGGTCATTAATGATAGAATCAACTACCTTTGAATTTTCACGAGCTTCGCCGCATCCAACATTGATTACAATCTTGTCAAGCTTTGGGATTTGCATAACAGAATCGTATTCGAACTTCTTCATCAATGCAGGAGCAACTTCAGAACTATATACTTCTTTAAGTCTTGCTGCCATTTGTTATGTCCTCCCTTTCTTAAAACTCGTTTCCGCATTTCTTGCAAACACGGATGCCGCCCTTTTTGTGGCCTACTCTTGTAGCTTCATTGCACTTAGGGCAAACTAATTGAACTTTTGAAGCGTAGAGAGCAGATTCAACCTCTACAAGTCCGCCGGTCTCGCCAACCTTTGATGGCTTGATGTGCTTTGTAACAATGTTAACCTTCTTAACGATAACCTTGTCTTCAGCCGGACTTACAGCGATAACTTCGCCCTGAACGCCCTTTGACTTACCGGAAAGTACCTGAACGGTATCTCCTGTCTTAACAAACATTTTCTTCATCTTGTGCACCTCCATTAAAGTACTTCCGGAGCGAGAGAAAGAATCTTCATGTAATCTTTTTCACGAAGCTCTCTTGCTACGGGGCCAAAAATACGGGTGCCTTTAGGAGTTTTGTCCTCCTTAATAATTACGGCAGCATTTTCGTCAAAACGAATATACTGACCATCATCACGACGTACACCTTTAGTTGTACGAACGATGACTGCTTTAACAACTTCGCCCTTCTTAACGATACCACCCGGAGCAGCCTTTTTAACAGATGCTACGATGACATCACCAATGTTGGCGTATCTTCTGCCTGAACCGCCAAGTACACGGATGCAAAGGATTTCCTTAGCGCCTGTGTTGTCGGCAACCTTCAAACGACTTTCTTGTTGTATCACAGTGTTTACCTCCTTCGTACTGCAAAATAACACTTTGCTAAGTTGCAGTTATTATTTTTTTGACTAAATTAATAGACTTTCTAATATTCTTAAAAGCTGTAAATCGTAACGATTATTTAGCCTTCTCAATGATTTCAACTACACGCCAATTCTTATCCTTGCTCATTGGACGACATTCCATAATCTGAACCTTATCGCCAACGCCGCATTCGTTTTTCTCGTCGTGCGCCTTATACTTAACAGACTTATCAACAATCTTATTGTAAAGAGGGTGCTTAACTCTGTCTTTGATAGTAACAACTACTGTCTTGTCCATCTTATCAGATGTAACAACACCAACCATAGTTTTTCTGAGGTTTCTTTCCATTAATCAGTTACCTCCTTATCAGGAATTAGCATTTTCAAGTTCGATAGCTCTCTCAACTGTCTTGATACGAGCGATATCTTTCTTGACTGCTTTAATTCTCATAGGGTTTTCGAGCTGATTGATAGCCTGCTGGAAATGAAGATTGAAAAGTTCTTCTTTAAGCTCAACGAGCTTCTTTGCTCTCTGCTCTGCAGAAAGTTCTCTGATTTCTGATGCTTTCATTACTGCTCTCCTCCCTCTTCTTTTTTAACAAACTTACATTTTACAGGAAGCTTGTTTGCTGCAAGTCTCATAGCTTCACGAGCAACATCCTCGCTAACGCCTGCAAGTTCAAACATAACCTTTCCCGGCTTAACTACTGCTACCCAGTAGTCAACATTACCTTTACCTTTACCCATACGAGTATCGGCAGGTCTTGCTGTGATTGGCTTGTCTGGGAAAATCTTAATCCAAACTTTACCACCACGCTTTGTGTAACGGGTCATAGCGATACGGGCTGCTTCAATTTGAGCTGCTGTGATCCATGCAGGTTCTGTTGTTGCAAGACCGTACTCACCGTATGATACCTTATTGCCTCTTGTAGCCACACCTGTCATACGACCTCTGTGTTGCTTTCTGTGTTTTACACGCTTAGGTAAGAGCATTATTTATTTCCCCCTTCCTTGCGATTTGTTCTTCTTCTCTTATTGCGAGATTCTCTGAGAACTTCGCCCTGATAGATCCATACCTTAACACCGAGTCTGCCGTATGTTGTAGCAGCTTCTGCTGTGCCGTAGTCGATGTCTGCACGGATTGTTTGTAGAGGAATTGTACCCTCCTTGTAAGTTTCAGATCTTGCGATTTCAGCACCGCCGATTCTGCCTGAAACCATAACCTTGATACCACGAGCACCAAGTCTCATTGTGTTTCTGATTGCACCCTTAACTGCTCTTCTGAATGCAACTCTGCGTTCGAGCTGTTGAGCAATTGACTGTGCTACCAATGTAGCATTGAGGTCCGGTTGTTTAATCTCAACAATGTTGATGAATACTTCTGAAGGATCCTTGCCGAGCTTCTTTGCACAAGTTGCCTTGAGCTTTTCAATCTCTGCACCCTGCTTACCGATAACCATACCAGGCTTTGCACAGTGAATGTTGATTCTTACTCTCTTAGTATCTCTTTCGATTTCTACCTTTGGAACACCTGCGCTGTAAAGTGACTTCAACAAATACTGACGAAGATTATAATCTTCAACAAGAATGTCGCCGAATTCGCCTTTCTTTGCATACCAGCGAGAGTCCCAGTCTTTAATAACGCCGATTCTTAAACCGGTTGGATTACATTTCTGTCCCATTTAACTTTTCCTCCTCGCTTAGTCTTCCATTTCCTTGAGTACAAGGGTAATGTGTGATGTTCTTTTATTAATTCTGTATGCTCTGCCATGTGATCTTGGCTGAACTCTCTTAAGAATTGGACCCGGAGCAACATGTGCTTCGCTTACATACAATCTTGTTACGTCCATATTGTAGTTATTCTCTGCGTTTGCCATTGCTGACTTGAGAACCTTTGATACAGGCTCTGTTGCAGCTTTTGGTGTGAACTTAAGAATAGCCATAGCCTTGTCTGCAGGTTGGTTTCTGATAAGATCAAGAACGATCTGAACCTTTCTCGGAGACATACGAACATAAGTTGCTTTTGCTTTTGCTTCCATCATAAATCTCCTTTCAATTACTTACCGGTTTTTGTGCCTGCGTGGCCTCTGAATGTTCTTGTCGGTGCGAATTCACCGAGCTTGTGTCCAACCATATCCTCTGTAACATATACAGGAACATGCTTTCTTCCATCGTGTACAGCAAATGTGTGACCTACGAATTCAGGGAAGATTGTTGAACTTCTTGACCAAGTCTTGATAACTTGCTTGTCGCCTTTTTCGTTAAGAGCTTCAACCTTCTTGTAAAGACTGTCTTCAACGAATGCGCCTTTTTTAGTACTTCTACTCATTTAATCTTCTCCTTTCCTCTTACTTGCTGTTTCTACGACGAACGATCATCTTGTTAGAAGCCTTCTTCTTGTTACGAGTCTTGTAACCAAGAGCAGGCTTGCCCCATGGAGTACATGGACCCGGACGACCGATAGGTGACTTACCTTCACCACCACCGTGAGGGTGATCGTTAGGGTTCATTACAGAACCACGAACTGTTGGTCTCCAACCCATGTTACGCTTACGACCGGCTTTACCGATTTTAACATTTGCGTGATCTGAGTTGCCTACTGCACCGATTGTTGCGATACACTGCTTTGGAACATTTCTCAACTCGCCTGAAGGAAGTCTGAGAAGTGCATATGGGCCTTCGAGAGCCATAAGCTGTGCGCTGTTACCTGCTGAACGAGCAAGCTGTGCACCGTTACCAGGATAAAGCTCTACATTGTGTACGATTGTACCAACAGGGATATTTTCAAGTGGAAGAGCGTTACCAACTACGATATCTACATCAGTACCTGCAACTACTGTTGCACCTACCTTAAGACCTTCAGGAGCTGTGATGTAGCTCTTTACACCGTCCTCATATTGAATAAGAGCAATATGAGCTGATCTGTTTGGATCGTATTCGATAGTCTTAACTTCTGCAGGAACATTGAACTTGTTTCTCTTGAAGTCAATTACACGATACTTTCTTCTGTTTCCGCCACCACGATGACGAACAGTGATTCTTCCGTATGAGTTACGACCTGACTTCTTGTTTAATGGTTCAAGAAGTGATTTCTCAGGAGCAACTTTTGAGAGAGAAGAATAATCAATAACCGACATATTTCTTCTTGAAGGTGTAGTCGGCTTATAATTTCTAACTGCCATTATAATCTCCTTACCATGAATAACTTTGCGAAAGGATGGCACCTTTCATACCTCATCATTCATTTGTTTCTGTTGCTTATATATAATAGGTATATTACTTATTATATTGTGATTACATCATATCACTGAAGAATTCGATTTCCTTTGAATCTTCTGTCAAGGTTACGATAGCCTTCTTCCAAGATGGAGTGTAGCCAACATTGTAGCCTTGTCTGCGCTTGCGACCACGAACGTTCATTGTGTTTACCTTTGCAACCTTTGTGCCAGGGAAAACTTCCTCAACTGCCTTAGCAATTTCGATCTTGTTTGCAGTCTTTGCTACCTTGAAGGTATATTTCTTTTCCATAATGCCCATCATTGAGTTTTCAGTGATGATTGGCTTAAGGATAATATCCTGTGCTGCTTTCATTATGCGTATACCTCCTCAATTTTCTTTGCTGCGTCCTTAAGAACAACGAATGAATCGCAGTTAAGAATGTCGTATACACAAAGTGTGTTTACTGTAACAACCTTAACGCCTTCGATGTTACGAGCACTCTTGTAGATTACTTCATCTACACCGTCAGTAACGATGAGTGTCTTCTTTGCAGCCTTAAGCTTTGCAAGCATTTCAACAATAGCCTTTGTCTTGATGCCTTCAAGCTCAACCTTATTTACTACCATCATTTCTTCGTCAGCAACCTTTGTTGACAAAGCTGACTTCATAGCAAGTCTTCTTACTTTCTTGTTAAGCTCAACCTTATACTTTCTTGGCTTTGGACCAAGAGCGATACCACCGTGTGTCCACTGTGGAGATCTTGTTGAACCCTGACGAGCACGACCTGTGCCCTTTTGTCTCCAAGGTTTTGCACCGCCACCGCTTACTTCTGAACGAGTGAGAGTTGACTGTGTTCCTTGTCTTTGGTTAGCAAGATAGCTAACTACTGCTAAGTGCATTGCGTCAGCATTTGGTTCGATACCGAAAACTGAATCAGCAAGCTCTAATTTGGAAGTTTTTCTTCCTTCTTGGTTATAAACCTGAACCTGTGCCATTTATACCTCTCCTTTCGTTAAGCTTTTACTGCGTCAGCAATAACAACGATTCCGCCCTTTGGACCAGGGATTGCACCCTTGATTGCGATAAGGTTTGATTCTGCATCAACCTTAACAACCTTGAGGTTTTGAACTGTTACTGCTTCGTGACCGTAGTGACCTGCCATCTTCTTGCCCTTGAATACTCTTGAAGGGCTTGAACAAGCACCAAGTGAACCTGCGTGACGGTGGTTAGGACCTGTACCGTGGCTCATACGGAGTCTTGCGAAGTTCCAACGCTTGATTGCGCCGGCTGTTCCGTGACCCTTGCTTGTTCCCTTAACATCTACAACATCGCCTGCAGCAAAAACGTCTGCTTTGAGAATGTCGCCGACATTCATTGCTGAGATGTCATCAAGACGGAATTCTTTGAGTGTTTTCTTTGGAGCAACGTTTGCTTTGTCGAAGTGACCCTTCATAGGCTTGTTTACTCTTGCAACTTTTACATCGCCGAAACCAACCTGGATTGCTTCGTAGCCATCGTTTTCCATTGTCTTCTTCTGGGTAATCACACATGGACCGGCTTCAACTACTGTTACAGGAACTGCGTTGCCTGCTTCGTCGAAGATCTGAGTCATGCCGATTTTCTTACCGATAAGACCTTTCTTCATTTGTATTTCCTCCTTTGGTTATTGGTTGGGTACCCCCAACATGACCTCAACCGTTTTTGATTTGAATTATTTTGTTTTGATTTCCAAATCTACGCCGGCTGGGAGCTCAAGACCCTGAAGAGCTTCAATTGTTTTATTTGAAGGTCTAAGGATGTCAATGAGTCTTTTGTGTGTTCTTTGTTCAAACTGCTCACGGCTGTCCTTATACTTGTGAGTAGCACGAAGGATTGTAACCTTTTCAATCTCTGTTGGAAGAGGGATAGGACCGCTTACCTGAGCGCCTGTTCTCTTTGCAGTTTCAACAATCTTTTCTGCAGCCTGATCAACAATACTGTGATCATAGCCCTTAAGTCTAATTCTAATCTTGACTTTACTTGCTGCCATTTTAATTCCTCCATTGAAATTTAGTGGTGCGAGTTCTAATCCTTAACCACGAAGCCGTGTGTTCCCACCCCTTCATTTTTAAAAGCCGAATGAAATATTCATCCGGGCGCAGAATGAGCCTACACACGCAGGCATTCGCAAGTTACCTGTCGTAGTCATAGCTTAGATTAGTTTCGCCCGTGTTTAAAACTCGGACATACTCCGTTGAAATTACCGCCGGGTTCAGCGCAACCTCCAACATCATCGCATATCATGTTGTGCAGTCAAACTGTATTAATATATAACTTCTATATATGCAGTTCACCACACGTGCGACTATTATAATATATAGGGGGTACCAATGTCAAGACTTTTTTGAAACTTTTTTAAATATTTTTCGGCTGTTTTTACAAATTTTAAATTTAAAGTTTGTTAGATTTGCACAAGGCAAATATCAACATATATATTGTAGTTAGTCAGCAGCGAAACACAATATATAGAAAAAGAAGCAGTAGAATGCCCTACCGCTTCTGTTAATCTTATTTTTTTGGACCTTTGCCGGTTTTCTCTTCGTAAACAACAGCAACTTCTTCTGCTGTGCCTTCTGCAATAATTTTGCCCTTTTGAAGAAGAATTGCACGGTCGCAGATTGCAAGAACCTGGTCAATGCTGTGAGATACGAACAACACGGTTACACCGTGGTCGAACATTGACTGAACCTTTGCAAGAGATTTGCGTCTAAATTTTGCGTCACCAACTGACAAAACTTCGTCAAGGATAAGGATATCAGGTTCAACTGCTGTTGCAATTGAGAAACCAAGACGAGATTTCATACCTGATGAATAGTTCTTAAGTGGAACATTGATGAAATCGCCAAGCTCGGAGAAATCAATAATATCCTGAATCTTTGTGTCGAGGAACTCTCTGCTATATCCGAGAATTGCACCGTAAAGATATATATTCTCCTTGCCCGTGTATTCAGGGTCGAAGCCTGCGCCAAGCTCGATGAGAGGAGCCATAACGCCGTGCTTTGTTACTTTGCCGGCTGTCGGCTTATAAACACCAACGATTGCCTTAAGGAGTGTACTCTTGCCGGCACCGTTAAGTCCCATAATAGCAAGACGCTCACCTTTTCTAACCTGAAATGTAATATCATCAAGTGCCTTAAACTTTGCGACTTCAATATTGCCCTTTATTTTGCGGATAACGAATTCCTTGAGATTATCAACCTTTTGCTTGTTGAGGATAAACTCCATATCAATGTGGTCAACATCAATAAGAACAGGACGATCATCAATCTTCTCTTCTGCCGGCTTATTATCCTGCGTAGCAGTATTGTCAATATTCTTTTCCATATTCAAACCTCTTTCTGCAAGGCTATACAGCATAGCTTTATGATAGTTTTATATTATATATAAGTATTACTGTTGACTGTCACGCTTCAGCTTTAGTGTGAAGCAGGCAAACGCAACAAAGATTATAGCGAGTATTCCCGCACATGTCAATACAGAGTTAAGCGAATCATCAACCCATCTGATAAATACATCAACAAGATAGGTAGGATAAATCACCAAATTCTTTGTTGCTTTTACTATACATACAGCCGCTGCAACAATCAAATTCATAACAGCCGCCGAGCCAAACGAATACGATATAGACCTCATTACACGATACTTGCGAGAAGTTCGCAAAGTTATTGCAACAATAAGTCCTATGCTTCCTGCCAAGCAAATGCTCAATATTATGCTGCAAACAGTTTTAGACAATTCGCAAAAACTCTTGACCTGCCTGATATATCCAAAACTTGTAGCTTTAGCAGTGTAATCAGTCACCTGCTGTGCAAAAGTTTCAACAGCGGTGTCTTTTACGGATTGCTCTATTTCAATATTCTGTGATTGAACCATCTCATTTACGCTTTCAAACACATCTTCCTTGAACTGATTGAGCAAGTTTTTATAGCTTTCCGTTGTAAATTCCAACGAAGTGCCAAACTCACCTTGAATATAGGCATTTTCTATATTATATATTTTATCATAAGTAATAGTAGATTCTATGAAATCGTCAGGCAAAGAATTATTCAGGCACATATCACGAGTATATTGCACAACATCCTCTTTGACATTTGCAACATAAGACGGCTGAGTAAATTCCTTTACAAATGTATTGGGATTTGCTGTGACCGACAAGAACACAATGCACAACGATGATAATGCAATGCACAAATACAAGAAAAACGAAAGCACCGATCTTTTTTTGCTACGAGAAACTGCATCCTTATTCATATCACTGCACCTCCCCGTCAATCAAAGAAGCATAAACATAATAATACTCATCGGCAAGGCTTGAAAACGCCTTGTTTGACTTTGTCGTTCCGAGAATCAAGGTGTCTTTATCTGCATCTTCAACCGTTGCGGACAAACCCGTTTTGTAAACCTTATACTTAAAGTTGCCAAGGTTGGACTCAACCTCAATAATATCGCCTTTTTTGATATTGTAGAGCGAGCCGAAATTAGACGAATAGCCTGCAATTTTTGTTACGCCACCCATACCAAAAAGATACGACCTGCTGTCAAGTCCTCCGCCGTTTCGCATAGAAACACGGTTATAGCCATAATAAACTTCCTCGTTTAAGCCGATTCTTTCACAACTTACATTGCCGATATAAGAGCCGATTTCGACATCATCAAGAAAATCCTCGCCGATTTTATCGCTGGTATCCTTGCCTATTTTCAGATCGTTATAGTCCATTTTAAGATAGCTTTGTGCGTCCTTGACAGTGGCTTTGGCTTCATCAAGACCAATCATCATAAGCGGAGCGAACAACAGCATGGACAAAAGGACGAACGAAGCAATGCGGTATAAATACGGATACACCGCTCCTTTAGGCTTTTTCTTATTGTTCTGTGCCTTTGACTTTTTCATAGAAGGAAATCACCCAATCTTAATCGTCCTCAAAAACAGCACCACGAGAACCCGAGGTTACATGCTGTGCATATCTCTTGAGATAACCTGTCAAATTCTGCTTAGGAGCAGTCCAATTTTTCTTTCTTTCTGCCAACACTTCATCCGATACATTTACACGAAGAACTCTTGCAGGAATGTCAATTTCTATTTCATCGCCGTCTTCAACAAGTGCGATAGTACCGCCTACCGCAGCTTCAGGGCTGACATGACCGATTGAAGCACCTCTTGTTGCACCCGAAAAACGACCGTCGGTCAAGAGTGCAACCTTTGAACCGAGTCCCATACCGATAATTGCGGAAGTAGGAGAAAGCATTTCTCTCATACCCGGACCACCCTTTGGACCTTCGTATCTGATAACAACAACATCACCGGCAACAACCTTACCGCCTGTGATAGCCGCAATAGCCTCCTCCTCGGAGTTATAGCACTTTGCAGGGCCTTTGTGTTGCATCATTTCAGGAGCAACAGCGCCTTTCTTTACAACAGCACCCTCTTCAGCAAGGTTGCCCTTAAGAACAGCAATACCGCCGTCCTTTGAGAATGGGTCATCAAGTTTACGGATAACAACGCCGTCTGCATCAGGAGCTTTTGAAATTCTGTCTGCAACAGTGCCGTTAACAGTAAGACAATCTGTGTTGATAAGTCCTCCTGAAGCAAGTTCTTTGATTACAGCCTGCATACCGCCGACATCGTTAAGGTCTGTGATAAATACAGATGAAGCCGGATTGAGCTTGCAAATCTGCGGAGTGGTGTTGCCCATTTCGTTGAGGTCTGACAAATCAATGTCGTGACCTGCTGCATGAGCAATAGCTGTAAGGTGGAGAATTGTATTTGTTGAGCAACCGATTGCCATATCGGTACGCATAGCATTTTGGATTGCTTTTTCTGTAATAATATCTGACGGCTTAATGTCCTCTTTAAGAAGGTCCATAACTCTTTCGCCTGCCATTTTTGCAAGACGAAGTCGAGCAGAATAAACCGCAGGAATTGTGCCTGAACCCGGAAGTGACATACCGATAGACTCTGTGAGGCAGTTCATAGAATTGGCTGTGTACATACCTGAACAAGAGCCACAAGTCGGGCAAGCGGTGAATGCTGTTTGCTCAAGATTTTCAAGTGACATCTTGCCTACTGCATTTGCACCGACATATTCAAACTGTTCGGAAAGTCCGATAGGATTCTTTGTTTCTGTGCTTTTACCCGGAAGCATTGGACCACCGTTGATGAATATGCAAGGCAAATTAAGTCTGCAAGCCGCAAGGAGCATACCAGGAACGATTTTGTCACAGTTAGGAATAAAAACAATAGCATCAAGAGGATGCGCAGTAAGCATAACCTCAATGCTGTCTGCAATAAGTTCACGGGAACAAAGCGAATACTTCATACCCTTGTGATTCATTGCAATGCCGTCGCAAACGCCGATTGTGTTGAATTCAAACGGAACACCACCTGCGTTACGAATACCTGCCTTAACCTGTTCTGCGATTTTGTCAAGGTGCATATGACCCGGAATATAATCGCTCTTTGAGTTAACAACAGCTACGAACGGTCTTTTCATTTCGAGTTCGTCAATACCGAGAGCTCGCAACAGAGAACGGTGAGGGGCTCTTGACGGTCCCTCTTTGATTAAATCTGACCTCATTTTTTTACCTCTTTGTTATTTGTTATAGAATAAATTATAAATGCTTATTATGTATATTATATTATTTATAAAGATTAATTTCAATATATTTTTATTATTTAATAAATTAGCAATTTCCTAAAGCGGTTAATTTCTGTTATCAAAAACATTTTCTATATGATAGCGTGGCTTGCCTTGGCTCTTGCGTCCATATTCTATTGCTTCCTTTGGGCAATAGCAAATGCACGCCATACAGTGGGTGCAATTGTTTCCCCACACAGGCTTGCCGTCAACAAGTTTGACATTGTTGAGCGGACAAAGTTTGACGCACTTACCACAGCCTATGCAATCATCGGTTACATAAAAAGCCTTTGATTTTACGAACACAGGATAAAACGCATCGTTTACAATTCCGCTGTACAGCTTGTCAATCAATGAAGTTTTCAAAGTTTTAAACGGCTTTTCGTTTTTGATTTGCTCTGCCGCTTTTTCAATGTCACGAATTGAATTTGCCACAATCTGCTTTGCCTCGTCAATCTGCGGTGCGTCAAACATTGCAATGTAATTTTCAGGCATAACAATTTGAGCGGTGCCTTTGTAATCAAAGCCCTTTTGAGCACAAAGGAGCTTATTGAATTTTTCGGCATTGCCGACTTCACCGCCACAGGTCATAACAAACCAAACGCCATTGGTGGCGGTTATATCGGTTTTTTCAATCCATTCGGTAACGACACGGGGAATTCTCCACGCATAGGTAGGTGTGGCAATAACCAGCTTGCCGTTCACAGCAATTGGGGAATGGTCGCTGTTCTTTATTTTTTCGTTCAAATCAACAACGGTATCACCGAGCTTGTCGGCAATGAATTCGGCAACATATCGGCTGTTGCCCGTACCTGAAAAGCATAAAATCATATGATGCTCCTATCTATGTAAAAATAATAACGATTAAATATATTCAGCTATGCAACAACACTTGCAAGCCGTTTTCCGCAAAACACACCAAGCAAACAAAAAGCCACGCTCAACGCAACATACAATCCGCCGAGGCAATACATTTTATTTTCAAACAAGTTGACAGCCTCAAGCGAAAAGGTTGAAAATGTTGTAAAGCCTCCGCAAACACCGGTTTTCCAAAACAGCACGGTGTTTGGAGATGTGTTTTCTTTTTCGCTGACAATGCCGACAATAAAGCCGATAGCAACCGCACCGACAATGTTTGTGACAAGAGTCAAAATCGGAAAATCCGTTTTAACGGGTATCAAACTTATGGCATAGCGTAAAACCGCACCAAGCGCACCGCCAAGTGCTACAAACAAGAAATTCATTTTAGTCTCCTTAATTATTAACAAATACCATTATACCATAAGAAAAAGTTTTATACAACCGTGACATAATTCGGTTGATTATATTCGTTTTTGATTTCTTGACATAAAAATCCCCTTCTAATGTATATTCTACATCAAGAGGGGGCTTTTTTCTATTGTCCATTTTTACCGGACTTGTTCATATATTTTATATTTTCCTCATAAAACATTCTTATTGTGTACAACAGAACCATTATAGCTATATAAGCATATTAAGTCAAATAAAAAGCGGACACATACCCGCATACATCAATTTGCGGAGAACTGTGTTCGCCTAAACATTTTACCTTTTCTTATATAAAACAAGTTCGGGATTTGTTCCGTTTTCTTCGTAAGTCGAAATCAAAATAAAATCCATATTGGCAAGAACTCCAAAGCACCTGTCGCCTCCGAATTCACATTCAAGCTGATTGCCGAGATAAGTTGCATTGTCATCCAAAAACTTCACCGATTCGCCGTTTGGAAGCCTGTATTCCAAATTAACATAACTTCCGACAAGTGCATTTAGTTTTGTCAACTTCGGCATACCGTCAATATTAAGAGCATTAATTTCATCAATCAAGGCAGATTTGAATTCATCAAAAGCACCGTCATCACCGAGTTCTTCGTAGCGTTTCCAATAATCAAGAGTCGGAAGTATTTGATGCAAATAAGCACGCACATCATCTGCCGAAAACTCATCATTAGCCATATTTTTCACGCAAACTTCAATCAAGTCTTCCGTATTGCTATACATATATTTACCGTCGGCATAACACCACTTGCAATAATTCTCATTCAAAAATCCGTCTTTTTCTCTGCTGATAAACTTATCTTCCAAAGGCATACCGCAACATTGGCAAATCATTTTTCTCGGCGAGCCGAGAAGCGTATTAATTGACACATCAAACAGTTTTGAAAGAAGTTTTAATGTTTCGGTATTAGGAACGGTATCACCGTTTTCCTTTCCAAGAGTGTCCAAGTGAACATTTCCACCACACACTTTTCATTGACTTTCTTGACACTTGTGTCGGGAGCAGAGAGTTTTTTTCGTAATCCCATTCAGCAAGCAGTTTCCTGTCCGTTGTGACTAAATCATTGTATCCTGCAAGAACTGTCCTGTCCGCACAAACCGGGCATACTGTTCCTTTTACACGAGCATTGATAACGGACTTCCACTCATTGCCACAGGTCTTACACTTCCACCAAACATTGTGTCTTGATTTTGCGTTTACCTCATCAGGCATTAGGGGATAATTTCTTTCTGACCACTCAGCCGCAAGTTCAGGGTGCGTAGTCGCCAAGTCATTAAATCCTTTGAGCAATGTATATCCGCTGCAATACGGACATCTGCTCCCACCGGCACGGGTTGAAATAGGAGTGTACCACTCGTTTCCGCAATCTCTGCATTTCCACCAAGCCTTACTGTTTGCAAAGGCTGTTACCATTGTAGGCAGCAACGGAAGATTTCTGTCAGACCATTCAGCAGCAATATCGGGATACTGCGAAGCAAGGTCATTGAATCCGGCAAGGACTTTATTGTGTGAGCAGTATGGACAGCCTGTTTTATTGATTGTTCTGCTTTTGACAGTATCCGTCCACTCGTGACCGTGTTCGCACTTCCATATCACTTTTTTATGAGAACCGGCAGTAACCTCCGTTGGCTTAATCGTGTTTTTCTCAGACCACTCTAATGACAATTTCGGCTTTACCGTAGCCAAATCGTTAATACCCTCAACAACCCTTGCTCCTGAACAAATGGGGCAGCCTTCGCCTTTGGAACGAGCCTTCACGCTCGCCTGCCATTCGTGACCGCAACTGCCTTTCCACCAAACTCTCTTGTTTGAGCCGTAAGTAATATTATCGGGAGTAAGCGGAAAGTTCCTTTCCGACCATTCCGAAACAAGCTCCGGATGTACTTTCGCCAAACTATTACTCATAGCAAAACCGCTCCTTCCTCTCTGTTTGCACTCATTATATTGAGGAAAGAGAAATCGGGGTAGTTTGCGAACATGGGGAGAAATAAAAAAAGCCCCTTGAAAAAGGTTCATCCTCTTTCAAGGGATTATTCGACAAACGGGAAGTTATGATTATCTATACTCTTCAGGAAGTTCCATATGAAATACTTCGCACAACAACTTTACATCATGCATATCATTTTCATCATAATCGTATCCCAAATGGAACAGCAGTTGACTATACGGTTCAATACAAGAAACTTCTATTTCCTCAATTTTTCCTATTCCCGAAAAAATCTCTGATGGAAAACAATCCCCTTCGTAAAGAATTTCACCATTTTTTGTATATTCAAAACAATGTAAATCAATAATTCTTTTCTTCAAATCCTCCCATACTGTATGGTTCGTTGTTGTATACTCCATTTTTATCTCATAGAAACCATTGTTTTTAATTATCTGTATAAATTTATGATAATCTTTCTTTTCTACAAATATATCAATATCGTTATGTCTTCTTGTTTCATATCCAATAAGCGCATCTACACCCCAACCGCCGTCAAGAAATACTTTAATCTCCGCATCCGTTGCAAGTCTGATAATCTGTTTTGCATCTGTTATACTGACCATATTTTCCTCCCCTAAATCCCGATTTGTTTATCTGTCTTTTCAAATAATGGGCGACCTCGAAAGAAAGTCGCCCATTCACACTTTGAAATTATGCGACTTTTTTGCCTCTGCACGTTTTCCTACATCGATTGGTGTAAGTTTGGTGTAAGGCGTAAGGTTTTTCGTTTCCCCTGTGTCCGAAAACCCTTGATATTACGGGCTTTTTCGCGTTTCGGTCAATCTAAGGGCTTCATTGTCGGGAACAAGAGAACATCACGGATTGAATAGCTGTCGGTGAGGAGCATAACAAGTCTGTCGATGCCGATACCGAGACCGCCTGTCGGAGGCATACCGTATTCAAGAGCCATAACGAAGTCGTTATCAATCATATTTGCCTCGTCGTCGCCTGCTTCACGGAGCTTCATTTGAGCCTCAAAACGCTTCATCTGGTCGATTGGGTCGTTAAGCTCGCTGTAAGCGTTGCCGTATTCACCGCCGAGAATGAAGAGCTCAAATCTCTCGGTGAGTTCAGGACAATCAGGCTTTCTCTTTGTAAGCGGGCTAACCTCAACAGGATAATCCATAATGAATGTTGGCTGTGTGAGATTTGCCTCAACAAATTCCTCGAAGAATGAATTGAGAATGTCGCCCCAAGTTGCCTTGCCAGGTGCAATTTCAATATCCTTTTCCTTTGCGATGGCAACAGCCTTTTCGTTGTCGCCCATAAACGAAGCAAAGTCTATACCGCTGAACTCCTTAACAGCGTCAACCATTGTAAGGCGTCTGAACGGACTTTCAAGGTCGATTTCTGTACCGTTGAAAACAATATGGAGGCTGTCGCAAACCTCGTTTGCAGCGTTGCGGATGAGAGCCTCTGCAATGTCCATCATGCCGTGATAATCGGTGAATGCCTGATAAAGTTCAATGCAAGTGAATTCAGGGTTATGACGAACATCCATACCCTCGTTACGGAAGTTTCTGCCGATTTCATATACTCTTTCCATACCGCCAACGATAAGACGCTTGAGATAAAGCTCTGTTGCAATACGGAGATACATATCCATATCAAGAGTGTTGTGGTGAGTGATGAACGGTCTTGCAGCCGCACCGCCCGGAATAGTATTGAGGATAGGTGTTTCTACCTCGATAAAGCCGAGATTATCAAGATATGAACGGATTGAAGAAATAATCTTTGAACGCTTGATGAAAGTATCCTTTACACCGGGATTCATAATCATATCAAGATATCTTCTGCGGTATCTTGTGTCTGTGTCGGTAAGACCGTGGAACTTTTCAGGAAGCGGAAGAAGTGACTTTGAAAGAAGTCGAAGTTCCTTTGCATGAACAGAAACTTCGCCTGTTCTTGTTTTGAAAACAAAGCCCTTGATTTCAACAATATCGCCGATATCCCAAGTCTTGAATTCCTTGAACACTTCCTCGCCGACATCATTCATTCTTACATAAGCCTGAATTCTGCCGTTTCTGTCCTGAATATCAATGAAGTTTGCCTTGCCCATATCACGCCAAGTCATAATTCTGCCGGCGATGGTAACATCTTTTTCCTCAAGCTCGTCAAAATTCTCAATGATTTCGTTTGAGTGATGTGTTTGGGTTGCAATTGTGATTTCGAACGGGTCGTTGCCTGCGTTTTGAAGAGCAGTGAGCTTGTCAATTCTGATTTGCTTTTGCTCGTTTTCGCTGAGGACAACCTCTGCCATTGTCATCTGTGCGGCATTTGCATTATTACCGATTTTTTCGATATTTTCCAAAACCTCGGCTTCGCTGTCGGCACTGCCCTCAAGTGCAACAGCACCTGTTTGCAAAAACAAAGTGAACTTAACCTTGTCGCCGTCAGCCTCTACCAAATACTTTGGATTTGTCTTTTCCTCGTCACCGGCAATAGCGTTTTGGATCTTCATACGAGAGTTCTTCTTTACTGCCTTGACGCCACGCTTGCAAGCATCCTCCTTGTCAAATTCAGGAGAAGTGCCGACAACCTTTTCGTCTACTATAAATTCAAATGTGAAAGCGCTGTCACCGTGCTTGGTGATTTCAAACTTTCCTGCCATAGTTTTTACCTCTTATTTCAATTAGTCGATTGATTTGATTTCAAATTCCAAATTGCCGATAGGAGCTTCAACAACAACTGTTTCGCCTACGCCTGCACCGAGAAGTGCCTTGCCTACCGGGCTTTCGTCAGAAATTTTGCCTGCTGTTGGGTTGCTCTGTGAGAAACCAACGATTTCATAAACAAACTCTTGATTGTCTGTTTTGCGAAGAACTGTTACCTTTGAGCCCATTGAAACCTTGTCGCCTGTTGCCGAATCAACGATAACCGCATTTTCAAGCTGATATTCAAGCTCTTGAATTCTTGCTTCAATCTTTGCCTGCTCTGATTTTGCTTCATCATATTCACTGTTTTCACTAAGGTCACCGTATGAGCGGGCAACTTTAAGTTTTTCTGCAATATCAACTCTGCCTTCGGTTTTAAGTTGTTCAAGTTCTGCCTCAAGCTCTGCCTTGCCTGCTGCGGTCATTGTAAATGTTTTTGCTGCCATATTGAAAACTCCTTAAACAAAATTTATAAAAATATACTTTTTAACTAAATAATTATATATTATATTATGCACAATGTCAACAACAAAAATTTGACGACAAAAATAATCGCCCCCATTTGTGACAAACGGAGGCGAATTTCTAATGTTTTATTGCTGATTGTTTGAATCATCGGTCGGTGCATAATACGGGTCTTGATAATTGTTATTATACGGCTCATCGGGAATAACGAGAGCACACACAACATAGGCAACAACACCTGCACCGCCGAGGAATGTAATAAGCGCCCACAAAAGTCTTACTACCGTCGGGTCAATGTTGAGATAATTTGCAATGCCTGCACAAACACCGCAGAGTTTTCTGTCGGTTGTTGACTTATATAATTTTTTACTCATAATTTTATTCTCCTTTTTTACAGTTCATTTTATGTCAGTTCCGCCAAAAATATTGGTTGCGTTGACAAAAATTGTTTTTGCGTCAGGCGGAAGATTTTTGTTGCTTTCATCCGAAATTCCGCCCAAAAAGCTGTTTGATTTTACAACAACTCTGACATCCTGCGGAACATAAATGTCCATTCCGCCAAAGATAGAATTTGCGTTAATTACGCAGTTATGCACTATGTCCGCATTGCGAATATCCAACTTTATTCCGCCAAAAATCGCACTGAACTTACCACCTGCAAAGCCGTTATCAAAACGATAATCTTCACCCGAAAATACCGCACTGTACTGCTGATTTCCCTGCGGGATATAAACAGGTTCGCCGTATGTATCAGGACCTTGTGCGCCCTGTCCGTCAACCTGCGGATAATCCGTTTTTTTGTCAAAAATATTGCCCACAATCACGCTTGCACCGATAATCACAATGATGAGCGGAAGTAAATATTTTTTATATCTCCAAAGGTCGAAATATTCATTTGCAAACAAAGCCAAACCGACCGCAAGGCAAATCAAACTGCCTTTTTTATTCTTTTCCGTGATAAGACCGATAACCGACGGAATGATGATGAACAAAGTCCACCAGCCGTCAAAATAAAGATTTGAAAGCACGATGACATTCGCTTCTTTAAGTCCCCACAAAATGCCGAGTGCGATGATAAACACGCCCCAAATTATGCCTTTTGTTTTTTTCATAACTATCCCTTCCTTGTGATTTATTAGCATAGCTTCTTTATTACACAATAGCATATTCATCCATAAAATACAACAATATCCGCTAATAGTTAATATAAATTTTTTATATTACGGAATTGTGACCTCTTTATTACAATTTATTCACATTATAAACAGCGGTTTACAAAGCAAAGCAAATCTTAAGATTTGACAAAGAAAGGAGAAATAAAAAACGGCTTCCAAAAATGATGGAAGCCGTGATAAATTTTATTGATTTGAATTAGTCATTAGGGATGAATGCGTTGTGAACTGCTGATACAGCTCTGTCTGCATCCTCTGCATCAATGATAACCGAAATCTTGATTTCTGATGTGGAAATCATCTTGATGTTAATATCTCTTTCGTAAAGAGCTTCGAACATCTTTGTTGCAGTGCCAGGGTGAGATTCCATACCTGCACCTACGATAGAAACCTTGGCAACATTTGTATCGCAAACAATCTTTGCTTCCTGAAGATGTGAAGATTCCTCAAGGAGTTTAACAGCAACAGGACCGTTGTCCTTGCTTACTGTGAAAACGATATCCTTTGTGTTATCTCTGCCGAATGACTGAAGAATAATATCTACATTGATATTCTTTTGTGAAAGCTTTGAGAAAATATTGAACGCAACACCCGGATTGTCCTTAACACCCAAAACCGATACAAGTGCAACATCCTTATCCTTTGTTACGCCTCTGATTAACATTTTTTCCATTTTTGCTACCTCCTTAACAATGGTACCCGGAATCGGGTTAAGTGATGAAAGAACCTCAAGTTCTACTGAATATTTCTTTGCCATTTCTACCGAACGGTTGTTGAGTACCTGTGCACCCAAAGTTGCAAGTTCAAGCATCTCATCATAAGTGATTTCCTTGAGTTTACGAGCATTTTCAACCTTTCTTGGGTCTGCTGTGTAAACACCCTCAACATCGGTAAAGATTTGACATTTATCTGCATGAAGTGCAGCCGCAATGGCAACAGCGGATGTATCCGAACCGCCTCTGCCGAGAGTGGTAAGGTCATCATATCTGTTAATACCCTGGAAGCCTGCAACTACAACGATATTATGTCTTGCAAGTTCTGCCTGCAATCTGTTTGGCTTAATATTCTTAATTCTTGCAGAGCCATATACCGAATTTGTATTAAATCCTGCCTGCCAACCCAAGAGGCTGATAACCGGAAATCCGAGTGACTCGATAGCCATTGCAAGAAGTGAAATTGAAATTTGCTCGCCTGCTGCAAGGAGCTGGTCCATTTCTCTGTTCTTTGCCTTTGGATTGATTTCCTGTGCTTTTGCAATAAGGTCGTCTGTTGTGTCGCCCTGTGCGGATACGACAACAACAACTTCGTTTCCTGCCTTATAAGTATCCGTAACAATCCTTGCAACATTCATTACACGCTCGGCATTTGCTACTGATGAGCCACCGAACTTCTGGACAATAAGTGACATAATATTCCTCCTAAAATCAATTTATTGAAATGCGGAAAACCGCAATAATTACTGATTAATAATTTGTTACCTTAATCTTGTTGATTACATTTACGCCTGCAAGTTTCTTATCAAGAGCATTTTCGGTCATAGAATCGGTGATGAATGCAACTTCATCTGACGGCTGACCTGTTCTTGTGAGGAACTTAACATTGTGGAACAATGCAACAGCCTCGCTCTCGGTTGCCTTTGCTCTGACATAGAACGGCATTTCAAGAGCAGACTTTTCATCAACAACATAATCCTCCGAACCCGGACCCCAGCCGAAGTTCTTTCTTCTGTTAACATGAACAGCGCAATCTACCATATCTGCAACAACAGCGGAAGCTGTTGGAAGTTTTCCTGCGCCTGCACCGTAGAAGCAAACATCTCCTACTGCGTCGCCACGAACAAGAATGGCGTTGAACACACCGTTTACACTTGCAAGCTGTGAGCCGTGGAAAACAACTGCCGGGCTTACAAATGCAGTAATCTTGTCGTCATCAATTTTCTTGATTTGACCAAGAAGCTTGATTACACCGTGAGCCGATGAAATATACTCAACATCTTCAAGAGTAATCTTTGTGATACCCTCTGCTCTAACCTGATTTGGATATACATGCTTGCCAAATGCGAGAGAAGCAAGAATACAAACCTTACGGCAAGCGTCAAAACCTTCAATATCTGCTGTTGGGTCTTTTTCTGCATAACCGTTATCCTGTGCAAGTTTGAGTGCGTCCTCAAAGGTCATACCGTCCTCAATCATCTTTGTGAGTATAAAGTTTGTTGTGCCGTTGAGAATACCTGCAACACCCTCAATATTGTTTGCTGCAAGGCACTGTGCCATAGGTCTGATAATCGGAATACCACCGCCTACGCTTGCCTCGAACAAATAGTTTACACCGTGCTTTTCAGCTGCTTTAAGAAGTTCAAGACCCTTTTGAGCAACAAGTTCTTTGTTTGAAGTAACAACGCTTTTGCCTGCTTCAAGGAGCTTCATTGTAAAATCAAATGCAGGATTAACTCCGCCCATTGTTTCGGCAACTACCTTTGTTTCAGGGTCGTTGAGAATATCGTTGAAATCCTTTGTGAACAAATCCGCATGAGGATCATCCGGAAAATCACGCAAATCAAGAATATGGCTTACCTCAAGCATTTCGCCTGCTGTGCGGTTCTTAATGCTTTTTTCATGAGTTTCGATAACTTCTACTACACCCGAGCCTACTGTTCCGTAGCCCATAACTGCAACCTTCATATTTTATCCTCCTATACTAATTCGGCAGACTTAACACCGCCGACTGATTTTATTTTTTCTAAAACTTCATCTGTCATATGCCCCGACTGAGCAAAACTTACGGTAATTGATACATCTGCAATATTATTTACAGGTATGCTCTGATTAACCGCCAAAATGTTTGCACCTGCCAGATAAAGCTCATTCATAACCGAGCTGAGCACTCCGGCATTGTCCTGAAGTTTGGCATTGATTGTTGTGACATCATCGCCCTGCTCGCTGTACTCAAATATTTTATCCTTATATTTATAGTATGCCGAGCGAGATATTCCTGCCATCTTTGCAGCCTGCGATGCGTTTGCCGCCTCTCCCGACTGCAAATAGCCCTTTGCCTCAATCACTTTTACATAGACCTCCGGCAAGACGGACATATCAACAAGTAAATAATTAACTTTTCCCATAGTGTACACCACCTGTGGACAGTTGTATTACTGTGAAAAACACTTTTCATATATTATCATAAAATCAGCATATAATCAAGGATTATTTTCCAATTTGTGAAAAATAAATAAAAAAGTGGCTCAAATACTGTGCGAACAAGTCCGTAAAAAATGGACAATAGAAAAAACAGACCTCCTATGGTAGAATAAAAGGAAGTGCCATAGGAGGAAATTTTATGCCCATAAGTTACAGACAAATAAGTTAATATGAGAAAGAAATCATACAGTTGTATAATCAAGGAATGACATTAAGAGCAATAGCAGAAAAATTAGGATTCACACATAAGCAAGTACAAGAATTCAAAACAAGATACAACAAATATCGTATTCAAACAAAAACAAAACTGACTCCGCTTGAAAAACGAAATCAGTTTGTTGCTTAAATTTTAATTTTCTACCATTGCTACTCTGTTTTTGTGCTGTCTGCACAACTTGGGGCAGTTCAAACCTCTCCCGAATTCAATGGGAGAGGTTATTTTTATTCATCATTTACTTTTTGATTTTAATCTCTTTTTCTTTTTTTGGAGGCTCGGCTTCCTTTTCAGGTGAGGTTTTCCAAATATTAATTCTGCCTGCATCATTAAACGCTTTAAGCGTCATAACGGTCAACGGCACAAGGAACATACCGATAAAACCGAAAAGTTTAAGTCCAAAATAAAGTCCCATAAGAGTTACAATAGGGTGAACTCCAAGTGAACTGCCAACAATCTTCGGCTCAATATACTGACGAATTACTGTGATAATAACATACAACACGATAAGTCCGACAGCCTGCTTGTAATTGCCGTAAATAAGCGAGAACAATGCCCACGGAATGAGGATACCGCCGGAACCCGCAACAGGCAAAATATCGAACACGGCGATTACAAGTGCGATAACAGCAAAGTAGCTGTTTTTCATAATTCCCATCAAAGAAAGAATTGAGAATCCGAGGAACAATTCACTAAAGGTTATGCACATAATTATGCCATATGCCTTGAACATTGTGAAAATGGTTTTTGAGAAAACTTGCTTAAATTCAACAAGCACATTCTTTTTATCATCAGGGAGCTGTCTTTGTATAAATCTTACAATATAATCGTAATCTTTTGTGAAAAGTATCCAAGCAACAACACCGATAACTACACCGATAAGAATTGACGGAACGCCCTTTACAACCGAGTAAACATTAGACACACCCGAAGTGAGCTTGTTTGTAAGATGACTCAAATCAAGGTTTGAAAGAAGCCCTGCCGAAGAAGCTGCTCCTGCGGCAGCATCAGGTTGAAGTTTATCGAACCATTGGATAATTGTTGTTGACACCGAACTATATACTGTCTTTGGCAAAAACTGCAAAGTGTTGAGCATCCAATTTTCAACCGTTGACAGAAAAGATGAAATGTCACTCAATTGTTTGACAAGATAATTGATGAAATCGGATATTTTTCCGAAAATTGCCGCAAAAATAAATGAAAGAGGCACAATGATAACTGCGATAGATACCACTACCAAAAAAATCGACCAAAAGGTGTGTGCCTTTTTGTTTGTTTTTTTGTCAAGATAGCGAAGCGGTTTTTGAAGAATTACTGCAAAGAAAAACGACAGCAAAAACGGTGCTGTTATCCAAAACAGAAATTTAAAAAACACATAAATAAGTGCCAAAATAACTGCAACAAATGCAAAGTCTATCAAAAACGCCCGTCTTTGTTCAACATGGCTGTTCATAGCAAAAATCCTTTCTGTTATTATATTTATATGATAACCCCAAAACCCGTTTCATTCAAGACTTTTTTAAAAAAATTAAGGATGTGTTAACTAAACACATCCTTAATTTTGTATTAAAGTTTCTTTACCGAAAGTGCTCTGATAGCATTCAGCACTGCAATAACCATTACACCTACATCGGCGAAAATGGCAACCCACATATTTGCAATTCCGACTGCACCGAGAATCAGGCACAATGCTTTGACGCCAAGTGCAAAATAAATATTTTCGTTTACAATTCTAAGGCACTTTGATGAAATCTTGATAGCCTTTGAAATCTTCATCGGGTCATCATCCATAAGAACAATATCGGCAGCCTCAATGGCAGCGTCCGAACCGAGTGCACCCATTGCAATGCCTATATCCGCCCTCGACAAAACAGGCGCATCGTTGATGCCGTCGCCGACAAAGGCAAGTTTTTCCTTTTCGCTTTTATCTGCAAGAAGTCGCTCAACCTGACTAACCTTGTCGGCAGGAAGAAGTTCGCTGTATACCTCGTCTGCACCGAGTTCTTTTGCAACTGCATCGGCAACCTTCTTTGAATCACCTGTGAGCATAACGGTTTTTCTGACTCCGCAGTCTTTCATAGCCTTTACAGCAGAAACCGAAGTCGGCTTGAGTGCATCGGAAATGAGAATATATCCGCAATATTTGCCGTCAACAGCAACATAAACAACTGTTCCGACCTTGTCACAAACGGTGTGTTCCACACCTAATTTATCCATAAGTTTGCTGTTGCCTGCCGCAACCTTTTTGCCGTCCACTACCGCAAGGACACCGTTACCGCTGATTTCGTTTACATCAGAAATTTTTGAAGCGTCAATTTCTTTGCCGTAAGCATCCTTGATTGACCTGCTGATTGGGTGGGATGAATAGCTCTCTGCATACGCTGTCAATCGGATAAGCTCATCCCTGTCAATGCCAATCGGCGCAATTTCCGTCACTTCAAATTTGCCCTTTGTCATTGTGCCCGTTTTGTCAAACACAACGATTTTTGTTTTTGAAAGTGTTTCAAGATAGTTTGAACCTTTTACAAGCACTCCCTCCTTTGAAGCACCGCCGATGCCTGCAAAGAATGAAAGCGGAATAGAAATAACAAGTGCACACGGACAGCTGATTACAAGGAATGTCAACGCACGATAAATCCAAGTGAGCCACATTGCCTCTTTGCCGATAATCAGGCTGACAACAGGCGGAATCAACGCAAGTGCAAGTGCACCGCCGCAAACCGCCGGAGTGTAAATCCTTGCGAACTTTGAAATAAACTGTTCGCTCTTTGATTTTTTTGATGACGAATTTTCAACAAGATCAAGAATTTTTGACACGGTTGACTCGCCAAACGGCTTTGTTGTGCGAATTCTTACAGTACCCGTAAGGTTGATACAACCGCTGATGACCTCGTCATTTTCTTTTGCATTTCTCGGCACGCTCTCGCCGGTGAGAGAAGAAGTGTCAAGAGTTGTTGAGCCTTCAACAATCACGCCGTCAATAGGAATTTTTTCACCTGCCGACACAACAATGATTGAACCAACCTCAACCTCATCAGGGTCAACCTGTTCGATTTTGCCGTCAACCTCGATATTTGCATAATCCGGACGAATGTCCATAAGTTCGGATATACTACGCCTGCTTTTGCCGACAGCATAACTTTGGAACAACTCGCCGATTTGATAAAAAAGCATAACGGCAACAGCTTCGTTATACGAGCCGTTTTCATACACCGCTATTGCAACGGCACCGACAGACGCAACAGCCATAAGGAAGTTTTCATCAAACACCTGACCCTTAATTATTCCCTTAAATGCTTTTTTGAGAATGTCATAAGAAATCACAAGATACGGCACCATATAAACGGCAAGACGCAGAATTCTGCTTGTTATCGGAACAAATTTTTCGAACACAAACAAACCTGCAAACAGCACAGCCGTCACAATAATACGCACAAGCATATTTTTTTGTTTTCTGCTCATAAAGTCACTTCCTAACTTGATTTAGAAGAAAATATCGCAATCATCTTCAACCCTTCTGCAAGCCTTGAGAACCTGCTTCATGGTTTTCTTTTCGTCTGCGCCCTCTTCAAATTCAACAATCATTTTGAGGAGCATAAAATTTACGGTTGCAGTTGCAATACCTTCAACCTTGTTTGCTGCGTCCTCCATTTTGTTGGCACAGTTTGCACAATCCACATCAATCTTGTATGTTTTTTTCATTGTTATACCCTCAATTTCTTAAATTTAATCATTCAACATATGAACAACTATTCATATGTTCAACTGTATTATACCATATTATATGTCAATGTCAATAGGAAACACAAAAATAAAAGCAAAAATCCTCTCTGTTCAAATCACAAACAAAGAGGATAATTTTTCAATTCTGTTTTCTTACAATGCCATATTCTCCGACATCTTTGCGGTAATATTTACACGGCTTGCCCTGACGCTCACGAATGAGAAGCTCGCCGTATTCGTCTTGGTCAAGCTGGAGGTCGCACATATTTGTATCGGCTTCCTCGTCATAAACATTGTACCAACAAGTATCACACAAATCAGCCATTAGTTAAGCATTTCTCCGTCATCGTTATTTTCAGGCTTGCCAACAGCAACAGTGTCCCTATTGAGCTTCATCATAGGAATCAAAAGGCCCGGCATACCTGCCATTGATGTTGTATTATTGATAATTTGGCGAACAAATGGGAAAATCTGGTCAAATGACTCAACATGGATGTCCGGCTTTTCATCTGAATCTTCAAATGTAAACACTGCTTCCATCTCGATATTAATCTCGAACGGTTGCATATCCGCATCCTCAACTCTGAAGTGAAGATTGCTGATACATCTGTTTTCCGAATCAATATAATTCACATTGTATTTAACATGGTTTTGGAGCTTCAACTGAGTTCCGTTTTCAACCTTGTTTTCAAATTCAAGAGAATTAATCTTATAACCTTTCATTTCTATCATAATATATACCTCCGATTATTTTACTATTTTTACATTATTGAGTTTTATATCGTCAACAAGCGGAGAAACCGCCTTGCCGTCAAATCTGACAAGCTCAAGATTTTCTACATTTTCGGCATCTATTGCGTGCTTGTAGCTGTCGCAAAGATTGCCCCACATTGTTTGTGTTTTTTCAATAAGCACATTTTTGGCATATCTGATGAAAAATGCGGAATTGTCGTATTTTTCAACTCCCCAATCAAGGCAAGGACGCAAATCATACATTCCGCAATCCCATTTTGATGTTTTAGTGAGGGTGATTTTGCAATTTTCAAATGTGACATCTTCAATGATGTTTTCGGCATTTCCGTGGATAAGAACGCCGTTTTCGCCCTTTGCGGTGACATTGAAAAATCTAATATTTTTGATTGAACCGCTCTTTGTGTTTTCATCACGATTAAAGGTGGTGATTACAACAGGCTCTGCCGTGCCCCACCAATCAGGACAAAATCTGCGTGTTTCGATAATAATATTTGAATACGAAACATTTTCAACACAACCGCCGTCACGAATTTGGATTGAAAGACCTCTGTTTGAGCGTGAGATAATACAGTTTGAAACAATAACATTTCTGAAATCACCGACACCTTCTGTACCGATTTTGATTGCGGCAGAGGTTGAAACAAGAGTGCAACCGTCAATAATAATATTTTCGCACGGACCGTATTCTGCATTGCCTTTGCTTGCCTTGAGGCAAATGCAATCATCCGCACAGGTTACATGGCAACCCAAAATTCTTACATTGCTGCAATGGTCAGGGTCGATACCGTCAGAATTTGCAACATCCAAATCGTTGAGAATACGAATTCTATCAATCAACACATCATCACAGCCTGCCGGATGAAGAGTCCAAAATGGAGCGTCAATAACCGTGAATTCCTTGAATGTGATATGATTGCTTTTTTCAACATACATAACGGTTGGACGAGGATAAAAGTCCCCCGTCACATAGTATCTGTCCTTTCGCTGAACAAATGCGTGGCCGTTTGCATCAATAGTTCCCTCTCCGCTGATTGTGCAATTATCCGCTTCGTAAGCATAAATGAACACAAAACTCGGCTTGCCTGTCACAGGGTTGCCGATAAGCGCGGTTTTGGGGTCGTTTATCAATTTATTTGGGCGGATATATCCATCAATGTTGCTTGTAGCCTTTAGTCTTGCACCTTTTTGGATATGCAAGTCAACATTTGCCTTGAGCTTGATTGAGTCGCTGTAATAAACTCTGCCCGATGGCAAAACAACCTGTCCGCCTCCGTTTTTTGTGCAATCATCAATAGCGTGCTGAATGGCAAAAGCATCGTTTGTTTTGCCGTCACCCTTTGCGCCGTATTGCAATACATTATATATTTTCATTAACCTGTACCTCAAGTTGTAATATACAATGTTATAATAACATATAAAATTTATATTTACAATATTTTTTAAATGATATATTATATACTTAATAATCAAACGGAGTGAAATATGGAAGCAAAGAAAAAAAGAATAGAATTGCTTGACGAATTGAGGGGCTTTGCAATCTTGGCAATGATTGTGCACCACTTCTTTTTGGATGTCGGCGACATACTTCAGCTTGATTGGGGATACAAAATATTCAACGAGCTGTGCACCGTTCAGCCGATTTTTTGGGCAATATTTATCATCATATCGGGCATATGCTCACGACTGTCACGAAACGCAGTCAAGCGAGGATTAATCGTATTCGGTGCCGGTTTAGTCATCACCTTTGTAACGGTTATTATTATGCCAAGATTGATGGGCATTGACGGAGCAAAAATATATTTCGGCATACTTCATTGCTTGGGTGCTTGTATGATTATCACGGGATTGGCAATGCCGTTGATAGAAAAAATCGATGCACGAATAGGGGTGCTCATCTGTGCCGTGCTGTTTTCTGCAACATACAGAATAAGTTCCGGCAGTCTTTTATTCGGTTTAATAAAATTGCCGACACCGTCAACAAACGCACTTATGCCACTCGGAATATTCAACAACAGTTTTGAAAGTGCGGACTACTTTGCACTTTTCCCATGGCTGTTTATGTTTTTGATTGGAGCATTTTTAGGCGAATATGCCAAAGACGGAAAGTTCCCGAGTTGGACATACAAAAAACATTCAAAGGCACTTGCCTTTGTGGGACGAAACAGCCTGTGGTTCTATCTTGGACATCAGGCAGTTTTGTACGCTGTATTATATGCCTTTTTAAAAGGTGTTGAAATCTATTACAAATTAAAATTACGATAATTAAGGAACGGTAAAACTATGAGAATGCGACATAAAAAGAACCTTGACGAAAGACTTGAAAAGGTTAGCAATTACCTAATCACATTGAGAAACGACAGTTTGAACTTCAACGATGTTGAAAACGAAAAGCATTTACTTGACTTGAAAGAACTTTTTGGCAACGACAACCCTGTATATCTTGAAGTAGGCTGTGGTATGGGCACATTCGGTGTGACATATGCAAAGCAAAATCCCGACATCAACCTCATTTGCGTTGAAAAGGTAAGAGATGTAATCTGCACCGCTTGTGAAAAAGCAAAGGCAGAGAACTTGACAAACATCAAATTTTTGGACTGCGCAGCCGAATATCTGCCGTCATATTTGCCGGTACACAGCATCGGATTAATATTCCTGAACTTCTCTTGTCCATATCCAAAGAAGAGCCATGCTTGCCACAGGCTGACGGCAGACAGATTTTTGGGCATCTACAAAGAGCTTATGACCGATGATGCAGCGATTTTCCAAAAAACAGACAATATGCACTTCTTTGAATTTTCGCTTGAAAGTTTCAGCAAAAACGGATTTGAACTTTCAAACATCAGCTTGGACTTGCACAACAGCGACTTTGAGGGAAACATCGTTACCGAATACGAAGCAAGATTTTCTTCACAAGGCTTCCCTATTTACAGAGTTGAGGCAAGATTGAAAAAAGACAACTAAAAAAATGACCATTGAGAAGTTTTTACTAATCAATGGTCATTATTATTTTTCAAAATTATTTGATTACACGAACACGGATAACACCGTCAATAGCCTCAATTTCCTTTGCAGCAGCGTCTGTTACATCACTGTCGCACTCAATGATTGAGTAAGCAATGTCGCCTCTGCTCTTGTCCTCAAATGATGCGATGTTAACACCGTCCTTTGAGAATGTGTCTGTAATTGTTGCAATCATATTTGGCTGATTTTTGTGAATGATTGTTACACGAGCAACACCGGTTCTCGGCATAAATACAGGTGGCATATTAACAGAATTCTTGATATTGCCGTCAACAAGGTAATCAATAAGTTCCTGCGCACCCATAGCAGCGCAGTTTTCTTCACTTTCAGGAGTTGAAGCACCAAGGTGAGGAATGGCAATTACTCCATCAACACCGATAAGCTTTGCATCCGGAAAGTCGGTTACATAGCAAGCCATTTTGCCCTCGTCAAGAGCCTCGATAACAGCGTCGCTGTCTGCAAGGTCGCCACGGGCAAAGTTCATAATACGAACGGTGTCTTTCATCTTTTCGATTGACTCACGGTTAATCATATGCTTTGTGTCCGGTGTAAGCGGAACATGAACCGTGATATAATCGGCAACAGGAAAAATCTCGTCCAAATTATTATTAACAGTAATTCCCTTTTTAAGGACTGCGTCCTCAGGCAAATACGGATCGTAACCGATTACATCCATACCAAGGTCAACCGCAACCTCGGCAACAAGTCTGCCGATAGCACCAAGTCCGATAACGCCGAGAGTTTTGCCCTTGAGTTCGGGACCAGCAAATGCAGACTTACCCTTTTCTACGGTTTTGCCTACATTGTCGCCTTCATCCTTGATTGTTTTGCACCAATCAATAGCCTTTGTTACCTTTCTTGATGACAAAAGCATACCCAAAACAACAAGTTCCTTAACTGCGTTTGCGTTTGCACCCGGAGTGTTGAAAACAACAATGCCCTTGTTTGCACAATCTGCAACAGGAATGTTGTTTGTACCTGCACCGGCTCTTGCAATTGCAAGGAGTGATTCAGGCATTTCCATATCGTGCATTGATGCCGAACGCACCATAATTGCATCCGGATTTTCCATATCATCGGAATATGCAAATTCCTTTGTGTCAAACTTTGCAAGACCGACATTTGAAATCTTATTTAACAATTTAATATTATACATATTATATATACCTCAATTACATATTTTCTTTTTCAAATTCAGCCATAAATTCTACAAGCTTTTCTACACCTTCAATCGGCATTGCATTGTAGATAGAAGCTCTCATACCGCCAACGGTTCTGTGGCCTTTAAGGTTTACAAAGCCTGCTTCTGTTGCTTCCTTGATAAACTTAGCGTTAAGCTCTTCGCTGTCGGTTACAAACGGAACATTCATAAGGCTTCTGTCCTCAGGAACAACCGTACCATGGAACATCTTTGAATTGTCAAGGAAGTTGTAGAGAATAGCGGCTTTCTTTTCGTTATGAGCTTTCATTGCTTCAAGTGAGCCGAATTCTTCCTTAATCCAATCAAGTACAAGCTTGCAGATGTAAATTGTCCAGCATGGAGGAGTGTTGTAAAGTGAATCTGCATCTGCCTGAATTTTGTAGTTCATCATAACAGGGCAAATATCTCTTGCGTTGCCGAGCAAATCCTCACGAACGATAACAACAACCAAACCGGCAGGAGCAACATTCTTTTGAGCACCGAAGTATACAACGCCGAATTTGCTGATGTCAAGAGGCTCGGAAAGAGCACATGACGAAACATCGGCAATAAGTACCTTGTCGCCAACCGGAGGCAATTCCTTATAAACTGTACCATAAATTGTATTGTTCATACAAATATATACATAGTCTGCATCATCTCTGAAATCTTCAGGCTTTGTCTTTGGAATATATGTAAAAGTCTTATCGGCTGAAGAAGCGGCGGCAACAACATCACCGTACTTTTGAGCCTCCTGAAAAGCCTTTTTAGCCCATTGACCTGTGATAATGTAATCTGCCTTGCCCGAACCGTTCATAAAATTAAGCGGAATGGCAGAAAACTGTGCTGAAGCACCGCCTTGCAAAAACAATACCTTGTAGTTGTCCGGAACTTTGTAAAGTTCTCTCATAAGCTTTTCTGCTTCTTTAATAATATCGTCAAACCATTTTGAACGGTGGCTCATTTCCATAACAGATTGACCACTACCATGATAATCCATAATCTCTGCGCCTGCTTTTTGCAAAACACTTTCCGGAAGAGTTGAAGGTCCGGCACTGAAGTTATATACTCTTGACATATTTCTTTACCTCTCTAAATATAAAAGTTTAAAAATGGTTACTGCTTTTATTGCATCGCCTATATTACATTATATAGATGTTAATTTTTTTGTCAATGTTTATTAGTAAACTTTGTCACAATTGACAAGACTTTGTGATATTTTTGTCAATATCATTTAAATTTCATAACAATATTAAAATCTGTCGCAAATTTTGAAATACTTTTCAAAAAAAGTATTGACAAACGAGTGAAAGTTGAGTATAGTTAGATTGTAATCATTACAATGTAGGTGACAGAAATGACTGAAACTCAAATTCAAAAGATGTTCAGGAGTCATTCTTACAGAGCCACCCCACAGCGTATTGCGATATACAAATATTTGAGTGAACATCCAACTCACCCCGATGTTGAAGAAGTATATCAATTTATGCTAAAGGAAAATCCCAACACTTCAAGAACTACGATATACAATGTGTTGAAGTCACTTGAAAAAGAAGGATTGATATTGGCAATCAAGATTGACAATGAACGCATCCGATACGATGCAGACACCAAACTGCACGGTCACTTCAGGTGCAACGGATGCAACAAAATTTTTGACTTTTTGATTGATGACATCAAGTGTACAGGCATTGATGATTTTGAAACGAAAACAAAAGATATGTATTTCAGTGGCTTTTGCCCGAAATGCAAACAAAAATAATTTTTTAACATAAAGGAGTATTTGAAATGAACAAGAAGTATTATTGCCCTGTATGTGGCTACGAAAGTGACGAACCAATCGATGTATGCCCTCTCTGCGGTGCTAAAATGGCTGTTAGAGAAGAAGGTGCAAGCAACGAATGGGCAGCAGAACACAAGGTTGGCATCATTGACGGTGTTGATGAAGAAATCGTAAAGGGTCTTCGTGACAACTTCAACGGTGAATGTTCAGAAGTTGGTATGTACCTTGCAATGGCAAGAGTTGCACACCGTGAAGGTTATCCTGAAATCGGTCTTTATTGGGAAAAGGCAGCTTATGAAGAGGCAGAGCACGCTGCAAAGTTTGCAGAAATGCTCGGCGAAGTTGTAACTGATTCAACAAAGAAGAACCTTGAAATGAGAGTTGCTGCTGAAAGAGGCGCAACAGAAGGCAAGACTCAACTTGCTCTCCTTGCAAAGAAAGCAAACCTTGATGCAATCCACGACACAGTTCACGAGATGGCTCGTGACGAAGCTCGCCACGGCAAGGCATTTGAGGGACTTCTCAAGAGATATTTCGGCTAATTAATAACCCAAATTAACTAAAGCAAAAATAAAGCGGACTGCGATTTAGACTTCAATGAAGTTGAACGCAATCCGCTTTTAATTTTATTTTAATTTGAATGACGAAACATCAAGTTCGTTATCAAGCAGATAATAATAATCACCTACATAAGTAACTCTTGTATTCATTCCGCCATACGAGCTTTTTTTGAGTTTTGAAGTGTAGTTTTCTTTTTCTACAATCTTGCCGTCCTTTACAGATACAACAATTGCACCCTTTTGAGTGTTTTTGTCATTTACAACAGGAACAGCATAATATCCCTTTTCTTTGTTTTCAACAAGAGCTTTTGGATTATACTGTGCCTCACTTGAAACCGTGCGATAAACTCTTTCGTCAAGCACCTTTGGTTCAAGCGGGTCAGAAACATCAAACAAAACAAACTTCAGTCCGTCTGTTCGTTCGGTATTATCATCATCAAAATATGTGTTATATCCAACTCCGAGAAGTTGATCACCGCCAACATTTACAAGCATAGACGAAAAGCCGTCAACTTCAACATTGCCCATAAATTTCGGTTTTTTCACATTTGAAAGATTGATAATAAACAGCGGGTCAGTGTTTTCATATGTGATTACATACGCATAATTATCAACATATTTCACCGCTTTTATGCTCTCACCGCTTGCAAAAGCCTCTGACTTATAAATCTGTTTTAAGTTTGAATCAAAAACATAAAGATAATTGTTTTCCTTGCCTTTAATCATTTGAGTTGTGAACACACAAAGATGATTGTCCTTTTCGGCAAAGGAATACTGATTGTTTACAGTGCCCTTAATTTTTACATAATCGCAGAACTTAACTCCGTCTTTGAGCGAAATCTTTGCAATTGTGGTGTTAGGTTCTTTGTCATTAAGGTCGTAGCCATAAACATAGAGATAATCTTTATTGCTGTAAACATCCTCTCCGCAACCGAGCACAGCCTTTGTTGTGCCGATAGTTTCGCAAGTGTTTACATCAAGAGCAGTCACAACAATATAGTTTGTGCCGACTCCGTTTTTAGCATAATAAATATCATTTGCATTCAGCTTGTCTGCTTCATCGTTGCCCGTACAGGTTGACGGAATATAATCTTTAACCGTTGATGCCGAACTAATGTCATAGCTTGACACAATGTAAAACACATCGCCCACAAGCCTTGATGAAATATAAGCCCCCGATTGTTCAAATGAATTAATCTCGGTAGGATTTTCTTTATCGCTTATATCATAAACTATTGCCTTGGTTGCATTGTGATAAGCTGCACCCTTTGTGTTCACCGTTGGACTTGAAAAACTGGTGCAATTTACAACAAGTTTTTCATCAGACACAAACATATCCTCAATAATGCTGTCTGTATCATTAAAATCAATGGTGTTTGCAACAGATGATTTGCCATTTTTAGTTTCAATCACATTGACTTTGCGAGTGTCAACACCCGCTTTCTCGTCAAATGAACGATTGATGTAATAAATGTCGTTACCGCTTGTCTTGATAATATCGGCTTCGTCAACGCCTTTTTCCTGAACATAGGTTTCAGCGCTTTCGGAATTCGGCTTTGATGATGTTGAATCCGCCGATTCCATATACTGAATCAATTCGGGAGACGGTTCCCCTTTTGCCACAGAATTATAGCCGTTTCTTTTCTTTTCTTTTTTTTGGCTCTTTTTGATATATTTTTCTACCTTATCGTAGCTATCAAATTTTTCAAGTGAGCTTGCCGAGGTTGTTGCCTCATCTGATCTGATTCTATAATCAATATCCGAAACATTTACGGTTGTGATAACCATAACAAAAACGGCGATGCACGCCGCTATACTCATTCCTGCCTTGAACGCAGTTGATTGTCTGAATTGTATCTTCACAGGGCGTACATTATTCAATTTTGATTGCACTCTTTTGTCGAGCTCATCGGGCACTTCAACCCGTGCTTCATCAAACTTGGCTTTGATGAAGTCAAAATCATTGTTTTTCATACTTACCCTCCAAGAAATCACGCATTTTGGCCAATGCTCTTGACAGCTTTGACCTTGTTGCTCCAGAGGTATATCCGGTGACTTTGGCAATTTCCTTGCTGTTAAAACCTGATACTGAAAGAAGAACTATGTCTTTTTCGACATCATTCAGTATGGCTAACGCTTCTCGCAATTCAAGTGCTTTAAAGTCACCGTCATTCGCCGAAAGACCGCTTTCGACTTCGGACAGATCTTCACTTTCCTTTGCTTTGATGACATCCTTCACATAGTGAGAACAACTGGCAGCGTGAATACGAAACAAATATGTAGAAAACGCTTTTGGATTTTTTAGCTTTCCGATTTGTTCGAGAGCTGCCAACATAGTGTCGGACACGGCATCCATAGCATAATCAGGGTCGCCGATCTTATACCACGCATAGCGGTAAAGAGAGTCTTTATATTCAAGGTACAGCTGTGAAAAAGCCTCCCTGTCACCCTGTCGAGATCTAACTACCAAGTTAAGATCCGCCATAAATTCACCTCTTTGAGATCTCTCTCATAATAATAGTACAAAAAAACTTCAAAAGTGTTGCAATAAAATTGAAAAAATTTCAAAAATTTTTAAAAGCTTCCATAACACCCTGTTTTTCCTCCTCCGTCAACGACAAGAGGAAGCTGTTTTTTAATTAAAGTGCAACGAAATTAACAAGTTTTCCCGGAACATAAACTTCCTTTTTAATTTCCTTGCCGTCAAGGAGTTCTGCAATTTTTGGTTCAGCCTTTGCTGTTGCCAAAACATCATCCTTTGTCATATCAACAGGCACAGTTATCTTTGCACGAACCTTGCCCATAATCTGAATAACGATTTCAACATCGTTTTCCTTTGTTTTTTCTTCATCATACTCCGGCCACTTAGCTTGATTAACCATTCCGCCGAAGTTCATTACATCCCACATTTCCTCTGTAACATGAGGTGCAAACGGATTAAGTAAAATTGTAAGAGTTTTGAGCTCTTCCTTATTACAACCCTTTGCAGAAAGCTCGTTAACCAAAGTCATCATAGCCGCAATAGCTGTGTTAGCCTTGAGGTTGTCAATATCATAAGTAACCTTCTTGATTGTTTTGTGCATAAGAGCTTCCATTTGAGGAGTGTACTCGTCGCCGTCAACAACCTTTTCCTGAAGGTTCCAGTACTTTTCAATAAATCTCTTACAGCCCTTGATAGAATCAGAGTTCCAAGGAGCAGCCTTTTCAAAGTCACCGATGAACATCTCATAAAGACGCATTGTGTCTGCACCGTAGGTGTCAACGATTTCATCAGGGTTAACAACATTTCCTCTTGACTTTGACATCTTTTCGCCGTTCTCACCCAAAATCATACCGTGAGAAGTTCTCTTTTGATACGGTTCGGAAGTAGGAACAACACCGATGTCGTAAAGGAACTTGTGCCAGAATCTTGAATAGAGGAGGTGGAGAGTTGTATGCTCCATACCACCGTTGTACCAATCAACAGGAGTCCAATATTCGGCAGCTTCTTTAGAAATAAGTTCCTTGTCATTGTGTGGGTCGCAATATCTGAGGAAGTACCATGATGAGCCTGCCCACTGTGGCATTGTGTCGGTTTCTCTCTTTGCCGGACCGCCGCAACAAGGACAAGTTGTGTTTACCCAATCAGTCATCTTTGCAAGCGGTGATTCGCCTGTATCGGTTGGCTCATATGATTCAACATTTGGAAGTGTGAGAGGAAGTTGGCTTTCATCAAGAGGCACATAACCGCACTTTTCGCACTTAACGATAGGAATCGGCTCGCCCCAATATCTTTGACGAGAAAATACCCAGTCACGGAGTTTGAAGTTAACCTTTTGGTGACCCTTGCCCTCTTTTGTGAGCCATTCGGTAATAGCTTTTTTAGCTTCTTCAACAGACATACCTGTGAGGAAGTCGGAATTTGTCATAACACCTGTTGCGCAATCGGTGAACGCTTCGTTTTCAACACCGACCTTTGAACCGGCAACAACTTCAATGATAGGAAGATCGAACTTCTTTGCAAATTCCCAGTCACGAGTGTCGTGAGCAGGTACAGCCATAATTGCACCTGTACCGTAAGAAACGAGAACATAGTCAGAAATGAAGATAGGAATTTCTTTGTTGTTTACAGGGTTGATACCCATAACGCCCTGAAGTCTGACACCTGTCTTGTCCTTGTTAAGTTCTGTTCTTTCAAAATCAGACTTGTGAGCAGCCTCATCCTGATACTTACGAACTTCGTCAAGATTAGTGAGCTTGTCTGCCCACTTTTCGATATAAGGATGTTCAGGTGAAATAACCATATATGTCGCACCGAAAAGGGTATCGGGACGAGTAGTATATACAGTGAGAGTGTCGCCGAGAGTTGTGCCGAAATCAACCTCTGCACCTGTTGAACGACCAATCCAGTTGCGTTGCTGTGTTTTTACTCTGTCGATGAAATCAACATCATCAAGGTCTTTTACAAGACGGTCTGCATATTCTGTAATTTTGAGCATCCACTGGCTTTGTTTCTTACGGATAACTTCACTTCCGCAACGCTCGCAAACACCGTTTACAACTTCTTCGTTTGCAAGAACGCACTTACAAGATGTGCACCAGTTTACAGCCATTTCCTTTTTGTATGCCAAGCCTTTTTTGAAGAGCTGGAGGAAAATCCACTGTGTCCACTTGTAGTAAGACGGGTCTGTGGTGTTGATTTCTCTTGTCCAGTCAAATGAGAAACCGAGAGATTGAAGTTGCTGTTTGAAGTGAGCAACATTGTTCTTTGTTACCTCTGCCGGATGAATGTGATTTTTGATGGCAAAGTTTTCGGTAGGAAGTCCGAAAGCGTCCCAACCCATTGGATAAAGAACATTGTAGCCCTCAAGTCTTTTTTTACGAGCAACAATATCAAGAGCCGTGTATGAACGAGGGTGTCCAACATGCAAGCCCTGTCCGCTTGGATAAGGGAATTCTACCAAGCAATAATATTTTGGCAAGGAGAAATCCTGCTTTGCGGCAAATGTGTTTTGGGTGTACCAAACATTTTGCCACTTTGATTCTATTTGTTTAAAATTATATTCCATTATGTCAGTCCTCCATAGAAATTATTTACTGTTATTCTTTGACAATAATATCGTCAATATTGATTTTTTCGCCGTCCTCCCAAAGACGCTCAATTTGATAAAATCCACGCTGTTGCTTGAGAAGAATGTGAATTACACAGCCTGCATAGTCAAGGCAAACCCACTCACTGCGTTCGCCCTCAATGTGATGAGGCTCATAACCTGCCTCTGACAATTTATATTCAACCTCATCGGCAATGGCCTTGAGCTGTGTGTTTGAATTTGCTGTTGCGATAACAAAATAATCGGTAAGAACGGTAATATCCGATACCTTTATAACTTCAATATCGTCACCACGCTTGCTGTCGATTGCCTTTACGGCTATCTGTGCAATTTCCAAATAATTTTCCTTGTCCATAGTCATTCCTTTATTATAAACATTATATATTGTTTAGGCAAGGCTTTGCCCTGCTGTTATTTTTATTTAATCTGCCTGTTTGATTATTGCCTTTTGGAGCACCCAATTGTAGCAATAAAGAGTGTCGGGATGAATCAGTTTGTTTTTGTTTGCCAAATCGGTTATCGTAAACCGAGTGGCACAAAGCATTGCATCTGTAAGCGAATTATCTGCAAGTTTTCTCACACTTTCAACATCCGGATAGCTACGCTCCGCACTTGTCAAATCGGCAAGATAAATCACCATTTCAAAATCTGTCATTTCTGCGTGACCCGTTGTGTGATAACGAATTGCATTCAAAATTTCCTCGTCATCAATGCCGAGAATACTCTTGACATAGCAAGACCCTGAAATTTGATGATACACCAATTTGTTACTTTTTTCAAGTTCTGTGGGGATAATGCCTAAATTTTCCATATATTTTTCCTGCTCGGCATAATCCGTTTCTTTGGTGATGTCGTGCAGAATTCCCGCAAGATACGCCTTGTCCTCATCAAGAGAATAAATCTCTGCAAGTTCCCTTGCCCGCTTCGCCACATTCATACTGTGGGTATAGCGATATTCGGACAATCTTTCTTTAATAATTTTTTCGTACTTTTCAAAATCATACATAGAGCCTGTGCTCCTTTATATATCTATTTACGCTTTCGGGGATATAGTAAGACACATCCTCGCCGTTTTTTATCATATCCCTAATCTGTGATGACGAAATGTCGATAACATCAAATTCCGACACAACAACATCCTTTAATTTTGGATGTTCCGCCTTGAACTCCAGCATTTCATCATACTGATTTTTTTCTCGTGCCGCAGTGACAACCGTGCAAGCAGAAAGTATTTCTTCAAACTTATACCACTTTTCAAAATAGAAAAATTGGTCCGCTCCTACAATCAAGAAAAATTCATCATCGCGATACTTCTCTTTCAGCTCGCAAATAGTGAGATATGTGTAGCTTTTGCCGTCACGCATAAATTCAATATCGCTGACAAGTTCATTTTCGCCTACACAAAGTTCGAGCATATTTATTCTGTGCTTTCCGTCAATTAATTCATCGGACGATTTATGTGGTGGGTTGGCAGTCGGGATAAATATAATCCTGTCAAGCGAAAGTGCTTTTTTGTATTGCTCGGCAAGAGCCAAATGCCCGTTGTGAACCGGATTGAACGCTCCGCCGAATATGCCTGTTTTCATCGGCTCTTACCCTGCTTTTTGTCACGGTCGTTGCGATAACGAGGGCGGTCATAAACAGCATAAGGATTCTTTGCTTCCTTTTCTCTCTGTCTTTGACGAAGACCTTTAATCTTAACTTTTTTCTTTGCCTTTGCTTTTGCCGTGCCCTGACCTCTTGCTTTTTTCTTTGCCTGAATTTTATCGGGATCGGCTTTTCTGTAAAGAACGATAATTCCGCCGATAACCTGAATAACCTCGGCATCAAGTCTTTCTGCAAGCTGCGGTGCAAGCTCCTTTGGTGTTTGCGGTGCAGTTTCGAGGTGAACACGGATTTTGATAAGTTCTCTTACATCAAGGGTGTCGTCAATCTGTGTAATAAGATTGTCGGTGATGCCCTCTTTGCCGATTTGTATAATAGCCTCAAGAGAATTTGCCTTTGCTCTCCAAGACGCTCTTTCTTTTGATGTCATAAAATATTCTCCAATTCCTTTGTTAACTTTCTTAATGCGTTGCCTCTGTGAGAAATCTTGTCTTTTTCTTCTCCCTCATATTTGCCAAACGACTTGCCGTTGATGATGAACAGCGGGTCATAACCGAAGCCTGCGTTGCCGTCACGCTCAAAGCCGATTGTTCCGTGGCACTCGCCTCTTACTGTGATCTCCTTGCCGTCGGGGAAAATGCAACAAATGGCACAAACATAATATGCTGTACGCTTTGCTTCCTCAACACCCTCAAGTTTTTTGAGAAGAAGCTTGTTGTTTTCCTCATCGTCTGCATTTTTTTCGTTGTCAACATTCACACCGTTGTGAACTTCAATATTTGCAAAACGAGCCGAATAAATACCCGGTGCACCGTCAAGGTAATCAACACAAAGACCGCTGTCGTCTGCAATGGCAGGAAATCCTGTAATCTTGCAAGCCGATTCCGCCTTGATTTTTGCGTTGGCCTCAAATGTGTCGCCGTCCTCAACGACCTCCGGAAGAGTAATTCCGAGCATTTTTGCGGTTACGACATTTATACCGAGCGGAGAGAGAATTCTTTGCATTTCTGCAAGTTTTTTCATATTATTTGTAGCAAGAATAAAATCCATTACTTTTTATCCTCCTCTGTCGGCTCTTCCTCTGTCTTTACGCTTTCGTTGATGAAATCAGCGATTGTGCTGTCGTCATCGTGAGTTGGTTTTATATCAAACATTGCAGATGCAAAAGCCTCTGCGTCAAACGGTTGCAAATCGTCAATTTGCTCGCCTACACCGACAAACTTAACCGGAACATCAAGTTCGTTGTTGATTGCAAGAACAACACCGCCTCGAGCCGTGCCGTCAAGTTTTGTGAGAATAATACCCGTAATGCCTGCTGCCTCCTTGAAATCTTTTGCCTGATTAACAGCGTTTTGACCTGTTGTTGCATCAAGCACAAGGAGAGTTTCACGGCTTGCGTTTGGAAGTTCTCTGTCAATTACACGGCTGATTTTGTTAAGCTCATCCATAAGATTTTTCTTATTGTGAAGTCTGCCTGCCGTGTCAATAATGATTACATCCGCATTTTTAGCCTTACCCGATTGAATTGTGTCATAAACAACGGCAGCCGGGTCTGCGCCCTCACTGTGCTTTACAAGCGGAACGCCTGCTCTGTCTGCCCAAACCTGCAACTGCTCGATAGCACCTGCACGAAAAGTATCGGCTGCACCCAAAACAACACTTCTGCCCATAGACTTCAATCTCATGGCAAGTTTGCCGATTGTTGTGGTTTTGCCAACGCCGTTTACACCGATTACAAGAATGATTGACGGCTTGGTGCGAAGTGCAAGATAGCTACCGCCCCAAACAACACCGGCAACAATATCCTTGAGCGTTTCTCTTACCTGGGCAACGCTTGTAATATTATCGTTAGCAATTTTTTCCTTTAAGTCACTGATTACTCGCTCTGCTGTCGGAAAGCCGACATCGCCCATAATCAATACCTCTTCAAGCTCGTCAAAAAGCTCGTCTGTTATTTTTTCGTGAGATTCGATAGTTTCGTTAATCTGCTTAACCATACCCTCGTCACGAGTTTTTCTAAGACCTTTTCTGAATTTATCAAACAAACCCATATGTTAATTCCTCGCTAAAATTTGATACTTTTTTGTATTAAAAAAACGGTTAGATTATTTTAAGGTGCGTTTTAAATGCGTTATCTTCAATCTATGCTTCCAAGCCCATTTGTTGAGCAAGTTCTGCCGACTGAAGTTCAAGAAGTTTTGAAACGCCCTTTTCCTGCATTGTAACGCCGTACAAAACATCCGCTTCTTCCATTGTGCCTCTACGGTGAGTGATGGAAATGAACTGTGTTTTGTCTGTCATACGGCGCATATATTTTGCAAATCGTTCAACATTGACATCATCAAGTGCAGCCTCAACCTCATCATAAATACAAAACGGTGACGGCTGAACTTTGAGCACGCTGAACAGCAACGCCATTGCCGCAAGCGACTTTTCACCGCCGGAGAAAAGATTGATGTTTTGCACCGACTTGCCCGGTGGTTGAATTTTAATCTCAATAGCCGATTCAAGGCAATTATCCGGTTCTTCAAGAATAATCTCTCCGTTGCCGCCGCCGAAGAAATCGGCAAAACAGGTTTTAAACTCGGTGTTAATCTTGTTGAACTGGGTCATAAACTTTTCGCTCATAGATGAGGTCAGGTCATCAATTATCTTTGCAAGTTCCTTTTTGCTCTGCTCAATATCGTCAGTCTGTTCCTTGAGGAAATTGTATCTTTCGGACACTTCCTTGTATTCCTCAATTGCACCGACATTGATTGAGCCGAGTCCTCTGATTGCAACCTTGATTTCGTGAAGTCGCTTTTTAGCCTCCGCCATATCATCGATTACGATTCCGAGTGCCTGTGCCTCGGGTTTTGTAAGTTCGTACTGTTCAAACAGCATATCGCCGAGTTCGTCATATTCTTTTTTCATATTAGCCTTGCGTTCTTCAAGTCTGACAATATCACCCGACAATTTTTCCTTGTCGGTAAGGGTTGCCTTTTCTTTTGCACGAAGCTCATTGGAGCGCTTTTCAAGCTCGTTTCTGTCCTCGATTTTTTGCGTTACGGCATCGTTGCTTTCACTTGCCTTTTGGCGAAGTTCGTCAGCCTGTGCCTTAACATCATTGATAGAAAGCATGAGATTTTCGTTTTTGGCTTTAATCTCGTTTATTTCATCCGTGATGTTCTTAACCCTGTCGGACTGTGTTGACTTGCGAAGTTCCAACTCCTCAACAGAAAGTCTTGCCGCCTCGCTGTCCTTGGTCAAGGTTACAAGTTCAAGGTTAATCTGTTCTGTCTTTTCTCTGATTTTATCACGCTTTGACGAAAGTTCCTTTGCACCTGTCGAAACATTGTTAAGTTCGGCTTCGGTATCCGCCATCTGCTTTTCAATTTCAGCAGCCTCTTGCTTTGCATTTTCAACAGCCTGATTGAACAGAAGAATTCTGCCCTCACTGTTTTCCTGCTCTCTGCACATTGTATCTCGCTGATTGATGAACGATTGGAGCTTGTCCGAAATAAGCTTTGCGTCACCCTCGGCACGAATGTACTCCTCCTTTGCATTGCGTAAATCCGCATCCGCACCTTGGAGGTCGGCAACAGCAGAATTAGCATCCTCAACCGCTTTTTTGAGTTCTGCCTGAACCTCTTTAAGTTCATTGCCGATTTTTTGAGCCTCGCTCTTTAATTCTTCAATAAGATTTGCACGGGAAAGAACACCGCTTCCCTTACCCTTTGAACCGCCGGACATTGAACCGCCCGGATTCATCACTTGACCGTCAAGGGTGACAATCTTATATCTGTTTTTATATCTCTTTGAAATTGCGATGGCACAGTCAATATCCTCAACAACCATAACTCTGCCGAGAAGATTTTCAACAATATCTCTGTACTGCTCATCACAATCCACAAGATTTGATGCAACATCGACAAAACCGAAGTTGTCATCAAGATTTTTTTCGTCCATATATCTCGGCTTGATTGCAGAAATCGGGAGAAATGTTGCTCTGCCGACATTGTTCTGCTTCAAGTAGTTGATGGCACGCTTTGCGTCACTTTCGGTTGACACAACAACATTTTGCATTGCCGCACCGAGTGCAATTTCAATAGCGGTTGAATTTTCGTTATCAACGGTGATAAGCTGTGACAATGTGCCGTGAATACCCGGAAGTGCCTTGCTTTGGCTTTGCTTGAGCACTGCCTTTACAGCACCGGAGAAGCCCTCCATATTCTTTTCCAAATCCTCAAGAACACGGGCACGGTCGCTCTTTTCTGCCATTTGGCGTGCAAGCCTTTCGGCATCCTGCTTTATTTTCTCCGCCTTTTGCTTCTTGGCGTCAACTTTCATTTGATAACCGCCGAGAGAGTTTTCGTATTCGTCAATTCGCTCTTTCAAAAGCTCAAGATTTTTGTTGCTCTCGTCCGCCTGACTTTGAGTGTAGTCAATATCCTTTTGAGTTGCCTCGATTTGCGATGCAATGGTGTCTTTGCGAGAATTGATTTCGTCAATAGATGAAGTCGCCTGCGACATTTTAACCTTGCTGTCGGAAAGTTTTATGGTAAGAGCAGTAAGCATTTGATTGAGTTCAACCGTCTTGTCCGAAATTTCCATATTTTCGTTTTGGACTTTGCTGAGTTCGTTTGCAACGCTTTCAAGCTCCGCCTTTTTGTCTGCTATTAATTTTTCATTTTCTGCGATTATTTTATTTTTCGCTTCTATCTGCTCATCAATGGTTGCACCCGTGCCGTCCGCATCGGTGATGTCAGCCGTAAGCCTTTCGATAGTTTCGTTATTATATTCAAGAGTTGCGTTAAGAACGCTGATTTCGCCGTCTTTGCGGAGTGCTTCTTCCTCATATCCGGAAGCGCCTAACCTGCTTTGTTCAATAGCCAAATTGATTGAAGTGACCTTTTCTGCAACCTCTTCAAGTTCTTTTTCGATAGCGGCAAGGTCGTTTTCAGAAACTTCGTAAGAAGCCTTAACAGCGTCAATCTTATGCTCCTGCTCTCTCAATTCAACAGTAAATCTGTTGATTTTGTTGAGCCAAACGCCGATTTCAAGAGTCTTTTTTTCCTCGCTGTATTCAAGGAACTTCTGCGCCTTTTCGCTCTGCTTTTTAAGAGGACCCACACGGCTTTCAAGTTCGCCTAAAATATCAAGAAGTCTGACAAGATTTTCCTGCGCCTGGTCAAGTCTGCGTTCTGCATCCTTTCTCTTATGACGGAAACGAGAAATGCCTGCCGCTTCCTCAAAGAGTTCTCGTCTGTCCTCATTTTTGGCAGAAATGATAGAGTCGATTTTGCCCTGACCTACCATGGAATATCCGTCCGAACCAAGACCCGTATCCATAAACAACTCGTGAATATCTTTTCTTCTTACGCTTTCGCCGTCAATCTTATATTCACTTTCGCCCGAACGATAGTATCGGCGGGTTACTGTGACAATTTCGTCATGGTCTTTGAGTGTTCCGTCCGAATTGTCCAGCGTGAGCATAACCTGTGCAAAGCCGAGAGCCTTACGCTTTGATGTTCCGCCAAAAATGACATCTTCCATTTTTGAACCACGAAGCGATTTTGTACTCGTTTCGCCGAGAACCCATCTCACCGCATCGGAAATATTACTTTTGCCCGAACCGTTAGGTCCGACAACAGCGGTAATACCCTTGCCGAAATTTAATTCTGTTTTGTCGGGGAACGATTTGAACCCCTGCATTTCAAGTGATCGTAGTAACATATCTTTTACCGTCTTATAATCTTTAAATCGTCCTTTGCAACCATGTCGGTTACAGTAACCTTTATGTTATATCCCTCTTCCATAAGGAAGTATATATTGCGTTTTTGCTGACCCTTCAGTTGAGATACCGAGCGTGGATTGACCATAATCTCGTAATCTCCGGGTCTTAATTTAAGTATCTTATTGAGCATAAATCTGCTCTTGACTATCTCGCCGAACGACTCGTGATAAGCACCTGCCACGGCATTTTTCTTTATGTCATTTGAAGCGTGAAGCCCAAGTCGGATAATCTTTATGCCCGCTTCTTCAAACATAGGAACAAGCGTTGTGCAAAGATTTGCTGCATCGTCAACTGTTTGCGGATTAAACATTTCGTCCTCGTACAGTTTTGCAAGCATTGTGCCTTTTAGCACAACCGTTGGATAAATACGCACGGTTGCCGGCTGAAGTGCAATGATTTTTTTTGCGGTTTCTATTGCCTTTTCGTCCGTGTCAAGATAAAGCCCCGTCATCATTTGAAGTCCGAGTTCAAAGCCATAGGACTTGATGAGATTTGAAGCGTTGACAACATCCTGTGCCGTATGCCCACGAAGGTTTGCCTTGAGCACCTCGTCATCCATACTTTGAGCGCCGAGTTCGATTGAAGTAACGCCGTATTTTTTAAGAAGTGTAAGCACTTCGTCATCAATAAAATCAGGTCGAGTGCTGATTCGGATTCCGTTCACTCTGCCGTCCTCAACATAAGGATAAGCAGATTTTAAAAGCGTGAGCATATAATCTCTGTCAATCGCAGTGAACGAGCCGCCGAAAAATGCAATTTCGTATTCGTAGCCTTTTTTCTTCAATGCAATTTCAACCGCTTCTCTCACATCATCGGCAGTCGGTTGCTTGACATTGCCCGTGATTGTTTTTTGATTGCAAAACGAACATTGTTGCGGACATCCGAGATGCGGAATAAAAATGCTGATGTTTCCTTTTTTCATATAATTCCCATCAACGAAAGTGCTTCTTTCGCCGCCTCCTGCTCTGCCTGCTTTTTGCTTCTGCCGACACCTCTGCCGACAACATTTGAATTGAGGTGAACCTCTGCTTCAAAAACCTTGTCGTGGTCAGGACCTTTTTCGCCGACAATGACATAGTTAAGTGTCTCGTCCTTGTTCTGCTGAATAATCTCCTGCAAGGTGGTTTTGTAATCCTTAAACAAAATGTGATGAGTGCTTACATCTCTTGCCAAGAAGTGAAGAATGTGTTTTTTTGCCGGTTCCATACCGCCGTCAAGATAAATTGCGGCAATGAGTGCCTCAAAGGCATCCTCAAGGTTTGAATCCCTGTCCTTGCCGCCCATTTTTTCCTCACCTCTGCCCAAAAGCAAATAATCGCCAAGGTCAATTTCTCTTGCAAAATTTGAAAGCGACTGAGTGCAAACAAGCGACGAACGAAGTTTTGACAACTCACCTTCTGCCATATCCGGAAATTTATGATACAAATACTCTGCCGACACAACGCTCAAAACAGCGTCGCCCAAAAATTCCATTCTCTCGTTATTGAATTTTTTTTGATTATCATTTGCATAAGAGGAGTGAGTAAGTGCTTCCTCCAAATATATTTTTTTCTTAAAGGTATATCCTATTTTTTCTTCTAAAGTTGAAATATCCATTTTATTCTTCACTTTGCAATTCTTTTTCTATTTTATCTATCAAATCGGTTTGCAAAAACATAACCGCCTGCTTGATTGCGTTTTTGAAGCAACGGGCGTCTGCCGAGCCGTGAGCTTTGATAACCGGCTTTCTTACTCCGAGCATAACAGCTCCGCCATATTCTTTGTAGTCAAACTGTGTTTTCATATCATTTATGCCCGAACGAACACCGAGATATGAAAGTTTGCTTAATGTATTTTTATAAAAAGCGTTTTTTATGCCCTGCATAAGCGCCTTTGCAACGCCCTCATAGGTTTTGAGTATCAAATTACCCGTAAAGCCGTCCGCAACAACAACATCCGCATCACCGAACGGAATCTGCCTGCCCTCGATGTTGCCGATAAAATTATACGGTGCCGACTTCATCAAATTGTACGCTTCTTTTACGGTCGGTGTTCCCTTGGTTTCCTCCGTGCCGTTGTTTGCAAGTGCAACGGTCGGATTTGCAACGCCAAAAATGTTTTGCATATATATTGAGCCCAAAAGCCCAAATTGATAAAGATATTCGCTTTTGCACTCTGCGTTTGCACCACAGTCCATAAGCACAAACGGTTTGCTTGTGCTCGGCATAACCGAAGCAATTGCAGGTCGCTTTACGCCTTTAATTCGCTTTGTTATAAGAGTTGCACCGACTGTGATTGCACCTGTATTGCCGGCGCTGACAAATGCGTCGCCCTCGCCGTCATTGAGGAGTTTGAAACCTACAGCCATAGAACTGTCAGGCTTGCCACGAAGCACAACCTTTGCATCATCGCAGTTATCAATAACCTGTGTGCAGTTGATTACTTTAGTATTATTCAAGGTAATGTTGTTTTCTTTAACGCAAGAATTGATGACATTTTCATCACCGAGGAGAACAGCCTCATCAATGCCAAATTCATCCACGGCAAGCATTGTGCCCTTGATTATTTCAAGCGGTGCATTATCTCCGCCCATTGCGTCAACTATAATTTTCATAATTGCTCCAAAGCTCTGTTTGCAAGAGCCATATATCTTTCTCTCTTATCTCTGATTTTCGGCTCAATCGGAGGCAAGACACCAAAGTTTGCACCCATCGGCTGAAAATTCGTTACGCTCTCATCGCTGATATATTGCGACAAAGCACCAATCATATTGTATTCCGACAGAACAAGCGGTTCTTCGCCCTCTGCTCGTCTGACGGCATTTACACCTGCCATTATGCCTGAAGCCGCAGATTCCATATATCCCTCAACACCTGTGATTTGACCTGCAAAAAAAATGTTTGGATTGCTTCTCAAACTAAAATCGGAATTCAAAAGTTTTGGCGAATTAAGAAACGAATTCCTGTGCATTACGCCGTATCTGACAAACTCCGCATTTTCAAGTCCCGGAATCATAGAGAACACTCTCTTTTGCTCGCCGAACTTCAAATTGGTCTGGAAACCGACAAGGTTGAACATTGTGCCTTTGCTGTTTTCTCTGCGAAGCTGAACGCATGCCCACGGTCTGTGACCTGTGTTTGGGTCAACAAGTCCGACCGGTTTCATAGGTCCGAATCGAGGAGCGTCAAGTCCTCTTTTTGCAAGCTTTTCAATCGGCATACATCCTTCGTACACATCAAAATCGTGCACAACTGCGCACTCGGCATTGATGAGTTCTTCAATAAAAGCCTCGTATTCTGCCTTGTTGAACGGACAATTGATATAGTCGTCATCTCCGCCTCTGTCATATCTTGAAGCGCCAAATGCCTTTTGCATATCAACGCTGTCTGCCATAACAATCGGAGCGGCAGCATCATAAAACGACAGATAATCTCCGCACAAATTTTGGATTGCTTCGCCGAGTTTACCCTCTGTAAGAGGTCCTGTTGCGATAATAAGAATTTCGTCATCATCAAGTGAGATTTCCTCAACAAGTTTATTTTCAACCGTGATGTTTGGATGCGAATTAATCATATCCGTTACGGTTTGAGAAAACTCATTTCTGTCAACCGCAAGAGCACCGCCGGCAGGCACTGCACAATTCCTTGCAACAGGGACGGTGAGTGAACCGAGGCGAGCCATTTCCTCTTTGAGCAAGCCTGCCGCACTGTCAATTCTTGATGCCTTGAGTGAGTTTGAACAGACAAGCTCTGCAAAATTTTTATTTTTATGTGCCGGTGAGAACTTTTCGGGCTTCATTTCAAGCAAAGTAACTTCATAGCCTGCTTCGGCTATTTGCCACGCTGCCTCACAACCTGCAAGTCCGGCACCTATAACCGTAAATTTTTTCATAATCACTTTTTCTTTGGAGCAGGCTTTGTAAATCCACAACCCTCTGTGTCAGGACAATAAAGCACATTGCCCTTTCTTCTGAACAGCGACTTGTTGCACTTTGGACAAACCTCATCGGTTGGTGCGTCCCAAGTCATAAAGTTACATTCAGGATAATTTGAACAGCCGTAGAACGGTGTGCCCCTCTTTGTTTTCTTTTCTATAACATCACCGCCGCAAAGTGGACATTTTGCCTTTGTCTTTGTAATAAGCGGTTTTGCATTTTTACATTCAGGGAATCCCGGACAAGCAAGGAATTTGCCAAATCTGCCAACCTTGACAACCATCTTTCTGCCACACTTTTCGCAGACAACATCGGTTTCTTCTTCCTTGAGCTTAATCTTAACGCCCTGCATATCTTTCTTTGCTTTTTCAAGCGGTTCAACAAAATCATTGTAATAAAGGCGAATCATATCAATATAATCTTTTTCGCCTGAGTCGATTTTATCAAGGTCGTCTTCCATCTTTGAGGTGTACTTAACATTTACGATGTTTGGTATTCTCTCTTTAAGAAGATTTGTAACCGCTTCACCGAGTTCGGTAGGAACAAACTGCTTGCCCTCACGAACAACATATTCCTTTGAAAGAATTGTTGAGGTGATTGTTACATATGTTGACGGACGACCAACGCCGTTTTCTTCAAGTGCCTTTGTAAGAGATGCTTCTGTGTATCTTGCAGGTGGCTGTGTGAAGTGCTGATTGCCGAGAATACTCTTGAGTTTGAGCACATCGCCCTCTGCAACAGGAGGAAGCGGAGATTCGCTGTCTTTCTTCTGTGCGTCATCGGTTTTTTCCTCATACAAAGCTGTGAAGCCGTCAAACTTAACTGTGTATCCGCTTGCTGTGAAAACATAGCCGTTTGCTGTGATTTCAACCTTCATGGTTTCTTGCTGGCAAGACGCCATAAGTGAAGCAATAAAGCGTTCCCAAACGAGCTTGTAAATTTTATATTGGTCGGAAGTGAGTGAATCCTTAACCGATTCAGGAGTTACACCCGGCATTGACGGACGAATTGCTTCGTGTCCGTCCTGTGCATTGCCCCTTGTTTTGTAAAATCTCGGGGTTGACGGAAGATACTTTTCACCATAGGTTTGCTTGATAAAATCATTGCCGGCGCTGCGAGCCTCATCGGAAATACGGAGCGAGTCGGTTCTCATATATGTGATAAGACCGACTGTGCCGAGATCTTTGACATCAACACCTTCGTACAATTCCTGTGCGGCTTTCATAGTTCTTCTTGCTTGGAATGAAAGTCTGCGAGATGCTTCCTGCTGTAATGTTGAGGTGATGAACGGAGGAGCAGGGTTCTTCTTTCTTGTGCCCTTCTTAACTCCGGTTACAACATATTCGGCATTTTCCAAATCGGCAAGCATTTTGTCTGCTTCTTCCTTTGACGGAATATTGTTCTTATCCGTGCCGACCTTATTGCCCTCTTTGTCCTGAACCATAGTAGCTGCAAAGCTCTTTCTTTCAGGAGGGTTGGTGAATTTTGCATCAATTGTCCAATATTCTTCAGGCTTAAATGCACGGATTTCGTTTTCTCTGTCAACCACAAGACGGAGAGCAACGCTCTGTACACGACCTGCCGAAAGACCTCTTCTGATTTTTTGGCTTACGAACGGAGAAAGCTTGTAGCCGATAAGACGGTCAAGAATTCTTCTTGCCTGCTGGGCATTTACAAGGTCAATGTCAATTTGACGAGGATGCTCCATTCCGTTTTTTACACCTGATTTTGTGATTTCGTTGAATGTAACTCTGTTCTTATCATCAAGTTTCAAGCCGAGCAAATTTGCAAGGTGCCAAGAAATTGCCTCTCCCTCACGGTCAGGGTCGGTTGCGAGATAAACGCAATCAGCCTTGTGCGCCTTTGTTTTGAGTTCATCAACAAGAGCCTCTTTGCCTTTGATTACGGCATACTTCGGCTCAAAATTATGTTCGATATCAACACTGAGTCTTGCGGCAGGAAGGTCACGAACATGACCCATTGACGCAATGACTTCATATCCATTGCCAAGATAACCCTTAATATTCTTTGCCTTGGCAGGTGACTCCACGATTACTAACTTTGACATATATCATTTGTCCTTTCGGTTAAATTCAAGATTGTTTTCTTCTGTATCGCTTGCCCATACCGGACTCACAAAGTCCGTCAAGTTCAAGCATTGTCAGGGCGACAAGCACGGAATTTATATCAAGCTGTGCAACATTTGCAATACTCTCAACATCTTTAAAATCATCGTCCATAGCATCAAACACCGATTTTTCATCACCGACAAGCTGTCGTGATCGCTCGTCAATTTGTGTTCGGTTTTTGCGATGCTTTTCTATATTCTCAAAGGTGATTTCCTCGTCCTGTTCGGGAGTTAAATCACGCTTTTTGTATTCATCATTCAGCAGTTCGTCAACAGTTGCGAGCCTCGACATATCAAGAGTTACATACTTCTCCGTGTAGTGAGAAATAATCGACTCAACATCAACAACAGGCACAGCACCGTCTGAAATCAGTTTGTTAGTTCCGTTGAACCTCTTGTCAAAAATCGAAGCGGCGGTTGCAAACATATCCCTGTTTTGCGACACGGCAAATGTTGCCGTGATGAGCGAACCGCTTTTTGTTCCCGCTTCGGCAACAAACACACCGTCCGCAAGACCGCTGATAATTCGATTTCGCATCGGAAAAGTAAATCTGCTTGCGGGAGTGAACGGCGGAAATTCGGAAATGACCGCACCTTTTTCGGTAATTCTTCGTCTTAAATTCTCGTTTGAAGCGAGATAGTTTGAACCGAGTCCACAGCCCATAACCGCAACTGTGATTCCTCCACATTCCAAAGCACCGATATGTGCCGAGGTGTCTATTCCAAGAGCACCGCCACTGATTACCACAGCGTTGCACCTTGCAAGACCTTTTGATATAACCCTTGCCACGCTCTTTGCATAATTTGACGGCTTGCGAGTGCCGACAACCGCAATGCTGAGCATTTTGTCTACATCGGGCATTTTGCCGTCAACATACAAAACCGCCGGCGGGTCAAATATTTCTTTTAGTTTATTTGGATAATTCTCATCATCAACAGTGATTATATCCCAGCCGTTTTGTTTGCACACCGCAATTATTTCATCCGCTTTTTCAATCGGAGTGCTTTCCATTGCGTCAAGCATTTTGTCTGTCACATTTGGGCAAACCTTACGCTGAAGATAATTGCTGTTATATAGATTTTCAGCCGAGCCGAAATAATCAATTATCGGCTTGATTGCCTTGCCTACACCAACGGTAAGCTGAAGCCATATGAGATACCTTGCATTTTTCATCGAAGCATCTCCCACATAGTTATTGCACCGGCAACGCCTGCGTTGAGGCTTTCCGCCCTGCCAAGCATAGGTATTGTGATAAGTTCATCGCTGACGGCCTTGATGTTTTCCTCAACTCCGTTTGCCTCGTTGCCTATAACCGACACGGCATTGCCCGAAAAATCAATATTGGTGATTTTCACAGCCGATGAACTCGGAACGGTCGAATACACCTTGAAGCCCTGTGACTTCATATCAACAAGCGTTTTTTGCAAATCGTTGCTGTTGATAATATTCATACGAAGCACCGAACCCATCGATGCTCTGATTGCCTTTGAATTGAACACATCACAGCAATTGTATGTGATGATTCCGTCAATACCGAGAGCCTCTGCGGAACGAATAATCGCTCCGACATTTGCCGGGTCTTGCACATTGTCAAGTGCAACGATTTTGCCATTGCCGATTGCCTGCTTGCCGTTGCTCATCTCAACGGTCAGGAACACGCCCTGCGGTGACTTGGTTTCAGACAGTTTTTCCGAAACCTGCGAATTGATGACATAAACTTGCTTTGCCTCTTTTGAAAGTGCGTCAATCTCACTAGGATATTTTTCGTATATATCTTCTGTATAAAACAGTGAATCGGGCTTATAAACAGAATTAAGGACATCAAAACATAGCCTTGCCCCCTCAAGTGCAAAACGACGATTTTCGTATCTCGCCTTTGAAGAAGTAAAAAGCTTTTTTGTGTCCTTAACAATAATATTATTTTTGCTTGTGATTTTTTCCATACACATCTCCGTTGCGTGCCAAAATATTTGCAGTTCTGCATTTAGTTTAAATAAATCACTCGATATTTATTATATTTTAATATAATATACATTATAATAAAAATTTTTTCAATAGTTTATTTGAATATTTATCATATATTTTATATTATTTGGTTATTCGGTTGACTAAATTTGTTTTTTATTCTATAATGAACAATAGAAAAATATGCAAAGGAAAAAAATATTATGCCATATTATGACATTGCAGGATTAAGAGTAAAAATGAACAATTGCGGAGGCAGAAGCGAAAAACAGGCTGTGCCTTATCTTGCCGACAACCAATCGGATGATTTAGAACCGGACATTAACATTTTCGTTGATGACAAAAGGGTTCAAGCTGCTATGGCAGAACATCCGGAGCTTTCACAGGGCGACTGGGAATATATGCTCACAGGTTCTGATTTTTACACTGACTTAATCAAATATGACGGCATTCTTTTGCACTCATCCTGCGTTGTTGTTGACGGAATTGCGTACACATTTTCTGCCGACAGCGGAACAGGCAAATCCACACACACCCAGCTTTGGCTCAAGAAATTCGGCGACAGAGCATACATCCTCAATGACGACAAGCCTGCAATAAGACTTATCGGCGACACAGTATATGCCTGCGGTACTCCGTGGAGCGGAAAGTACGATTACTCGACCCCTGCCGTTGTGCCTCTTGCAGGAATTTGTTTCCTTGAAAGAAGCGAGGACAACTGGATCAGACCTGCCAACACAAACAAGGCGATATTCAATATATTCAGCCAAACTGTTCGCCGTCTCGGTGAAGGTCAAATGAACAAATTGATGGATAACCTTAATGTGATTTTCAAAAAAGTACCGATTTACGAGCTTGGTTGCAACATTTCAGAAGAAGCCGTAGACTGTTCCTACAACGCTATGAAAAAGGAGTTATCCGATTTTGAATAAAAAAATATGTGCATTGTTGCTGTCGGCGGCAATGTGCTTTTGCTTTACGGCATGTTCAAACAACACACAGGAAGAGCAAAGCACAGCCGTAACCGCAACAACCACAACACAAGCGACAACCTCAACAACAGTTGCCGAAACCACAACAAAAGAAACAACGGCAAAGCCTTCAACAACAAAAACACAAACCACAACAAAAAAGAAAAAGATTACTACAACAAAGGTCAAGAAAAAAAAGAAAACAGACACGGTAACCTGCACCGTTACGGTTGAATGTAAATCAATTCTTGACCATATGGACGAACTGAAAGAAGGACACGAGGAATTCGTGCCAAGCGACGGCTACATAATCAAGAATTACACCTACAAAGCTAAAGCCGGCTACACCGCATATGACGCTCTTAAATCAGCCTGCAACAACAACGACATCAAGCTGACGGCTCAAAAAACAAGCTACGGTGTCTATATTTCGGGAATAAATAGCCTTGATGAATTTGACTGTGGCAAGCAAAGCGGTTGGATGTACAGCGTGAACGGAATTATGCCAAACACCACCTGCGGAAATGTGACCATTGATGACGGCGATTCAATCGTTTTCACATATGTTTGCACTTTTCAATAAACCGAATAACAGCACAAAACGCAACGCAAGAAATCAATCCTGTGTTGCGTTTTTATTAATTAACTTTTTTCTTCAAATCCTGAAGAATTTTCTTTTCTATTCTCGACACATACGAGCGAGAAATGTTCAACCTCTGCGCAACCTCTCGTTGGGTGAGCGGTTTTGCATTGTTCAATCCATAACGCAAAATGATTATTTCCTTTTCCCTCTCGTCATCCATATTTTCAATGAGTTTCTTTACCTCCAGCCAACGGCGTTTTGTTTCGATTTCTTCAACAATATCCCTGTCATCGCTGATTACATCCTCGACTGTCAGCGGATTTCCGTCTTTGTCGGTATCAATCGCATCACCCATAAACACCTCTCCGTTCTGCTTTTTTAGTGAACGAAAATACATTAGAATTTCGTTTTCAACACAGCGAGAAGCATAGGTTGAAAGCCGAGTTCCCTTTGAATAATCAAACGAATCCACCGCTTTAATCAGTCCGATAGTGCCGATAGAAATCAGGTCGTCATTGTCATTTGTTTTTGAATAATACTTCTTGCAAATATGGCTGACCAAACGGAGATTGCGTTCAATCAAAACTGCCCGAGCGTTGAGGTCACCGTTCGCCATCTTTTCAAGCTGTTCCCGTTCTTCCTTTGCGGTGAGCGGTTTTGGAAATCCCGACCCGTTTTGAATGTGCAAAAGCAAAAACAACAGGCTTGAACCGATTGCGGTAAGTAGTGCAGAAAACATAAAAACCTCTCCTTATCAAATCACAATACATACTATGACGAAAAGAAATAATTAATACCGTTGACAAGCCTATACTTTTAATGATACACTCAACTTATGGAAAAATATATTAAATTTGCAGGCCTTGATGCCGACCTTGAAAATAGACTGATTCAATACATAAGCAGTCACGAAAAGAAAATAAATTCACTTGCGGAAAAGTGCAAAAAGCACGGTTTTTCGTGCCTTGCAAGACGCAATGATATGATGAGGCTTGCCGTTTGCATTGCATACATCAAATATACCGAAGAGGACTACAAACAGCTTGGAATAGACGAAAACATACTGAAAGAAACTATGTCCGACATAGGAATTTGGTGCAAAAACAACGACAACAAGGGACTGAAAAATTACCCGTGGATACAAAATCACCTTAAGGCAGAATTGTTCAAAATAGGCAGACTTCAGTATCAACTTTTCAAATGTACCTATGTTACATTCGACTACTCAAAACTGCCGTTCAAAAAGGGCGAACAAACTGTATTTATCCACATTCCGCAGGGCGAACCACTGTTATTATCGGACTGTAAGGACTCGCTGAAAATGGCAAAAGATTTTTTTGCAACGCATCTCCCTGCGTATAAATTCAACTACTTCGTGTGCAAAAGCTGGCTTTTATACAAAGACAATCACCTGTTTATGAAGCCGTCAAGCAACATTTTGCAGTTTCAAACGCTGTTCGAAATTGCTTTTACAGACCATACGGACAGTTATGCAATAGAGCGAATTTTCGGCAAAAAACAGTTCAACAAAAAGCAGTACGCAGAAACGACCTCACTTCAAAAAGGTGCAAAGGAATATATGATCAACGGCGGAAAATTAGGCGAAAGTTTTGGCTATATTCCGCTAAGCAAGATATAAGAAAAACGGAAAGTTATGCAACACTTTCCGTTCTTTTTTTATTCGGTAATTGAGCTATGATGAGTGCAACAAAAATAATTGCACAGCCTAAAAGTTCTTTGACCGTCAATTTGTCGCCGACAATCAGCCAGCCTGCAAGCACCGCAAACACCGATTCAGTGCTCATAAGCAATGACGAAACCGTTGGGTCAACATATTTTTGAGCAACATTTTGCACCGTAAAGGCAAATGTTCCGGCAACCACGCCTGCATAAAGCAGTGACATCCACAACGCAGATTGATTTATGCTTGCACACCACTGCGAAAAATCTCTCATTTCGGATATAGCCATCGGCACGGTCAAAAACAGCGATGCCGAAAAAAACTGCACACACGCAAGTTTGATAATATCCGTTTTGTGCTTGAAGCGGTCAACGGCAATAATTCTCGCCGCATTCATAACCGAACAAATAAGCACAAGCATATCAGACATCTGCACGCTGAAGCCGTCATTTACGCACAGCAAATAAAGTCCGCATACCGTCACAACGATTGACAGCCACACATTCCATTTGATTTTTTCCTTAAAAAACAAACAGATAATCGGCACAAAAATCACATTGCACGAGGTCAAAAATCCAGCCTTGCCCGACGGTGTGCCCGCAAACAATCCGAGCTGTTGAAATGCTGATGTGCCGGCAAGGAAAAATCCGCACACAAAGCCGTCACGGATAAGTTCCTTCGTGCTGTAATCCGGTTTTGGCTTGTCGTTCTTTTTCTCCCTTGAATCGAGAAAAGCGATTATCGGCAAAATGGCAATTCCTGCAACAAGAAAGCGGAAAAAGCCGAATGTAAACGGTCCGACAAGGTCACCGCCCTTGCTTTGTGCAACAAAAGAGCCACCCCACGCAACAGAAATCAATATCAGCAAAAAGGATGAAATAATCTTTTTTGATTTCATAATATACTCCAAACGCTTTAAAAAAACCGAGGGAAACCTCGGTTCAGACTGTCGATAAAGCTCCTGAACCACGCCAATATATAACCACCAAATTATGACTCCCATTGATGCAAGGGGAGGTGGCAACACAAAGTGTTGACGGTGGGGTTTTAAAAATGCTGTAAGTTTTGAACTTACAGCATTTTTGGCGTTTTTCGTTTTTTGCTCAGTCGAGGTACCATCGTACATCTTCCTTCGCAAGAAAACAAAATTCAGAAACTTTCTCAACAGCCTGACAAAAAATTTAATTTATAATACCTTGTTAAAGAAATCCTTTGCTCTCTCTGTTTGAGGGTCATAAATAACCTCTTGCGGTGTGCCCTCTTCAAGAATTTTGCCGTCATAGATGAACAAAACTCTGTTGGCAACTTCACGGGCAAAGCCGATTTCATGGGTAACGATAACCATTGTCATACCCTCCTCGGCAAGTTCACGCATAACATTGAGAACTTCGCCTACCATTTCAGGGTCGAGTGCAGAAGTCGGCTCGTCAAAAAGCATAATATCAGGATTCATACAAAGCGCTCTTGCAATGGCAACACGCTGTTTTTGACCGCCTGAAAGCATGGACGGATACGCCTGTGCCTTGTCCTCAAGACCTACCTTGCCAAGCATTTTCATGGCAAGTTGCTTTGCCTCGTCCTTTTTCATCTTTTTAACCTGAATAGGTGCAAGGGTAAGATTGTCTATAACATTAAGGTTATTGAAAAGATTGAAATGCTGGAACACCATTCCGACATTTTCTCTTGCCTTGTTGATGTTGATTTTTTTGTCATCCATATGATTGCCGTCAACAACCATATCGCCTGCTGTAATATCCTCAAGACGGTTGATACAGCGGAGAAATGTTGACTTGCCACAACCTGACGGACCGAGAATAACAACAACCTCGCCCTCATAAATATCGGTTGTAATATCTTTTAAAACTTCAAGCTTTCCAAAATTCTTTTGGAGATGTGAAACATGAATTTTTACATTATTATAATTTACGGCCACGGTTCAATCTCCTTTCAAGCATTTTTGCTGCATACGAAAGCAAAGTAATAACAATCAAATACATAACGGCTACAACAGCCCAAACCTCAAATACGCTACCTGTGTTGGCAACAACATTCTTTGATGTGTTAACAAGCTCCGGAAAACCGATAACAGAAAGGATTGATGTATCCTTAAGTGTGATGATGAACTGATTTATAATTGACGGAATCATTGTTCTGATAGCCTGCGGAAGAACAACCTTGCGCATAGCCTGTGAATAGCTCATACCGAGTGAACGGGATGCTTCCATCTGACCGATGTCGACCGATTGAATACCGGCACGAATAATCTCTGCCATATATGCACCGCAGTTAAGCGAAAGGCAGACAGTACCCGCCTGCAAAGCAGAAAGTGTAAACGATGTTGTTGATGATTTGTTGATGATATACGGAACGCCGAAATAAACAAAAAACGCAAGTACAATCATTGGGACGCCACGAATGACATCAACGAATACTCTGTAAATTGCATTGCAAACCTTGTTTTTAAGCACAGATAAGATGCCGAAAAGCAAACCGATTAAGCAAGCAAAGAACAATCCGCACAATGCCAAGGTGAGCGTTTTGCCCATAGCCGCAAGAAGCATTTGTCCGTATGTTTCAATAATTTGTTGCATTGGGTGAAAAACTCCTCTCATAGTAGAATGATGTAAAAATATGTCGACATCATTCAGCAAGAAAGCCACCGTTGCCCGTGGAAAAACGGGCAGGTGGCAAACTTTCCTAAACAGAATTACTTTAATTTTTGCCGATATTAGCCAAGATACTTTGCGATAATCTCGTCATACTTTCCATTAGCCTTGATGTTTGCAAGACCTGCATTGAACTTGTCAAGAAGTTCCTGCTTGTCAGCTGAGAAAGTAGCCATACCGTAACCGGCACCTTCATTTTCAGAGCCTTCTACGATTTCCATATCAAGATTGCCGTCTTTAATAGAAGCTGCCATAATAGGAGTATCCTCGAAGCAAGCAGCACACTGACCGCCTGTAACAGATTGATACATTGTTGGGCTGTCCTCAAAATATGTAAGTTTAAGACTGTACTTATCCTTGAGTTCTTCTGCATAGTCGGCACCCTTTGTACCTGTCTTAACAGCTACTGTTGAACCCTTGAGATCGTCAAGTGATTTAATGCTTGAGCCCTTCTTTACTGCAACGCTTTGTGTTGCTGTGTAATAAGCGTCAGAGAAAATCCAACCGCCTTTTTGTCTTTCATCAGTAATTGAAGCACCTGCGATCATAGCGTCAGCCTGACCTGACTTGCAAGCTGCGATTGATGCGTCAAAGCCAAGTGATCTGAGTTCGTACTCAAAGCCCTGATCTTCTGCAATAGCTGCAAGAATATCCACATCAATACCAACAAAGTTACCTGAAGCGTCTGTGTATTCAAAAGGCTTGAATACTGTATCAGTTGCGATAACATACTTCTTTGCGGAAGCATCTGTTTTTGCATCATTATTTTTGTCATCATTTGAGTTGTTTGAGCATCCTGCAAATGCAAATACTACTGTAAGTGCTGCAAGAACAAGAGCCAATACTCTCTTCATTGTCTTTTTCATTTTCATTTTCCTTTCAAATTATTAATTAAATCCGTTTAGGATATATTAAGGTTTATTATAATAATTTTTTGCTGCCTTGTCAATACTCACAGAGTTTTACAAGACAGCAAAGCGGGAAAAATGAACGATATTTTTATGTTTTTTTATACATTATGACGAATATTTATAGTTATAATGAAAATTTGTTATCAAGGTTTCCGAACAAATCGACCTGCTTTTTTGAACCGACAACACAGAACGAACTGTCATTAATTGCACTTTCAAGAGTGTCTGCAAGAGCCAAAAAGTCGCTCTTTTGAGTGCCTACAATCTGCTTGCGAAGCAACAATCTGCTTTCCTCGGATATGCCTCTGATATAGTTGCCGTCCGCACCCGAAGCAATTTCACAAGGGGTGAGAAGCGGAGAAGCGCTCGACATTGCACCGATGATGAAGCCGACAAGACTTCTGTCGGAATTTGCAAATGTACGAAGATAATCCGCAATTTTATAATAGGTTTCAACAGAAGCCTTTGCATTTGGGTCACGGAATGAATATGCAAAAACAGAACCATTGGCAACAGCCTTTAGTCCCGTGCCGTAAGCACCGCCCTTTACACGCACCTCATTCCACAAATAATCAAGCGAAACAATGTGGCTCATAAGGAATGTTCTGCCATCATACAGTCCGCTGAAATCTGCCGCCATACCAGAAAACGAAATGTCACCCGGAATAACAACAGCGTCATTCGATTTTTTCCACGGTTTGATTTTAAGTTCGTGAGAAACAGTTGACTTGCCAAGCGAAGCAATAAATGATTTTATGCTGTCGTCAAATTCGTTTGCATCGTCTGCACCGATACCGACAAGAACATTGTCAGAACCGAAAATACTGCTTGCAAATCCTTGAAGTTCGGCAATGACAGTAGGTTCGGTTTCCTGCTCTTTGAGCCAATAATAATATGAAAATCCGTTTGAAACATCTTCAACAACAGCGTCATATGAAAAAGCCGTTGAGCTTCTCTTTGCCGCAAACATTGAGCCTGCCATAACGATTGACTGATAATGAAGTTGGCGTTCTTGTTTAATAATATCTACAATTTGAGAAGTGTTTTCAAACTTTGTTGAAGTCAAAATTTCTCTGACAAGTTCAAGCGCTTCACCGACATATCTGTTGAGTGCGCTGAACGAAACAACAAATTTTATTTTGCCGTTCTTTGACGAATTGTATTGTGCAAACGGCGAAACAGAAAACGAAATATTTCCGCATTTTGCCGTAAGCTCGGTTTTCAAATCAACAGCGTTGTGATGTGCCGTGTCAAGTTCGCCCAAAAGTTTTGACATAAGCGAAAGTTTTGGCAAATCAGCTTCCTCAACACCTGTGATGTCAAAATACATTTTTATATACGCAATACCGTCAGTTTGGATTGAGTGCTTGATAAGTTTGCCGTCAATTTCCGTTGGGAGCGGTTCAGGCTTAACCTCAATATCGTCAAGGGTAATCATCGGCATTTTTGCCAAATCCTCCGGCGAATCAACGCTTGATTGCCATTCGTCAAGTTTTTTCTGCTCGTTTTTGTAATACTCAACATCGGCATCGCTCCAAGAATTCTTAACAGCCTCAAGTCTTGCCTTTTCGTCTGCTCGGTCGCTGTCGCCGACTGTGTATGACGGCTTTGCAAGAAGAACACAACGGTGCTTGTTGTCGAAGAAAACTTCGCTGATAAGCTGTTCAAAATAGCCACTTTCAGCCTTTTTACGCAAGGTTTCAAAAATGTCGCCGACAAGAACATTTGTTGTGGTTTCGCCGTCATAAAGCCATGTCTCAAGCGAAAGCATAGCATACATAAGTCCACGAGGATAACCAAAATCCTTTTCCTTAAGTTCAAATTCAAAATTGGAAATTACGGCTTCAAGCTGTTTTTTGTCAAGTCCGTTTGATTGAAGTTCACGCAACTTTTGATTAACAAAATCGTATATTTCATCCGCCTTGTTTTCGTCAATATTCTTCAAATCAAGTGCAATATATGGTTGAAGTATTCCGTCAACCACTTGAATAGAGGCGTCCTCGGCATAGCCTTTTTCAAGAATTGCAGAGGTGAGATAAGATTGATTGTTTCGGCAAAGATAGCGAGCAAGAATTCGTGTTGCATAAATCTTTTCTTTTTCGTCAAACTTGCCGACAACATAGCCCATTTGAAGCGAGCTTTGATTTTCGAGTGGCATATCCTTTGACTGTTCAAACATAACTTCAACCTTGCCTGCATCAACAGGAGTTTGAATGTTTGGAAGTTCGCTCGGCTCAATGGCGTCAAAATTGCAAAGGTACTCTCTGTCGATAAATTCTGTCACTTTTTCAATATCCAAATCACCGTCAAGAATGATATAGCTGTTTGACGGATGATAGTACTTTTTGTGTCCGTTGATGAACTGCTCATAGGTGAGTGACGGGATTTTGCTTGGATGTCCGCCCGATTCCCTGCTGTAGCAATTGTCAGGGAACAATGCACGGCAAAGAGCATTTTCCTTTACAGAATCCGCATCGGCATACACGCCCTTCATCTCGTTGAAAACAACGCCCTTGTAGGAAATATCGCCGTTTTCGTCAAACTCATAATGCCAGCCCTCTTGATAAAAAATCTCCGGCTTTGTGTAAATCGACGGATAAAATACCGCATCAAGATAGACTTCCATAAGATTGAAAAAGTCTTTATCATTTTTACTTGAAATAGGATACATTGTTTTGTCGCTAAAGGTCATAGCATTCAAAAATGTGTTCATACTGTTTTTGATGAGCTCAACAAACGGCTCTTTTACAGGGAATTTTTTTGAACCGCACAAAACGCTGTGCTCCAAAATATGAAAAATTCCGGTGTCGTCACTCGGAACTGTTCTGAATGCGATAGAAAAAGTTTTGTTATTGTCCGGTCTGTCGAACCACAAAAGTCTTGCACCTGATTTTTCGTGCTTCATTTCAACAATTCTGCCCTTAAGCTCGGCAACCTCTTTTACTTCAAGAATTTTAAATCCGTTCATATTGTCATTAATCTTCATAATTAATCCTCCGTACTCTTTTAATTATAGCATAGTCCATAAAAAAATCAAATACACAAATTTGTTTCTATTAATATTATTCGTCAAAATAAAGACTTTTTATCCTTGACATAAAAAGTTTTTATGTTAAAATTAGTATACTGACTTTTTAAAAAGAAAATAAGAGAGGGCTTTATTAATGGAAAAAAGAGAGCAATTTGCCTCACAACTCGGATTCATCTTGGTTTCTGCGGGATGTGCAGTCGGCATAGGCAATGTATGGAAATTCCCATACATCTGCGGAATGTACGGCGGAGCGGCATTTATTGTTATGTACTTGCTGTTTCTCATCATTCTCGGCTTCCCGATTTTGGTTGCAGAATTTGCAGTCGGCAGAGGCAGTCAGATGGGTATGGGCAGAGCGTTTGAAAAACTTGAGCCAAAAGGCACAAAGTGGCATAACCTCAAATGGATAAGCATTATCGGATGTTATTTACTTATGTCGTTTTACACAATGGTAGGCGGATGGATGCTTTACTATGCGTATCTTGAAATCACCGGCAAACTTTCCGGACTTGATGTTGACGGAGTAGGCAACGCATTTTCAACAATGCTGTCGCAACCTCAAACAATGGGTTTGTGGGCATTTATCGCAATTGTTTTGTCATTTGCGGTTTGTGCGCTCGGCGTAAAAAACGGCGTTGAAAAAATCACAAAAGTTATGATGTCACTCCTTGTTGTTCTTATGGTGGCGCTCGCAATCAACTCGGCAACACTGCCGAATGCAAGCGAAGGCATCAAATTCTACCTTGTTCCAAATTTCAGCGTTGTAAAACAAACAGGCTTCGGCACGGCTGTATTTGCCGCTATGTCGCACGCATTCTTCACACTCAGCCTCGGTATCGGCGCTATGGAAATCTTTGGCAGTTATCTTGACAAGAAAAAACGCCTTGGCGGTGAAGCAGTAAGTGTTATGGTGCTCGATACATTCGTTGCTCTTATGGCAGGTTTCATCATCATTCCTGCATGCTTTGCATTTGGCGTTCAGCCTGACAGCGGTCCGTCACTCCTCTTTATAACACTTCCAAATGTATTTAATCAAATGGCAGGTGGCAGAATTTGGGGTGCATTATTCTTCATCTTTATGTCGTTTGCCGCACTTTCAACCATCATTGCCGTGTTTGAAAACCTCATTGCTGCTTTTATGGATATGAAGGGTTGGTCACGCTCAAAGTCCGTTGCAGTAAACTTTATTATCATCACCGCAATCAGCATCCCTGCAATTCTTGGTTTCAACCTTTGGTCAAAGGTTCAGCTTCTCGGCGAGGGCACAGGAATTATGGATGTTGAGGACTTCATTGTTTCTTATAATTTGCTTCCGCTTGGCAGTTTGGTATTTGTTATGTTCTGCGTCAGAAAGAACGGATGGGGATTTGAAAACTTCATCAAGGAGGCAAACACAGGCGAAGGACTCAAGTTCCCTAACTGGGCAAGAGCATATATGCAGTATGTTTTGCCGATTGTTGTTATCATTGTTTACCTCAAAGGCTACTATGATTTCTTTGCAAATCACGAGCCGGCACAAAGAATTGCTTGGATGGCATTCGCCTTTCTCCTTATGCTTGTGATATTTGGCATAGTATTCTTTACCGGAAGAAAGAAAAAATCAGCATAAAATGTAAAAAGGCTGTTGAGAAAGTTTCTGAATTTCGTTTTCTTGCGAAGGAAGATGTATATAAATACCTCGACTGAGCAAAAAACGAAAAACACCAAAAATGCCGTAAGTCCAATACCTACAGCATTTTTAAAACCCCACCGTCAACACTTCGTGTTGCCACCTTTACTGCGTAGACGCCCCCTTTTGTCTGCGTTGCAGACATTTCCCCCGATTAACGGGGGAATCACCTTTTAAAAAATGGGAGGCATAATTCGGTTAATTATATTTTGGCATGTTTCAGGAGCTTTATCAACAGTATGAGGCGGTTTGTTCCGCCTTTTATTTTTGTATTATCTTCCATTCTTCGCACAGTTTTTCGAGTGTCCAAACAGCATTTGCAGGGCTTGTGGACGGCAGGCATTCGGCTGAAATTCCAATAGTTTGTT
>NZ_FUWW01000008.1 GCF_900167205.1 Eubacterium coprostanoligenes
TACCAAACAGCGTAACAAGTATAGGTAATAATGCATTTTATAGTTGCGACAGTTTAACAAGCATAACAATACCAAACAGTGTAACAAGTATAGGTCCTTATGCATTTTGTGCTTGCGACAGTTTAACAAGTATAACTGTTGATGGTAATAATCAAAACTATTCTTCACAAGACGGAGTATTATTCAATAAGGATAAAACTGTTTTGATACAATATCCAACAGGTAATACAATAACATCATATACAATACCAAACAGTGTAACAAGTATAGGTAGTCATGCATTTGAAGATTGTGACAGTTTAACAAGCGTAACAATAGGAAACAGTGTAACAAGTATAGGTGATTATGCATTTAGATTTTGCAGCATTTTAACAAGCGTAACAATAGGAGACAGTGTAACAAGTATAGGTGATTCTGCATTTCGGTATTGCGACAGTTTAACAAGCATAACAATACCAAACAGTGTAATAAGTATAGGTGAATATGCATTTTGGAATTGTGACAGTTTAACAAAAATAGATGTTGATGATAGTAATCAAAACTATTCTTCACAAGACGGAGTATTATTCAATAACGATAAAACTGTTTTGATACAATATCCAGAAGGAAACACAAGAACATCATATACAATACCAAACAGTGTAATAAGTATAGGTGATTGGGCATTTGCTGGTTGCAACAGTTTAACAAACATAACAATATCAAACAGTGTAACAAGTATAGGTTATGATGCATTTGGTTGGTGCAGTAGTTTAACAAGCGTAACAATAGGAAACAGCGTAACAAGCATAGGGACAGAGGCATTTTTAGATTGCAACAGTTTAACAAGCATAACAATACCAAATAGTGTAACAAGTATAGGTTGTGCTGCATTTGGGGGTTACAACAGTTTAAGTGATGTATATTATTCAGGTAGTGCTAATGAATGGAATAATATTTCTATTGCAGATGGTAACTATGATTTACTTAATGCAACTATACATTATAATTCAACCGGTCCGGAAAATCCCGGCGGATCAACCGGTGGTGGCGGTTCGACCGGTGGCGGTGGATCTATCGGCGGTGGCGGTGGAGGAGGATTCGTTCCTGCTCCTACACCGGAGGAGCCTACAACACAACCGAGTACAAAGCCGACTGTTCCTACTACTACCACTACCACTGTAAAGAAGCCATCAACTGTTAAGGTTGAAAAGGTTACAAAGGGAACAAAATCGTTTAAGGTAACCTGGAAAAAGAAGACGGGTGTATCGGGCTATCAGGTGCAATATGCAACCGATAAAAAATTCAAGAAGAATAAGAAAACCGTAACCATAGCAAAGAAAAATGCTACAAGCAAAACCATTAAGAAATTAAAGTCAAATAAAACATACTATGTTCGTGTCAGAACATACAATATTGTCAACGGTAAAAAAGTGTATTCTTCTTGGTCAAAGGTTAAAGCGGTTAAAACAAAATAATTCAATGTTTAATGCCCCTCTCGCACGAGAGGGGCATTGTTATATGTTTATATGAATATATTGAATTAGTAAAAAAATAGCATATTTTTTAAATAATTTATGAACCCTATTGACATTTTTGAAAAAGTTGCTAAAATATATATTAGCACTCGGAGATAAAGAGTGCTAACACATAAATGATAAATTTTTAATGAGGTGATATATTATGACTATTAAGCCACTTGCAGACAGAGTTCTGCTCAAACAAGTAAAGCCTGAGGAAACAACTGCATCAGGTCTTATTCTTGCTGCTTCTGCACAGGAGAAGCCGGAGATTAGTGAGGTTGTTGCGGTTGGTCCGGGCACAGAAAAAAATCCTATGACCGTTAAAGTCGGTGATAAGGTTATTATCAGCAAGTATTCAGGCACTCAAGTTAAGGTTGACGGTGAGGAATACACCATCACAGAGGTTAAAGAAGTACTTGCAGTAGTTGAGTAATATAAGGAGGAATTTAACTATGGCAAAAGATATAATTTATGGCGAAGAAGCCCGCAAGGCTCTTCAGGCAGGTATTGATAAGCTTGCAAACACAGTAAAGATTACACTTGGCCCAAAGGGCAGAAATGTAGTTCTTGATAAAAAATACGGTTCACCGCTCATCACAAATGACGGTGTAACAATCGCAAAGGAAATCGAGCTTGAAAATCCTTTTGAAAATATGGGTGCACAGCTCGTAAAGGAAGTTTCATCAAAGACAAATGATGATGCAGGTGACGGCACAACAACAGCAACACTTCTTGCACAGGCTCTTGTCAGAGAGGGTATGAAGAATGTTGCCGCAGGTGCAAACCCAATGACTGTTAAAAACGGTATTAAGGGTGCTGTTGACGCAGTTGTTGATTCTGTAAAGGCTCAAAGCCGTGCAGTAAAGGACAATGCCGACATCGCAAGAGTTGCAACTGTTTCAGCTGCCGATGAATATGTAGGCTCTCTTATCGCAGAGGCTATGGAAAAGGTAACTGCCGACGGCGTTATCACAATTGAGGAGTCAAAAACAGCAGAAACAACTTGTGAAGTTGTAGACGGTATGCAGTTTGACCGTGGTTACATTTCACCTTATATGGTAACAGATACCGATAAGATGGAAGCTGTAATTGATGATGCAATGCTCCTCATTACAGACAAAAAGATTTCAACAGTTCAGGATATTCTTCCTCTTCTTGAGAGTGTTCTCAAGGCTGGCAAGAAACTTGTTATCATTGCAGAGGATGTTGAGGGCGAGGCTCTTCAAACAATTCTTCTCAACAAGCTCCGTGGCACATTCACTTGCGTATGCGTAAAAGCTCCGGGCTTTGGTGACAGAAGAAAGGATATGCTTCAGGATATCGCAATCCTTACAGGCGGTCAGGTAATCACTTCCGACCTCGGTCTTGAACTTAAGGATACAACAATGGCTATGCTTGGTCAGGCTCGTCAAGTTAAGGTTACAAAGGAAAATACAATTATAGTTGACGGTGCAGGCAACAGCGAAGACATCAAGGCAAGAACTTCTCAAATCAAAACAGCTATTGAAAATTCAACTTCTGATTTTGACAGAGAAAAACTTCAGGAAAGACTTGCAAAGATGGCAGGCGGTGTAGCAGTCATCAAGGTTGGTGCAGCTACCGAAACAGAAATGAAAGAAAAGAAGCTCCGTATCGAGGACGCTCTTGCAGCCACAAAGGCAGCCGTTGAAGAGGGCATTGTACCGGGCGGCGGTGTTGCTCTTATCAATGCTATTCCTGCCGCACAGGCACTTCTTGACACAGATGATGCAGACTACAAGACAGGTGTAAATATCGTTCTCAAGGCTCTTGAAGAACCTGTTCGTCAAATCGCCGCAAACGCAGGCGAGGAAGGTTCTGTAATCGTTGATAAGATTAAGAACAGCCCTGCCGGCACAGGTTGCAACTTTGCAACAGGCGAATATGTTGATATGATTGAAAACGGTATCGTTGACCCTGCAAAGGTAACTCGTTCCGCACTTCAAAATGCCGCTTCTGTTGCAGCAATGGTTCTCACAACCGAATCACTTGTAACAGACATCAAAGACCCACAGGCAGATGCAGCACAGGCAGCAGCTATGGCAGCAGCATCACAGGGCGGTATGTATTAATCCGTTTTTTCAGATTTATTCCAATATATTTCAAAAACTCTCTTGGGTTCGCCCAAGGGAGTTTTTTTGTTGACGAATTGTTAAAATAATGGTATAGTTAAAATGTTAAAATCAATTATGGTGGTACATTGCTATGAATATGAAACTTGACAGAAACTGGACAACCGATAATAACGGTGCACCTCTCAATGATGCAGAGGTACAGAGATATATTTCAGTTGTTCCGACTCCAAGCCAACAAAGACTTCAGGACAAGCCGTTTTATGCGTTTTTCCACTTTGGTATGAACACTGCAAACGACAGAGAATGGGGTTGCGGAAGCGAGGTTGTTTCTGATTTCGATATTACAAAAATCAAGCCGGAACAGTGGGTAAAAACCGTTAAAGCGGCAGGTATGACAGGTGTCATCCTCACTTGTAAGCACCACGATGGTTTCTGCCTTTGGAATACAGGCACAACAGATTTCAATGTTATGAACAGCCCTATGGGCAAGGATATTGTAAAGGCTGTGTCGGATGAATGTCACAAGCAGGGTATTGAATTCGGTGTTTATCTCTCTCCGTGGGATATGCACGAGCCAACTTACGGAACAGAGCAGTATAATGATTATTTCATTCGTCAGCTTACAGAACTTTGTGGTAACTATGGCGAACTTTTTGAGGTTTGGTTTGACGGTGCAAAGGGAGCAAATGCAAAGGCGTTTACATATGATTGGCAGAGATATTACAAACTCATTCGCACAATGCAACCAAATGCAAATATTGCAATCTGCGGTGAGGATATTCGTTGGGTAGGCAACGAGGCAGGCAAGGCAAGAAAGAATGAGTATTCTGTTGTTCCTGCTTCTCTCAAGCATTGCGAGGCTATCGAAAAGAACAGCCAAAACGCTGAAGGCGATGCCGCAAGACTTCAAAAGGTAGACACTATGGATGAGGATTTAGGCTCAAGAAATATCCTCAAGAATAACGCAAACCTCTCTTGGTATCCTGCCGAGGTTGATGTTTCAATCCGTAAAGGTTGGTTCTATCACAAAAAAGATGACAGAACCGTAAAGAGTGCAAGACGACTTTTCAAGATTTATCTCACATCTGTCGGCAACAACTGCACACTTCTCCTCAATATTCCGCCAACCGATAAGGGCGTAATTTGTGCAAAGGATGTTCGCAACCTTAAAGCTCTTGGCAAAAAAATCAATGACATCACTGCTTATCCCGTTTTGGAGCAGAATATCGGTGAACTCAAAGCGGATCAAGGTTATCTTGAATTCAATTTTGATTCTGAAAAGAAACTTAAGTATTTTGTTATCAGCGAAGATTTGGCTTATTCACAGAGAATTGAGAAGTTTGACCTTTATATCAAAAAACCAAACGGAAGCTACAAGCGTGCTTATCAGGGCACAATCGTTGGCGCAAAGAAGATTGTCAAACTCAACAAAAAGGCAACCGGCGCTGTCCTTGTTATTCGTCAAAGTCGTTCAACTCCTCATATCAAGTCAGTCGGTTTCTACGAATAAAATTCAATATTTTCTATGTCGCTCCTCTTGCTGTTTCGGCAAGGGGAGTTCGTTTATTCTTTAAAAATTTAAATATACTTTAAGTTTGTATTTTGTCGTTGAATTCCAAAACTTTTTAACAATATTGCACTAAATTTAGATATAAAATATTCATATTGTATAAATTTTTTTCTTTTTAATTAATTTTCTTGTATTTAATCACAAGATGTGTTATCATATTGGCAGTATTTGTAAAGGAGTAATTTTTATGGCTGAAAAAACAAAGCAGTCCAGCAAAGTAAAGACCTTGATTGATCAAGTGAAGTACTACTGGAAAAAGCCTGCAAAGGGCAGATATATGTCCTTTAAGGAAATTGCCTCATACGCTTTTGGCGGTATAGGCGCATACTTAATCGTTTGTATGAGCTACCCTTGTATCTTGGGTGCAACAAACGTATTCTTGTCCGGTACAATCGGTATCGGTCTTACAGATATGTACATCATGTACGTTATCGCAATTTTATCAGGTATTCCGCTTACGGGTCTTCGTGCCAATATTGTAGATAATACCCGTAACAAAGCAGGTAAATATCGACCGTATCTTTTAAGAATGGGTATCCCTTGTGCAATCATCTTTGTTGCAATGGTTTGGTTCCCATACGATAAACTTCACCTCATTGTCGGTGACGGTCAAATGTTTGGCAAGAGCAGTGAATATATCGCAAAGTGTGCGGTTATTCTTGCATTTAACATTGCACTTCAATTTTTCTACAACTTCTTCTATGATGCTTATGAAAACCTTATTCACGTACTTTCTCCAAACTCACAGGAGCGTGCCGATGTAGCATCAATTAAGAGTGTAATTTATTCGTTCGGTCCAACCGTATATAACCTTATCATTCCTCTTATTGCAGCAATGCTTAAGACAAACCAAACAGATATTAAGGTTTACAGAATTGCTTTCCCTGTTATCGGTGTTATCGGTATTCTCCTTGTATTTGTTGTTTACGCAAACACACAGGAAAAGATTATTCAGGCTAAAACTCACGTTATTCAGATTAAATTTACAGATGCACTTCGTGAGGTTGCAAAGAATAAGTATTTCTGGATTATTTCGCTTGCTACATGGATCGGCTTCCTTGAAACAGCGTATTCCAACATCCTTTATTGGCTCTGTAACTACGGTGGTGCCTGCTCGCAGGGTACATATGCAATCATAACCACCGTCTACGGCAACGCCTCCCTTTGGGGTATGCTCCTTGCTCCGCTTTGTATCAGAAAATGGGGTAAGAAAAAGGTTCAGATTGTTACAAATCTTTTCAACATTATTTTCATTCTTTGTATGTATCCGTTCTTCCACAGTTCTGCCGGTCCGGACGGTAACATTCAAAACTATGTAATTTGGGCAGTTCTTGCATGCCTTTACCTCAACGGTATTGTCGGTGCGTTTGCTCATATTCTTAACCCATCAATTCAAGCCGATATTCGTGACTATCAGCAGTACAAGACAGGTGAGCGTATTGACGGTATGTTCGCAGCCGTTGCCGCTATCGGCAGTGTTATCACTCTTATTACTGCCGGTGTTCTTCCTGCACTTCAGGAAAAATACGGTATGACTGCTGCTATGGCTCAAAAGGTAACAAGTGATGCATCTCTTATGTCAAGAGTTCTTCCGGGTACACAACAGCCAATCAGCCAAATGCTTTCAGATCAGCTTGCAAACGGTCAAAACAACTTTATCAACCCTTCATCAGCACTTTATAATGTAGACGGTATCTTGTTGCCACTTCTTCGTGTTTTGGTTCTTATCGCTGCTCTCGGTGCTACACTTAATGTTATTCCGTTCTTCTTCTACGATTTAACAGAAAAGAAGCAAAAGTCATATGTTCGCGTTCTTAAGGTTCGTGCCGTATTCGAGGACTATGGCAACAACGCTATGAAGGATAAGGACATTGTTGAAATGATTGACCTTGTCAACAATGCCAAGGAAATGGCAGTTGCAACACCAAAGGTTGTTGATAAGTCATCATATAAAGGCATATCCGACAAGGCAGAGCGTAAAGCAGCTAAAAAAGCATACAGAGAAGCTCTTCAATATAACGAAGAAATCGAAGTTTCAAAGTTCGTTGTAGATGAGCTCAACAAGTTTAATTCAGAACTTGGTAAGCATAAGCTTGAAGCATACAACAAGATTTTCGAAGCAGGTCTTGAGGGTATCAAAAATACTTCTCTTGAAGAAGCAAAGTCAAATCTTGCACAGGCAAAGGCTATGCCAAAGAACACCGAAGAAGAAAAGGAAATCAGAAAGTTCTATGTTGAGCTTGCAAAGAGCCAAATTTCTGCTGTTAAGGCTTATAACAAGTACTTTGGTTCTGTTAACGAATTCAAGGAACTCGGCTTTGAAACTATTGAACAGTATTTCAATAAAGAAGACGAGCTTGATGAAAAGATTGCAGAACTTGCCAAACTCAGCCATATTGCAAAGAAAGATAAGGATTCCTCTGAAGTTAAGAGACTTAAGGCTGAAATTAATAAACTTTCTGAAGAACGCAAGGAAGTTCGTAAACTTTCAAAGGCAGAAATGGATAAGCATGCACAGTTCAATCGTGCTGCAAAGCCATATGTTGATGCAAAGAAACTCTTGGCTCAACAAGAAAACTTCTCACACTTCGATGAAATTGCCGCACAGTATGAAACTGCAAAGGCAAATGTAGCACTCGCTGAAAAACAAGAGGCTGAAGAAGAAGCAAAGCGTCTCGCTGAAGAGAAGGAAGAGCTTGAACGCCGTAAGGCTGAAAAAGCTGCTAAAAAGGCTTCAAAGAAATAATAAAAATTTCATTAATTACAACGAAAGAGGTAGACCTGTCTACCTCTTTTGTTGTATAATAAAGCCGATAAAAACCTTTTTTGTGGGTCGAATCGTATAAATGCAATGTGTTTGCAGTAGGAGGACAATTATGGACATCAATCAAAAATATAATTTGTGGCTGACATTTGATGATGAAACCAAAAAAGAACTTGAATCTGTCACCGATAAAAAGGAAATTGAGGATAGATTTTATAAGGATTTGGAATTTGGCACGGGCGGACTTCGTGGCATTATGGGCGCAGGAACAAACCGTATGAATTCGTACACCGTAGGCAAGGCTTCTCTCGGCTTTGCAAAGTATCTCAAAGATAAGTACGACGGCGAAATCAGCGTTGTAATTGCATGTGATTCTCGCCTTAATTCTCGTGCGTTTGAGTGGGATAGTGCAAGGGTTTTCGCATCCCAGGGCATAAAGGTATATGCTTATACTCAAATCGTGCCTGTTCCTATGCTTTCTTTTGCAACAAGGTATTTGCATTGCAACGCAGGTGTTATGATTACCGCTTCCCACAATCCAAAGGAATATAACGGATATAAGGCTTATGACAATACCGGTTGTCAACTTTGCACCAATGATGCAAAAGAAGTGCTCTCATATATCAATGCTATTGACGATTATTCATCCGTTTATAATGATGTAAAAACTGTTGACGAATATATTTCCGATGGTATGATTGTCGGCATTTATGACGAACTTTTTGACGAATTTATCAAGGCTGTAAAAACACAGTCGCTTTATAATGAACACAGCGAGTTGAAGATTGTGTACACTCCGCTTCACGGCACGGGAAATGTTCCTGTTCGCAAAGTTCTTGAGGACAAAATCGTTTATGTTGTCAAGGAACAGGAAGAACCTAACGGCAATTTCCCAACGGTTGTTTCTCCAAATCCCGAGGACAGAAAAGCTCTCACTTTAGGCATTGAACTTGCTAAAGAGAAAGATGCCGATATAGTTCTCGGCACAGATCCGGATTGTGACAGAGTAGGCGTTGCCGTAAAGCATAACGGCGAGTATGTTCTTTTGACAGGCAACCAAACAGGAGCACTTCTTGTTAACTTTGTGTTGACTATAAAAAAAGATAGCCTCAATTCAAAATCAACCCTCGTAAAAACTATTGTAACCTCCGAACTTGGTGCAAATATCGGCAGAAGTTTCGGCTTGCAGGTCGAGGAAACTCTCACAGGTTTCAAGTATATTGGCGACAAAATTAATAAGTTTGAGACATCGGGTGAGCGAGAATTTGTTATCGGCTACGAGGAATCGTACGGATATTTGGTCGGCACTCACGCAAGAGATAAGGACGGCGTTGTGTCATCAATGCTTGTTTGCGAAATGGCTGCTTGGTACAAAAATCAAGGCAAAACCCTTGTAGACGGACTTAATGAGATTTACGATAAATACGGCTATTATCTCGATTTCCTCGATAGTTTTGTCTTAAAGGGCAAAGATGGTGCCGAAAAAATTCAAAACCTTATGGTCGAATTCAGAAATATAGGCAATGAACTTTTGCCTGATATTAAGGAAATTGTTGATTTCAAGGACGGTATCCGTGATTTGCCAAAGGAAAATGTTCTCAAGTATATTTTTAATGTCGGCTCGTGGATGGCAGTTCGCCCAAGCGGTACAGAGCCAAAAATCAAGGTCTACTATTCAATCGTTGACCCCGATAAGAGCAAAGCAAAGGCTCGCCTTGAAGAAATAAGACAAACAATTTCATCAATTATAAATGCGTAGAGGTAATTATGGATAGAGTACAGAAATATATAGAAAATGTCCTTCAACCTAAAATTCAGGGTGACGGCGGTTGGATAGAATTCGATTCGCTAAACGGTGATGAATTGACAGTTGTCTTTCGTGGCGAATGTTCAAAGTGCCTCATCCTTGACAGATGCATTGCTTGGATAAAAGACGAAATAAAAAGAGATTGCAAGAAAAATGTGAACATCACGGCAATAAGAAAAAAGCCGTATTTTCAGGATGTTTAAGGAGGGTGAACTATGGCACATATAAAGGTTGTCAGACGCTCTATGCGTCCTGAAGAATGGACAGATTTACGCTTCGGTTGGCTCAAAAGACATATTTATTCCTCAAAGTGGGAAATAACTAATTTGATGATTAAGGATGCCCGTCAGGTGTCCGAAATGGAGTTTGAATATTACAGCGATGATTACAGACCGCTCCAAAAAGGTGATATGTATTTTACCCCTGACGGCACGGCGTTTATCAAGGCTGATGTTGACATTCCAAAAGAACTTCAAGGCAAAGAATTGTGGTTTTCTCTGAAAACTGCTGCCGAAATTTGCGTCAAGGTCAACGGCAAATATGTTGGCGGTGTTGACCCAAACAGAGAGAGAATGCTCCTTTCTCCTTATGTTGACGATACAAAAACGCTTCATTTTGATATGATGGGCTATAACCGTTCAAAGCCGGATGATGAACGAAATCCTGAAAGTCTTTCTGTTCGTGGTTGCCGTCAAATCTTTGAGGGCGCATATATTTGCACGGTTAATCACGAGGTGCAGGATTTGGTGTGGGATTTTGAACTCCTGCTTGATATTGCAAAATCCGATTTATTCAACGAGGATTACCGTGATTTTCTTAATCGTGAACTTAACAACGCAATGAACTTCATTGATTTTGACAGCGATGAGCTTACAGGAGTTGCGGAAGCTAAGAAATATATAGACGAGGTTATCTATGCAAATGACACATATAAGGGCACGGGTGATGTCGCACTTATTGCACATTCTCACCTTGATATTGCGTATTATTGGCGCAGAATTCACGCTGTTCAAAAGAATTTGCGTACTGTGCTTATTCAGCTTCGCCTTATGGATAAGTATCCTGATTTCAAGTACACTCACACTCAACCATATGTGTACGAAACCTTGGAAAAGCATTATCCCGATGTGTTTAAGGAGCTTCAGCAAAAGGTTAAAAACGGTCAGTTTGAGCCTGTCGGCGCAATGTATGTTGAGCCTGATTGCAATATTCCGTGTGCCGAAAGTCTTATTCGTCAGTGCCTTTACGGTCAAAAAACATATAAGCGTATGTTCGGCAAGTATGTCAATAATGCTTGGTTGCCCGATGTGTTTGGCAACAGTTGGATTATGCCGCAAATCCTCAAAAAAAGCGGTGTTGATTATTTTGTTTCAAACAAAATGTCAACTTGGAATGATACAAACCGTTTTCCGCACAATAATTTCATTTGGAAGGGAATTGACGGAAGCAGTGTTTATGCTTGTGTTCCGCCTACTCATTTCATCACTTGGAATGCTCCGTCTCAAATTCAGGAGAATTGGGAAGCATATATAGACAAAGACCAAGGCGGTCAAACTATGAATATGTTTGGCTATGGTGACGGCGGTTCGGGCTGTACAGAGGAAATGATTGAACTTATGCACCGTTTTGATAAATTGTCCGTTATGCCAAAATGTGAGCATATGGGCGGTGCAGAATTCCTTGAAAAGAACCTTAAAGATAACAAAAATCTTGAGGTTTGGGACGGCGAACTGTACCTTGAAATGCACCGTGGCACATTCACCACAAAAAGTAATTTGAAGCAGAAAAACAGACAGCTTGAATTCAAATTCAGAACTGCCGAGATGCTTTCTGTTTTGCGTGGGGATGATAATCGTGACACCCTCACCGCCTTGTATAAAAAATTTCTCGTAAATCAGTTCCACGACATTCTCCCGGGCTCTCATATTCACCCTGTTTATGAGGATGCAATGGCTGATTATGCCGAAATTGAAACTGCACTTGATGAAATCATCGGCACAGGCTCAAAGTATTTCAACACCCTCAATTTTGAGAGAAATGCACTTGCTTTTGTGCCAAATAAAACCGGCTCTGCAACCCGTCACGGAGCAAAGGGAAATTGGCTTGTTCCGTCAATTCCTGCACTTTCGTCAAAGACTTTGCGTGCCACAAAGTACAACAATGATTGGTTTACTTATAAAAACGGCACAATTACTACACCGTTTTACACCGCAAGCCTCAATTCTGACGGTTCGTTCTCATCGCTTTTTGACAATGAACTTTGCAGAGAGTGGACAGACGGCGACTTCAACAAGTTGAAGATTTATACCGACAATCCGGGCAACTATGACGCTTGGGATATTCTCCCTAACTATAAGGACAAGCAGATTGAAATTGAGGTCACAGAGCCTCTTGCAATCACCGAGCAGGACGGCGAGTGCGTAACTTTCAAAACTGTTTTGTCAACAGAAAAATCTTCGTGGACAATGCTTGTCCGCTTTTTCCGTCAAAGCAGGGGAATAGAGGTTGAAAATCAGGTTTCGTGGAACGAAAAGCACAGACTTGCAAAGGTTGAATTCGCTTCAAATATCCTCACTCGAAAAGCTCTTTGCGACACTTCAGCAGGCTTTATCGAACGAGAAACAAACAAAAACACCACTTGGCAGCAGGCGAGATTTGAGGTTTGCCACCATAAGTGGTGCGATATGTCGGAAACAGGCGGAGGTATTTCTCTCATAAATGAGGGCAAGTACGGTGTCGGATTTGATGAAAACAAAATGAGTCTTTCTCTTCTTCGTGCAACAATCCGCCCTGATGTCACTTCCGATATGGGCAATCACGATTTTTGCTATATGATTATGCCACATAGCGGTGACGCTGTTTCTGCCGATATAAACAAAATTGCACTTCAATATAATGCACCGCTTGTAAAGGCTGATGTTGAGTGGTCGCTTTCGACATTTGAACCGCTTTATCTTCAGGCAGTTAAGAAGGCGGAGGACAGCGAAATGACAGTTGTCAGATTGTCCGAGCAAAACGGCTCAAGAGGCGAAATTAAACTCGACAGAACCGTTAAGTTCCTCAATATGCTTGAAGAAGAAATCGGCGAAACCGATACAATCCGGTATTCACCGTTTGAAATTATAACATTGGGAGTTTGATTATGCCGACTTCGTTAATTGTGGGCATTGTTGTTGCCGTGATTATTGTTCTCGGAGTTGTAGTATTTCCGATTGTCAATAAGCACCAACTTAAAAATATGCCTTATGACCAGCAGATCAGAATAATTATGAAAAGCGCCAATAAACTGCACTATTTTAAAAATATTTCTGACGGCACAAAAGGTACGCTGATTTATGTAAAAAATAAGCGCAAAATCCTTGCGTATCCGTGGATGCTTATAGACGGCAAAATGCTTTGCACAAAGGCAAATCCGTTTGATAAATGGGATTATCCCGAGGAGCAACCGCCTTTTACCGATGAAGAAGTGCAAATAGCACTCCGAGAACTTGAAAAATACAATAAGCACTCCGCAGTAAAACTATATTTACAGGAAATAAAATGATATGAATTTGCCAAATGATGCAAAAATGCTAATATCTCTGTTTGAGCATAACGGTCACTCTGCCTACGCTGTGGGCGGTTGTGTCCGTGATGCTCTTATGGGCGTTGTCGAAAAAGATATTGACATAACCACATCTGCCACTCCTGAGCAGACGGAGCAGATTTTGGCAAACAACGGCATAAAGTTTATAGAAACAGGCATAAAGCATGGCACGGTTACGGCACTTGTCAATCATATTCCGTATGAGATAACCACATTTCGTACCGAGGGCAAGTATGCCGATAACCGCCATCCCGACAGCGTTGATTTTGTAACGGATGTAAGGCTTGACCTTGCACGCCGTGACTTCACTATGAACGCAATTGCGTATAACGACACGGTCGGTTTTGTTGATTGCTTCGGCGGTGTCGATGATATAAAAAACAAGATTATTCGTGCCGTGGGTGACTCGGATAAAAGGTTTGAAGAAGATGCACTTCGCATTATGCGTTGTATTCGCTTTGCTTCTGTTCTCGGTTTTGATATTGAAGAAAACACTTCAAGAGCCGTACACGACAATAAAGAACTGTTGAAAAATATTGCTGTTGAACGAATTTATGTTGAACTTATCAAACTTCTTATGGGTAAAAATTGTGAGCGGGTTTTGCTTGAGTATAAGGATGTAATCGGCGTGATTATTCCCGAACTTGTGCCGACTTTTTATTGCCGACAGGTCAGCAAATGGCATATTTATGATGTTTACACTCATATTGCAAAATCCGTTGCAGTTGCACCGAATAAGGACTATATTCGCCTTGCACTTCTTTTTCACGACATTGCAAAGCCGCAAACCAAAACAACGGACGAAAACGGCAACGACCATTTCAAATTCCACGGCTTTGAGGGTGAAAAAATAACCGCAATTGTTCTCAAAAGGTTAAAGGTCAGCAACGATGTTTTCAACAAGGTCACTATGCTTGTAAAATATCACGATGACCACATCACAACCAAACATAAGAATATCAAAAAATGGCTTCGTGTTTTCGGTGAGGATATGATTTTTGATTATATTGATTTGAAAATTGCCGACCTTTCAACGCACAATCTAACCTATGCACAGGAGGAAATTGACACCCTTTACAAAATCAGAGAGATTACCGCACAGGTTATTGCATCGGGTGAGCCGTATAGGGTGAGCGACCTTGCAATTACGGGCAAAGATTTGATTGCACTCGGCTACCAAGGTCACGAAATCGCAGAAGAACTTGACGCTCTTGTCAAAATCGTTTCGGGCGACCCAAATTGCAATACAAAAGAAAAACTCATTCATCAGGCTGTTTCGGATATAAAAAACAATGCTTGATGTCCATAGGCGAACACAGTTCGCCCCTACGCACAAACACAAAGAAAAACTCTACGATACCGAAATATCGTAGAGTCATTTTTATTTTGTATAGAACAATGTTTCTCTCGGTGCTCGTGAAAATCTGTACACCGAATACTCAATTCCGAGTGCCAAATAAATGCACAGTGAACTTGAACCGCCTGCCGAGAACAACGGAAGCGTGATACCGATACACGGCAAAAGCGACAGCTCCATGCCGACATTAACGAGTATCTGTGCAAACAGCATAACCGCAATGCCTCCACACATCAAATATCCAACATTATCTCTTGCGTTCATTGCGATTTTGATAACTCTCAAAACAAGGAAAAACAAAATCAGCAGGGCAGCCATTGTGCCGACAAATCCAAATTCTTCACCTGCAACGGTAAGCACCATATCACTTTCGTTAACGGGAACCGCACCGCTCTGCGTCATATTTCCGTGCAAAAAGCCTTGCCCGAAAAGTCCGCCCGAACCCATTGCGATTTTGCCGTTCGTTTGCTGATACATAGCGTCTGCGTATTGTTCAGGGTAGAACAAAGCAACAATTCTCTGCCTTTGAATACCGTCAATTATGCCTGCTTTCCAAGCAACTGCAAATCCAACGAATATTGCACAAAAGCCTGCAATGAAGTAGCCGATGTTAACTCTTGATAAGAACAGCATACCGATGAACATAATGAGGAAAATAAGTGCCGAGCCTGCGTCACCCGTAAGCAGTACAAGACCTACAGGGATTGCACCGTGGATAACAAGCGGAATAATCGTTTTCAGCTTGTTGATTTTATCTCTGACCAAATCAAGATGGTAGGAAAACGAAATGATGAATCCTACTTTTAATAATTCTGATGGTTGGAAATAAAAAACTTTGAGGTCAATCCAACATTTTGAATCGGGTCGTGATTCGGGTGCAACACCAAAGAAGAATGTAAATATCATCAACCCGACACAACCGGCGGCGATAATCGGCCATAGCTTTGAAATAACATCATAGTCGATGTTTGAAACTGCAATAGAAATAACAAAGCCGATTATAATCGAAACAAGCATTGACCTGACATCACTTGATATAACTCTTCCGCCTGAAAGTGAAGAATACGATGCACTGTACACAAGCATAAGTCCGTAGATTGATGCCGAAAGTGCCGTGAGCATTGTAACAAAGTCCGTGCCTTTAATCAGTGTCCATATTGAGTTTTTTCGTTTTAGTATGTTTGAATCAACTGCCAGGGTTGCCATCGCACTCCTCCTTTTGCAGTAATATATTTATTATATTATGTATTCTCCTATTTTTCAATATAAATAATAAATTTTTATGTTGGAATGTTTTGCAATATGTGTTATAATATATTTCACTAATAAATATGGAGAGAAAATCTATGCTCACAGATATTGAAATTGCTCAAAACGCAAAAATGAAGGATATTAACAAAATTGCCGCTTCTCTCGGCATTTCGTCTGATGAAATAGACCCTTACGGTCACTATAAAGCAAAAATATCCGATTCTGTTATGGAACGATTAAAAGATAAAAAGGACGGCAAGCTCATTCTTGTAACCGCTGTAAACCCGACACCGGCTGGTGAGGGCAAAACAACGGTTTCTATCGGTCTCGGTGAAGCTATGAGCCAAATCGGCAAAAAAGCGATTATTGCACTTCGTGAGCCGTCACTCGGTCCTGTCTTTGGCATTAAAGGCGGTGCAGCAGGCGGCGGATATTCACAGGTTGTGCCTATGGAGGACATAAATCTTCACTTCACAGGCGATATGCACGCAATCACATCGGCAAATAATTTGATGTGTGCAATGCTCGACAATTCCATTCAGCAGGGCAATGAACTCAATATTGACCCAAGAAGAATTCAGGTTAAGCGTTGCCTTGATATGAACGACCGTGCGCTTCGCAACATCATCAATTCCCTTGGCGGAAAACTCAACGGTATCCCTCGTGAGGACCATTTTTGTATCACCGTTGCAAGCGAGGTTATGGCAATTCTTTGCCTTGCCTCCGATTTGTTTGATTTAAGGGAAAGACTCGGCAATATTCTTGTTGCTTACACATTTGACGGTCAGCCTGTTTATTGCAAGGACATCAAGGCAAACGGTGCGATGACCGTTCTTCTCAAGGAAGCTATTAAACCGAACCTTGTGCAAACTCTTGAAAATACTCCGGCAATTATGCACGGCGGTCCTTTTGCAAATATTGCACACGGCTGTAACTCTGTTCGTGCAACAAAGACCGCACTTAAACTTGCGGATTACACAATTACCGAAGCGGGCTTCGGTTCTGATCTCGGTGCTGAAAAGTTTATGGATATTAAGTGCCGTTTCGCCGGTTTAGCTCCGTCTTGCGTTGTTTTGGTTTCAACCGTTCGTTCAATGAAATATAACGGTGGCGTTGCAAAGGAAGACCTCAAGGAAGAAAATCTCGAAGCACTCAAAAAGGGTAGCGTAAATCTCGGTGCTCATATTGATAATCTTAAAAAATTCGGCGTTCCCGTTGTTGTTGCAATCAATCATTTCTATGCCGATACCCAAGCAGAAATTGATTATATCGAGCAGTATTGCAAGGAAAAAGGCGCTGATTTTGCAGTAACCAAATGTTTTGCCGAGGGTGGCAAGGGCGGAACCCAACTTGCTCAAAAGGTTGTTGATGCTTGCGAAAAGGAAAATAATTTCCACTGCCTTTATGACCTTGATATGCCTGTTTATGAAAAAATCGAAACTATCGCAAAAGAAATCTACGGTGCAGACGGCGTTGATTTCACCAAAGAAGCAAGAAATGCTATTGACGGATTTATAAAATTGGGTGCCGATAAAATGCCTGTATGTATGGCAAAAACACAGTACAGTTTATCGGATAATCCAAAACTTCTCGGTAAGCCGGAAAACTTCAGAATTACTGTTTCTTCGGCTTCTCTTTCAAACGGCGCAGGATTCATTGTTTGTCAAACAGGCTCAATTATGACTATGCCGGGACTTTCAAAATCTCCTGCCGCATACAGAATTGATATTGACGAAAACGGCAATACGGTGGGTCTTTTCTGATGAAAGAAGTTATTACTTACAGCTATGAAGAAACGCTTGCTATGGCGAGCGATTATGCCAAAACTTTGCCAAAGGGCAGTGTAATTGGCTTTGTCGGCGGACTCGGTATGGGCAAAACAGCTTTTACAACCGGCTTTGTAAAAGGACTTGGCATCAATGCCGATGTGTCCTCTCCGACTTTTGCCATATGTAATGATTATATCGGCGAAAAAGCAAGGGTTTATCATTTTGATATGTACAGGGTTGAAAGCTGGGACGACCTTTATTCCACAGGTTTTTTCGATTATCTCGAAACAGATGCCTACATTCTTGCCGAATGGAGCGAAAATGTTTTCGGTGCTCTGCCCGATGACGCCGTTATTATTGAAATAGAAAAAATTTATGAAAATACTCGCAAGTTTATTTTCAAATCAAAATCAGATTATATCGAGGATTGATATGCTTTTATCAATGGATTCAAGTGCCGTCACAGCTTCTGTTGCTTTGACTGACGGCGATGAAATTATAAAAAGTGAATTTGTAAATTCGGGACTTACTCATAGCGAAACATTGCTTCCTATGATTACAAGAGTTATGGACGGTCACAAATACAGCGAACTTGACGGAATTGCAATCACAGCAGGTCCGGGTTCTTTCACAGGTGTTCGTATCGGCGTTGCAACGGTTAAAGGACTTGCATTTAATGATGACATCCCTTGTTTCTCCGTTTCAACATTGGAGGCAATAGCGTATAATTTTGTTGACAAAAACGCTGTTGTTTGTGCTGTTATGGACGCAAGAAGGATGCAGTTCTATAATGCTTTGTTCAGAGTTCAAAACGGTAAGGTTGAGCGTCTTTGCGATGATAGGGCAATTTCTATCGAAGATTTACGAAATGAGCTTAAACAGTACGACAAGGTTGTTATTGCCGGTGACGGTGCAAAACTCTGTTTTCATAATATCGAACTTGAAAATTGCACTCTTGCTGATGATGACCGAATTTATCAAAATGCCGTAGGCGTTGCCAAGGCGGCACAAAATAAAAATGCAATCTCTCCCAAGGCACTTATGCCTGTTTATTTAAGACAGAGCCAAGCCGAAAGAGAATTGAAATTAAAATTAAAAAGATAAGGAGAATAATTATGACAATAGTTTTAGGTTCGGACCACGCAGGATTTCCGCTTAAAGAGGCTGTTCGTGCTCATTTTGAAGAAAAGGGGATTGACTATATCGATGTAGGTTGTTATTCTCCAGAAAGATTTGATTATGCCGTTTCGGCTCAAATCGCTTGCGATAAGGTGTCTGCGGGTGAAGCCGATATGGCAATTCTTTGTTGTGGTACAGGTGTTGGTATTTCTATGGCTGCCAATAAGGTAAAGGGTATCAGAGCTTGCTGTTGCAGCGATTATTTCAGTGCAAAGTATACCCGACTTCACAACGATGCAAACTGCCTTTGCATGGGTGCTCGTGTTATCGGTGAGGGCACAGCAATTGAACTTGTTGATGTATTTATCAATACAAAATTTGAGGGCGGCAGACATCAAACAAGAATTGACCAAATTATGGCCATCGAAAACGGTGAAAAATTATATTAATCTAAACCTTTTAAGGCTCCTCTTGTTGCAAGGGGAGCCGTTGTTATTTATCAACCATTAATTATAAAAATAAACCCTGTAGATTTTACTCTACAGGGTTGTTTGTTTAGTTTATGACCATCTCATAGCCTTGATACTAAAACCTAATTTGTTATCAAGTTTGTTCTTCTGAACAACTGCAACAACCTTTGTTTTGCCTCCGCCTGAAACGGAACCGGTAACCTTGTAATAGTTGTTGTTATTCTTTTGAGCATATTCCTCAACCTTGTCAATAGTAACTGTTTGCACAGTGCTTTCGGCATTTGGAATTGTAAAAGTATCGTTGTCTGCGTTGTATTTAATCTCTTTAGTTGAACCGCAATTGTTTTTGAAGTTAACTACAGTTTGACCAAAGAATTTGAAAAGTCCGAGAACAATAGTTCCCGATGCGTATGTTTTTGTGTTGAGTTCCTCTCGTTGTGCCATCCAAACAGCAGCGTGTCTTGCTACATCAATCGGAACGCCGTCAGAATTTTCGTAGTTTGAATTGCAAAGATTTGGAACGCTGAGCATTGATTCAACCACTTCTTTTTCGGAATTGTTAAATTCAGCAGGCTTTGTTTTGTCATCGATTTTTGGTACAATATCCTCATCTGCCGGAACAGTTGTAACCTCACTTGTCGGCTCATTTGATTGGTTTGGTGGAGTTGCTGTAGTCGTAGTTGTTGGTTTTGCTGTGACCGGCTTTTTGTTTTTGTCAGTAACAACTTCGCCGTTATCATCGACCTTAACAGTGATTTTGTTGCCTTTTTTGTCGGTTGTTTCCTTGTACATAACTTGAGTTGTAACAGCGTTTCCGTTCTTGTCTGTAACCGTTTCGCCTTTTTCGTCAGTCACTTCTTCGTCAACAATATCATATGTATCTTCGTTGCCGATAAGTCCGTCAATTGTTGTTGATGTGCTGTCTTCCTTTTTTCCGTTTTTGGAGCAACCTATCATTGCCACGGATACAGCTATTGCGGTTGCAAGAACCACAGCTATTGCTTTTCTCATATAAACACCTCTTGTTTGTTCATTAACTAAATTATAATGATTTTTTTATCTTTTGTAAATACCCCTAATATAATTAAAAGTAAATATTTATAATTTAGTAATAATGTTTACGAATAATTCACAACTCGATGGTTTTATTTGTTATAATATGTATCAGACATCATAAAGAGGTGATTGTTTGAAAAATTCAAAGATTATAGCCTATTCCGGCGTGGCAACTGCTTTGTCGGTGGTTATGCTGTTTTTAGGTTCTCTTATCTGGGTACTTGCCTATACAATGCCGCTTATCGCAAGTCTTATTATGATTATTCTTTTAGACTCAATATCACAAAAAAGTGCAATTCTTACTTTCGTTTCAACATCTGTTATATCATTCATATTGCTCAGTGACAAGGAATGCTTGCTCCTATATGTGCTGTTTTTTGGCTATTATCCACTAATAAGAGATAAAATCAATGATATAAAGCCCAAATTTTTGTCTGTATTACTAAAATATTTAACTTTCAACGCATCAATGATACTAACTCAAATTTTGTGTGTTTATGTGTTTGGAATACCGTTTGATGATATGCTTGGCAAGTGGGGAATTGTTATATTTATTATTTGCTTAAACCTTGTCTTTGCCGTGTATGATAAGCTGTATGACCTGCTTCTGAAACTATACAGAATAAAACTCAAGAAAAAAGTCGAAAAATATATAAAATAATTAAATTATAATATTGAATTATATTTTCCGTTTTTGTATAATAATTATATCTTGAATTTTGGAGATATATTTTCATGGATTATAGGCTTGACGGTACTGAATCTTTGGGTATAGAATTTGGCTCAACCAGAATCAAAGCGGTGCTTATTGATAAGGATTTTAACCCTATTGCTTCAGGCTCATATACTTGGGAAAATAAATTTGAAAACGGCATTTGGACTTATGCTATGGATGAGGTTTGGCAAGGGCTTCAAGCTGCTTATAAAAACCTCAATGCTGATTGTGGAAATAAGTTTGGAGCAAAAATAACAAAACTTGCTTCTCTCGGCTTTTCCGCAATGATGCACGGGTATCTTCCGCTTGACAAAGACGGCAATCAGCTTTGCGAATTCAGAACTTGGCGCAATACCATTACGGGTGAATCTGCCAAGGCTCTTACCGAACTTTTTGGCTTTAATATTCCGCAAAGATGGAGCGTTGCCCATCTCTATCAAGCTATACTCAATGGAGAAAAGCACACAAAGGATATTGATTTTCTCACAACTCTTGCAGGATATGTCCACTATAAACTGTCGGGTCAAAAGGTTGTCGGTGTCGGCGAAGCATCAGGTATGTTCCCAATAGACAGCACCGTCAATGATTATAATTCCGAAATGGCAGAAAAATTCAATGCATTGCCTAAAGTTAAGGAACTTGGTATTGATATTGTTCAGATTTTGCCAAAAGTTCTTGTGGCAGGTGAAAATGCAGGCGTTCTTACCAAAGAGGGCGCAAGGCTTATTGACCCGTCAGGAAATCTTGAACACGGAGTTCCTATGGCACCTCCCGAGGGTGATGCCGGAACAGGTATGACCGCCACCAATTCAATAGCCGTAAAAACAGGTAATGTCAGTGCTGGCACTTCAATTTTTTCAATGGTTGTTCTTGAAAATCAGCTTTCAAAGGTGTATGAAGAAATTGATATGGTAACTACTCCTGTCGGCAAGCCGGTCGCAATGGTACACTGCAACAACTGTTGCACGGATCTTGATTATTGGGTAAATGTTTTCGGGCAGTTTGCTTCGGCAATCGGAGCGCAGATGTCAAAACCGGAGCTTTATGACGCTTTGTATGAATCTGCACTTTACGGCGAGCCTAACGCAGGCGGTCTTGTTAATATAAATTATTTTTCGGGCGAACCTGTTTCTCATACAGATGACGGCAGACCGCTTTTTGTAAGAACACAAAATGCTAATTTTAATCTTGCAAATTTTATGCGTTCTCAAATTTATTCAACAATGGCAACTCTTAAAATCGGTATGGAAATTCTTGAAAAAGAAAATGTCACTATCGATTGCCTTATGGGGCACGGCGGACTTTTCAAAACTCCGCTTGTCGGTCAAAAATTAATGGCAGGTGCGATGAATTGCCCTGTTGCTGTTATGAAAACAGCAGGTGAGGGCGGAGCCTGGGGTATGGCTGTGCTTGCAAAATATGTTGTTGACGGTGACGAACCGCTTGACGAATATCTCAATAATAAGGTGTTCGCAAACAGTGAATGCAAAACTGTTGCACCCGATGAAAATGATGTAAACGGATTTAATGAATATATGAAATTGTATAAGTCGGCACTTAAAGCAGAGGTTGTCGCTTACGAAAATATTTAAGGAGAATTACAATGGCATTTAAAGATTATGAATTTTGGTTTGTAGTAGGCACACAATTCCTTTACGGCGAAGATATTTTTGAAACTATTAATTCTCACGCAACAGAAATGGCGGACGAATGGAGCAAAAAACTCCCTTGTAAGGTTGTTGCGAAGCCTTGCGTAAAAACTTCAAAAGAAATTTTGTATATTATGCAAGATGCAAACAACGATGAGCACTGCGCAGGTGTTATCACATGGATGCACACCTTTTCACCGTCTAAAATGTGGATTGCGGGATTTAACGCTCTTAAAAAGCCGTTTCTTCATGTAAATACTCAATATAACCGTGACATTCCGTGGCAGGATATTGATATGGATTTTATGAATCTCAATCAGTCTGCACACGGCGACAGAGAACACGGCTACATCACCGCTCGTATGAGATTGAAGCAAAAGGCGGTTGCAGGCTATTGGAAGGATGAAACCGTTCAGGACAAAATCGGCACTTGGATGAGAGCCGCAGTCGGCGCTATGGAAAGCCGTAAACTTCGTGTTCTCCGTATTTCCGACAATATGCGTAATGTAGCAGTAACCGACGGTGACAAGATTGAAGCACAGATTAAACTCGGTTGGCAGGTTGACCACTACGGTGTGGGCGATATTATTAAACTCGTCAATGCTGTTACCGACGATGAAATCGACGCTCAAATGGCAGAATATGAAAAGAATTATATTATGGATACCGATAATCTCGATGCCGTAAGGTATCAGGCAAGGGAAGAAGTTGCAATCAAAAAGTTCCTTGAAAAAGAGGGATTCGGTGCATTCCATACAAACTTTGAGGATTTGCAGGAACTTCGTCAGCTTCCGGGTCTTGCCGCACAGGATTTGATGCGTCAGGGCTACGGCTTCGGCGCCGAGGGCGACTGGAAAGTTGCCGCTATGACCCGTGTTATGAAACTTATGGCAGAGGGTATGCATGGCGGTACAGCCTTTATGGAAGATTATACATATCATTTTGAACCGGGCAACGAAATGCTCCTTGGTTCACATATGCTTGAAGTTTGCCCAACTATTGCATCTGAAAAAGCAAAAATTCAGGTTCACCCTCTTGGAATAGGAGATAGAGAAGACCCTGCTCGTTTGGTATTTAAGGCTCAAACAGGCAATGCAATCGTTGTCACTCTTGTTGATATGGGCGACAGACTTCGTATGATTGTCAATGATGTTGAATGTAAGGAACAGGTAAATGATATGCCAAAACTTCCTGTTGCAGGAGTTTTGTGGAAGCCGCTTCCTTGCCTTCAAACTTCGGCAGAAGCATGGATGTATGCCGGCGGTGCACATCACAGCGTTCTTTCGTATTCACTTAATGCCGAGCACATGCGTGATTTTGCTGAAATTATGGGTATTGAGTTTATCCATATCAATAAGAATACAGAGATTAATGAATTCAGAAAAGAATTGTTTTATAACGATGTTGCATACAAACTCGGTATGTAAGGAGCAAAAATGTTAGAAGCGTTAAAAAAAGAAGTATTTGAACAAAATTTAAAACTTGTTGAGTACGGCTTGGTTGTACTTACTTGGGGCAATGTTTCGGCTATTGACCGAGAAAGCGGACTTTTTGTAATAAAGCCATCGGGTGTGCCATATAGTGAAATGACTGCTGAAGATATGGTGGTTATGGATTTGGACGGTAACAAGGTTGAGGGCAAACTTAATCCTTCATCCGATACACCGACCCATATGGAATTATACAGGAATTTCAAAGATATAGGCGGAGTGGTTCACACTCATTCGTCTTGGGCTTGTGCTTGGGCACAGGCAGGAAGGGATGTTCCGGCTTACGGTACAACTCATGCTGATTTTTCCAACGGCGCCGTTCCTTGCACAAGAGGACTAACCAAAGAAGAAGTTGAGTCGGCATATGAACTCAACACCGGCAGAGTTATAGTGGAAGAATTTGCCAAAAGAGGTATTTCGCCAAAGGCGTGTCCGGCAGTTCTTATCCACCGTCACGGTCCTTTCACTTGGGGCGAAAATGCCCAAAAGGCTGTTGAAAACGCATTAATATTAGAAGAGGTTTGTAATATGGCATACAGAACCGAATCCGTTGCAGCATTAAGTACAGATTCAAATATCGGAATAGAAGATTATCTTCTTGAAAAGCATTATAATCGTAAACACGGCAAAAATGCATATTATGGTCAGAAATTATAGGAGGAACATATTAATGAAAAAAACAAACAAATTTTTTGCGCTCTTTCTTTCTCTCATTTTGCTTATTGGTACAGTTATGCCTGTGTATGCATTTGATGAAGAAAAGATTGATTTGCAAAATGCAGTAATTTCTTTTGAAAACAATATTACTGAATACGAGGCAACAGGCGAAGCTATCAAACCGGCTTACAATGTTATGGTTGGTGATATTTTGCTCACCAAAGATGTTGATTACACAGAAAAGTTTGAAAACAATATTCAGCCGGGCACAGCTTCACTCACAATTACTGCCACCGACACTTCCGTTTACTATAAAGGTTCAAAAACGGTTCAGTTTACTATCGTTCAAAGTGATTTAGATGACGATGATGACGAAATTGTAACACCAAAGCCTGTTTCGCCACCAAAAGCTGTCAAACTTCTTGCAACCTATGGCAAAAAGAATAAAAGTCAGCTTGTTGTAAAATGGAAAACTGTTTCTTGTGATGCGTATCAAATTATGTATTCAAAGGATGCTTCGTTCAAGAAAGGTGTAAAGTATGTAACTGTTAAGGGTAAAAATACATCTTCAAAGACCGTAAAGGTTAAGAATAATAATAAAAAATATTTTGTTAGAGTAAGAGCAATAAGATATAATACAAACAAAAAGCCTGTATATGGTGTATGGTCAAATAAACTCAATAGCTCTTTCACAAAGACTTATGCCAAGTATTCATCTCATTATGTAAATAACAGAGACAGAACAACAAATTTGAGAATTGCATCAAAGGCTATTGACGGCACAGTTCTCGCACCCGGCGAAACTTTTTCGTTCAACGAAACAGTAGGAAAGAGAACTTCTCAAAAAGGCTACAAAAAAGCCCATGTTTTCAACGGACCGAATTCTACATCAATGGGCATCGGCGGTGGCGTTTGCCAGGTTGCATCAACTATTTTCAACACAGTTTTATTTTCAAATCTCAAAATAGTTGAAAGACATCAACATTCACAAAGAGTTTCTTATGTTCCGCTTGGCAGAGATGCGGCTATTTATTGGCCAAGTCAGGATTTACAGTTTAAGAACGATACAAATTATCCTATAAAAATTAAGATGGTTGTTAAGGACGGCGTTATTTCTTGCACATTCCTCACATGCCAAAATGTAAAACCTAAAAAGGTTAAGGTTACTGTCAGCAGAAGCGGCAAGAACTTCACTATGAAGCGTTACGCAGGCGGTAAATGTAATTACACAACAAGATCTTATTATTAATAATGTCCAAAAAACGACACCCATCATTGCCTTTTGGTGGGTGTTGTGTTATTCTATATTAAAGGAGTGATTAGATGATTACATATATTTTGCTCGGTATTTGCATAGTCCTTTTGATTGCAGTTATTGCAATTCTGTTGACACAGGGCAAAAAGGACGATTCGGCAAAAATAGAGGAACTTCAGCGTCAACTTTTGGACGCAGTTAATAAGAACAATAATTCTGCAAGAATAGAGGAGCTTTCCCGTCAAATGAATGACCTTGTTAATAAGAATTACGAACAGCAGGTCAAGGTTATTGAGGCTCTTAATAATAACTATAACAATCAAACAAAACTCATTCAGAGTTCAATTGCCTCAATGCAGGAGAGCAACGAAAAGAAACTGGAACAAATGCGTGCTACTGTTGACGAAAAACTCACTTCAACACTTAATAAGCGTATTGATTCTTCGTTTGAACAGGTTTCAAAGCAACTTACTTCTGTTTATAAGTCGCTCGGCGAAATGAAAGATTTGTCTGTCGGCGTAAGCGGACTTAACCGTATTCTCACCAATGTCAAAACCCGTGGCACTTGGGCAGAACTTCAACTTGGCAATATTCTTGAGCAGATTATCCCGAATATGTACGAAACTAATGTAAGAACAAATCCAAAATACAACGGTCAGGTAGAATTCGCCGTTAAAATTCCGAATGCCGAGAATGATGAGGTTTGCTGGCTTCCTATCGACTCAAAGTTCCCGATGGAGGATTATATCCGTTTAAGCGAATCAGCCGAAATGGGCGATGTGGAAGCTGTGGAGCGTGCTCAAAAGGCTCTTGAAGCAAGAGTTAGGGATGAAGCAAAGGCAATTAAAAATTATATCAGCGAGCCACAGACAACTCCGTTTGCAATTATGTATCTTGCAACAGAAGGTCTTTATGCCGAAATAATGAACAGCAAAACCGGACTTCCCGAAAAACTTCAAAATATGGGCATTTTGGTTGCAGGTCCAAGCACTATCACCGCACTTCTTAATTCGCTTTCACTTGGCTTTAGTTCAATTGCAATCAATAAGCGTGCAAATGAGGTTTGGAAAGTTCTTGGCAATGCCAAAAAGCAGTATGATATGTTTGGAACTCTCCTTGAAAAAGCAAAGAAAAAGATTGATGAAGCCGGCAGAACTATTGAAGATGCAAATCATAGAAATGACATTATTCAAAAGAATTTGAAATCTGTCAATACTCTTGATACAGACCCTACGGATATTGAGCTTCTTGATTAATGGAGTGTGAGCATTATGCAACAATTCACAAAAAAGGAAATAAAGCTATCAACCCTTCGTTTGCTTCAATCAAAACCTCTTGATAATATAAAAGTTAAGGATATAATTGACGATATCGGTATCAGTCGCAACACTTTTTATTATCATTATCATGATATTTATGATGTTCTCAAGGATATTTTTGATGAAACTATGCTTGAAATAACAAAGAACAGTGATGAAAATTTTGATTGGGAAGCGGTGTTCAAAAAGATGTCTGAAAATGCTCTTGCCAAAAAGAGTATTATCACAAATATCTTTAAATCAAAGTATTCCGATAATATAAAAAGTTATATTGCAAATTCGGTAGGGGACACCATATGCAGCAAAATCAAGGCAAAATATGATGCTGAGGGCAAAAAAATAGACGATTATGATTTAAAAATTATGTCAACTTTCTATAAACATGCTTTGACAGGCACATTTTTCGAGTGGGTACATAACGGTATGAGAGTTCCTCCAAAGGAATTTTTTGAAAAATTGTCAAATGTCACCCGCAAAGTTTAGTTGGTTTAATAAATTTCAGTATTACAAAAATAGGAAAGTGCACAAATATTGTGTACTTTTCTTTTTTTGACAGTTTTATTTCATCCCAAAAGGTGATTTAATATAGACAAGGAGTTAAGCCTAACATTCGGTCAGTTCTTAAAAGTTAGGATTCAAGCATCTTATAAGTTCTCTTTTCATGTTTCTCCAAAAGTTTGTTTTTCTCAATTTGAATTGACCGTTGTCCGGTACGGAATGTTGCTATAACGCTCCGTGCCGGAATATATTTTAGGATGGTGATTTTATGAAGTATCTACAAAACATCAAAATTGCGTATATGACCGCTTGCGTTATATTTATGCTTATAGGAATTATGCTGATGGGCTTCCCGGAATTCTCTATGGTCGCAGTTTGCTATTTGATTGGAATAATGTTTATCATCCTTGGTGTAATCAAAATTATGGCATATTTCTCGCAAGAAAAGTATAACATTGCTTTTCAATTTGACCTTGCACTTGGCATATTGTCCGTGATTGTCGGTATCTGCACGGTCATCCACCACAATTGGATAATCAGCATCCTGCCGATAATTATCGGAATAATGATTATTGCCGATAGCTTGTTTACTCTTCAAGCATCAATAGATGCAAAACGATTTGGACTTCCTCGTTGGTATTTTCTGCTTTTGTTCTCCGCAGTGTCTGTTGTGCTCGGTCTTGTCTTGGTGTTCAAGTCATTTAAGAGTGCTGTTGTAATAACTATTCTTTATGGTTTGGGTTGTTTCTTTATCGGTTTTGAAAAGCTTGTTTCAATCATTTACACAACTCAAAAAATAAAAAAATATGCACCGCATAACGATATAATAGAAGATGATTACACGCTTCACGATAAAAACGAATAAAAGTAAAAGGAGCGTTTGAAAAAACGCTCCTTAATTTGTTTGTGTTTGTGTAATTAGTGCTTAATGTCGTCCCACTTAACGCCATCAATCTGGAACAAATCGTCAAACTTGTAAACATTTGTTTCTTCCTTGGTGTGGTTAGGATACCAAACTTGTGCGAAGAATGGGTTTGTTCTTGCGATGTTGTCGTAATCCCACTGCTTTTGAGGGATGTAGCACTCTGGGCACCAGTGACCGCCGAGGAGAATAAGAGCAGGTGATGCTTCAAATTCTGCACCGCAGTAACCGCATTTCCACTTGAGTTTTGTTGCCATATCGCCCTTTGTCATTGTTTCGCTGAGGCACTCACCGCCACGGAATTTAGCAGCTTGCTTCATATCTTCAATGTCAAGTTCTGATTCAGGCTTTGTTTCATCATAACCGTGGTCAAGTTTGAATTCATCTGCATCAGATGTCTTCTTTGCAAACTTTTTGATTTCAAAATCTTCCCACTTTGCAGGAATCTTTGCCCAATCCTCATATGTACCGTAGTATGCTGAAAGTCTTTCAGGATTTCTTGTAGCAACCCAGTCAAGAGTACCGAAGTCTTTTGTAGAAGCAATCTTCTTCATGAATGGCTTTGCACAAGCTGCAACGAGATTCTTTGGAAGATATCTTGGTATTTTGAAGTAGAATTCAACCTGATCTGCGAGTCTGTTGAAGTAATCCTTAACAGGGAGGTTCTCTCTGAAGTGGAGGAATTCCTCGAGCTTGTCGCCGTCTGCATAGAATTGACCGTGGAAGTTCTTTGTGATGAACCAGTTAGGGTCAAAGAGCTTTTCAGGGCCTGCAAGACCAAGTGTGCCAAGGAGAAGGCACTCAAATTCATAGTTAGAAATTCTGTACTGCTCACCTGAACCGATGTTGAAGAAGTGGTTCCAGAAGTCAGCACCGAGTGTGCCTTTTTCGTCTTCAAGTACAAGGTTGCACATAAGTCTGCCTGAGTCCTCAACAGTACACCATTCAAGAACGCCGTTGATTGGTACATGGAACATAATTGGGTCCATATTCTTAAGAATGTTTGGATAGAGAATACCGCTCTGACGCATAACAACCCAATTCTTAATACCGCTTTCTACGAATGTGCGCTCTGCAACAGTCTTTGAAATAGCATAGTGGTCATAGATAGAAATTTTGATAGGGTCACCACATCTGCCCCAGTGGATAGGATAGTTTCTGTCGCCTGTTTCAGCAACAGTACCGATGTAGCATACTTTAATATCATCAGCGTTCGGTTGAGCCAAAACAGCCTTGCAGATATTCTGTGCAGCACCGATGTTTGTCTTTTGTGTTCTGTATGGCTTCCAGTCAGCTGTTGGAGATACCATACCACCAATATGAAGAACATAGTCAGAACCTGTTACACCCTCAAGGATTGAGTCGTAATCGCCCAAGTCACCCCATACAACCTGAACATTTGGCTTTGCCATAATACCCTTTAATTTTTCTTCGTTCTTTGGGCTCTTTCTTGCAAGCATCTTAATGTTGATTTCATTTGGATGCTTAATCATTTCCTGAACTGCAGCCCAACCCATATTACCGGTACCGCCGGTAAGGAATACGGTTTTCTTTGCCATTATTTTTCCTCCTTAAACAGCAAATTGTACTTATTAACAATAAGCATAAATGTTAACAATATAATTATAAACTATTTCTAAACAAATTACAATATAAATTAACAAATATTTCAATAAAAATTTTGTTGACACGGCATATTTTTTGTAGTATCATAAATGTAATATAGCAAAAAGGAATAGAGATTATCAAGAGTGGTTGAGGGACTGGCCCTGCGACACCACAGCAACCTGCGTTTGTAAGGTGCTAATACCTGCGGTAAGATAATACCGAATGATGAATTATCAGCATACGGTCACCGCTGTATGCTTTTTATTTTACTTTTTGCAAGAATAAACGCTGTATTTTATAGAAATGAGGTAATATACTATGTCACGCTTTTTATTTACAAGCGAATCGGTTACAGAAGGACATCCTGACAAAATCTGTGACCAAATTTCAGACGCAATTCTTGACGCTATGATCGAGCAAGACCCACAATCTCGTGTTGCTTGCGAAACAACCTGCACAACAGGTCAGGTTCATGTTATGGGCGAAATCACAACAAAAGCCAATGTTGACATCAACGCTATTGTTCGCAAAACTGTTTGCGAAATCGGATATGATGACAGTGCAAAGGGATTTGACGGCAACACTTGTGCTGTAATCACTTCTCTTGACAAGCAGTCACCTGACATCGCTATGGGTGTTGATAAGTCATTCGAACTTAAGAACAACGAAGAAGATGAGGACAACCTCAACGGTGCCGGCGACCAGGGTATGATGTTTGGTTATGCTTGCAACGAAACCAAGGAACTTATGCCAATGCCTATTTCTCTTGCTCACAAGCTTGCTCTCAAACTCACGGAGGTAAGAAAAAACGGCACATTGCCTTATCTCCGTGCAGACGGCAAAACACAGGTTACTGTTGAATATGTAGACAACAAGCCTGTCCGTGTTACAACAATCGTTGTTTCATCACAGCACAGCGCTGATGTTTCTCTTGAACAACTCCGTGAAGATATTATCGAAAATGTAATCAAAACAACTGTTCCTGCCGAATTTATGGATGAGGATACTGTATTTTATGTAAACCCAACAGGCAGATTTGTTATCGGCGGTCCTATGGGTGACTCAGGTCTTACAGGCAGAAAGATTATTGTTGATACATACGGTGGATACGCTCGTCACGGTGGTGGTGCTTTCTCCGGTAAAGACCCAACAAAGGTTGACCGTTCAGCTGCTTATGCTTCAAGATGGGTAGCAAAGAATATTGTTGCAGCAGGTCTTGCAGACAAGTGTGAGGTTGAACTTGCGTATGCAATCGGTGTTGCAAAGCCTGTATCAGTAATGGTTGACACATTCGGCACAGGTAAGAAGTCTGATGACGAAATCAGCGAAATTGTTAATAAGGTTTTCGACCTTCGTCCGTCTGCAATCATAAAGAACCTTGATTTGAGAAGACCGATTTACAAGGCAGTTGCCGCTTACGGTCATATGGGCAGAGAAGACCTCAATGTTCCTTGGGAGCAAACAAATAAGGTTGATGAAATCAAAAAGTATATGTAATTTATACATTATAATAATAGTAAAACGGCTTGAATTTTTTCAAGCCGTTTTTTGTGTGTTGAAAAAGAATTTTCAAGCCGTCTTCTTTTACCATTTTTTAATTGTGTTCTTTGATTTAACAAGTTTTTTTATGCTCTTTGTGAGTTGCAAAGCCTTGTCTTTGCCTTTTTTACAATAGATTTTGTTGCCTTTGATTTTAACTTTGTTGAACTTTGCTTTTGACTTTAAGTTCCACATTTTAAGTCCGGCTGTGTTGCCGTAAATTTTGTTGTTGGTGATTGTTGCATTTGCTTTTGATGCGTTGCCACCTTTTGGCACACTGTCAAGTCCCACATACATTGCAACAGAACGATAGTCCTTGAATTTTCCTGTGGTTTTGATTGTGCACTTGTTGACATTCAAACCGAGTACATCATACATATTGAGTGCTTCGTTTGTTGATGTGATTGTGCAACCTTGAATCTTAATGTTCTTGAAAAATGTGTTGCCGACTCTGTTTGTGCCGATACCTCTTGCAAATTTGATTTTGCAGTTTGAAATCGTGATGTTTTCGCAAGCCGTGTCATCCCACGGAGCACCTGACGGAGAATTGCTCTGCTGATATGTGTTGTCAATTTGGATAGCTTCATTTGAACCTTCACCTACATATCTGCTTCCGCTCATAGCCATATTGCAGTTTTCAATTCTTGCGTTTTTAACTCCTGCAAATTCAATGAAATGTCCGTTGTAGTTGTTCTTGAATGAGCAGTTTTTGATGGTGATATTTTGAGCGTGCATAAATAAAAATGACGAGTAGCCAACATAAAATCCGTTGTCTTTCAGGGTCTTTTCTGTGTTAGGCTCTGCTGTGCCAACCCAAGTACCGCCGTTGATTACAACATTTTTGAGTGAGCCGTATCCGCCCGAACCTTTTCCGTATGAGCTGTTCATATGAAATCCGTTGATGAGCAAGCCTTTGCCATCTGTTTTTTGATTGAATACAGCACCGTTGGCATTGAATGTTGTGTTGTCAAAAATCGGCAGGGAATTAGTCAGCGTGTATTCGCCGGGCGCAAAGTTAACAACAAGTTTGTTGCACATACTGTCTTTTAGGACTCTGCGGATTGAAAGGGTGTCGTCCTCTTCACCGTTCGGTGAAATGTTAACAACCCTTGTTCCGTCATCGCTGACAGTGTCAGAATCAATTTGTGCGGCAAACACAGTTGATGTGCCGAATACAAAAATGCAAAATAGGCAAGCGGTGATTAAAATTGAATATACTTTTTTCATTGTATTCTCTCCTTTATATACATATATAAATATTTTAACATTTATATATAGTTTTGTCTATTAGCAAAACAAATAAAAAAGCACTTGAGATTTTTACTTTCAAGTGCTTTGAATATTTAGTTATTATAATTTGTTGTCTTTTTCAACAGCCTTGTCAACGGCTTTGTGAATTGCGGAGTTGAATCCGCTTTCCTGCAAGGAGGTGACAGCTTCAATAGTTGTACCACCCGGAGAGCATACTTTGTCAATCAAATCATATGGATGTTCATCGCTTTCAAGAATCATTTTTGCACTGCCAAGAACAGCCTGTGCAGAAATTTTCAATGCAACATCCTTTTTCATTCCGTTTTTCACACCTGCTCTTGCAAGTTCGTCAATGAACATATATGCAAGTGCCGGGGTGCAACCGCCGAGAACTCCGAAAAGAGGGAAGTAGTTTTCATCCAAATAAATAATTTCGCCTACTGCCGAAAAGATTTTTTCTGTTAATTTTTTGTCATCATCGGTTGCTTTGTCATTTGCTGTGTATGCACAAATAGCCTCCGCAACTTTTGCGTTGATGTTTGGCATAACTCGGATAATTCTATTGTCGTGAGTAAGCTGTGAAGCAATGAATTCGGTGCTTTTGCCCGCAGCAATAGAAATAAGCAAAGTGTCTTTTTCGTTAAGTGCACTATCTATTTTGTTGAGCACTGATGCAAGAATATTTGGCTTAACTGCCAAAATAACCGTGTCGCTGTTTTTAACGATTTCGGTTTCGCTGTCAAAAACATTGACATTGTATTTTGATTTCATTGCCTGTGTTGCAGGTGCGTAAATGTCAAAAATATTTACTTCTTCTGCTTTTACAGCTTTGCTGTCAATAATTCCGCAGATAATGGCACTTGCCATATTTCCGCATCCGATAAATCCGATAGACATAGCTTTTACTTCTTTCCTTTTATTAGACGATATTTCTCCCTCGTTGCTTCTCCGCCTCTGATGTGTCGTTGAGATTTGTTGCTTTGCAAAACCTCGTTCACTTTTCCGGCAAGCAGGGGAGCAATTTCGCCCAGCCGTTTTGTAACATCTATATGTACCGTGCTTTTGCTGATACCAAAAACTTTTGCCGTTTGCCTGACAGTTGTTTTGTTTTCAACTATGTATTCGCCCAGCTCAATACATCTTGATTCTACATTTTTGGTCATATCAATTACTCCTTCTAAGTAAAAGATATGACCGTTTTTTAGTTTATATTACTTTGTGTTTGTTCTTCTGATGATTAGTTTTTGTCAGAATTTTCTTCCTGTGCGGATTCAACAATCGAACCGAGCAAATCGGTCAATGACTTTGTTTCGATTCTGTCAACTCTGCCGTATTCTGTTGTTTGATTGTTTTCAGAAAGCATACCGTTTTCTTGCTCAACAGTCATAGTGAGAGAATTCTTGTCAACAGAGATTTTGTAAACAACGGTGCTGTTGCTTGATGGGTTAGAAAGCGTAAGTTCGTCACCCTTAACAGTGTAATCACCTTTGAATGAAAATGTGCTGAAATAGCTTTCGTAAGTGCCGTCATCAAAAAATTCATATGCAGAACTTCTTGATTGATTTTGCCACTTGCCGATAATCAATTGAGAATTGTTTGATGTAAATGCTGAAGAAACCATTTGAACAGGATTGATTCTTTCAACAGCACAGTAAATTGCAGATGGAATTAATGTCATAGCAAAAATGCTGAAAATAATAACGAATATAACTCTGCCTGCACCGCTTTTTTTCTTTGTAGCCATAATTATTTGAGTCCTTTTTTCTTAAGTAATGAGTCGATTTTGTTTGAGTTGTCAAGAAGAGAAGATACAGACAAATCGTGGTTGATTGTGTCAAGGAAGTATGCAAGATACTTTGAAAGTTCAACACTTTCGTACCAATTTCTTGAAAGAAGTTCCGGTGATTGATAAACACCGTTGGTTGTGAATACTTTTTCAAAAATGCCTTCTTCGTGTGCCTTGTCAAAAATTTCAAGACCGTTGCAGAAAAGACCAAAAGCTGTGCAAACGAAAATTCTCTTTGCTTTAAGCTCCTTGAGCTTCTTTGCAACTTCAAGCATGCTTTCACCTGAAGAAATCATATCGTCAACAATGATGATGTCCTTGCCCTCAACGCTGTCACCAAGATATTGATGCGCAACGATTGGGTTTCTGCCGTTTACAACCCTTGTGTAATCTCTTCTTTTGTAGAACATACCAAGGTTAACACCAAGCTGTGTTGCAAAGTAAATACATCTGTGCATTGCACCTTCATCAGGGGAGATGATCATAAGATGATCAGGGTTAACCGATAAATCGTCAACATTGTTTACAATTGCTTTAATCATTTGATATGTAGGCATAACATTTTCAAATGACTTGTGAGGAATTGAGTTTTGAACTCTTTGGTCGTGTGCATCAAATGTGATGATGTTTTCAACGCCCAACGCTGTAAGCTCCTGCAAAGCCATTGCGCAGTCAAGTGATTCACGAGATGAACGCTTGTGCTGTCTGCCCTCATAGAGCATAGGCATAATAACATTGATTCTTTTTGCTTTACTTGATGCTGCAGAGATAACTCTCTTCAAGTCTGAAAAGTGGTCGTCCGGTGATTTTGGAACATCCATTCCGTACATATTGTATGTAACGCTGTAATTGAAGCAGTCTACAATGATGTAAAGGTCGTAGCCTCTGATTGAGTCGTTGATAACTGCTTTGCCCTCACCTGAACCGAATCTTGCAATAGATGTGTCGATAAGGTATGAGTCCCTCTGATAGCCGTAAAAGGCGATGTTTTCCTTGTGTGCGGCAGCCTGCTCGGCTCTCCATTTTACAAGGTAATTATCAATCTTTTGTGCGAGTCCTTCCGTACCCGGCAAAGCGATAATTCCCAATGGACCGTAAGGGATTGTTTGTACTTCTTCTGCTGTGATTCTTGGCATTTTAAAAATACTCCTCTCAATTTATGCTTACATTTTACAACATATTACACAAAAAATAAATACTTAAATAATATTTTTAATATAAATATTTATTTATGGGTATAATGAATTTTTATATATAATTAACAAAACTGTTGAATTATAGCAATTCCTGTGCCTTTTTTGTTCGCTTTATTCGTTTTAGTAATTCGTAGCCGAACACACCAACCCATGCACAAGCGGATATTGGCAATCCATAGGTTAATCCTTTTGGAGAATAAACCAATTTGATTGTGTGCTTGCCTTGCTTAATTGCTGCCGAAAGTTGGCTGTCGCCGATTTCAAATGTTTTTACTTTGTGACCGTCAATATAGATTTTCCAACCCTCGTCATATGGAATTGAGGTATACAAGAAACCGTCATATCCGGCATTTATTGTGCCTTCGAGCTTTGTATCGCTGTGCTTTTCAATATTCATTTTTCCGAGTGAAAGCATTTCGTATGCCGAGTTGAGAACGGTATCGTCGATGTTATAAGCGTAGATATAGAACGATGCGCCCGATGATGAAATGCCGTTAAGGTCAATCACTGCTTTTATCTCATCGCCCGCCTTGTGATAACCAAGGTCAAGAATGTATGGCTCTGCAATGCTTTGGAATGTTGTGTTTGTGCTGTTGTTCCAATAGTAATTTATGTTTTCGATTTCGCTTGACGAAACATAAATATATACATTGCCGTCTTTGACGGATTTAAACAAAACACTCACGCTTCCGCCTGTGTTTTCTTCAATCTCATCAATGAAATATGCACCGTTTTGAGTGACTTCTTCGCAGTTTGCATTGTAGCTTTCCGTGCCAATGTATTCGACCGGTACAAACAAATTGCTCACTCCTGTTGCTTTGTCAATCAAGTCTTCCTGAACTTCAAAAGGATTGCCTTCGGTGTTGTCCCAATTTTCGATTGATTTTGATGCCAAAAATGCAATTGGCAGATTGTATTTGTTTTCATAAACAGGAGTTTTAGCTCCGTCTTTTGTTGTATAAATCTTTTTGTAATAAGTATCCGATAAATCAAGACTGCTTGACTCTTTGATCAAATACTTTATGTTGTACATCATATTGTACACAGGAGTTTGGGTGTTGTAGGTGTATGAGTTTATTCTGTTGCCAAACATACCGAGGTTGTATTGCGTTTGACTGTAGCTTTCATATGCCATAGATGAAAATGCAGACATTCCGTTGTAGTTGTAAAGACACGGGTCCATTCTTGTGTTGAGATAGGTCAACTCTGTTCTGTAAAAGCCCTTGTCTTTTTCTTTCAGATAATTCACAGCGTTTGCCATTGTGTCCATTTTTTCAACATACGGAGTTTGATCTTGTGTAAACAAATATGATTTGCTGTCGCCGACAATAACCTCACAAAATGCCATACACAAAACGGTAATGCCGATAACGAATTTTGAAAAGTTTCCTTTTTTTATCACGAGCAAAACAAGTGTCCAAACAATTATGAATGCAAGCGAAACATAAATTGTGTAGTTGCTTATTTTGTTTGTCGGATATTTTTGGAAATAAAGAACAAGGAAAATGAATGCTATGCCGGTTATCATAACATCTTTGTATGCTATTCCTTTGAAATTCATTAAGCATCTGAATGACATAACAAGCAGAATGAACACATAAAGGAATGAATATCTAAACGGCAAATCATTAGGCACATGGAATGCGTGCCAAATGAAATCAAGTGCGTTGCAATTGAAACTTACAATAAAGAACAAAAGCAAAAATACATAAGAAGCCTTTTCCTTAAGCCCGATTTTTTTGTTGATTAGATATAACGGTAGCAATATTGCCGGCAATATTCCGCAGTAAATGTTCGGCAAAACATCGTCACCCGAAGAACGAATTGTTGTTTCAAGTCCTGCAAGGTGAGATGAAAGCATATCAATCAAATTGAAGTTCTGCTCAACCGTTGACGGAAAACTGTCTGAAGTTGCAGAACAGGATTGTAAAATAAAATAAACAGGAACGAGGAAGCATGCACAAAGCATACCGACAAACAAGGAACTAAAGCCGAATTTAACAACGCTCATTACAAATTTGTTGTTGAAAAACTCCTTGAGAGGCTTTTGCTTTTCGCTGTAAATATTGATTTTTGCAGAAAAGTCCTTGTGTGCAATGAAATAAACAAAGAAATATAAAACAGAAAAAATACAGGTCATATATCCGATGTAATATGAACTGAACAAAAGAACCGATAACGACAAAATGTATCGTTTGCACTTGCCGTTGTTGATGATGTCCTCAATTCCGAGAGCGACAAGCGGCAACCAAATCATACCGTCAACCCACATAATGTTCCAGTAATATGCAAGAAAATATCCCGAGAAAGCATAGAACACGCCAAAAGCAGCGGAAACATATGAATGTGCGTCAAAACTTTTTTTAAGGAAATATGCAAATGTTCCTGCGGATGCAACACCTTTGGCAATAACCAAAAATGTGATTGCATAGCCGATTTGGTCTCTGTCAAATAAGAAAATCAAAAATGAAAACGGACTTGAAAGATAGTTGAAATAATTGCCCAAAAAGCTCGAACCACCGCCCGATTCCCAAGAGTATAGAAAACTCTTGAAATCGGTGATTCTGTCATATAACTCAACAAAAAGAGGTCCGTATTGATGGTAGAGGTCCATTCTTAAAACAGTTGTGTCGCCAAAAGGGAACATCTTGAATATCATAAAAACAAAGAGTATTCCGATAGTCGCAAGACACATTGACAACAGCACAAATCTGTTTTCAAAAAATGAACGATACAGTTTTGTGTTGCCGTTTCTCTCTGCTTTTTCGATGTTGTCAAATACAATCAACCTGTCAAAATAAAGGTTGAACACAAATATAAGAATAGCGGAAAAAATATACACCAACATTGCACTCATATTGAGCATATCGTTCAGCGTGAAATCAAGTATCTTGAAAAAGCCAAAGTCAACAACGCATCTGAACAAATAGGTCAACGCCTGTTTCAACGGTTTTGAATTTATGCTTTTTGCAAATACAAACTTTTTTTCGCAAAAAAATAAACCAAGCATAACTGCAACAAAGGATACCGACATCGCAATTCCTGCCGATAAACCAAAGCCTTTTAGCATCTGCTTAATTATCAAAAATACGACCAACCCGATTGAATACACAAGACTGTATGCGACCGTTTGTGCGTTGAATACTTTATTTGTTTTAATTATATTTCCTGATTTGGTAATGTCCATATAGCACCTAAATTAAAATTTTTCTTTATTTTAACATATTATATGTCTTGCTTCAATCCATTTTTATATTTTTTACTTCTTTGTAATATTTTTTTCAGTCCGTTCATAAATTTTTATGGGTGATAGCTTGAAAGTTTTTGACTATGTAAAAAAATATTTGCCCCTTGATGTTGTTAAAACGCTTGATAATCTGAATTCATCTCAACAGCAGGGGATAACCGAAATTCGAATTCGTCGCAATATGCCCGTAACCTTTGTGATTGATAATCGAATAAAATTTGCGGACAGGTTTTGCCAAACATTGGCAGTGCTTCCGAAAGAACCTTTGATAATATCATCGCAGGAATTTGACGATATGTTCAATCGTCTGTGTTCGTTTTCTGTTTACGGCAATATGACGAATTTGAAAAATGGATATATAACTCTCGAAAACGGCTCTCGTGTCGGTGTCTGTTCAACTGCTATATATGAGGATGACAACTTGGTGTCGGTCAAAGATGTCACTTCGGTCAATATTCGCATACCTCGTCAGGCAGTGGGTTGCAGTCGTGATATAATTGCCAAAACCTTTGCAAACGGAGTGTGTAGTGTGATTGTTGCAGGCAAGCCGTCAAGCGGAAAAACAACGCTTCTGCGTGATATGGCAAGACAAATCTCAAATGGCATAAACGGTACATATAAAAAAGTTGTTGTGATTGATGAACGCAACGAACTCGCAGGCAAGGTTGGTGACGAATTCACGCTTGATGTCGGAATGAACACCGATGTGATAACCGGCTTTGACAAACCAAAGGCAATAGAAAATGCAATCCGAACAATGTCGCCACAGGTTATTGTTTGTGACGAAATCTCCGCACCGAGGGAGCTTGACAGTATTCGATTTGGTTTTGCTTGCGGTGTAAATTATTTGCTTTCTGTTCACATTGGCAAACAGCAGGATTTGTATACCAAGCCGATTGTTCGCCTTATGCTTTCAATGGGCGAGTTTGAAAAATTGATTTTGCTTGACGAGGACTATTCGGCAAAAATTCTTGATGCACGGGAGATATTAAATGAAATTCATAGGCGTAGTAATAATAGTTGCGTCATCATTGATGATGGGAATATATATGAGTAATTCGATTAAAAAGAAGATTAATTTATGCCGTGCGTTGATTGATACCGCAAATTATATCTTGCCCGAAATAAAGCTAAAACAAACCCCACCGTGCGAAATTCTTGCAAGTGAACGGCTGAAATCGCTTGACTTTGTGGGACAAGATATGCTTCTTGCCGAGCAAAAAGCAAAAACTCCGCTCAATGATGAGGAAAACGAGGCAATAGGACACTTCTTTTATTCGCTCGGCAAGTTCGATGTTCAAAATCAAATCAAACAAATTGAATTTTTTAAGGAATATATGTCATCGGCTGTGCGTAAATATGAAGTGGAGTATAAGTCAAAATCAAAAATTTATGTCAGCATCGGATTTTCGTTTGGCACGGTAATAGCGTTGGTATTGATTTAGAGGTGTAACATTATGGAAGTGAATTTTATTTTTAAAATAGCGGCAATCGGAATAATCGTTGCCGTGCTGAATACCTTGCTTGTTCGCTCGGGGCGTGATGACCAGGCAATGCTTACAACTCTTGCAGGCGTAATTGTTGTGCTTATGATGCTCATTCCGCAGATTAAAGAACTGTTTTCAACAGTCAAATCTTTGTTTAATTTGTAGCTATGGCAAAAGTTATAGGAATTTCGTTTTGCGTGCTGATGTGTAGCTTGATAGTAAAGGAGCACAACAGAAGTTTTGCACTTATATTGTCGGTTGCAGGCGGTGTTCTTTCGTTTCTTGCAATATCGGACAAGGTGTCCGAATTGTATTCTGCCTTGATTCAACTTTCTGACACTGTGCCTTCGGGAGTTGCTTATGTCAGGCTTATGCTGAAAGCACTTTTTATAGTAATCATAACGCAGTTTACTGTGGATATTTGCAGGGATAACGGCGAAAACGCACTTGCTTCTCTTACGGAAATATCGGCAAAAGTGCTCGTGCTTTCTCTTGTTATGCCTTTGATAGAAACGGTGATTTCAATGGTGGTAGGACTTGTCAAATGAAAAAGACGATATTATTTTTGTGTGCTTTGCTTTTCTTTCTGTCTTTTTCGGAAACGGCATATTCAGAAGATTTCAGCAGAGAAAAATATGATAAAACCCTTGAAAGTTATGATTTGTCATCATTCGAAAAGCAACTTGATGATGATACTCAAAAAATGCTTGAGGAACTCGGCTTGCTTGATTTTTCGTATGACAGTATAACAAAACTTTCGCTTAATGATATAGTGGAATTAATCAAATCTTTGTTGTCAAAAAAAGCGGAATTGCCGATTAAATCGAGTGTAACCGTGCTTGTGTTTATTCTGCTTTCCGCATTGCTTCAAAGCCTGAAAAATGATTCGGACAACTCGTTGAATACGATTTATTCAACAGCAACGGCAATTTTCATTTCAACGGTTATCCTTGTAAAACTCACAACAACGGTTTCAATGGCGTCAATGGCAATATCGGTTGCGTCTGATTTTGTGTATGCGTTCATTCCGGTATTTTGCAGTATTGTTGTCGCTTCCGGTGGTATCACAACAGGGTTTTCAACAAACACAACGCTTCTTGTTTTGTCGCAGGCATTGTCTTTTATTTCGTCAAATGTGTTTATGCCGATTGTCAATTGCTACCTTGCTTTGGGTGTAACCTCGTCACTTCGATATGAACTTAATTTGGATAAATTGTTGACATCACTCAAAAGAATTATAACAACTTGTATATCTTTTTTATCAGGTGTGTTTGTGTCAATATTGTCGGTGAAAACGGCTGTGGCAGGCAGAGCCGATATGCTCGGACTCCGTTCAGTTCGCTTTGCAATAAATTCTGTTGTGCCCGTTATCGGTTCGTCAATCAGTGAGGGTTTGCTTTCGATTCAAGCCTATTCGTCACTTATAAAAAGCAGCGTCGGTGTGGTCGGTGTGATTGCGGTTGCACTTGTGTTTTTGCCGTCAATAGTTGAGGTGGTATTGTGGCGAATTTCACTGACGGTATGTGCAATTGTATCCGATGTTTTCGGCGATAAATCGGTATCTGCGGTGCTCAATGCTTTTTTGAACACCCTGCTTTTGATGAATGTAATTCTGATTTTGTCAATGGTCACAACGGTTATATCATTTGGAATTTTGATAGCGGCAGGCGGAAGATAATGGACTTTTTTAAGCAGTGGACAATCTTTGTGTGTATGACGGTTTTGATGTGTGTTGTGTTTTCGTTTTTGACGCCAAAAGGGAGTATGGGACGGTTTTATAAAATGATAATTTCGCTTTTCATTTTTCTGTCTTTTCTGTATCCTTTTTCACAGTCGAAAATTAATTTTGACCTCCCTGAAATCGAAACGGCAAATACATATAGTATAAACGATGAAATGATAGAAAGCCAAATTAAAACTTGCCTTACAGAAAATAGTATCATAGGTGCAAATGTCAATTGCCGTTCAAGAATAAATTCGGATAACGAAATTGTTGTTGAAAAAGTAGTTGTTTCCGTGAGTGATGATTACGACACAGCAACGGTTCAAAAATTGATTTTTGAAAATTTGTCAATCAATGCGGAGGTGGTGCACATTGGACAGTAAAATCAAATCATATGTTGAAAAATTCAAGCAATCAAAGCATAAAGAGCGACTGCTGATTGTTGCTTGCATATTCGGTGTTGTGCTCATTCTTTTGTCCGAAATCAAACTGCCTGCCACCGCTTCAAAAAAATCTGCCCAAACCGATTATCAGCAGTACATTTCAACATTGGAGGACAAAACAGAAAGCATAATTTCATCAATTGACGGTGTCGGCAAATGCAAGGTGATGATTACTTTGCAGGAAACCGACGAAAATTTTTATGCTCAAAATTTGGATGAAAACAAAAACAGCGGTTATATTTCAAAAAAGAGCGAATATGTATTGTATGAGGATAACAACAACGATTCTCCCGTGCTGATTAAGCAATCGTTTCCAAAGGTTATGGGTGTTGCGGTTGTTTGTCAGGGTGGCAACAATGCCAATGTAAAGGAAAAAATTATTTCTGCCGTGTCGTCTCTTTTTGGCATATCAACGGCAAAAATCAGCGTATCAAAACTTAACAGGTGATTATATGAAAAATAAAAACGAACAAATCAACCCGATCGATGAGCAAATCAAATCAGATGAGGAACAATTTGCAGAATTCGAAAATGAGTTTGATTCGGAAATTGTTGACGAAAAGCCTATTGAACTCGTCAATCCCGATGATAAAAAAGACCGTAAAAAGCGTAAAAAATACATATCAACCGTTGCTGCTTTTGTGCTGATTTTGGGTATCGGTGTTGTCGGCAATTGGTATTATCAAAACACGGATGTCGGTTCAACTATCCGGCCTCTTATTGACTCGGCAACAGAAAAAACTCTCGGCAAGGCAGAGCTTGTTGATGCAACAACAACCGATGTCAAAGAAAGCGACACTTATTTTACAAAGGCTCGTATGGAGCGTAATTCTGCCCGTGATACCGCTCTTGAAAAACTCCAAGCAATTGTTTCAAACACCTCCGAAACCGAAGGTGCCCGAACAGTTGCGGCGGAGAATATCACAAGAATATCAAACTTCATCACTATTGAAAATAAGATAGAAACCCTTGTGTGTGCAAAGGGTATTGATAATTGCATTGCCGTTGTCAAAGATGACGGCACGGGAGTTGATGTCGTGGTTGATTGCAAAACGCTCGACGATACCACGATTATGCAAATCAAAGACATTGCAATGTCACAGCTTAAGTGCGGTTTTGAAGATGTATCTATAATTCAATCTAATAATAATTAAATCAGACTGTCGATAAAGCTTCTGAAACACGCCAAATACATTTAACCGACTTGCCTCCACTTGAAGCAAGGGGAGGTGGCAACACGAAGTGTTGACGGTGGGGTTTTAAAAATGCTGTAAGTATCGAACTTACAGCATTTTTGGCGTTTTTCGTTTTTTGCTCAGTCGAGGTATTTGTATACATCTTCCTTCGCAAGAAAACGAAATTCAGAAACTTTCTCAACAGCCTACAGCGTGTCGAAAATACTTTTTCGACACGCCGAAATATATCTTGTATAATTATTTCTTTTGTGTTATAATATAAACACCAAAGGAGTTATGTATATGGAAATTACAAGTTCAAACGAAAAGGGCAACCTTATCATCAATGAAGAAGCAATTTCATCAATCGCAATCAATGCCGCAAAGGATGTTGACGGCGTGAGTTCTTTTTCAAGCAAGCCGATGGATGTTGTCGGCACAATCAAAAAAGGTAGCCTCAAGGTTATGAGTCCCGTACGAATCACACAGGATGGCGAGGATATGGATATCAGCATCTATATCAACCTACTTCCAAATAAAAAAATCAAAACTGTGTCAGAAAATGTACAGCACAATGTACACGAGGCAATTCTCAATATGACCGGCAAGGAAGTTTCCAAGGTCAATGTTATTATTGCCGGTATTGATTTTCCGGAGAACGGCGACTCCAATGCACCTTTAACAAGTGAAAACTGATTAAACTGCCGGCTCAATACTGTTGTTATATGAGTCGGCTTTTTTATAGGAGAATATATGAACAGGACAGAACAAAGGGAACAGGCTTTTTGCCTTGTGTTCCAAAATCTATTTAACAACGAAGAAACCCTTGCTATTTATGAGGAAAATGTTGCCAAGGTCGGCAAATATGCAAAGGAACTTTTTGAGGGAGTAGATTCCAAAATCAAGGAGTTGGATGAGGTTATCAACACCTATTCAAAGGGCTGGAAAACAAACAGACTTCCAAAAGTCAATCTTGCTATTCTTCGCCTTGCAATTTACGAAATCAAATATGTTGATGATGTTCCTGCAAGCGTTGCAATCAACGAGGCAGTTGAGCTTGCAAAGAAGTATTCAGGCGAGGGTGACTATTCATTTATCAACGGTATTCTCGGTTCTGTTGCCAAGGGAGTAGAGTAATGTATATCGGCTTTGACACAAGCAATTATACAACTTCAATTGCAACCTATGACGGCAAGATTATTCGTCAGGCAAAGCAGGTGCTCACCGTTAAGCGGGGTGAACGGGGACTTCGTCAAAGTGATGCGGTTTTTCAGCACACGGTCAATATGCCGAGGCTCTGCAAAGAATTAGAATTTGATGTGCCAAAGGCTGTCGGTGTCAGCACCCGTCCACGAAATGTTGACGGTAGCTATATGCCGTGTTTTTTGGTTGGCGAAAATGTTGCAACTGTGCTTTCAAGTGTGAATAATGTGCCTATGTACAAAACTTCACATCAGGTTGGGCACATTCTTGCGGCTCTCTATTCGGCTGATATGCTTGAACTGATTAACCAAAGGTTCATTGCGTTTCATTTGAGCGGAGGCACTACCGAGGCTCTCATTGTTGAACCCGATGATGAAGAAATAATCAAAGCAACCGTTGTTGCTCAAAGCACGGACTTAAAAGCAGGACAGGCTGTTGACAGAACAGGTGTGATGCTTGGTATGACTTTTCCGTGTGGCAAAGAGCTTGACGCTCTTTCGAAAAAAAGTGACAAAAATTATAAGATTAAACCAACTATGCTTGACGGCGATTGTTCGTTGAGCGGTGTTGAAAATAAAGCAAGAAATATGATTGATAAAGGCGAATTGGCAGAAGATGTTGCCAAGTTTGTGCTTACTTACATTGCCGAAACAGTGTCGTCAATGCTTGGCGGTGTTGTCGACAAATACGGTGATTTGCCTGTTGTTTTTTCGGGCGGTGTTGCATCAAATTCCTTGCTTCGCAAAATAATCAACGAAAGATATAATGCGTATTTTGCCGAAAGCGAATTTTCTCTCGACAATGCGGCAGGCACGGCAATTTATGCTTATTTGAAAGATAACAGATAATGACTACACTTACAGTTTCACAAATTAATAGATATATCAAGTCATTGTTTGACGAAATTCCGCCTATTCAAAACATTTATGTAATGGGCGAAATTTCCAATTTTAAGCATTATCGTCAAAGCGGACATATGTATTTTACGCTGAAAGATAGCTCCTCTCAACTTAAATGTGTTATGTTTGCAACCGATAATTATAAATTGAAATTTGTTCCGAAAGACGGTATGAATGTTGTTTGCTTCGGTCAAATCGGAGTGTACGAGCGTGACGGTGTTTATCAGCTTTATGTTCGTGACATTCAACCAAAAGGCGCAGGAGATTTGGCTGTTGCGTTTGAACAGCTTAAGGCAAAACTTGCACAAAAAGGCTATTTTGACGAAGATATAAAAAAGCCTATTCCCGAATATCCCGAAAAAATCGGTGTTGCCACTTCAAATATGGGCGCTGCTGTTGAGGATATAAAAAATGTCCTCTCTCGCCGTTATCCGCTGTGTGAGATAATTATTGTTCCAACCGTTGTTCAGGGCGATTTGGCATCAAAGGATATTGCATCGTCAATTCGATTTTTGGATAATCTCGGCGTGGACACAATCATAGTCGGCAGGGGCGGCGGCTCAATCGAAGATTTGTGGGCGTTCAATACCGAGGAAGTAGCCGATGCGGTATATAATTGCAAAACTCCGATTATTTCGGCTGTCGGTCATGAAACGGATTTTACAATCTGCGATTTTGTTGCGGATTTGCGAGCACCTACTCCGAGTGCAGCGGCAGAACTTGCCGTGCCGGATATAAACAACGAATTTGTCAATCTTCAAGGACTTGAAATCTTGCTTGAAAGAAATATTGAAAGTATTGTTCAGGGCGAGGAAGCAAGACTTGATTATATTATGAAAAAATCTCCGCTTGCCGACATTGACAAGTTGTTTGATTTTCATTCTTCAATCATAGAAAATTATCAAAAGACTATCGGTCTTTATTTTGAAAATATTTTAAAGAGTAAGGCATACGATTTGCAGAAAAATTCCGCTATGCTTGATGCTCTCAGTCCTCTTGCCGTCATCGGCAGAGGGTACACAATTACAGAAAAGCAAGGTGCTGTGCTGACTGATGCAAAAAATGTCAATGTCGGCGACAGCATTGTAACAAAGCTAAAGAACGGAACATTGGTTTCCACAATAACAGAGGTTAACGCTGATGGCAACTAAAAAAGAAATGACATACGAACAGGCAATTTCCCGACTTGAAGAAATTGTTTCTATACTTGAAAAAAACGAGGTTTCTCTTGATGAGGCTTTGGAACTTTTTGAGGAGGGCACAAGGCTCACTTCATTTTGTGCCGACAAACTCAAAAATGCAAAGGCAAAAATCACAGAGATAAATAAGGAGTAAATGATGTTTACAGTTGATTTAAAAAACCAACTTGAGCAGTACAGCAAAGAGGTTTCGGAACATTTGGTGGAATTTTTACCAAAGGCAAATGACGGTCAGGCTCAAGTTGTAAAAGCTATGAGATATTCTTTGCTCAACGGTGGCAAAAGATTAAGACCTGTTTTTGTTCTTGAATTTTGCAGGATGTGTGGCGGAGATGTCCAAAAAGCAATGGCGTATGCTTGCGCTATTGAATATATACACACATATTCTCTCATTCACGATGATTTGCCATGTATGGATGATGACGATATGAGAAGAGGCAATCCGTCTTGCCATAAAATGTATGGCGAGGCTACTGCGCTTTTGGCTGGTGACGCACTTCTCACACACGCATTCGAGATTTGTGCGGGCGCAGATTTTGATGACACAAAAAATGCAACTGCTGTCAGCCTTTTGGCGCAGAATGCAGGTGTCGGCGGTATGATCGGCGGTCAGGTTATCGACTTGAAATATGAGGCTTGTGACCCTAATATTTCGGAAATTTTGACTGTTCATAAACTGAAAACAGGCGCTCTCATTTCTGCGGCTTGTTTGCTTGGTTGCATTGCAGCAGGCGCAGATGAAGAAAAGATTGCACTTGCTTCAAAATATGCTTATCTCATCGGCACAGCTTTTCAAATCAAGGATGATTTGCTTGATATTTACGGAGATGAACAAAAACTCGGCAAGCATATAGGCTCTGATGCTGAAAACGACAAAACAACTTATGTTACTCTTGTCGGAGCAGAAAAAGCACAAAAGGATGTTGAAACTCTCACAGCGTCGGCGGTCGAGATTTTGCAGAATTTTGATAATAACGAATTTATGGTGGCACTTTCAAATTATCTCACCACCAGAGAAAATTGAGCACTTCGCTCATAGAAAAGAGTTGAGCTTATGTCGTATCTTGAGAATGTAAATTCTCCAAAGGATATAAAAAAACTTAATATAGACGAGCTTGACGCATTGTGTGATGAAATCAGAGAATTGATGATAGATACCGTGTCAAAAAACGGAGGTCACCTTGCTTCCAATTTGGGTGCTGTTGAATTGACCGTTGCAATGCACAAGGTCTTTAATTCACCAAGCGACCAATTCGTTTTTGATGTCGGTCATCAGTGCTATACTCACAAAATTCTTACGGGCAGAAAGGACAGCTTTTCCACCTTGCGCACAGAGGGCGGAATCAGTGGTTTTACCCGTCCTTGCGAAAGTAATCACGATATTTTTTCATCAGGACATTCGTCAACTTCAATTTCAGCCGCTATCGGTCTTGCAAAGGCAAAGACTCTCAACGGCGACAAAGGCAAGGTTATTGCCGTTATCGGTGACGGTGCGCTGACAGGCGGACTTGCTTATGAGGCACTCAATAATGCCGGCAATGAGCATAATAATCTCATTGTAATATTAAATGATAATAATATGTCTATAAGTGACAATGTCGGCTCTATGGCAAAGAATTTGAACCATATCCGCATTTCTCCAAAATATTTTACTTTTAAGTCAAAAATTCAGCATGCACTTTCCCGAGTGCCGAAAATCGGTGCACAGGTTCAAAGATTTATTACCATAACTAATACAAAAATCAGAAAAAGACTTTATCATTCAACAGTTTTCGAGGATTTAGGATTTAGGTATTACGGTCCTATTGACGGTCACGATTTGGAAAGTCTTATTGATGTTTTGACAGTTGCAAAAGCACATAATAACAGCGTGCTTGTTCATGTTAACACCTTAAAAGGCAAAGGCTATGAGTTTGCCGAAAAGAATCCGTCAAAGTTTCATGGAATAGGCAAATTTGATATTGAAACGGGCGAGCCTCTTTCGTCAGGCGAAAATTATTCATCGGTTTTCGGCGATTATCTTTGCGAACTTGCAAAAAAAGATAAGAGAATTTGTGCTATAACCGCTGCTATGAGTACCGGTACGGGACTTGTTGATTTTTCGTATAAGTATCCCGAAAGATTTTTTGATGTCGGTATAGCGGAGGAACACGCCGTGACCTTTTCTTCAGGTCTTGCAAAGAATGGTATGATTCCGTTTTTTGCCGTCTATTCAACCTTCCTTCAAAGGTCGTATGACCAACTTGTGCACGATGTTGCAATGCAGGACTTAAAGGTTATTTTCGGCATTGACCGTGCAGGTTTTGTCGGTGAGGACGGCGAAAGCCATCAAGGCGTTTTTGACACAGCTTATCTTATGAGCGTGCCTAATCTTTCGGTGTTTGCTCCGTCATCATTTGATGAACTTCGTGAAATGATGTATCAAGCCGCTTACAGAGAAAATCATGCTGTCGCAATTCGTTATCCGAGAGGCGGTCAAGGCAAAATTATTGACGGCTATAAATACGAGCGTGCGGATTTTGACACTTTCGGCGATACCAATGCAGAAAAATGTATTGTCGGCTTCGGCAGAGAATTTTTGAATGTCTATGACGCACTCGGCGAGCTTGACAATACATTTGCAATAAAACTTAACAGAATTAAACCTATCAATCCGAATGTGCTTGACCTTTTGAAGAATGTCAAAACCGTCTATTTCTTTGAAGAAGGTATAAAGTCAGGCGGTGTAGGTGAGTGCTTCGGCTCAATGCTTGCAGAAAGTGATGTAACGGCAAAATTCCGCCACATCTGTATTGAGGATGAATTCATCAAGCAGGCAAGCGTTGACAGTCAACTAAAAAAATACAGACTCGACAAGGAGTCAATAATTGATATAGTAAATCAGGATTAATTATGCAAAAAAAAACAAGACTTGATGTTGCCGTATTTGAGCAGGGCTATGCTCCGAGCAGGGAAAAAGCAAAGGCTATAATTATGGCAGGAATAGTATATGTAAACAATCAAAAGGTGGACAAGGCAGGTTTTGAACTCAAAGAGGGCGATGTTCTTGAAGTTCGAGGCAAAACACTTCAGTATGTGTCACGAGGCGGTTTAAAACTCGAAAAGGCTATGCAGGAATTCCCTATAACTCTTGAGGGCAAGATTTGTATGGATGTCGGTGCTTCAACGGGCGGTTTTACCGATTGTATGCTCCAAAACGGTGCAGTAAAGGTGTATTCCGTTGATGTCGGCTACGGTCAGCTTGCGTGGAAACTTCGCACAGATGAACGAGTTGTCAACCTTGAACGAACAAATTTCAGATATGCAACCCGTGAACAAATCCCTGATGAAGTTGATTTTGCATCGGTTGATGTGTCGTTTATCTCTCTCAAACATATTTTGCCAAACTTGAACACACTTCTTGCAGCGGACGGACAAGCAGTTTGTCTTATTAAACCGCAGTTTGAGGCAGGCAAGGAAAAAGTCGGCAAAAAGGGTGTAGTCAGAGATTTGAATGTTCATCTTGAGGTTGTAGAAAATGTAATCAAACTTGCTCTCGAAAACGGCTTTAGCGTTATGGGACTTCAGTTCTCTCCAATCAAAGGTCCGGAGGGCAATATTGAATATTTGATTTATCTCAACAAGTCGCAAGAACCTGTTGTTTCGGATGATGTGAATGCAAAAGAACTTGTAAATATGTCACACACAGAGCTTGATAAGTAGGTGAGAAAATGAAAATTGCCATTTTTCCTAATATATATAATAAGGATGTTGCCAAACTGACCGACCAAATTGTTGCTGTCCTTTTTCAACTCGGCATTCAAGTTGAGATTGCAAAATGCAACAAGGATATTGAGGACATTTCAAAGCCTCTTTTTGCCAATCAGGAAGAACTTATCAAAAGAAATGATATTATGATTGCTGTCGGCGGTGACGGCACAACCCTTAATATTGCCAAATCATCTGCTTTGTTCGACAAGCTAACTCTTGGCATAAACGCAGGCAGACTTGGTTTTATGAGCGGACTTGAAAGGGATGAACTTGCTCTTTTGAAATGCCTTTCAACCGCTGATTACGAGGTTGAAGAGCGTATGATGATACGGGCAGTAGTCACCGATAAAAACGGTGTGCAAAGCGAATATCAGTGTCTTAATGATGCTGTTATTTCAAGAGGCGACCTTGCAAGGCTGATTGATATTTCCGTTACGTGCGGTGGCAGACTTGTGTCGGATAACAGAGCAGACGGAATGATTTTTTCAACTCCGACAGGCTCAACCGCATATTCAATGGCAGCAGGCGGACCTGTTGTCAGCCCGGATAATTCGTGCGTTGTGGCAACTCCGATTTGTCCGCATTCATTAATCAATCGAAGTATTGTTTTTTCACCTGATAAAACACTTGAAATTTCTGTGGTTAACGATAGGAACAACAATGCTTATCTCTCAATAGACGGCAAGGAGTCCATTCCTATTGATGAGGAAACAAAAATTACTATTTCAAAATCGTCTTATACAGCCAAGCTGATTAAGATTAAACCCGATAATTTTTATGAAATTCTCAATAAAAAATTGCTCGAAAGGAGAATTTTACCTTGAAAAAAAGAAGACAGGCAAAAATTATAGAGCTTATTACACAAAATGAGATTGAAACACAAGAGGAACTTCAGGATATGCTCAACAGCTTCGGTTTTGAAGTAACTCAAGCAACCATTTCCCGTGATATAAAGGAACTCCGACTTGTCAAGGAATTGTCATCAAAGGGCAGATATATCTATTCAACAGGCAAAAAAAATGCCGATAATATTGCCCATAGAGTTGGCGGAATTTTTAACGAAACAATTATCAGCATTGATTTTGCAATGAATATTATTGTAATCAAATGCTTTGCAGGTATGGCAAATGCTGCCTGTGCCGCAATTGATTCAATGAATCACGGAGAAATTCTCGGCACCATTGCAGGTGACGATACTATTTTCATCCTTTGCAGAAGCGAGGAAATTGCTTCACAGTTTACAGACAAATTGAGGACTATGTTAAATGCTTAAAACTTTGAGTATCGAAAATATTGCTGTTATCGAAAAGGCAGAAATAGAGTTTTCAAACGGCTTCAATGTCCTGACCGGTGAAACCGGTGCGGGTAAATCCATTGTTGTCGATTCTATCAATGCCATTTTGGGCGAGCGAACATCAAAAGAACTTGTCCGTGCGGGCAGTGAAAATGCTCTTGTTACAGCGTATTTTGAAGATATAAGCAAAGAAGTTGAACAAAAACTTAATGAATTTGACTTGCCTTGTGATGATGACGGTGCTCTTGTCCTTTCAAGAAAAATCTCTGCACAGGGCAAATCAACTTGTAGAATTAACGGCAGTGTTTGCACTGTTTCAATGCTCAAGGAGGTTGGCAATCTTCTTGTCAATATCCACGGTCAGCACGACAGTCAAACCTTGCTTAATGCCGATTATCACTACAAATTTGTTGATATGTATGGCTCTCTTGACGGCGTTCTTGATGAATATAAGCAGTCGTTCAAACAGCTTTTGTCAGTCAGAAAGCAGTTGAAGGCTCTCACTATGGACGCAGACGAACGAGACAGACAGATTGAACTTTTGGATTATCAAATCAAGGAACTTTCCGATGCCGAAATCAAGGTTGGCGAATGGGACGAACTCAAAAAACGCAAGAATATTATTTTGAATTCGCAAACCCTTTTGCAGTCGCTCAATTCTGCATTGTCGGCTTTTAACGGCAGTGACGAGTATTCCGGTATTTCAACTTTGCTTTCAACAGCGGTTAAGGAAATCGGCTCTGTTTCGGATGTTGACAGCGAAATAAAGTCTGTTTATGACAAGGCAGAAGCACTCAACGACAGCGTAGAGGTTGTAAAAGATGCCCTGCTTGATAAGATTAACAGCATTGAATTCGAACCCGAAGAACTTAACAGAATAGAAGAACGGCTTGATTTGTACTATACTTTTTCAAATAAGTATGGCGAAACCGAACAAGATATGCTATACTATCTTGATGAAGCTGTAAAAAAACGAACAGCGTTTGAAAACTCCGAGGAGGAGCTTGAAAAATTCAATGTGCAGTATGACGAGATTTTTAATAAAACCGTTGCACTTGCACAAAAACTTACCGACTTGAGAAAATCGACAGCTGAAAAACTCGGAAACGAAATTTGCAAACAACTTGAATTTTTGGATATGCCTAAAATCAAGTTTACAACTTCGTTCGAAAAGGGCAATTTGTCGGCCAACGGCTGGGATAAGATTGAGTTCCTTATTGCAACCAATGTCGGCGAAACGGCAAAGCCCCTTGCAAAAATCGCTTCGGGCGGTGAGCTATCAAGAATTATGCTTGCCATCAAGAGTATTATTGCTCAAAAAGACAGCATCGACACTCTGATTTTTGACGAGATTGATACGGGCGTTAGCGGTAAGGCGAGCAGAAAAATCGGCTTAAAACTGAAAGAACTCGGTGCATTCACACAGGTTATCTGCGTCACTCATTCCGCACAGATTGCTTCTGTTGCCGACAGTCATTTTCTTATTGAAAAGAATGTTGAAAACGATAGGACATATACCAATGTCACCGCTCTTGATTATGACGGCAGAAAGAATGAACTTGCAAGAATTATGGGCGGTATCAATGCTACCGAATCATTGCTGAAATCAGCGGAGGAATTACTTAATAATTATGGGAATTAATGTGGAGCAAAAGGTAAAAAACGGCACATGTGTTGTTTTGCCGGCTTGATTTATAATAGATAATATTTATTTTTTGGAGGATATATAAATGGGAGTTTATGAAGAACTCGTTGAGCGTGGACTTATCGCTCAGGTGACAGATGAAGAACATATCAGAGAACTTGTAAATAACGGTAAGGCAGTATTCTATATCGGCTTTGACCCAACTGCCGATTCACTTCATGTCGGTCACTTTATGGCACTTACACTTATGAAGCGACTTCAACAAGCAGGCAACAAGCCTATCGCTCTTATCGGTGGCGGTACTGCAATGATCGGTGACCCATCAGGCAGAACCGATATGCGTCAAATGATGACAAAAGAAACTATTAATCACAACTGCGAATGTTTCAAAAAGCAGATGTCAAGATTTATCGACTTCGGTGAGGGCAAGGCTATAATGGTTAACAATGCCGATTGGCTTCTTGACCTTAATTATATTGAGGTACTTCGTGAGGTTGGCGCTTGCTTCAGCGTAAACAGAATGTTGAACGCAGAGTGCTATAAGCAAAGAATGGAAAAGGGACTTTCATTCCTTGAATTCAACTATATGATTATGCAGTCATATGACTTCTATGCTTTGTATCAAAAGTACGGTTGTAATCTCCAATTCGGCGGTGACGACCAGTGGAGCAATATGATTGGCGGTATGGAACTTATCCGCAGAAAACTTGGCAAAGAAGCAAATGCCATGACTATCACACTTCTCACCAACTCCGAGGGTAAGAAGATGGGCAAAACTCAAAAGGGCGCTGTTTGGCTTGATGCAGAAAAAACAACTCCTTATGAGTTCTATCAGTATTGGAGAAATGTTGATGACGGCGATGTTATCAAGTGTATGAAACTTCTCACATTCATCCCTATGAGCGAGATTAACGAGTATGCAAAACTCGAGGGAGCAGAGCTTAACAAGGCAAAAGAGGTTCTTGCTTATTCTCTTACAGAACTTGTTCACGGCAAGGAAGAGGCAGACAAGGCCCAAACAGCGGCAAAGGCTCTTTTTGCAGGCGGTTCAGATGACAGCAATATGCCGACAACAACTGTTGAAGATGCAGATTTCGAGGATGACAAAGTAACTGTTCTTTCTCTTATGATTAAGGCAGGTATGATTAAGTCAAACGGCGAGGGCAGACGCCTCATTCAGCAGGGCGGTATCAGCGTAAATGATGAAAAAATCACCGATGTTTTCACTGCTGTATCAAAGGACGACCTCGCAAACGGTATCGTTGTTAAGAAAGGCAAAAAAGTATTCCACAAGTTCACACTTGCATAAATTAATATTTTTTAAATACCATTTCATAAATGAAGTGGTATTTTTTTATGCCGTGTAGGTTGATAAAATGTCCTTATAATGTTATAATAATTATAATTATTGCTTAAAGGTGATTGTATGGAAAATATCAAGCAAAAAATTGATGAATTAAGAAAAACTCTTCGCTATCATTCCGACCGTTATTATAACGATGACGCACCTGAAATTGAGGACTATGAGTACGATATGATGATGCGTGAACTTAAGGAATTAGAAGAAAAATATCCGCAGTATGACGCTGTTGATTCTCCGACAAAAAGAGTCGGAGGCAAGGCGGATAATTCCTTTGAAAGCGTTGAACATACTGTCAGAATGGAAAGTTTGCAGGACGCTTTTTCTAAAGAGGAAATCTTTGATTTTGACCGTAGAGTAAAAGAAAGTGTTTCGGATGTTCACTATGTTGTTGAACCGAAAATTGACGGTCTTTCCGTAAGCCTTGAATATGTCAACGGCGAGTTTGTAAGAGGTTCAACCCGTGGTGACGGAAATGTCGGCGAGGATGTTTCGGGCAATTTGCGTGTAATCCATAACATTCCGCTCAAACTCAATGTCGCCGTTCCTTTTATTGAGGTCAGAGGCGAGGTCTATATGCCTAAAAAGAGTTTTGAACGAGTTGTTGACCGCCAGCTTATCAATGACGAAAAGCCGTTCAAAAATCCTCGAAACGCTGCCGCAGGCTCTCTCCGTCAAAAGGACAGCAGGGTTGCCGCCGAGCGTGGACTTGATATTTTCGTTTTCAACATTCAGCAAATTGAGGGTGCAACTCTTAATTCTCATAAGGAAAGCCTTGATTATCTCAAAAAACTCGGCTTCAACACAATTCCTTATTATGAAAGAGTTGACGATATTCAAACTGCATTTTCAAAGGTTGAGGAAATCGGCGAAAGACGAGGAAGCCTTGAATTTGACATTGACGGTGCGGTAATCAAGGTTGATGATTTTGCTCAAAGAGAAATTTTGGGTTCAACCGCAAAGTTCCCAAAATGGGCGGTTGCTTTCAAATATCCGCCCGAGGAGAAACAGACAAAAATTATTGATATAGAAATTACTGTCGGCAGAACAGGCAAACTCACTCCGACAGCAGTTCTTGAGCCTGTTCACCTTGCAGGAACAACAGTTTCGAGGGCAACGCTCCATAATCAGGATTTCATCAACGAAAAGGGCGTTAATATCGGCGATGTTGTTACCGTCAGAAAAGCAGGCGACATCATTCCGGAAGTCCTTTGCGTGAATGAAAAGCACAGCGACGGCAGTTTTGTTTATCCCGATATTTGCCCGTCTTGCCACGAAAAGGTTATCAGAGAAAACGGCGAGGTTGATATCAGATGTATCAATCCCGAATGTCCGGCACAGCTTCTTCGCAATTTGATTCACTTCTGTTCCCGTGATGCAATGGATATAGAGGGGCTCGGTCCGAGCATTATTGAAACCTTTGTAAATGAGGGTATGATAAACAAGGTGACCGATATTTATCATCTTGACAAAGACAAAATTGCTTCGTTGGACGGATTTAAGGAAACAAGCGCAAATAACATCATTGCTTCTGTTGAAAACAGTAAGAACAATGATTTGGGCAAACTGATTTTCGCTTTTGGTATTCGCCATATCGGTGCAAAAGCAGGAAAATTGTTGGCGGATGAATTTAAAAATATCGACAATATCATCAACGCTTCAAAAGAAGCAATCCTTGATATAGACGGATACGGCGATATTATGGCTGATGCCGTGTATGACTTTTTCCACACAGAAAATGCGATTGAACTTGTTAATGAGCTAAAGGCAGTCGGTGTGAATATGCAGAGCAAAACCGTTGTTGTTGACAAGAGATTTGACGGTATGACCTTTGTTTTGACAGGCACATTGCCAACCTATAAACGCTCGGAAGCTTCAAAGATTATTGAATCCTTTGGCGGCAAAACCTCATCATCTGTCAGTAAAAAAACAACCTATGTTCTTGCAGGTGAGGCAGGAGGCTCAAAACTTGATAAAGCTGCGGCTCTCGGCGTGCCTGTGATTGACGAAGATGAATTTAACGAAATGATTAAGTGATATGAGAGAATTTAGAAAAAAGCAAAAACGATTAAAAAAAATAATGAACTCAGTTGTTATTGTAACAGCCATTTACCTTTTTGTTTATATCGGTGTTGAGCCTGTTATGGCAAAATCGCTCGGTGCAACGATGACTATGATAGCTGCATATTTGAGTGATATTCTTGTTGTTGCGAGTATGGCTGTTTTGTTCCTGTATTTTTCAAAATACGGTAAGAGCGATAAATTCCTTGAATCTGTTGAAAATGAATTGTCCGACACAGGATATTATTTCACCGCAAGACAGGAAAAAGATATAGACAGCTATTACAACGCTGTTGTTGAGAACTTGCGACTCAATTCTTTTTCGGTTGACGAAAAAGTTGTTGTTGATGATTTTGAGTTCACCGCCCGTGCAACAAAGGGCAAGAGTGTAATCTATATTCTCAAAGAAGATGAAGTTGACAAAAATGACTTAATTGCTTATCAAGAATCGGCAATTTATGATTTGACATCAATCAACCTAAAACGCAAGGCTGATGTTGTTATGCTTTATATTTGCGACCGTGCCGATGACGGTGCCGTTTCGCTGTCAAAAATGATTACTCCGCTTGGCAGAAAAGAGCAAATCAAGATTGCAAATGCCGTTGTGGAGGTTTCATCTTCACGCTGTTATTTCCTCGGAAATAAAGCAACAAAGTGCCAACAGCTGATTGCAAATTATGCTATGAATGTTGAAGTTCCTATCAAGGACGAGTTCAAGGGTAAGGAGCAATTGCCGTTTCAGGCAGAACTTGAAGAACATATGAAAGAATTTAACATAAAAGATTTTAAAGCAGGAACATTTTATGCACATTGATTGCTGATAAAGCACCTTAATCGTGCCATAAATATATAGACCGATTTGAGCCTCCTTTGTGTAAAGGGAGGTGGCAACACGAAGTGTTGACGGAGGGATTGTAAATATATTTTGTACATTGAGCACAAAATATATTTGGCACTTTTCGTTTTTTACTCAGTCGAGGTACCATCGTACATCTTCCTTCGTAAGAAAACGAAATTTAGGCACTTTCTCAACAATCATTAATACAACTTATCCGACTACAATAAGTTGTAAAATTATATATTGTAGTCGGAAAGGATAGGCGGTTTTATGACACCGGCTGAAGAATATATAAATTCAATAAAAGGTAAAAAAGTTGCATTTGTGGGTATGGGAGTTGCAAATACTCCGTGTGCCGAATTTTTGGCAAAAAACGGGATAGAAACCTATGCTTGCGATATGCGAGATAAAAAGTATATCGGTGAGGATGTTTGCAAGCGTCTTGAAAGTTTGGGCGTTCATTTCTCACTCGGCGAACATTATCTTGATGTTTTGCCGCAGATGGACATTGTTTTTCGTTCTCACGGAATTTTGCCGTTTCAAAATCCTTGGATTGGCGAATGTATCAAAAGAGGACAAACTGTCACAACAGAAATGGAAGTGTTTTTTAAATACTGCCCGTCAAAGATTTTTGCAGTGACAGGCTCAAACGGAAAAACTACCACAACAACACTCATTTCAAAAATGCTTGAAGCAGAGGGCTACAAGGTGTTCCTCGGCGGAAATATCGGCAAAGCTCTTATGCCGTGCCTTGATGAAATCACCAAAGATGACATAGCTGTTGTTGAGCTTTCATCATTCCAACTTCTCACAATGGGTAATATGAAAAACAAGCCTGATGTTGCGGTTGTGACAAATATTGAATGTACACACCAAGACCACCACATCAGCCTTGATGAATATGTTGACGCAAAGCGTAATGTTTTGATTTATCAAAATGCCTCGCAGCGCACCGTGCTCAATGCGGATTGCGATTATTCAATCGGCAACAGCGTTTATCACGATATGAGATATGATGTAAGAGGACAGCTCTTTGAATTTTCAATCAAGCATCCTATTGAAAACGGTGCTTATATGGATGAAGCCGGCAATATTTACTATGCAGAAAACGGCAAAAAAACTCTTGTTATGAACAAGTCGGATATTATCATCCCCGGTATGCACAATGTTGAAAATTATTGCACCGCTATTTCTGCTGTTTGGGGTATGGTCGGTGTTGACACAATCAAAAAAATTGCACAGACCTTTGGCGGTGTTGAACATAGAATTGAATTTGTCAGAGAGTTTGACGGAGTAAGATATTATAACGATTCTATCGCAACTTCACCGAGCCGTGTAATCAGCGGACTAAAGGCGTTCGGTACAAAAATTATTGTTCTTATGGGCGGAAGCGACAAGGGCAACGATATGTCCGAAATGGTGCCGTATATTTTGAAATATGTAAAACTTCTTGTACTCAATGGTGCAACCGCAGACAAGATTTACGATACAATTGTTGCCGACCCGAATTACAAGGATAGCGGTATAGTAATTGAAAAAGTGCCTACAATGGCAGAGGCTCTTGAGGTTGCAAAGTTAAAGGCACAGCCGGGCGATATAGTTTCACTTTGCCCTGCGTGTCCTGCTTTTGACCAGTTCAAAACATTTGAATACAGAGGTAGAGAATTTAAAAGATTGGTTAATGAGTTTTGATATGAACACTACTGAACTATTGAAAAAACTGACATCAGCAGTCGGTGTCAGCGGTATGGAAAATAATGTGTCAGCCTTGCTTGCCGATATGCTCAAGCAGTACGGCGAAGTTACGGTTGACGATATGAACAATGTTGTTTGTATCTTTGGCAAAGGTAAGCATTTTTTGCTTGATGCTCATCTTGACGAAATCGGTTTTATTGTCAAGGCTATTACAAATGACGGATTCATCAAAGTTGACAAATGCGGCGGAATTGATGAAAGAATGCTCCTTGCAAGCGAAGTTTCCGTGTGGGGCAAAAAAGAGGTTAGGGGAGTTATTTCAAACTTGCCTCCTCATCTCCAAAAATCAGGTGAGAAAAAACCGCCAAAGATTGACGAAATCGCAATTGATGTCGGTATGACAAAGGCTGAAGCGGAGAAAGTTATTTCTCTCGGCGACCGTGTAACATTCAAGCGTAATTTCAATGAACTTGTCGGCACACAAGTTTGCTCAAATGTTCTTGACGACAGAAGCGGTGTTGCTTCAATATTGCTTGCAGTTGAAAAATTAAAGGATGTTGATGCAAAGATAACCGTTTGCTTTTCTTCCCAAGAGGAAGTCGGCACAAGAGGTGCAAAGACTGTTGCTTACGGCAAGGATGTTGACGAAGCAATTGTTGTTGATGTGTCCTTTGGCTACACTCCGATGTGCAAAAAATCAGACTGTGGTGAAATCGGCAAGGGTGTTATGATTGGTGTTGCTCCGATTTTGGATAGCGCTATGTCACACAAAATGCAAGAGATTGCAAAGTCTATGAATATTCCTTATCAAATCGAGGTTATGGGCGGTGGTCACACAGGCACAAATGCCGATGTGATTACAATCAATCAGCGTGGAATAAAAACTTCGCTTCTTTCAATCCCTGAAAAATATATGCACTCACCGATTGAAATTGTTGATACAAAGGATGTTGAAGCAACAGCCGATTTGATTTGCGAATATATCAAGGAAAGTGTGGGTGATGTAAATGCTTAAGGAATTGTGTCTTATTAACGGCACTTCGGGTGACGAGGGCAAGGTACGAGATTATATTATCAATCAAATCAAGGATTATTGTGAATATTCGGTTGATAATATGGGGTCGATTATTGCGTATAAAAAGGGCAAAAAAGCGCCCAAGCAAAAGATTAGCATCAACGCCCATATGGACGAGGTCGGATTTATTGTAACAGGCATAACGGATGACGGCTATTTGCGTTTTACTTCTGTCGGCGGTATAGACAGCAGAGTTTGCCTTGACCGAATTGTTACGGTTGGCAAAAAAGCTGTTAAAGGTGTAATCGGCGATAAGGCTTTTCACCTCCTTTCTTCTGATGAAAAGGACAGCTGCCCGAGTTTTGATGATTTGCTTATCGACATCGGGGCAACTTCAAAAGACGAGGCAGAGCAATATGTTTCACTCGGCGATTTTGCATATTTTTACAGCGATTATGTAGAACTTGGCAACGGATATATCAAGGCAAAGGCACTCGATGACCGTATAGGTTGTATGCTGATGATTGAACTTATAAAAAGCGAACTTGAATATGATACAGTATTTTGCTTTAACGTTCAGGAAGAAGTCGGACTTCGTGGCTCAAAATGCACTTCATATGCTGTTGATGCAGATATTGCGATTGTTCTTGAATCAACAACAGCAGGTGATTTGGACGGCGTCAGCGGTGCAGACAGAGTTTGTGTCCTCGGTGACGGTCCTGTAATTTCATTTATGGATAACCGTACGATTTATGACCGAGAACTGTTTGAACTCGGCTTTGCTGTTGCAAAGGAAAACAATATTCCTGCTCAAACAAAAACAGCGGTTGCGGGCGGCAATGACGCAGGTGCAATTCAAACAAGCGGTGACGGAGCAAGAGTTATGGCAATTTCGCTCCCGACTCGCTATATTCATTCGGGTGCAAGCGTAGTGAAAACATCCGATATAGATGATACAAGGAGATTACTAAAGGCGTTGCTACCTAAATTGACCGATTAATCAGATAGGTATGCCTTAATGAATTTATGATAGAAATAATAGACTCGGCAGAACAATTTAACGAATGGACAAAGCGTGACATCTACTCAATCAGGGTGTTGTCATTGCTTGAGTCCTATGGAACAAAATATCACTTTGCAACATTTTATCGTCAAATTATTGACGGCAAAATCACGGCAATTCTTTCTCGACTTGACAACGACATAACCCTTGCACTTGATGACGGCTTTGACAATGCGGAATTTGTAAGGTTCTTTTGCATTACGGGGCACGGTGCGATTCTTTGCGACCCGTCATTTGAATTCGGTGCAAAGTATGACGAGGGCGTAATTATGTCGTGTGAGCACAAGATGGAAAGCGTTGTTCACGGAGCAGAAATTGATGAATACCCAAAACTTATGGACCTCTTCAATTTTGTGGATTATGACGGTCAGGATTTCAAGGCTTGGTATGTTGATGTCAGCCATAGAATCAGGCATAACACTGCAAAGGCATATACCTTGAATTTTGACGGAAACATCATTTCAAGCGGTATTTTGTCATCAATTTATGACGGCTACGGTGTGCTTACAGCCGTAAGAACGGCTGATGAATTCAAGCGAATGGGCTATGGCGGACAGCTTGTAAAATATATCTGCTCGGATGTGAAGAATACCGTATATATTATGCGTGAGCAGAACATGAACGAGCATTTTTATAATGAACTCGGATTTGAAAATATTGGTGTATGGAGAATGTACAGATGAATCCTTTTTTTAATATTGATGAAAGAATAGAGGCAAAATCTCAGGAAGCACTTGAAAAGTGCAAAGATGCCTTTAAATATATTGATGAAATAACAGAATACAATCAACTCAAGGTGCAAAAGGCTTTTATTGATAATGGTATATCCGAAAGTCATTTTACATCATCAACAGGCTACGGTTACGGTGACCGTGGCAGAGAAACTCTTGATAAGGTATGGGCACAGGTTTTCGGTGCAGAGGACGCTCTTGTTCGTCATAACTTCACTTGCGGAACACACACACTTGCAACTGCACTTTTCGGCGTGCTTCGTCCGGGTAACAAAATGCTTTGTGTAACAGGCACACCGTATGATACCATACATAATGTAATCGGTATTTCGGGCGAGGGAATGGGCTCATTAAAGGAATTCGGAGTTGAATATGATGAGGTTGCTTTGAAAGATAATGTGCCTGATTTGGAAGCTATCAAAAATGCTGTTGATGACAGCGTGACTATGGTTTATATTCAGCGTAGCAGAGGCTATGAACTTCGTCCGTCGCTCACCGTTGAGGTGATTGCCGATATAGTAAAAGTGGTTAAAGAAAAAAATCCAAATGTAATTGTTATGGTTGATAACTGCTATGGTGAGTTTACTCAAAAACTTGAACCTACCGAGGTTGGCGCAGATTTGATTGCAGGTTCACTCATTAAAAATGCAGGAGGCGGAATTGCAAGCACAGGCGGTTATATCGTAGGCAGACACGATTTGGTCGAAAAATGTGCTTATAGGCTTACTACTCCCGGACTTGGCAAAGAGGTTGGTTGCACAATCGGTATGAACAGAGAACTTTATATGGGTTTGTTCTTTGCTCCGCACACCGTTGGTGAAGCTCTTAAAAGTGCTGTTTACATTTCTGCCCTTTTTGAGGGTTTCGGTTATGATGTAACACCGAAATATAACGAAAAAAGAGGCGATATCGTTCAGTGCCTCGGTCTTGAAAATAAAGAAAGTCTTGTTGCTTTTTGTCAGGGCGTTCAAAGCGGAAGTCCGATTGACAGCTTTGTTTTGCCGGAGCCGTGGGATATGCCGGGTTATGACAGCAAGGTTGTTATGGCAGCAGGTGCGTTTACATTAGGCTCATCAATCGAACTATCTGCCGACGCTCCTATTCGAGAGCCGTTTTATGCTTGGATTCAGGGCGGACTTAATTTTCATTCGGCAAAAATTTGTGCAAAACTTGCGGCACAATCTATGCTTAATAAGGGGTTGTTAAAAGGTGGAATATAACTATAAAGGAATAAAGCCTGAAAGTATCGAGCTTCTTTGCCTCAACCGTTTTAATGATTCAAAACCGTTTTATGAGGAACACAAGGAAGAACTTAAGCAGGGTATCACTGTACCATTAAGACAAATGGTTCTTGATATGTCGGATGTGTTGTTTGATATTGACGACAAAATGTATCTTGACCCTGTCAGAGTTCATTCTCGTATTCACAGGGATACAAGGGGCAACCGCTCTAAAATCAAGTACAGAGAAAATATGTGGGTGTTTTTCAGACGATATAAAAAAGAATATCCGTGTGCACCGTTTTATTATTTCGAATTCTATCCAAACAGCTATGGCTACGGTCTTGTTTTTTGGACTTGGAAAGCAAGTGATTTCAGGCTTGTTCATCAAATGATTGTTGAACAGCCAAAAAGATTCAGAAAAGCACTAAAGGCTTGTGAGGATGCAGGCTTTACCTTTGAAGCAAGAGATTTTTACAAAAAAGAAGTTTATCCCGATGCTCCAAAGGATTTAAAACCTTATTTGCTTGCGAAAAATTTTTCGTTCACATACAACAGCTTTGATATGAGCAGAATAGCGTCAAGCACAATTATTGACGAAATGAAACTTGCTTTTGATATTGCTCGTCCTATGTACGAGTTTATGATTGAAGCACACGAAAAAATGATGCTTGAAGGCTTGATTAAACCGGAGGAATAATTGCTATGTTACAGCTTATACTCGGTCGTTCCGGCAGTGGTAAAACTGAATATGTCTTTTCGCAGATAAAGAAACTTGTTGAAAACGGCGAGCAAAATATCCTTTTGCTTACTCCGGAGCAGTATTCATTTATCAGCGAAAGACGACTTCTGAAGGATTTGGGAGAAAGTAGGGTCAATTCGGTAGAGAATGGCTCTTTTTCTCGTTTGTCAAATGAAATCTCACGCAGGTACGGTTCTGCTCCGCTTCCCATTCTCACCAAAGGTGCAAAGGCTGTTGTTTTCAAAAAGGCTTGTGAGAATATAAAAGATGAGCTCAAACTGTTCGGTAAAAATATTGATAATGTTGCTTTTATTAATTCGGCAATCAATATTTATGACGAAATGAAGTCTTGCCGTGTCGGTGCGGATGATATTATGCAGGCTTCTGTCAATACCGAAAAAGAAACTTTGTCGCAAAAACTTCACGATATTTCTCTTATTATGTCTGCATATGATTTGTATATTGACGGCAAATTTCTTGACGGTGCAAGCGAATTAACCCGACTTTATACAAAACTTGTTGACCTTGATTATTTTGTCGGCAGAACGGTTTTCATTGACGGATTTAACGGCTTTGTTGCACAGGAATACAAAATTCTTGAAGTGATTTTGTCGCAGGCAAAGGCTGTTTATGTGACTTTTTGTACCGATTCGCATATTAATAACGATAAATACAATTTGTTTTCTTATGTAAATAACAACATCAATTATTTGAGGGAAGCAGCTGAAAATGCAGGTGCTTCAATGCTTGAACCCATTTATCTTAAAGATAATCACAGATTTAATAATGATGAGCTTATTCTTTCTGAAAAATTTTTATTTTCGAATGTAAAAAACACTTCCGGTGATATTCCGCAAAACATTGAACTTTATAGTGCAAAGTCGGTTACAGATGAATGCGATTTTGTGTCCGACAGAATATCAAAACTTCTTCGCTCGGGCGTCAAAGCGTCTGATATAGCGGTTATTTGCAGAGATTTGGATAAATATCAAAAGGAACTTCAGTTCTCTTTTTCAAAATATAACATTCCTTATTTCAATGATGAAAGGCAGAATATTTCATCCGAGCCACTCATTATGTTTGTGAATTTCTTAATGAGGTGCAGTATTTATTCTTTGTCGTCAAATGACATATTTTCTATGCTTAAAACAGGGTTGACCGCTCTTGATGATGAGGCTGTCAATGAACTTGAAAACTATGCTTTTATTTGGAATATCAAAGGCTCAAAGTGGAAAAAGGAATTCACCAATTCACCAAAAGGCTTTTCCGAGGAAATGTCCGACAATGATTTGAAAAAACTTGAAGCAATCAACAAAAGCCGAGAGTATGTTGTTGAAAGAATTCAAAAATTTAATTCGGCTTGCAAAAAGAAAACCTCTGCCGATATTTGCAAGGCAATTTATTTCACGCTTATTGATTTTTCTGTTGACGACAAACTTCGTGGACTTGCACAATCGCTTAACGACAGCGGAAAGTCGGTTCTTGCGTTTGAACAGGGCAGAGTGTGGGATTTGCTTATGGATATTCTCGACAAGCTTGCCACAATTTCCAATGACCAAAATATTACTGTTAAGGAATTTTATAAGCTGTTCAATCTTATGATTATGAACGAGGATTTAGGAAATGTTCCGTCAGGTCTTGACAATGTTCAAATCGGTTCGGCTGATAGAATAAGATGCAACAATCCTTATGCTGTTTTTGTTGTGGGTGCAAATGAGGGCGAATTCCCTCAAAGTGTCTCTTCGTCCGGCTTATTGTCCGAAAGTGACAGAAATATTCTTATTGAAAACAAATTCAAACTTTACGCTTACGGCGAAACTCTTAATGCGCAGGAAAAGTATTTTGCTTATATGGCTCTTTCCGCTCCGAGTGACAGATTGTTTGTTTCGTTCAGAAACAGCTCTGCCGACGGTGCCGAGAGTATTATTGTCAGCGAATTGAAGAACATTTTTTCAAATTTAGAGGTTCATTCTGCCGAAGCCGAATATTCCGTTTCGGCTGCGGAAACAGATGCTAACACTTTTGAAATTCTTGCTTCAAATTTTGATGATAACACAGAGTTTATTGCAACATTGAAAGAGTACTTTGCCGATAAACCCGAATTTGAAAGCAGACTTTCAGCAGTCAAGCGTCTTTCAAAAAATGAAGATATAACAATCAAAAATTCTGATTTGGCACGAAAACTTTTTAAAAACGATATGTATTTGTCGGTTTCAAAAATTGAGGATTACTATAAATGTGCTTTTAGGTATTATTGCAAATTCGGTCTTAATGCACGCCCAAGAATTAAGGCTGAAATGAATCCTATGGAAACAGGTTCTGTCATTCACTATGTTTTGGAATGTATTGTCCGAGATTACGGCTCAAAAGGGCTTATCGAACTTAATTCAAGGCAAATCACATCAGAGGTCAAAAAATACCTTAAACAATATCTTGAAAGCAAAATGGGCGATTACAGCGAATTTACGGTTAGATTCAAATATCGCTTTATGTATCTTTCAAAGCTCATTTCGTGTGTTGTTTTGAGACTTCGTGAAGAATTCGAAAACTGCGACTTTGAACCTAAAGCATTTGAACTTTCAATCGGCAACGGTGAAAACGGCGAAAGCGTAAAATCGCAGGCTATCAATTTGCCTGACGGCGGTACAATTCAAATCCGTGGCTCAATTGACCGTGTTGATACATATACCGAAAACGGCGAACAGTATGTTCGTGTTGTTGATTATAAAAGCGGAATAAAGAAGTTTAAGTTGAGTGATATTCTCTACGGACTTAATCTTCAAATGTTTGTGTATCTGTTCACTCTTTGCAAAAGTGACAATGAACTTGCAGGCAAAGAGGCAGGTGTGCTTTATCTCCATTCTTCAAGAAAAATATATAACGTTTCAAGAAATGATATTGACTTAAGCGTTTTAAAGGAAGACAGCGATGCTTATAAGATGGTCGGCGTTGTTCTTAATGACGAAGAAAATCCAATTGCAGAACATATGGAACACGATTTAAGAGGCGAGTTTATTGATGTAAAATGCTCGGCTAAAAACGGCGTCAGCGGAAGTATTGTATCTCTTGAGGATATGGGCAGAATTTCACGCAAGATTGATAGTTTAATTGAGCAGATGGGCGTTGAACTTCATATGGGCAAAATTATGCAAAACCCCGTTAATTCAACAAATCATAACAATACTTGTGAATTCTGTGATTATTCCTCTGTTTGTGCAAACAGAAAGGAAATTGAATTAAAGGAAATTGAAGAACTTTCGTTTTCCGATACTCTTAAAAAACTAAAGGAGGATGATGCAAATGACTAAATGGACAACACCACAAAAAAATGCCATTGAAGCTCGTGACAGTAACATCCTCGTAAGTGCCGCAGCAGGTTCGGGTAAAACTGCAGTTTTGGTTGAGCGTGTAATACAACTTATTACCGATGTTAATCTCAATGTGGATGTCGACAAGCTCCTTATCGTAACATTTACCAATGCTGCCGCAGCCGAAATGAAAAGCAGAATTGCAAAAGCATTGCTTAAAATTATAAAAGAAAATCAAAACGACACCAATGCGCACAGACAACTTGCTCTTTTGCCAAATGCAAAGATTTCAACAATAGATTCGTTTTGTATCGGTCTTGTCAGAGAAAACTTCTTTAAACTTGATATTGAACAGGATTTCAAGATTCTTGACAATTCCGAAAATGCCGTTTTGGAAAAAACGGCTATGGATGAAGTGCTTGATTTTCTTTATGAAAACGGCGGAGAAGATTTTAAGGATCTTGTTAATATGTTTTCATCAACCAAAGATGACAAGGGCTTTGCAGAGGTTGTAAACAGAATAAGTCATTTTATTTCTTCACAGGATTTTCCTGATTTGTGGCTTGACAAAATTTGCGAGATATATAATCCCGATATAAAATTTGAGGATTCGTTTTGCTCGGAATATGTTGTTAATGAAACAAATTCGCTTTTGGATGTCGTTGAAGATTTGCATCAACAGGCTGTTGATTCTTTGGATTTATCAGATGAAAAGCATATAAAACTGTTTGATGTGCTTGAAAGTGATCGTTCAACAATTGACACCCTGAGGGAATATGCACAAACGGACAAATGGGATAAAATGCTTGACACAATAAACAATCTTTCGTTTGAAAGATTTCCGTCATTTAAATGTGACGGAAAAGCCTTTGTCAAGTCAAACAGAGATTTGTACCTTGATATAATCAAAAATTCGATTGCAAAGATGTATTCCGTTAGCAGCGATGATTATTTAGATGATTGTTATGCTCTATATCCCGTGATTAAGCAGTTGACAGAAACGGTCAAATTGTATAATAAAAAGCAACTTGAAATGAAAAAGGAACTTAATTCATTCACTTTTTCCGATATAGAACATTTTGCAATTAACCTTTTGTTTTATCTTGACGAGTCGGGCGAAATAGTTAAAACACCTCTTGCATATGAACTTGAAGATTCTTTCTATGAAATTCTTGTAGATGAGTATCAGGACACAAACTCGGCGCAAGATAAATTGTTTGAGATTTTGTCAAACGGCAAAAACCGTTTTATGGTTGGAGATGTGAAGCAGAGTATTTACAAGTTCCGACTTGCAATGCCTTTCATTTTCACCGATAAAAAAGATTATTTTGCATATTACGAAAAAGGCAGTGACAATATTAATCAAAAAATTATTTTGAGCAAAAACTTCCGTTCTCGTAAGGGAGTTTGTGATTATGTAAATTTTGTTTGTTCACATATTATGTCAAAAGAAGTGGGCGGTATTGATTATAACGAAGAGGAAATGCTCAATTCTAATGATGATTTCAAGCCTTCTGATGTGCCGTCTGCTCAAATCAAATATATTTCCACTCCCGATGGTGAAAACACTATTGAATACGAAGCACAACAAATTGCAAACTACATACTGGAAAAAGTCGCAAGCAAGGAACAAATCAAAGACGGAGATACATACAGAGAAATTCGTTATGGAGATTTTGCAATTCTTTTGAGAAGTGCAAAGACAAAAATCAATGCCGTGACCGATGTCCTTGGTCAATACGGTATTCCGACAGTTGCAAATAATAAGCTCAATCTTTTTGAAAATAAAGAGGTTGTTATTTTGCTGAATTTCTTGCGTGTAATTGACAATCCTACACAGGATATTCCGCTTCTTGCAACTCTTATGTCTGTGTTTTACGGCTACACAGCTGATGATATTTCACAGGCAAGAGTAGATTGTCCTTACGGTAATTTGTATTCCGCTGTTTCAAAATCAGATATTTTTTCAAAATTTGTTGATGATTTGAAGAAATATAGAGAATACGCTTCGTCAATGAGCGTTGAAAATTTTGTTAGGCAGATTATCGGCGACACATCGTATTTGTCGGTGATTTCTGCAATGGGTAACCACGAGCAACGAGTACAAAATGTCAAACTCCTTGTTGATATTGCCAAAAGATTTGATAATGGCGAAAATGTCGGATTGACTGCATTTATCAGATATGTTGATTCTATTATTGAAAACAAGTTCAATGTTGAAAGTGCTTCTGTAAACGATGCAGGCAAGGACGCAGTTGCCGTTATGACCGTTCATCGCTCAAAAGGTCTTGAATTTCCTGTGTGTATTCTTGCAGGAGCAAGCGGTAAATACAATAAAGATGATATAAATAAGGGAATAATTCAACTTAATCCAAAGTACGGTGTCGGATTAAAGGTCTATGATGCTTCAAGACTTTGCAGATACGATTCGCTTCAATTCAGCGTTTTAAGGGATATTAATAACTATGATATGATGAGCGAAAATCTGCGAGTACTTTATGTTGCGATGACAAGAGCAAAGGAACAGTTTGTAACCTTTATTTCCGTTTCATCAAATGGCGTAGAGCATTATGTTGATTCTGTTTCAAAAAAGCTAATATCATCAAGTTTATCTTCGGCGTCAGTCATTTCTCCGTATGTTGTAAAAAAAGCGAACACCGATGCGGAATTGCTGACTCTCTGTGCACTTATTCATAAAGACGGAAAAATTTTGCGTGATATGTGCTCAAAAGACGATATAGGTTTTGATATTTATGCCGATTTCAAACTTGATATTGAAATTCTTGATGAAAACAAAAAACCGGAACAGCAGGACGAACAATCTGCTTCGTCTAATGCGGAACTTCTTGCTGAATTGAAGGATAAACTTCAGTTTAAGTATGACAGGCTTGAATTGTCTGCATTTACATCAAAACGCACCGCTTCATCGCTTGATGTTGCAGAACAGGATTTCAAGTATCTCACATCATCGAAGCCTGCATTTTTGAGCAAAGCTAATATGACATCGGCTCAAAAAGGAACGGCTATGCACACGTTTATGCAGTTCTGTGATTATTCTGTATCAAAGAATAACCTTGAAGCTGAAATTGAACGATTGGTTTCTATGTCGTTTTTGACCGAAGAACAGGCAAACAGTCTTGACAGAACAAAATTGACTGCATTGTTCAACGGCGAATTTGCTCGGCGAATGTTTGGCAGTGATAATATTTATCGTGAAATCAAGGTTTCTTCTTTTGTTCCTGTTAATGAAATTGAGAAAACCGATTATACAGATGAGGTTTTGATTCAGGGTATAGCCGATTGTGTGTTTGAAGAAAACGGCGAACTTGTGCTTGTTGATTACAAAACCGACAGGGTAGACTCTGAAGAAGAATTACTCGAAAGATACAAAAATCAAATTGCTTTTTACAAAAAAGCAGTGGAAAAAACACTGAATAAACCGGTAAAAGAGGCGCTTCTTTACTCGTTTTCACTAAATAAAGTGTGTATTTACAAATAAATTGAAAAAAACACTTGCATTTTGTGTTAAACTTTGTTATAATTCTTGCGTTATAAGATTTAGTTGATAACAGCTATATTCTTTCGACTATCGGCAATTTAAGCGAGGTGAAAGTAATGAAAGACGGAATTCATCCTGAATATAAGGCATGCACAGTTAAGTGTGCTTGCGGTGCAACATTTGAAACAAAGAGCACAAAGGGCGATATGAAGGTTGATATTTGCTCAAAGTGTCACCCATTCTATACAGGTAAGCAAAAGCTTGTAGATACAGGTGGACGTGTTGAAAGATTCAACAAGAGATTTGCCAAGAAAGGCTAATCAAAAAATAATGGCAACAGTTGGTATGACCTCTGTTGCCTTGTTTTTTCTTTTGGAGGAAGTATGGAAGAGTACAGGACCGTGGAAATATCTGCCGATGATTTTTTTATAGAAAAAAAGTCAAAGTTCATCGGCTACGCAAAACCTGTTAAAACCGTTGAGGAAGCAACAGAATTTATTTCACAGATTAGGTCAAAACATTGGGATGCAACCCACAATGTTTATGCCTATGTTTTGCGTGAAAACAACACACAACGATATAGTGATGACGGAGAACCGGGCGGAACGGCAGGTGTTCCTATGCTTGATGTTTTGCTCAAAGAAAATCTTGTTGATGTCTGCGTTGTCGGCACAAGATATTTTGGTGGAACTCTCCTTGGCGCAGGCAGTTTGGTTCGTGCATATAGCCATACCTCAAAAATTGCTGTTGAGGCGGCACATATTATAACTATGGCAGAATGTGATGTGATGAGCATTGCGGTTGATTATTCATTTTATGAAAGAATGAATATTATTTTGTCCGATTTTTCAGCAAATATTAAGGATAGCGATTTTGCTGACAATGTAAAAATCACTTTTTCAATAAAAAAAGATAGGGTAGAGGCTTTGCAAGCAAAACTTACCGATGTCAGCAACGGAAAATATCTTTTGGAATATATTGGTTCTGAATTTGCACAAGTATAATTTGTATAAGCATAATAAAAACAGGAGGCTAATCTGCTTCCTGTTTTCTCTGATTTATTGGTTGATGTTGATTACATTTATTTCGGGATGATTGAACAGCCTGAAAGGGAATTCTGCGTTTCCAAGACCTCGTGAAACAATCAACTTCGGTCTGTCACCAAACGAGCCTTTTACGTATTTTGGGAAAAGCCCTTGACCCGGTGAAAACACAGGACCAATGAATGGCAGGCAAAATTGACCGCCGTGGGCGTGCCCAGATAATTGCAGGTCAAAATCATATTGACTGTAATTCATTTCTTTTACATTTTCAAAATTTTCCGGGAAATGTGAGAGTACAATTTTAAATCCACTGTTTTTTTCTAATTCTGCAAAATACGGCGACATATCTTTGTAAACAAAAGTTCCGTTCTTGCGTGCTTTGTAATCGTCAAAATCGGCTTGGTTTTCATCAAGTCCGAGTATGCTGACATCAAAGCCTTTGTCGTTAAAAACAGAAACTCTGTTCAACAAAACGATAAAACCTATGTCCGACAGTTCTTGCATTATTCTTTCAAAGTTTTCAAGCCGTCTTTCGTGATTGCCTGTGATGTAGTAGACCTTTGCAAATTTGACAAGTTCTTTGCCAAAGTTGAGCATCTTTTCTTTGTTTTTGCAATGGTCGTTTATATAGTCGCCTGTTATGCAGATAATATCTGGATTAAGTTCTTGTGTTTTTTTCAACACCTTACCAAAAGGCTTTGAATGCAGGTCGCTTAATTGAACTATTTTCAGACTTCCGCAGTCATTGGATTTTATATTATATTGAGTTATGTCAATTATGTTGTTTTGCAGATATAAAAATATAATTATGCCTGCAAGGACAATCAGTGCGATTGCCGTAATCAAGATATATTCCATAAAACACCTCTTAAATATGATACATTTTTATTTTTTGCCCGTCAAGATAAAAAAATAAAGGATTTTTGATATTTTTTGAGTATAGTATATATGGATAGAAGTTTTAAGTAATATTTTGACGAAAGGAGAGGTAAAAATGGACAAGTGTATTCGTCAAATTTCCGAGGAAAACGAAAAGAAAATTTTGTCACCGCTTGCTTGTCTTTCATCGCAAAGCAAGGGCAGATTGAGAGAAGAAACCGAATGTGATATCAGAACTGCGTTTCAGCGTGACCGTGACAGAATTATTCATTCGCAGTCGTTTAGACGCTTGAAGCACAAAACACAGGTGTTCCTTGCTCCGTCAGGTGACCATTACAGAACCCGACTTACTCACACCCTTGAAGTTTCGCAAATTGCAAGAACTATTGCCCGTGCACTTCAACTCAACGAAGATTTGACCGAGGCAATTGCACTTGGTCACGATTTGGGTCATACCCCTTTCGGACATGCAGGTGAAAGAGCGCTTGCACAGCTTTCACCAAACGGATTCAAGCATTATGAGCAGAGCGTTCGTGTTGTTGATATTTTGGAAAAAGACGGCAAGGGATTGAACCTCACCGATGAAGTCAGAAATGGTATTTTGTGCCACACAATAGGTGAGGATGCCTACACCCTCGAAGGTCAAATTATTCGTATTGCGGACAAAATTGCGTACATCAATCATGATATAGATGATGCTATAAGAGCAGGAGTTATGAATGAGGAGGATATTCCTCTTGATATAAGAATGGGCCTGGGTATGACAAAGAGTGAGCGTATTAATAATATGGTGCTCAATGTAATTGCCAATACCGATGACAAAAAAATTCTTATGAGCGATGACTTTTGGGAATTGTTCAATGATTTGCACGATTTTATGTTTGTCGCAGTTTACAAAAATCCTGTTTGTAAAGGTGAAGAAGTCAAAGCCGTTGCAATGCTTGAACAGATTTATGAGCATTATTCAAAGCGTCCCGAGGAAATGCCGGAGCAGTATGTCGGCATCGCCGAAAAAGAGGGCGTTGACCGTGCCGTGTGCGATTACATAGCAGGTATGAGCGATAATTATTCTGTCAAAGTGTTCAATCAGTTATATGTTCCTAAATTTTGGATAGAATAATTTATATGTGTTAATTTACGGAAAGGAGTTTTGATTATGCCGTCACTTTCAGACAGCTTTTTGCAGGAACTTCGGCTTAAAACAGATGTTGTTGATTTGATTTCAAGCTATGTTTCTCTCAAAAAACGAGGCAACACCTATGTTGGTCTGTGCCCGTTTCATAATGAAAAAACTCCGTCATTTACCGTTTATGAAAATACGCAGAGCTTTTATTGCTTCGGTTGCGGAGCGGGTGGCGACGGCGTAAGTTTTATGCGTAAAATAGAAAATCTTGATTATATTGATGCCGTCAAGGTGCTTGCCCAAAGAGCAGGTATGCAAATGCCTGACGACGGCTATGATGATTCTCTGTCAAAAAAACGCAGAACGATTTTGGAAATCAATCGAGAAACCGCAAGGTTTTATCACAACTATATGATGAGTGAGCAGGGAAAGGTTGGTTTGCAGTATTTTTTGAATCGTGGACTTTCTCAAAAAACTATTCGCCATTTCGGTTTGGGGTATGCTCCAAATAAATGGGACGAGCTGTTGAAGCATCTCAAATCAAAGGGATATAATATTTCCGATATGCTTGCGGCAGGTGTTGTCAGAAAAGGCGAAAAAGGATATTACGATTATTTCAGAAATCGTGTTATGACACCTATAATTGACGTCAGGGGCAATTTTATTGCTTTCGGCGGTCGTGTTCTCGACGACTCAAAACCGAAGTATATCAATACTTCCGATACTTTGGTATATAAGAAAACAAATGAAGTTTTCGGTCTTAATTATGCAAAGGACAGCGGAAAAGACAGCCTGATTTTGTGCGAGGGCTATATGGATGTCATTGCAATGCACCAAGCAGGCTTTACAAACGCTGTGGCAGGCTGTGGCACTGCTTTGACCAATGAACAGGTTAGACTTCTTTCTCGATATGCAAAGGAAATAATACTTGTTTACGATAATGATGAAGCAGGTCAAAAAGCGCTTAACAAGGCCATTTCGCTGTTTGATCAGGTTGATATTAAAATCAGTATTCCAACCCTCAGCGGTGGCAAAGACCCTGACGAGATTATAAAAAATCTCGGACGAGCACGATTTGCCGATATGCTCGAAAATTCTTCAAATGAAGTTGAGTTTGCAATTATGAAACTTCGCAGAGGTTTTAATTTGCAAACAACTCAAGGCAAAAGCCAGTTTGCAAGCGAGGCTGTAAAAATTCTTGCAAATGCAACACCGATTGAACAGGATTTGTATTTGTCTCGCCTTGCCGATGAACTCGGAATAGAAAAAAGAGCACTTCAAGCACAGCTTGTTGAATACAGTACTCGTATGGCGAAAGGCATAAAAAAGCGAGAGTATAACAAAATCATTGATGACGATTTGCGTAAAACTCGTAAGGAAAGTTTTGAAGCCGATACTTCAACCGTGTCACTCAAGGCACAGGCAAGAGTTATCGGATTGCTTATGACTTATCCCGATTGTTATTCATTGTGCAAGGATTTAAACCCGGATGAATTCACGGCAGGCTTTTATAAAAAGGCTTATGAAACCGTCACACAACGAATTAGGGATAACTTATCACTTGAATTGATAGTGTTTAATGAGGTGTTCACTGATGATGAAATGGGCAAGTTTACACATCTTGTTTCGGTTTCGCAGAACAGCTCTAATCCTAAAAAGGAATTTACCGATTGCATTAATGTAATTGATAATGAATATAAAAAACAAAATTCAAAAAGTACTTCTGAAATGAATGATGATGACTTCAGAAACTTTTTTAGCAAAAAGAATACATAACACGAGGAGATTATTATGGAAAAAAAGCAAGCACCTATGACAGAAGCAGAAAAGAAAGAAAATGCGTTTAAAAAAATAATTGAAAAGGGCAAGCAGGCAGGTCACCTCACAGCACAGGAAATCGACAACTTTATTGTTGAACTTGACCTTGATGTTGATGAGCTTGAAAAACTCAATGACCAAATTGATTCAAATAATATCAGCATTATTGATGACTTTTCATCAGAAGCACTTGATGGTATTGCTCTTGAAGTTGACCTTCCAAAGGAAACAGACGCTGCCGATTCGGTTGCTGTAAACGACAGTGCACAGATGGACGACCCTGTAAAGGTTTATCTTAAGGAAATCGGTAGAATTCCTCTTTTGACAGCCGAAGAAGAAATTGAACTTGCTATGAAAATAGCAGATGATGACGAAAATGCAAAGAAGCGTCTTGCAGAAGCAAATCTTCGTTTGGTTGTTAGTATTGCAAAAAGATATGTTGGCAGAGGTATGCAGTTCCTTGATCTTATTCAGGAGGGTAACCTCGGTCTTATCAAAGCCGTTGATAAGTTTGATTACACAAAGGGCTTTAAGTTCTCAACATATGCAACATGGTGGATTAGACAAGCTATCACAAGAGCTATTGCCGACCAGGCAAGAACAATCCGTATCCCTGTTCATATGGTAGAAACCATCAACAAGGTAAAGAAAGCACAGTCACAGCTTCTCCACCTCAACGGCCACGAAGCAACACCTGAAGAAATCGCTGAATACCTTGAACTCCCTGTTGATAAGGTAAGAGAGATTATTCGTGTTTCTCAAGAGCCTGTATCACTTGAAACTCCTATCGGTGAGGAAGAGGATTCACATCTCGGCGACTTCATTCCTGATGATGATGCGCTTGCACCTGCCGATGCCGCATCTATGAGCCTCCTTAAGGAACAACTTGCAGAAGTGCTTAAAACCCTCACTCCAAGAGAAGAAAAGGTGCTCAAACTCCGTTTTGGTCTTGAGGACGGAAATCCAAAAACTCTTGAAGAAGTCGGCAAGGAATTCAATGTAACTCGTGAGCGTATTCGTCAAATCGAGGCAAAGGCACTTCGCAAGCTTCGCCACCCAACAAGAAGTAAGAAATTAAAGGACTTTTTAGACTAATGAAAGAAGAAAAAATTAAAAGAATAAATGAGCTTGCTCACAAATCCAAAACAGCCGAAGGACTTACCGAGGCTGAAAAGGAAGAACAGGCAATACTCAGACAGGAATATATTAATTCGTATAAAGCGAGCCTCATCGGTCAGCTTGAAAACACATATATTGTTCGTCCTGACGGAACAAAAGAACATCTTGAAAGAAAAAATAAAAAATGGGAAAATTAATTATTATGGAGGGTTTGGACGGTAGCGGAAAGTCTACTCAAACCGACCTTCTTGAAAAATATATTGTTCAAAATAATATTGAATACAAAAAGATTAAACTTCCGGATTATGACAGTCCGTCAAGCACACTTGTAAATATGTATCTTGGCGGAGAATTCGGCACGGATGCTTCAGATGTAAATGCTTATGCCGCATCTGCATTTTATGCTGTTGACCGTTTTGCTTCTTTCAAACTGAAGTGGAAATATGATTACGAAAACGGAAAACTTATTCTTGCCGATAGATATGCAACATCAAATCTTATTTATCAAACAGAAAAGATTGATGAAAACAAGTGGGATGAATATATCGAATGGTCAGAGGATTTCGAGTATAACAAAATCGGAATTCCTCGTCCCGACCTTGTAATTTTTCTTGATATGCCTGTTGAGATTTCTCAAAGGCTTATGACTTCACGCTACAAAGGTGATGAGAATAAAAAGGATGTCCACGAGGCAAATGTGGCATTTCTTAATGCTTGCAGAAAATCGGCACTTTACGCTGCCAAAAAACAGGGCTGGGCGATTGTTGAATGTTCAGACGGTGAAAATCCATTGCCGATTGATGAAATACATAACAAAATCGTTCAGATTGTAGAAAAGGAACTTAACAATGCTTGAATTTAAAAAGCCGGAAATCACTGATAAACAATGGGTAAACGATTGCCTTGCACATGCAAACAGTATGAACTGTGAGTATACTTTCGGCAATTTGTTTATATGGCAAAAATCATATTCTACAGAAATTTGTAAGTATAAAGATTTTTTGATTTGTAAATGGAATGACGACGGTACTGTTACCTATTCTTTGCCGCTCGGCGAAGGTGATTTTACCGATGCCGTAGATGCAATAATTGATTATGCAAAATCAAATGGCGAAACACCTGTAATTTACGGTATTACCGAGGGCTATCTCGGTCTTATGCAAGAGGCTTTTACAGGCAAGTTTACCTATAAATATGATGACGGCAATAATGATTATATCTATTCAACAGAAAAAATGGCGTCTCTTTCAGGCAAGAAGTACCACGGTAAGCGTAATCATATAACTAATTTTAAGAAAAATAATCCTGATTGGTCGTTTGAAAAAATTTCCAAGGATAATATAGATGAATGTCTTGCACTTCATTCAAAATGGATTGAAAACAAAGATCCCGATGATGAGGATTATTCTTTGGAGTTTGAAGCGGTAAAAAAGGCTTTTGAATATTTTGACGAGCTTGATATGGTTGGCGGACTTATCAGAGTTAACGGCGAAGTTATTGCTTACACTCTCGGCGAGCCGCAAATGAACGGTCATTGCTTTGTTTCTCATTTTGAAAAAGCACCTACCGATATGATTGGTGCTTATCCTATCATAAATCAGGAATTTACCAAAAACTGCCTTATGCAGTATGAGTATGTAAACAGAGAAGAGGATTTGGGCATTGAGGGACTTCGCAAAGCGAAGCAATCATACCATCCTGAAATTTGGCTTGAAAAGTGCACGGCAATTTATAATGATTAAGACAATAAAAAGTGTAGATGACATTGTGTCCCTTTGGTCTGAAGCCTTTGGCGACAGCAGGGAAGATATTGTTTTCTTTATTGAAAATATAAAAAATGCAAGTTGTTTTGCATATTATGAAAACAACAAAGCAGTCAGTATGCTGTATCTTGTTGATTGTGTTCTTGACGGCAAGCATTCGCATTATATCTATGCGGCTTGCACAACAGAAAAGTGCAGAAAAAAAGGATATATGAGTGCTCTCATTAAGCATTGCGTTGCTGAATTTGATGAAGTGTGCCTTATTCCGGCTAATGAAAAATTAATTGAATATTATAAAAGGCAAAATCTGACTTTTGAGTATTCTGTTGATAAATTAAAATTTGATGAGTGCAGGGAATTGATTGATGAGTACCTTTACGCAGGTTGCTCGCTTGAAATTCCGATTGTGCTTTCAAACAAAGGGGAATAATTATGGTTTATGTATTTTTAGCAGATGGCTTTGAAATTATCGAGGCGTTGTCACCGGTTGATATGCTTCGCCGTGCAGGTGTTGAGGTTAAACTTGTCGGAGTTACAAGTGAGATTGTTGCATCATCTTGCGGTGTTGCCGTCAAAACCGATATGTTGATTGATGATTTCGATTTTTATGATGTAGAGGCTATCGTGCTTCCTGGTGGTATGCCGGGCACACTTAATCTTGAAAATTCACAGTCTGTGCAAAAAATTATTGACAATGCAAGCAACACAAATGCGTTTATTTGTGCAATTTGTGCCGCTCCGTCAATTCTCGGACATAAAGGTCTTTTGAACGAAAAAGAAGCTACTTGCTTCCCGGGATTTGAAAATGCTCTTGAGGGAGCTGTCCTTTCTGATGAATATGTTGTTACAGACGGCAAGTATATCACTGCAAGAGGCGCAGGCGTTGCTGTTGAATTTGGTCTTGAAATTATAAAACAACTTCGCACAGAGGAACTTTCAAATGAAATCAGAAGCCAAATTCAGTGCAGATAAAAAAGAACTTCGCTCATACATAAAAATAAAGCGAAAGTCTGTTGAAAATAAAGCTGAAAAAGATAGCCTTGTTGCACAAAATCTTTTGTCACTTGATGAAATAAAAAAAGCGGATACCGTTTTGTGCTATATTTCTCTTGATGATGAGATTTGCACAGATGAGATAGTCCGTGTTTTGCTTGATTCAGGCAAAAGAGTCGGTGCACCTTATTGTGTAGATAATAACGGCAATATGGATTTTTATTATATAACCGATTTTGATGATTTAAGAATTCAATCGTTCGGTGTTCGTGAACCTGTTATCGAAAAATGTAAAAAGGTTACATCTTTTGACAATACAATCATCATCTTGCCGGGGCTTTGTTTTGACTCAAACGGAAATCGTCTTGGCTATGGGAAAGGGTATTATGACAGATTTTTGCAAATTCACTCTTTAATTTCTGTTGGTTTGTGTTATAATAGCCTTATTGTAAAAAAAGTACCAACAGATATGTATGATAAAAAAGCAGATATTATCGTTACTGAAAATGATATAATAAGAATAAACGGAGGGAAAAATGGATAAATACGGTTTTAATTCAAATGAAAATAAGAATACCCCTGATTTCTATTTTTCAAATAGCGAGAACGCTCCTGTAAAACATTCAAATAATTCTCCGAAAAAATCAAATGCAAAGAAAAAGAAAAAATCATCAAGCGGTGTAGGTTCAACCTATCTTTTCTTTATTATTGTTATTTGTGTTTCGGTTGTTGTTTCTATTTATGCAATCTTTTGTATGAATGATATTTTTGCTATCACAAAGACAAAATCAAATGTGACGGTGTCTTATTCTCAAAAGATTGAAAATGCAGATGAGGCGATTGATATTCTTTCTGATAAGGGACTTATCAGATGCAAGAATTTCTGCAAATTCTTCGTTAAACTCAGAGATAATCTCATCAAGAGTAAGCCTCTCGGCGGTCCTTATGAAGCAGGTGTTTATTACCTTAATGGCAAAATGGGTCTCGAGGGTATGCTTGTAACTTTAAAAGGTGATACTTCGTCAAGCGAAACTGTAACTCTTACTTTCCCTGAAGGATATACCGTTCCTGAAATTGTAAATAAGCTGTCAGAAAACGATGTTTGCGACAAAACTGCGTTGTTGTCTGTTATTCAGTCAACAGATTTCACTTATTCACTTGTGACAAATCTCAAGGCGAGCGACTCTGTTCCTTATAGACTTGAGGGCTTTATGTTCCCGGATACTTACGAGTTCTTCATCAATGAAAGTGCTTCAAGTACGGTTCGTAAATTCCTTGAAAACGGTGACGCAAAGTTTACAGAAAAATATAAGCAAAGAGCAGAAAAGATGGGTTATTCAATCTATCAAATAATGACCATTGCTTCTATTGTTCAAAAAGAAGCCGCAAATGATGACCAAATGAAAACAATTGCAGGCATCCTCTATAACCGTTTGGATGATACTGTAAACTTCCCGACACTTGGTTGTCAGTCTACTTCTGACTATATCACAAACAAGGTTGCACCTAATTTGTCGTCGACCTCTTCTCATACTTCGGAATACTATATGACTTATTATAATACTAATTTGTCATCAACAGTTGTCGGCTTGCCGGCAGGTCCTATCTGCAATCCCGGTATGACAGCTATCCATGCTGCTTTGTATCCAAAGGAAACTTCTGCAAAATTCTTTTTCCACGATACAAAGGGTAATATATACACTGCAAAAACATACAGTGAATTTAAGCAAAAAGTAAGAACCTACGCACCTTATTTGGAATATTAATATGAATCAAAAATTAGAATTACTTTCTCCTTCAGGGGATATTGACAGATTAAAATTAGCGGTAAAGTTTGGCGCAGACGCTATATATGTTGGCGGTGAAATGTTCGGAATGAGAACAAATCCGTCAAACTTTAATGCAGACCAACTAAAAGAAGCAGTAAATATTGTTCACTCTGCAGGCAAAAGATTGTATTTGACTTGTAATACATTGCCAAGAAATAATGAACTTGATGCTTTGCCTGATTATTTGAAATATGTTGCCGAAATCGGTGTAGATGCTCTTATCATCGCAGATATGGGCGTGCTCTCTTTGGCAAAAAAGTATGCACCGGATACCGAAATTCATATGTCAACACAGGTGGGTATAGTCAATTATGCCGCTGCAAACGCATTGTATGAAATGGGTGCAAAGCGTATTGTTACCGCAAGAGAACTTTCACTTGACGAAATCAAAACTATTCGTGACAAAACCAATCCTGATTTGGAAATTGAAGTTTTTGTTCACGGTGCTATGTGTATGTCTTTTAGCGGAAGATGCATTTTGTCGGATTATATGGTTGGCAGAGATGCTAACAGAGGTGATTGTGCACAGCCTTGCAGATGGAAATACCATCTTGTTGAGGAAACTCGTCCGGGTCAGTATTTCCCAATTAATCAGGACGAAAACGGCACTTATATTTTTAATTCTCGTGACCTTTGTATGATAGATCATATCCCTGAACTTGACCGTGCGGGTATAGATTCCTTTAAGATTGAGGGCAGAGCAAAGAGCGAGTATTACACCGCTATTGTTACTTATGCTTATCGTCACGCTATTGACGAATATCTTGCTTCGGGCAGAAAAGCAGACTTCGTTCCGTCACAATGGATTCTTGACGAAATGGAAAAAATGAGCCACCGTGAATACACAACGGGATTTAATTTTGGTCCAATCAAAAACGGTCAGGTGCTCAATACAGGCGGATATATCCGCAATTGGGATGTTTGTGCACTTTATAAAAGTCAACAAAACGGCAGACTTACAGTAACTCAACGCAATCGCTTTTATCAAGGAGATATTCTTGAAGTTGTTGAGCCTTTCAAGTTGCCGTATCAAATTACCGTAGAGGAACTTTACAATGAAAAAGACGAGGAGTTCGTTGATGTTGCAAACAAAGCAACTGATGTTTATTCCTTTAAGTGTGAGAAAGAGATTTCTCCGGATGCAATTTTCAGAGTAGAGCGCAAATAAAAATTGCCCCTTTTGTAAATAAATAGTACAAAGGGGTTGTTTTTATGTATAAGAGAATTTTGTCGTTTTCACTTGCTGTTTGCCTGCTGTTTTCGGGCATTTGCGGAAGAATAGGCTATATTATATTCAGTAAGAATTATCTTGTTTCAGGTGGAAAGAATTCTTATTCCGTAACGATAGACCACAAACAACCGACTGTTTATTATCGTTCCGGAATTGTTGCAACAAATAATGCTCACAAATATATTGCTGTGATTCGTCCTAATCCTCGTTCGATCGGAGAACTTGAAAAACTTTTTTCAAAATCCGAGCAAAAAGAAATCATCAACGAATTGAAAAACGGAAAACCTGTTGTTCGACTGCTTGATGAGTATCCGTCAGAAACGCTCAAATCAATTAAGGTATATAAAAGATATGACGATGATAACAATCTTCATCAAATAATTGCAAAGCAGTCAAACGGATTGCTGAACCACACAGGTGAAGGAATTGGCAAAAGCACTGCGATTTTCAGTATTGATGCAAATGGCAGACTTCTTGACGGTGACAGTGGTAAGGTTGAAAATGTAAACTACGATTCTCCCGAGGGATATGTCCTTTCAATTGATAAAAAAATTCAACAAATTGCCATTGATGCTTCATCAAAAATGAAAAGCGGATGCGTTGTTGTGATGAATACCGATGATCATTCAATTCTTGCTTGTGTAAATAAACCGTTTGATAGTTATATTATTAAGGCTTTTCGTCAGTACTCTGTCGGTTCTGTCTTTAAGATTGTTGTTGCTGTATGCGCACTCGAAAGCAATGTTCAAATAAACTATAACTGCAATGGCAGTATCAAAGTTGGCGACACTGAATATTCTTGCCAAAATAATCATATTCATATGGCTCAAAATTTAAAACAAGCACTTGCCAATTCCTGTAATTGCTACTTTGTGAATCTTGCAAATGTTCTCGGAAGTGAAAAATTGCTTGATACCTGCAATAAATTAGGCTTTAACGATTTTACCGAATTGTTTGCTGATTGGAAGATTGAAAACGGAAATCTTCCTACTGAATACGAATTGTTGTCAAAGGGCGAACTGTCTCTTTTCGGCTTTGGACAAGGTAAACTTACTGCTTCTCCATTGCAAATAGCATCGGTAATTTGTACCGTGGCAGATGACGGTCGTTTTGCTCAACCAAAACTTGTTATGTCGAATGTCAATGATAAAAATGAAAAATACAATGTTGCCTATCCTCCAAAGAAAAAAGTTCTTAAACAAAATACTTGTAACAAACTGATTGAATATATGAGATATGTTGTAACAAACGGCACGGCGCATATCATTATGCACGGCGATAAAGGTTCTGCCGGTAAAACAGCAACAGCTCAAACGGGTCAATATGAAAATGGTGTTGAAAAACTAAACACTTGGTTTGTAGGATTGTATCCGTATGATGAACCCAAATATGCAATTGTGATTATGACAGAAAACGGAAAGTCAGGTGCAGGGGATTGTTGTCCGATTTTTAGTACCATAGTTGAACAACTTGGTAAAATGTGATATAATTATGCCATAAAAAATGTTAAGGGGAAATATTTATGGCAGAAAAAAAGCTAAAAACACTTCTTGTTTTTAAATATCTTGATGAATTTTCAGATGAGGCACATCCGCTTTCAACAAGTCAACTTATTGAAATGCTTGCAAATGACGGTATAAAATGTGAGAGAAAATCAATCTATGCCGATGTAAAAACTTTAAAAGAAATCGGATATGATATTGTTTCTATAAAATCTCCGACCAATGGCGGATTTTTTATGGCAAGCAGAAAGTTTGAAATTCCGGAGGTGCGATTGCTTATTGATGCCGTAACATCTGCCGGATTTATCACACCTAAAAAGACTCAAGGACTTGTTGAAAAGCTTGAATCTTTAGTGTCAAAAAATCAAGCTAATTCTATTGTAACGCAGGTTTATATAGACCCAAATACAAAGTGTGATAATGAGGAAATCTATTATATTATTGACGCACTCCACACTGCTATTAAAGAAAAGAAAAAGGTTAAGTTTTTCTATAAGCGTCGTAATATAGATGTTGAGAATAGGAAGAACTATACCGAAAAAACATTTACCGTTTCTCCTTATGCACTCATTTGGAAAGAAGACCATTATTATTTGCTTTGCAATAATCAAAAGTATGATAATATTATGAACCTTCGTGTTGACCGTATAAGAAAGGTGCAAACTCTTGACGAACCTGTACGCCCGATGAATGAAGTCAGCGAATATAAGGAAGTGTTCGATGTTGCGGATTATTCAAGCAAGATGTTCAATATGTTCAGCGGTGCTTCCGATAAGGTACGAATTATGTGTGATCTTGAGCTTCGTGAGCAGATTATGGATAGATTTGGCGCTAAAGTTCCGCTCCTTGCTTATGATAGCACTCATTTTGAAACAACAGTTGAAGTCGCTGTGTCAGATGGACTTGTTTCATGGCTTATGTCATTTGGAAACAAAGCAAAAGTTCTCGAGCCTCAATATCTTGCCGATGCAGTTAAAGAGCGTGCACAGCAAATCGCAAAACTTTATGAATAAAAAACACCTCTTGATGAATTTTGGCTCATCAAGAGGATTTTTTATAATGTATTCAAATCATAAGGTGTCTTTTGGTAAACAAAGTAGTTCAACCAATTGTTAAATAAGATGTTCGCTGTGCCTTTCCATTCCATCTGAGGAGTGGCATTTACATCGTCGTTTGGAAAATAATTGTAAGGAATATCAATATCAAGACCTTTTTCCTTGTCACGGAAGTATTCTCTTGCAAGAGTATCTCTGTCGTATTCGCTGTGACCGGTAACAAAAAACTTCCTGCATTCCATATCCGCAACAATGTGAATTCCGGCAAGCTCGCTGTAGGATAAAATTTGCAAATCCTTAACCTGTGCAATGTCTTGCGTTTTTATTTCAGTGTGTCGTGAATGAGGAACATAGTAGATGTCGTCAAGTCCTCTCATCAAAGGATGAGTTTCATCAAGACTTTTGTGCGGAAAGATGCCAAAAATCTTTTTCTTGGTCGGATATTTCTTTATACCATAGTGATAGTAAAGACCTGCTTGCGCACCCCAGCAAATATGAAATGTAGAGTAAACATTGGTTTTGCTCCATTCCATAATCTTGCAAAGCTCGTTCCAATAGTCAACTTCTTCAAATTCCATTTGCTCAACAGGAGCACCTGTAATTATCATTCCGTCATATTTTCTGTCTTTAACATCATCATATGTTTCGTAGAACTTTTCCATATGGCTCTTTGAAACATTCTTTGCTTCGTGTGTTGCAACTTGCAAAAATTCCACATCAACCTGAAGCGGAGAGTTACTCAAAAGTCGAAGCAGTTGTGTTTCTGTTTCCAATTTAGTAGGCATCAGGTTGAGTATCAATATTTTAAGCGGTCGAATATCTTGCGTATCAGCACGCATATTGCTCATCACAAATATATTCTCAATTTCAAGTCGCTGTTTTGCGGGTAATTCATTATCAATTCTGATTGGCATAACTCAACCTCCTTATAAAAGTGTTTTAATATTATATCAAATTAATTATATTAATTCAAGTATTTATATTATATATACATTATATATGTCATTGATTTCCTGTCGTGCTTTTTATACAAAAACTTCGCACTTATCCAAGGGTTTGTGTGAATATTGTTGTAATTTGAAAAAAATGAAAGTTTTTTCAAAAAAAGTGTTGACATTTGGGTAATGAGGTGGTAAGATGTACAAGTCGTCAGCGAGAGAGCAAGACGATAAGGACCTTGAAAATTAAACAACGACGAAAAAGTAAGGAACCCGATTAAGATAATTGAGTAACTGAACTCCATGTTCTACGGAACATAAAATAACAGTAATGAAACGACAGGTTCGAGAGAACTGAGAGGTTTCGAATGATTAAGATTAGTACATTCTGTATGGAATGATTAATACAAAGTTTTAAGAGTTTGATCCTGGCTCAGGACGAACGCTGGCGGCGTGCCTAACACATGCAAGTCGAACGAAGCTTGACGAACGATTCTTCGGATGAATTCTGATATGACTGAGTGGCGGACGGGT
>NZ_FUWW01000021.1 GCF_900167205.1 Eubacterium coprostanoligenes
ACCAAGAACACCTTGGCATAACGGAAAGGTTGAAAGAAGCCACAGAAATGACCAAGAAAGATTTTACAATTATTTGAGCTTTTACTCTTACGATGATTTAATTGTTCAAATGAAACAATATCTCAAACGTTCAAACAACATACCTATGTCTGTTTTGGGTTGGAAATCACCATTACAAAAACGAGCAGAACTCGAATACATCGTTGATTAAAGCCGCCGACAATGTGATGATTTCACTTCGCTACGCTCCGTTTAATCATCACATTGTCCTTTTCCCAATACTTTTTATTTTAATATCTCGGTGTCACATCATTGACAAATGAACATATTTTACATAAAAATATTAAAAAAACCGCAAAATACTATTGATTTTCTCGGCAAAAATGTATATAATAAGATTATCGATCCTTTGGAGGTGGGTTATGAGCAAAGAAGCACTTATAATTGCAATCCTTATAGCGCTTATCATCCTTTGGTTTACTGAAACCCTCGGGATGCAAAAAACCTCACGAATTCTCGCCGGAGCGATTGATCTTGGTTTCGCAGTATTGCGCTGACAATACTATCTTGATAATAATAAAAAGACGCATTCTTCCCAAATCGGATGCGTTTTTTTATTTTGTCAAAATAAAATTGCCGTGGGTTGATACCTGCGGCATTTTTAGAACCATTTTATTCTAACTTAACCCCTCAGTCGTGAAAACACGATAGCTCCCCTTGCAACAAGGGGAGCCAATCAAAAAAAATAATTGCGTGTTTCGGGAACTTTATCTTGTTCTGACGGTGATTTCGCCGGAGCGGAGAGTTTCGTGAGTGCCGTCTGCGAGAACGACCTCAAGTCCGCCGACATCATCAATGCCCACAGCAGTTGCGGGAATAACAATTCCGTTTTTGATAAAATTAATTTCCTTGCCGACAATCATACTGTGTGAGCGATAATAATCAATGAACGCTTCATAATCGCCTGTCACAATTCCGTTCAACTCATTTGCAACGGTTGCGATAAACTCGGCTCTTTTGACCGGTGCTTCAAGGCACGATGCGTTTTGCACATCTGACGGAAAGCTGTGAGTTTTGAGGTTTACGCCGATACCTATTATAACAGAGGCGACCGTTTGGGTTTCAAAATCTGTTACAGCCTCGGTTAATATGCCACAAATCTTTTTGCCGTCAACATAAACATCATTCACCCACTTGATTTGCGGAGTGACATCAGTCAGCTTTTCAATAGCTTTGCACACGGCAACGGAAGCGGCAGTTGTGGCAGTGACGGCATTTTGAAGTTTTGCCATAGGATGAACAACAAGGCTCATATAAATTCCGGTTTTTGCCGGAGAATAAAAACTTTTGCCCTGTCTGCCTCTGCCTGCAGTCTGCTCTTCGCCAACAACAAGCAACGGCTTTGAATCGCCGTCAACAATAATTCGCTTTGCCTGATTGTTGGTCGAATCAATACTTTCGTAAAAAGCAATGTCGCAGTCAAAATCTATATATCTTTTAAGTTCGTTTTCGTTCAAAATATCATTACTTGAATCGAGCATATACCCACGGTTGGTTACGGCTTCGATTGTGTAGCCGTCAGCCTGAAGCGTCTTGATGGCTTTCCACACACCTGCTCGGCTTTTGCCAAGGCTCTGTGCAAGTTCTTCACCGCTGACATATTCACCGCTATGCTCGGTCAAATAATTCAAAATTTCTTCTTTAAGTGCCATATTATTAATTACATTATATATCTGTTATTTTTTGATATAGAAAATTGCAAGCGTTTTTGGCCCGCAATGAGATGAAATTGTGCAACCTGCATCGGTAACAATGACCTGATTGAACTTGTCTTTGCCCTCAATGACGCCCTTTGCAAAAGCCAAAGTTTTTGGAGATACTCCGCCACTTTCCGCAATAACAACACGGTCAGGCTCAATTCGTTTTATCTCATTCATTCTGTCGGTGATGTACTGCTTATAAACAATATCAGTCTTGCCACGATATTTCTTTGCCACCTCAAGTTTGCCTGTTTGGTTATCAACAGCAATAGACGGTTTGATGCCGAGAACATTTGCACCGAATCTTGCAACAGTTGAACATCTGCCACCTTTGTGGAGATATTCAAGTCCGTCAAGGACAAAAGTTGCGCTCACCTTTGGCACAAGTTTTGTGACTTTGTCGGCAATTTTTTTGGCATCCAAGCCCTTTGCACGAAAATCGCAAGCCTTGAGAACCAAAAGTCCCTGTGCGGTGCAAAGCGTTTTTGAATCAACGCAATAGACATTATCAAGCTCGCTTGAAGCAACGCTCGCATTTTGGAACGATGACGAAAGACCTGATGAAAATCCGATGTGAACAACCTTTTTGCCCTCGTCAACAATTTTTTTGAACACCTCATAATATTCTGCCGGAGTAACCGCCGAGGTTTTTGGTAGCTCGCCTGTTTTGTCAACATACGCATAAATATCGGCAGGTTTGATGTCAACTCCGTCACGATACACGCTGTCGCCCAAAAGAACAGTCAACGGAATGACCGTGATTTCGTTTTCCTCAATCAATTCTTGTGGCAAATCGCAGGTAGAATCGGTTGTAATCGCAATATCCTTAATATTTGTCATTTATTACTTAACTCCAAAATTAATTTTAATCTTACTTATGTTCTCCCTCTTATACGGTTGGTCAAGTTTTATGGTCAAAATTTCTGTCTTTTCAGAGCTTTGCGAAACTGAAGCGGTATACGCAACATCGAATTCGGTTTCTGTCAAATCTCCCTTTTGTGTAATTTTGACAGAAAAATCGTTTTTCTTAACAAGGCTCTTTTTAAAAGTATAACCCTTTTTTGCGTAAAGCAACACTTCATCTTGAAGAATAACAACGCCTGCAAGCTTGTTCAAATCGCTTGAATTCTTTGAAAAGTCCTCTGTTTCAAGCTCGGAATCAACATTTCCCTCAAACTGAACATAATCAATAGTGGCATCTCCGCCGGTGGACTTGCTTGCGTTTTTCCACACAGACTGCCATTCCTTGTTGTCGTAGTCATATCTGAATGCGCCGTATTCCATATTCGGCTTAAACGACATGGTTCTTGGAATGATATAGATATAATAGCTCTTATATTTAACGCAAAGCATGCATTTTACATAGCCTGCCTGCTGTACAACATCTGTATCCTTATATTTTATTGTTATCGGGAATGTAACATAAACGCCGTCTTTTTCGACTGTATATTCAGCCGCACCACGCTCCCATCCGTCAATTGAATAAAACTCACCTGTTGGACTTTGCAAAACATGGAACGAATTATAATAAGAATTTGACGGAACGCCTGTTATTCTGTCATAATTAACCGTATCATTAATATGACACATTGCAAAATAACCAAGCTTTTTGCAAAGCTTTGATTGGCTGACTTCTATATTTACACTTTCATCAACTATTTGTTTTGTTGAAGACCTTGTCAAAGCATTAACCTTATATTTAAGTGTGCCATCCCCATTATCTATTTCTGAAAGAATATAAACACCGTAAACATAACTGCCGTCCTCATTAATATCACTGACAGCCTTAACAATTATTTTATCCACCGGGTCATCATCCATATGTCTAAAATAAAGATTTGGCTTTTCAACATCAATATACGGGCTCCAATTTTCAAAGAAATAGTCAACACCCTTGTGCACCATAACTATTTTGTTGCCCTGCTTATAAAAATGGTAATCTCTCTTTTTGTTTTCACAAAGAAGAATTCTGTCGCTGTCCTTTTCGGTTGCGGCAACCTTGCTGACTGTGGCCAACTGCGCCGTGCTTCTGTCGGTTTTGACCGCCTTTTCGGCAACAAAATATGATGCAAACACAGAGCAGAGCGCAAGCAACAATACTAAAAATACATCGGCAAATTTTCTCATCAAAAATTCTCGTTTCTGTTAATTTTAATCTGAATAAACATCCTTGTAATTAAACGGCACTTTTTTGCTGTGCTCGATATGATAGCACTGATTCTGCGCAAGTGAAAAAATGTACTTGTCGTGTCTGTAAGAATCGGAATAAACATCCATAACTTCCAAATCTTCAGGCTTATGCATCTCGTAAAGACGGCGCACTTTTTCCTCGGCTCTGCAGTTTTTGCCAATAATAACGCCTGTCTTTCTGTTATGACGAGAGCAAATAAGCTCATCAACTTTCAAGCGGTTTGCAATTTCTTCAAGCAAAAAATCAGGGCTTGCACTTATAATAATGCTGTATCTTTTTCTCTCAAGAAACCATGGATGCACCTTGTTTATGTACTTGTCCCAAAATTTCTTGACAGCCTTTTCTGTCGGTATCATAGGCAAATAGAGATAGCAAGTGCGTTTGAACTCGGTAAATCCAATTAAGCCAAGTCCCAAAAGCAAGCCTGCAACCGCAACGATAGGCAAAATAATTATACACCACGGATAGTGGATCATACAGTACATAAAAAACAACGAGCCACTGTCAAACGGAACTATTGTTTTGTCAAAATCATAAATATCAATCTGCATATTATACATCACTTTCGTCAAATGAAATTTTCAAATTTTTGTGTGTTGGGGTGAATTTTGTCAACTTAACACCTGCTGACAAGAACATCTTTTTGCTGGCAATAGTGCTTTCTGTTTCGGCATACTTGTCGGACATATAGACAACCTCTTTTATTCCGCTTTGGATAATTGCCTTGGCACATTCATTGCACGGAAAAAGTGCAACATAAATTCTTGAACCGCTGAGATTGTGACCGCCCGAATTCAAAATTGCATTAAGCTCTGCGTGGCAAACAAACGGATACTTTGTGTCGTTTGAACAATCAGCACTTCTCTCCCACGGATACTCGTCATCACTGCAACCACGAGGGAAGCCGTTGTAGCCGACAGACATAATCTTGTTGTCATCGCTGACGATACAAGCGCCAACCTGCGTGCTCGGGTCTTTGCTCCTCATAGATGAAAGAAGCGCAATGCCCATAAAATATTCATCCCACGAAATATAATTTTCTCTCTTTGGCATATACTGTTCTCCTCAATTAATCAAGTGCAGAAACAAACTCATCAAGCTGTGGGCATTCAACATCCTCAACTCTGCCTTCGTCAACAAGTTTTGCAACATTTGGGTCAATCGGAAGTTTTGCAAGAACAGGAACTCCAAGCTCTGCGGCGGTTTCGTCAATCTGACTTTCACCGAAAATGTTATGCTTCTTGCCACAATCAGGGCATTGATAATAGCTCATATTTTCAACCAAGCCAAGCACAGGAACATTCATTATCTTTGCCATATTAAATGCCTTGTTGACAATCATCTTTACCAAATCCTGCGGAGTTGTGACAATAACAATTCCGTCGACAGGGAGGCTCTGGAACACTGTGAGTGCGACATCGCCTGTTCCCGGAGGCATATCAACAAAGAGATAGTCAAGTTCGCCCCAATTTACATCAGTCCAAAACTGCTCAATAACACCCGAAATAACAGGACCTCTCCAAACAACAGGTGAGTTGACATCTTCAAGAAGAAGGTTGATTGACATCATTTTTACACCGGTTTTTGTTACGGTCGGCAAAAGTCCGGTTTCGTCCTGCATTGCTCTTGATGTGATGCCAAAAGATTTTGGCACTGACGGACCTGTAATATCAGCGTCAAGAACGCCAACCTTAAGACCTGCCTTTTGGCATTTTGCGGCAAGCAAACAGCTTACAAGGCTTTTGCCTACACCGCCCTTGCCTGATACAACACCGATAACCTTTTTGATGTTTGAATTCTTATTCATCGGCTTCAAAAAGCTCTGTGGCTCTTTTCTATCTGCGCAGTTGCTCGAACAACTTGAGCAATCATGTGTACATTCACTCATTTTTTCCACTCCTAAAATATATTAATAAGTTCTAATTACCATATTCACCTTGCCCAAAATCGCAACCTCGTTTACAATAATAGGCTCGTAAGCATCATTTTCAGGTTGAAGCCTAAAATGACCTTTTTCTTTGTAAAATCTCTTGACCGTTGCCTCGTCACCGATAAGTGCAACAACGATTTCACCGTTCAGGGCAACCGGAGTTTGCTCAACCACAACGGTGTCGCCGTCCAAAATTCCGGCATTGACCATTGAATCTCCCCTAACCTTGAGGGCAAACATATTTTGTCCCTTGTTTTTGACAGGAACAGGGATATAATCCTCTATGCTTTCAACCGCCAAAATCGGCTGACCTGCTGTAACCGTGCCGACAAGAGGCACATGGTATGCCTTTGTGTCGTAGCCCTTTATGCGAATAGTTCTTTTCATCAAAGGGTCACGCTCGATATAGCCGGCTTCTTCAAGAGAATTGAGCATATACTGTGCGGATGACGGTGAACGATAGCCCAATGCAGTTTCAATTTCTCTTACAGTCGGCGCAACGCCTCTTTCATCCAGACATTCCTTAATAAAGTCAAGGCATTTCTGTTGTTTTGCACCCAGCTTTTTCATTTACCCCTCCGATATTAATTATAATATACTTAATTTTATACATCTTATATATTCAATATACTATCACCCCACAAGGTCAAAGTCAAACAAATGTTCCCCATTTAATAAAAAATTTAAAAAAACTGCGGTTTATGAGCCAAATTTTACACTTTTGAAAAAATTTTTTAAAAAAGTGTTGACAAAAGAGCCGTTTTACGCTATACTCTTGCTTGCAAGTCAAAACGGCTTTATAGCTCAGTTGGCTAGAGCATGCGGTTCATACCCGCAGTGTCACTGGTTCGAATCCAGTTAAAGCCACCAATTCGGCCCGGTGGTCAAGAGGTTAAGACACCGCCCTTTCACGGCGGTAACACGGGTTCAATTCCCGTCCGGGTCACCACAGAAGGAACATCGTTTGATGTTCCTTTTTTATTTTGCAACAAAGTATAACAAAAAGCGAACGACATAGCCGTTCGCCTTTTGCTTATTGGATTAGGAGTAGAGAAATATGAACAATTTCACTTTTGAACCAAGTTTAAAATGTTCCAAATATCTTCAACAACCGTTAAAAACATTTGGAGCAATTTAAGCCGAAACTTAAATTGTTCGTAAAGTACTAAGCCGGCATTTTTCCCAATTCTTCGCATTTTGCAATTGCTTCGTCATCCGGCGCATCATTGCAAATCACGCTGTCGCAAACCAAATCTGCACCGATAGATTTGCAGTCCTCCTCCCAAGTTTGCATCCATTCACCGTTGCCCCGGCCGTACGAACCAAAAAGTGCGAATATTTTGCGTAGTAAGTTAGCGTATGCTAACCGTACTATCAAAAAAATAAAAGCATTTTGCTTTATATGTTTTGACTTTCGCTTGTTTTATCAGTTAGCCTCCGCTAACTACAAACACATAATACCATTCATCCGTGCATTTGTCAACACTTTTTTTAAAAAATTTCGGAACGCTCTCACGCCCCGAAATTTATTAAAAGCCAAAACTTATACAGCCATATAGTACAATCAGTATTTTTTTACAATATTTTTAATCATCTTAATATCTTTTTTTGTGCTGACGGAAGATGTGTTTTTATATTCCAAAAGAGCCACCGGAATTCCGAGTTCTCTGTGCACCCAGCCGATTGCAAATCCTTGGTTATAACAATACACATCATTTTGTGTTCTTCTCAAATTATGACTGCTTCTTATGATTCTGTTCAGTTTTCTTGAACCTATAACCTGATTTTCCCAGCCGTGACAATTAATATACAAATCAGTGTCGCTTTTCAAAATATACTTTTTCAAAGCCCTTGTTTCTTTGCCTCTAAAGCGTCTGAAATCACGGTTCATATCAACATGCTTTGCCGTGCATCTTCCAAAGGCTCTTGAGTTTGCCCTGCTGTTGTTTCTGCCGTCGAATGTTCCGTCGGGATTGGCGCAAACAACGATAATCAGCCTGTAATTCTTCAATGTTGATGAATGTTCGGTAAAGTACTTAACAAGCCTTACAGCCTCTTTCACAAGAACCTTCCCGTCCCTATAATATTCATCCTCGAAGCCGTGAATGGCAAAATCAATAAACAGTGTTTTTTTATACTTATTGTTTTTAGACTTGTTATAAATCTCATACGCTTCAAGCGGTTTGCCCATAACAGACTTTCCGTAAACCACTCTTTTCAAGTTGCTGTGAGTGAGCGACATTTTTGCTATACCCTTGCAATACGGCAACACTTCTCCCTTGATAGTCAAAGGTTTATCATTCTTTTTATTGTTATCAGGCTTACTCTCGTGAATGTCGTTTTCAATAGCTTTATTGACAGTAATCGTTATATTATAGGTTGCTGTGACCACTTCGTTAATTCCATATGACGGTGTGTCGTCATAATACTCATTGTAATAATTATCACAACTATACGACTCTACGGTGAAAGTTATCACACCTTCGTTGACAGCCACAATTTTTTGCCCGTCAACAATAGACACAACATCACTGACCTCGGAACACACTCGAAAATTCTCCTCTTTATGACTTTCGGGAAGCAGGCTTTTGATTTCAACCTCGTCACCGATATTCATTGTATGTTCCAAGTTGTATACTTCATCATCGGCAAATGCGCACACAGGGAATGAAAAAAGCACGACAAAAATTAAAAGTACTGTAGTAAATCTGATTATTGATTTTTTCATTTGTTTCTCTCCTTTTCTAACAGAATATTTTATCACATCTTGTCAAAAAAGAAAAGTATTTTTCTAAAAAAATACGACACATTATCTTATATAAAAATAATGCATCGTATAATTTTAAACATAATTTAGTTTTTTCAGATGTTTATTCCCACTCTTTTTCGAGATTATAATTTGTACTATTTTATCTCTATTTCAAGCCATTTTAGTACTGTTTTAGCGTTGTTTTTCTTTGTCTTATTCTCTTTATCATCACTTTCTATTTTTAGCTGTCCTGCACAACTGCACGGAAGTGATCTTCACAGTGGAGAATATAGCTGATGACAGTTTCCATGTGCATCCACACCATATCCTCCAAAACGACTGCACGGATGTAGTGGGATTTGCATTTTTCATCGTTCTTACGATGAGTGGAAGCAAATTCATCATGCCCTGCGAAGTTCTGTCAAATGTAGATAATCTGATAATACGATTATGGCTTATATGTAGCTTTTGACTCCGAATATCAGCCAGCATCTATATGAGGACAGAAATTGTAGCAGCTTTTGAAAAGAATATTGCTTTTTCCTGCATAAAGTGCTATAATTTGGTATATACTGAAAACAGAAGGAGAAAAGCGTCCATGCCAAGACCGCCACGGTGCCGTTGGATTTGTGGCGCACCACAAGTCGAGACATTTTGCTCCAACGGGGGGGCGAGAATACCGAGCCAATCCTGCTGACACCGGACGAGTACGAGGTCATTCGGCTGGTTGACTTGGAGCAGCAGACCCATGAGCAGATCGCCCAGCACATCAGCTTGGCACGGGAGACAGCGGCACGGATGCTCAAAAGCTTCTCGGAGAACGGACCGGTGGAGCTGAAGCGTGATGCAATCACGCTGCGGGATAAGAACAGAATAAATCGTCTAAAATAAAAAAGAATGTGACTTCGTCACATAAGAAAATCATAAATTTGCTACAATAAAAGCAAAAAAACAGGAAGGAGTATCTACCATGAAAGAAACGAAATACGCAGGGACTCAAACCGAAAAAAATCTGATGGCTGCCTTTGCCGGTGAGTCCGAGGCGCGCAACAAGTACACCTATTTTGCATCCAAGGCCAAGAAGGAAGGATACGAGCAGATCGCGGCGCTGTTCCTCAAAACCGCTGATAATGAGAAGGAACACGCCAAGCTGTGGTTCAAAGAGCTGAATGGCATTAGTGACACCGCCGAAAACCTTCTCTCCGCCGCTGAGGGCGAGAACTACGAGTGGACGGATATGTACGATGGCTTTGCCAAAACAGCCGATGAGGAAGGTTTCCATGAGCTGGCCCAGCGTTTCCGCCTGGTTGCCGCCATTGAAAAGCACCACGAGGAGCGCTACCGTGCCCTGCTGCACAATGTGGAGATGGCGGAGGTCTTTGCCAAGAGCGAGGTCAAGGTGTGGGAGTGCCGCAACTGCGGGCATATCGTGATCGGCGAGAAGGCCCCGGAAGTTTGCCCTACCTGCAACCATCCCCAGAGCTATTTTGAAATTCACGCAGAAAACTATTAAAGAAAGAAAAGAAGAATTATCATGGAGCAGAAGTTTTACATTTGCAAGCATTGCGGTAACATCATTGCCAAAGTTAAGGACGCAGGCGTCCCTGTCGTCTGCTGCGGCGAGCCGATGAGCGAGATCGTTCCCGGCACCACCGATGCCGCCGTGGAGAAGCACGTCCCTGTCTGGACGGTGGAAAACGGCATCGTTCATGTCAAGGTTGGCTCTGTGGAGCATCCCATGCTTCCGGAGCACTACATCGAATGGGTATCTCTCCAGACCAAGCAAGGCAATCAGCGTAAGGAACTGCATCCCGGCGAAAAACCGGAGGTCTGCTTCGCTCTCTGCGAGGGCGATGAGGTCGAAGCGGTCTACGCCTATTGCAACCTCCACAGTCTGTGGAAAGCGTGATCGTTTCTGATAAAAAAGCGACAAGTTAACCGAATATTATTAAAAATAGACATATCATGATACAAAAAAAGAAAGGATAATTTCATTATGAAATATGTATGCGATGTTTGTGGTTGGGAATACGACGAAGAAAAGGGCTATCCGGAAGGCGGAATTGCACCGGGTACAAAATGGGAAGATATTCCGGATGATTTTGAATGCCCTTTATGTTCAGTTGGCAAAGACCAGTTTTCTGTGGTTGAGTAAGAAAGTACAACAAAACCGAAATGATAAATGCGTGGGCAGAACAGGCTGAAAAATACCGCAAAGGCGACATCAGCCGTGAGGACTATGACAAGTGGCGTTATAACTATCCGAAATATGATGAAACTTCTGGTTATGTAAGAGTGCCGTCGCAGGGCCTAAGTGATATGTTGATTAACGCATTAAAAAAGGAACAGAAGGAATAACCATATGAACTATGTAAGCAAAGGTACTGAACTTTGCCTTGCAATCAAGGAACTTGTTTTCGACTATATGAAAAACTCGCCCGATTGTGCAGTATACGCAGATGGGTTAAAGCAAGCCGAGATTTTTCGCCAATGTGGTTTGGATTGGGGCGAGTACCCCAATGCAACCTCATCCAATCAGCAGTATTGGATAGTAGCGCTTCTTAGAGAGCTGGAATCCGAGGGAAAAGTTCAACGTGACGTTGACAGCAAAAAGTGGAGAATCAAATAACAAACAAAAAAGAGCTAACTGACTTCTCAAAAAATCAGTTAGCTCTTTACTTTTACGATAATTCAAATAATGTTGCCATTTTGTTGCCACATAGGGCACAAGCACGGCAAAAAGCCTTTATTTATGGGCTTTTTTAAGGGTGTGAAATCATTCCCACTCAACTGTTCCGGGTGGTTTAGAGGTTATATCATAGACCACTCGATTGATATGAGCGCACTCGTTTGTGATGCGGTTGCTGACTTTGGCAAGAATATCATACGGAATTCTTGCCCAGTCGGCAGTCATAAAGTCATCGGTTGTAACGGCTCTGATGACAACCACATTGTCATATGTTCTGTGGTCGCCCATAACGCCTACGGAGTTGACGCCCGGAAGAACGCAGAAGAACTGCGCAAGGTTGCTCTCGTAACCGTTTTTGCTCATTTCGTCACGGAGTACCCAATCGGCATCCTGCAAAATTCTTACTTTTTCGGCTGTAACTTCGCCGATAATTCTGACGCCGAGACCCGGACCCGGGAACGGCTGACGCCATACAAGCTCGTGAGGAATTCCGAGTTTTTCGCCTACTGCTCTTACTTCGTCCTTGAAAAGGTCGCCGAGCGGCTCAATTGTGTCAATAAACGAAATATCCTTTGGCTTTTCAACCATATTATGATGAGTTTTGATAACGGCAGTCTGTGCCTTGCCGTCACTTTTGCCCTTGCCGGACTCAATTCTGTCAGGATAAATTGTACCCTGTGCAAAGAATCCCTCTGCGGCTCTTGCTCTGACTTCGTCCCAGAATACCTTGTAAAATTCCGTGCCGATAATCTTTCGCTTTTGCTCGGGATCTGTAACGCCCTTTAAACATTCCATAAAGTGCTCGCCGCAATTTACACGAACAAAATTCATATCAAAAAGTTCGGTGAAAGTTTTTTCTACAAAGTCGCCCTCGTCCTTACGCATAAGACCTTGGTCAACAAAAACGCAGGTGAGTTGCTTGCCGACTGCACGGGAAAGCAAGCCTGCTGCAACAGAACTGTCTACACCGCCCGACAAGCCCAAAATTACATGCTTGTCGCCGATTTTTTCACGAAGCTCTTTAACAGTATTGTCGATAAAATTATCCATAACCCAGTCGCCTGAGCACTTGCAAACTTCGTAAAGGAAGTTGTAAAGCACCTGCTTGCCGTACTCGGAATGAGTAACCTCAGGGTGAAACTGAACAGCGTAAATATTCTTTGCCTTGTTCTCCATAGCGGCACACGGACAGTCGTCGGTGTAGCCGATAATTTCAAATCCCTGCGGCGGAGTTGCAATGTAGTCTGTGTGGCTCATCCAAACTACCGACTTTTCAGGCACGCCCTTGAAAAGCACGGAGTCCTTGGCATTGAGTTCAATCTTGCCGTATTCGGACACAGGAGCGGTTTTAACTTCGCCGTCGCCCATCCAAGCGATAAGCTGACAGCCATAGCAAATTCCAAGAATCGGCACACCGAGGTCCAAAATATTCTTTGTATAATGAGGTGACGACATATCAAAAACCGAATTAGGTCCGCCTGTAAAAATAATGCCCTTGTAACCGTTTGCTTTGATAGTTTCAAGCGGGGTGGTATAAGGCAAAATTTCGGCATAAACATGATGGTCACGCACACGACGGGCAATAAGCTGATTGTACTGACCGCCGAAGTCCAAAACTAAAATCTTTTCCATATCTTTCTCGCAATCTAAAAATTTTAAATACACAATTATTATATAGTATATCCCGAATTAATGCAAGGGGATAATACCCCAAAACAAAAAGAACTTTGCATTGCTACAAAATTCTTATGCTAAGTCCTTTAACCCCTCAGTCGCACATAAAGTGCGACAGCTCCCCTTTATTAAAAGGAGAGCCTTGGTCGGTTATTTGATTTTTATTTACAGTTCCGCCCATACGGTATTTAATCAAACATATTTAACAATTCGGGAATGTCATTTTTTAAAGTATCATAAACAACATTCAAATCAACATTTCCATAGTCGTGCACAATACGGTTACGCAATCCCGAAATCGAATTCCATGGAACATTTGCTTTTTTCAATTTATATCCATCGGTTAAACGCTTTGAATTTTCAGATATTTGAATCATTCTAAACATCATCGAATCAAGCAATATATCGTTTTTACCGAATTCCTCCAAAGTCACATCTGCCATATGAAACGAAATAAATCGCAAATCGTTTACTATTTTTTCAATATAATAGCTATCGTTTTTAATGTTATCCATAAATTTTTATACCGTCCCTCAAAATTTCTCGAAGTAATTCAGGATTGTTATTGAGTTGTTTTATATCTAATGCATCAATTTTTTTATTAAGTGCATTTCTCAAATCTTCAACAAGTCCAAAAAATTTCAATCCTCTTTCTTCGGTGCAAATCAACAAATCAACATCGCTGGTTTCTGTTGCTCTGCCCTTTGCATATGAGCCGAAAAGATAACAAAATTCAACATCATAATTCTCAAAAACAGAACCGCATTCATCAATTATATTTTGGATTTCAAGTATTCCGTGTTCCTCATCAACGGGATTAATTAAATTTAGTTGCTCAACAAAATAATTATACTTTATTGTGTCTTTCTTTGATTCATCATTTTCATACGATTTATAAGAACGCAACGAAACACCAAACATATCAGCAACCTGCTGTTGGGTTAAGTTCTTTGATACTCTCAATTTTTTAAGTTCGCTCATAATTGCACCTCTATCGTATTATAGTGCAAAAATTGCACCTTGTCAACATCAAAAGTGCAAAAATTGCGCTTTATGTAAAGTCGGGGTGCAAAATTTATATCAAATTCTTTTAACCCCTCAGTCGCACATAAAGTGCGACAGCTCCCCTTTATTAAAAGGAGAGCCTTGGTCGGTTATTTGATTTTTATTTACAGTTCGCCCCTACGGTGTTAAATACATTAATATTATGCTTTTTTGAGAGCGAAAACGAGCCAGCCGTTGTTTTCGAGGCGTTCCATAACCTCAAAGCCGTTTTGAGCAAAGGAATAAAGCACTTCATCCTCTCGGCTTTCGATAATTCCGCCTGTGATGTAAACGCCGTCATCTGTGAGAAATTCGCCAACCTGCGTGTTGAACTGCATAACAATGTCGGCAACGATATTTGCAACAACAACATTGAACTTGCCGCTCACCTTGTCGGACAAATCGCCCTGAACGGCGGTGAATCTGTCCTCACCAAAGCCGTTTTGGAGTGCGTTCTCCTTGGCAGTTTTGACAGCAAGCTCGTCAATGTCAACTCCGAATGCCGACTTTGCACCGAGAAGAAGCGTTGCGATTGAAAGAATGCCCGAACCGCAACCGATGTCAAGCACGGTGCTGTTTTCGTCAACATATTTTTCGAGCGTTTCGAGGCAAAGCTGTGTTGTTGGGTGAGAGCCCGAACCGAACGCAAGACCCGGCTCAATATCAAGCACCTTGCGGTCGCCCGCATCATAATTTTCTTCCCAAACAGGACGGATAAGTAACTTCTTACCTATCGGCATAGGGTGAAAATACTGCTTCCAATTATTCTGCCAATCCTCCACCTTGCAGTCGGAAATTGTGATTTCGTGCTCAATTCCGAGTGCGTCAAGGCGCTCGCTGATAAACGATGTGGACTCAAGCGGATTTTCATCAGGGTTGATATAAATATGAATTATGCCCTTTGTTCTGTCCTTTTCAAGCAATGATTCCTCAATCAAATCAATGTGGGCAATCTCCATTGTTTCCTCTTCAAGAGCGGAATAATCCTCAATATAAATTCCGTACGGCACAACCATATTTGCAATGTCGCCTGCGGATTCGATGTCTTTTGTGTCAACAGTAACAGCGATTTCTGTCCAGCTGTCCTGCTCAACTGCATTAGTCATTCCCATAATTTTCTCCTTTAATCAGAAATTCACCTTGTGGCCTGGGTCGCCGAGATGGTGATTATACAATTTTCTGTTGTCGAGCGCCCACTGTCTGTCTGAAAAACCGCCTTTTTCAACGCCGTCAATTGCGTTGTTAATCTCATAAATCGTTGCGTCAAGTGAGTCGAGAGTTGACAAGATTTCCGCCTCAAGGAACATTGGACGAACAGCAGCACCGTATTCAGGCACGCCGTGGTGCGACAAAATCATATGCTCAAGAAGTGTAACCTTTTCACCTGAAATTCCAAGTTTTTTAGCGGTTTCTTCAACATACATTGCACCTTTTACAAGGTGGCCGATAAGTTCACCCTCGGTGCTGTAACCGCTTGCAAGTCCCGATTGTGCGGTTTCAAGCTCCCAAGTTTTTGCAACATCGTGAAGAATTGCGCCAGAAAGAAGCAAATCCTTGTTGATGTTTGGATAAATTTTGCAGATTTCCTCTGCCATACGCACGATACTCATTGTGTGGTACATAAGACCGCCGACGATTGCGTGGTGAAGTCGAAGTGCGGCAGGATAGGTCACGAGTTTGTCCTTTTTGTCGTCAATAATTGCAAGCACGATTGCCTTCAAATCTTTGTCCGCAAAAGCCTCAACCCTTTTGTGGAGCATATCAAAAAGCTGTGCACCGCCGACTTCTGCGCTTGGCACGAGGTCGGCAAGGTTGTAATTATCATTTGAAGAAGCAGGACGCATCTGTGAAATTCTGAACTGATCTCTGCCGTTGTATTGTTCGAGATTGCCACGAATTTTGACAATCATATCTGCTGAAAAAATGCCGTTTGGCTGATAATCCCACCATTTTCCGCTCATTTCTCCGTCTTTGTCGCAGATGATGACATCAAGATAAATTGAGCCTGATTTTGTCTTTTTTTCTTCGCATTTTTTGAGGAGCACAAAGCCCTCAACCATGCCGTTTGGCAATTCGTTAAAATTCATAATATATCTCACTTTCGTTTGGTTAATAACAAAAATATGTGCGGTAGGCGAACACAGTTCGCCCCTACGATAAACAATTACATATTAATTATACATTATTAAACATTATATATCAAGTTGATGAACAGAAAATTGTACTTATAATGTCAGACTGCCGATAAAGCCCCTGAAACACGCCAAATACAATTAACATAATAATGCCTCCACTTAAATATAAGCGAAGGAGGCAACACGAAGTGTTGATAGTGGGGCTTTAAAAATGCCGTAGGTATCAAACCTACGGCATTTTTGGCGTTTTTCGTTTTTTGCTCAGTCGAGGTACCACCGTACATCTTCCTTCGCAAGAAAACAAAATTCAGAAACTTTCTCAACAATCTATCTTATAATATAATTGACTTTTAGCAAAAAATGGTGTATTATTATTGAGTATGATAATAAAATAACGGAGGAAACAAATATGAGCACATGTTGGCTTCAAGGCAAGACTGTTGTTGTTACCGGCGCTTCAGGCGGTATGGGTGCAGGCATTGCCGCAACTCTTATTAAAAAACACGGTTGTACTGTTATCGGTGTGGCAAGAAACGAAAAGAAAATGCTTAAGTTCGTTGATGAGCTTGGCGAAACTTATGCAAAGCAGTTTTCTTATGAGCTTTTTGATGTAAGTTCAAAAGAGAATTGGGAAAAATTTGCAGAGGAGCTTCAGGAAAAGGGCGTTAAGGTTGATGTTCTCATCAACAACGCAGGTATTCTTCCAAAGTTCAAGAGATTTGACAGATATTCTTATGAAGAAATCGAAAGAGCTATGAACATCAACTTCTACTCTTGCGTATATTCAGTTAAGACAATGTTGCCAATGCTTCTTCAGTCAAGCACACCGGCTATCATCAATATTGACTCATCTGCTGCTCTTATGACACTTGCAGGCACATCAATGTACTCTGCATCAAAGGCTGCACTTAAGGGCTTCACAGAAGCACTTCGTGTTGAATTCCAAGGCAAGATGTTTGTTGGTCTTGTTTGCCCGGGCTTCACAAAGACAGACATTTTCTCCGGTCAGGGCGATGCTGATATGAGCAACGGCGCAAAGGTTATGGATATGATTTCAACCGACTGCGACAAGATGGTTAAAATGATTATGTTCGGCATTGAGCACAAGACACCTATGCAGGTTCACGGTTTTGATGCACACGCAATGAGCGTTTTCAACCGCCTTATGCCTGTTTACGGCTCAAAGCTCTTCAGCTCAATTATGAGAATGTCAAATGTTGACATTTTCAAGGAAGTATTTTCTGATTAATTTAATTTTGGCAATGATGCCAAGGCAGAATAAATTGTTTCTGTCTTGGCGTTTTATTTTTGAAAATTTTATATTGTGAGGTGTTTTTCTATGAGTGTAGAAACAAAAGATATTTCAAAGCAGAAATATCTGAACTTCAAGGATATTGCAGGCTATTCGTTGGGTTTGTTCGGTTTTCAGGCAATTGTCGGGTTGCTGAACAGCTACCAAGCGGAATTTGACGGCTCAATTTTGGGCGCAAATGTTTCGGTTGTTGCGATTTTGATTTTGATTGCAAAAATCGTTTCTGCCGTTGCCGACCCTGTTGTGGGCAATTTGGTTGACCGCTCAAAGAGTAAGATGGGCAAGTTCAAAAGTATGATTGTTTATTCAATCGTTCCGCTTCTTGTGTTCACGACTGTTGTTTTTGTTGATGTGCCGTTCAAGGAAAACGAGGTTGCAACCTACATTTGGATATTTGGAACATATCTGATTTGGAGCATTGCAATGACGATGGGCGATGTTCCGTCACAGGGAATTGCTGCCGCATTGACACCGAATCCAACGGAGAGGACAAATGTTGTTTCGATTTCTAACACATTCAAGCAAATCGGCTTCAGCGCCTGCGTTGTTATTGTTCCGATTGTTTGCTTAATCATTCCGGGCGGGTCAAAAGTTTTTATCAAATCTGGAGAAACCGACACACCGATGATTGCAAGCGAATATCTCGGCACGGCAATTCTCACGGCGATTTTGGGATGTGCATTGTTTGCTCTTATTCCGTTGCTGAACAAAGAACGAGTTACTGTTGAATCGAGCGAAAAAACGACCGCAAAAGATATGATTTTTGCTCTCAAAGACAACAAACCGTTTATGCTTTTGATTGTGTCGTACTTCTTGGGATTCGGCAGACAAATGGCAATGGGAATTCAGGTTCAGGCTGCAACAGTTATCCTCGGAAGCCAAAATCTTGTTGCGGTTTTGGGAATTGTTACGGCGGTCGGTTCGATGATTAGTATGGCGATTTGTCCGCTGTTAATCAAGAAAATTAACGAGCGAAACGCATATATTTTGCTTTCGGTTTACGGTTTTGTTGCTTCGGTTTTCTCATTTGTAATCGGTTATTTATGGTTCAAGTCACCGAGTAATATGGTGCTTACGATTTTGTTTTATGCAAGTTTATTCCTTATCGGTTTGCAGTTTGGAGCTGTAACGCTTATGCCAATGATTATGACAGCGGACTGCGTGGACTACTACGAATACAAAACAGGCAAACGAATGGAGGGCACTTGCTACTCAATTTTGACATTGACAATCAAGGTTTGCCTTGCTCTCGGCACAGCAGTCGGACTTATATTTGTTCAGGCTTCGGGCTACTATGACGGGCTTGCAAGCGGAACATTTGAACTTGGCACAAAGAACATTATATTCTTTGCATACACTGCTCTACCGGGCATACTTGCACTGCTTTCTGTTATTCCAATGATTAAATATAATGTTGTCGGAGATTTGAAAAACGAAATCAGCGAAACTCTTGCAAAAAAGAGAGAAATTGAATAAAAAATAATACAGACGGTGAGGTTGAACGAAAACCCACCGTCTTTTATTGTGCGAAAAAATAGTATTTCTTTTGTGGCGAACGACTCTGGCTCCCCTTATAGTAAGGGGAGCTGTCGTACTTTATGTGCGACTGAGGGGTTAAAAGGATTAAACAAATTAAGATAAAACCCCACCGTCTTTTTGCTTTGCAAAAATCCACCTCCCCTTGCTTCAAGGGGAGGCTGTGTTGGTTGGGGAGGGGCTGTGTTGGTTTGGGCAGAGTAAAACCCGGTGCTCTTTAACAGAGCACCGGGCCACTTTGAGAACTATAATAATTTAATTTTTATTTAACACTAAAAACTTACTTTACCTTTACTGTCTTCTTTACAGAAGCTGTCTTAGCGCCGTTTGGACCGTAAGCCTTAACCTTTACAGTGTACTTACCAGCCTTAGCAACCTTAACTGTGTTCTTTGTAACGTTCTTCTTAACCTGCTTCTTTACGAGCTTACCATTTGAATTGTAAACCCATACAGCAAGCTTAGCAACCTTACCAGCGTTACCCTTAACAACGATCTTCTTCTTTGAAGCCTTTGCTGTTGGAGCAAATCTTACCTTAGCAACAGTTGCAGTAGCGTCACATTCTGAGCACTTCTTTGTGCCTGTAGCGAAGATTGTAGCAGCCTTTGTTACAACCCACTTGTGAGCACAAGTTACGTTTACTTTGTAGCCAGCTGAAACAGCAGCATACCAAGCAGCTGTGTTTGCAGGAACAGTGAATGTTACCTTGTCAGCGTCAACGCCAAGACCTGCGAAGTTTACGAATTCTGGGTTCTTAACTACAACAGACTTAAGCTGTGGAGCAGCCTTTGTGCTAAGTGAAGGAACATCAGTACCGTCGATATTAACTGTTCCGATTGTCTTTACATTTGCACCAAGAGTGATAGTCTGAAGACCAGCAAATTCATTAGTGAAAGCTGTAACCTTAGCACCGTTAGCTGTGTCAGCTACTGTAGCAGCTGTAGCATAACCATAGTATGTAGCAGTTGTTGCACCTTCTTTTACAGTCTTTTCTACATAGTACTTGTTTGTCTTAGAATCATATTCTAATTTCTCATCAGCTGCAACTGTATAGTCAGAAGGAACTACAATCTTTTGCTTATCCTTAGCATCTGTATATGTTGTATCATACTTCATACCTGTCTTCTGTGAAACAGTGATCTTTGCTGAAGCCAAGTTGTAAGCATCTGCCTTCTTAACATATGTATACTCAACATCCTTGCTGTCTTTTTCATTCTTTGTTGTAACAAGGAGTTCTTCGTTAAGAGTAGCCTTGAAGTAGTATGTCTTACCAGCTGTAAGAGTGCCAAGCTTAATTTCCTTACCATTTTCAACGTCTTTTACTTCCTTGTCTACTACGATGCCCTTCATTGAGTCATTGTAGTTTACATACTTGTAAGAAAGAATAGCCTTTGTTTCTTTTTTAGCTGTGCTGTCGATTGGGGTTCCAGCATCTGTTACAGGAATAAATGCATCAGGTACTGTATCAACCTTATCAGTTGAAGCAACATTGTCAATTACAACTGAATCTTGAACATCAGTTACCTTTGTTTTCCAATCTACATCTGTGAAAAGTTCGTCTTTCTTAGAAGAATAAACATGAGCCTTTTCTTTCTTTTCAGCTTCTGTCATACCCTTCTTGTCAGCCCACTTTGCATATTCTGCTCTGCTGTAGCCATAGTAAACAGGTGCTGATTCAACCTTCATTGTATAAACACCTGTTCTTGCAGGTGTGAATGAATAGTAGCTGCTAAGTGTTGTTTCATCGATTTGAGCAGACTTATTGTTTTTCTTATCTTCATCGGTCTTAACGTCAGCAGTCTTTGCAGCCTTAGTTGTATCGATTGTTACATTTGCCTTAACAGTTGCTTGACCGTTAACAATTTTTTCGTACTTAACTGGTGAATTCTGAAGAGCGTCAGCAGCGAAAGCTGATACTGTGCCAGCAAGTGAAGAAGCAGCCATAACAGCAGCAAGAGCAACTGATAATGTTTTCTTTGCAAGTTTCATTATAAAACTCCTCCTTGAATTTTGTTTTTGTTTTGTTTGTTTTGTTTCGCAGATTGTTCTCGTTCTGCAGTCTTTAGTGTGTTAATTCTTAAATTATTACCTCCCAAATCAGATTGCAATCCAAAGTTCTTGATTAGATCACACCATAAGTATAGTATAAGAGTACAAAAAAGTCAACAAAAAAGTCAACAAAAATTTTCCTAAAAATCATTTTTTTGTAAAAAAAGAATTAAAGGACGGTATTTATATTGCTTTGTCTATGTACAAAATCCACATACCTTGGAACGACTTAATCAAGCCGATTACATTTATATGCCAAACCGACAAAGTCGGATATAGCCGAAATAGAATATGGGTTTTTAACCCCTCAGTCAAACCTGCGGTTTGCCAGCTCCCCTAACCATTAGGGGCGCCTATATAATAGGTATATATTATATATTAATACTTTATTGGAGTAGAGTCAAGATATTTATTAACCATAAGTGCAACTTTGAACACGATTGCATCGTCAAACTCTCTCAAATCAAGGCCTGTGAGCTTCTTGATTTTTTCAAGACGGTAAACAAGGGTGTTTCTGTGAACAAAGAGCTTTCTTGAAGTTTCGGAAACATTGAGGTTATTGTCAAAGAACTTTTGAATGGTGAACAAAGTTTCCTGGTCGAGCGACTCGATACTGCCCTTTTTGAACACTTCCTTGAGGAACATCTCGCAAAGTGTGGTAGGAAGCTGATAAATAAGACGAGCGATGCCCAAATTGTCATAGTTAATGATAGTTTTTTCATTATCGAAAACCTTGGAAACTTCAAGTGCAACCTGTGCTTCCTTGAAAGATTTTGCAAGGTCCTTGATGCCTGTTACGCAAGTGCCGATGCCGACAACAGCCTGGCAATAGAACTCGGTTGAGAGTGTGTCGCAAATAGACTGCGCAAGCTTCTCCAAATCCTTTGAATCAACATTTGGGCGAACTTCCTTGACAAGCGCAATGTCGGTTTCGCTGATGCTGATGACGAAGTCCTTTGTTTTGTCCGGGAAGAAATTTTGCACAACATCAAAGACGGAAACATCTGTGTGCTCCGCAACTCGGATGATGAACACAACCCTTGTGGCATCGTTGTTGAAGCGAAGCTCACGGGATTTGATGTAGATATCGCCCGGAAGGATATTGTCGAGAATTACATTTTTGATGAAGTTTGAACGGTCAAATTTTTCGTCATTATTCTTTTTAATTTGGTCGAGTGCAACCGCAATGATTGACACATAACGGCGTGCAGTTTCGTCCGTGCCGTCAACAAAACAAGCATATTCAGGATGAACTTCATCACCGAAAGCCTTGTATGTGCAGGTGTCAACACAAACATGCGCACCGCTGAAAACGCCTGCTGCAACTACGCCCTTGCGTGACTCGCCGATAAGACCGAGTTCACTGCACGAAATGACAGAGCCGGTATCGTCAACAACACCGATGGTTCTGTCCGTTGCATCACGCATTTGATTAATTATAGTTTGGAATAATCTGTTAGGCATAAAAACTCCTCCAAAGTGCAACACATTCAAATACTGCACAAAAAAATATCAAACCTGTTGTATATATTATACAAGAGGTTTGACGAATTTGCAACCTTTTTACCAAATATTTTTATAAATTTTGTGCTATTTGACTAACAGTTTACATAATACACAATATATTGTGTTTTGAACGCCCCAAAACCACTATTTACCGCAAATCAAATCAAGCTCTTCGGCGGTCAAATATCGGCTTTCGCCTGCTTTGAGAGAGGAATCGAGCGACAAATTGCCCATTTTTACTCGGTCAAGTGCGGTGACGGTTATGCCGTGTTTTTTGAACATACGCTTGACCTGATGGTACAGACCCTGCCGGAGCACGACTTGGCAGACGGTCAAATCGCCGTCAATCGGGGTGATCTCGGCTTCAAGCAATTTTTCGCCGTTGAGGGTCATTCCGCCTCTGAAATCCTCGACCAATTCTGCTGTAATCGGCTTGTCAAGGTGAGCAACATAGGTTTTGTCGATATGCTTTGACGGTGACAAAATCGAATGAGCAAACTCGCCGTCATCCGTGAGCAAAACAAAGCCGGTTGTGTCTTTGTCAAGTCTGCCGGCAGGAAAAAGTCCCCGCCTTTTCATATCATCGGGGAGCAAGTCAACCACGGTTTTTTCGCCCTTGCCGTCAGATGCGGAAATCACGCCCTGCGGTTTATTCATCATAATATAGACAAATTTTGAGTACGCAATTTGCTCGCCGTCAACCGTGACAATGTCGCTGTCGGCGCACTTGGTATCCGCCGTTTTTGTGACCGTGCCGTTGACCGAAACCCTGCCTTTTTTGAGCAGTGCCTTGGCATCGGTGCGTGAAATATTAAGTTGTGTGGATAAAATTTTGTCAAGTCTTGTCATTAAGTGCTACCAAAAATCCGTCGTCCGCCGAGGTGTCGCACAAATCTGCGCCGATAAGCTCGCCGTCAAGGACAATCAGATTGGCAATAACATTGTCGTTGTCGCCGTAATTTGTAATATGATATGTGTACATCACAGCAGTTTTGCCCTTGTAGGCGGTCAAATCGAAATTCTGCTGTTTTTGAATTTCGTTGTATTTATTGTACACTTCGTTGAATTTTTGCGGAATGATTATCTCCTTGCTTTCCTCGCAAGAATCGGTTTTGTAGCCAAGAGAATTGATATAATTCACTCGTTCCTCGACTGTTTTGCACGAAACCGTCTGCAATTTTGAAGCAGGTTTTGCCGGATGATTGCCGACAAAGGTAACAAGAATTACGATTACTCCCGTCAGGAGAAGAATCAGACCGAACGCAGTTTTGGGTTTTAGTTTAAAAGTTAACATTCGCATATTATCACCAAAGGATTATATGCGAATATTGAGAGTGTTATGATTATTCCGATTCAACAAGCTTTGTGAGGACTCGTTTTGCAACAGGTCCTGCTGTTTGTGAGCCTGAATTTCCGTTTTCGATAACCACAACAAAGGCATACGGATGCTCGCTGTCGTCCATAAAGCCGACAAACCACGCAATGTTGTGATTTTCGTTGCTGTCAATCTGCGCCGTGCCTGATTTTGCGCAAAGATTAAGCCCTTTATATCTGCTTTCGCCATAGTGATTTGTGACATTATAGCGCATCATTTTCTTGAGTTTTGCCGCAACATCGGAATTCATCATGGAAAGCTGATTGCTCGGCAAAGTGAAATCGAGTGCCTTTCCTGCCTGATTTGCAAGAGAATCAACAATATTGAACGAAACGGCAGTGCCACCGTTGGCAACAGCCGACACGATTCGAAGCATAGTTATCGGCGCAATTCGGGTATTACCCTGACCAATGCCTGTCCAACCGAGAGCATCAACACCGAGTTTGATTTTGTCGGTTGTGTCGAAATGTCCGGCATAGGAATCAATAGTTCCGCTGACGGTTACGGCAGAGCCGATACCGAGTTCCTTTGCGGTGGTTGCAAGTTTTTCCTGACCGAGTTCAATGGCAATTTGAGCAAAAGTGGAGTTGCACGACTTTGCAAGTGCGTCATTAAAATTGATGTGCTTGCCGTGATTTGCGTTGCACTTGATTGCCACACCGCTTTCCGGCTGATATTCGCCATTGCACACCCATTCTCTCGAATAAATATCGGGGATATTTTCGATTGCACAAATCGCTGTGACAAGTTTAAAGGTTGAGCCGGGAACATAGTGAGCATCCAAAAGACGATTGATGTAAACGCCCTCGTATCTCTCGCTTGTCAAGAGGTTATCGGGAACATCCTCAACATCATAGGACGGTGACGAAACAGAACAAACAATCTCGCCCGTTTTGTAATTTACGATTCCGACAGTTCCCTTCCTGCCGTCAAGTGCCTTGTACGCTTCATCGCAAATATCACGGTCAATGGTGAGTTTGAGGTCGTTGCCCTTGCCGTATTTTTGAATATTATGCACGCCGAAAAGGAGGCTGTATCCCGTGAGTCTTGCGGAATAAACAGACTGAACGCCTGTTGAAATAAAGTTCTTTGGGTCGCCTACAACATGGAGTGTTGACTTTCGGGTTGTGGCAGAATCGGAATAAACACGGTCGCCGTCCTTCGTTTCGGCAAGGACATCGCCGTCTTTGTCATAAATCGTGCCTGCGCCGATGAGTTCACCATTGCTGTAAACATGGTGATTAAAGCGTTTCATAACCCAAGTGTCCCCGTTTTGCACAAGCGAAACGGTCATAAAAACAAGACCGACAACGAACGCAAGCGACATAATCCAGAGGAAAATTCCTCGTTTGGTAATCATTTTCATTTCTTCTTTGCACCTCCAAGATAATTGTAGGTACGGACATCCGAAGCCTTGATGAACGCAAGCACCGCCCAACAGCACATCATACTTGAACCGCCCTGGCTGACGAACGGAAGCGTTACACCTGTGAGTGGCAAAATATCGGTTATGCCGAAAATGTTAAGTGCGGTTTGGAAAAGCAACATTCCCGCACTTGCAATGGAAGCGATTGAATAAAATGTTGAACGGGAGGCGATGGAATTCATCAGCGCCGACACCGCAATGCACACAAAAGAAAGCACAAGTGCGATACCGAAAAGATAGCCCCATTCCTCGCAAATTACGCCGAAAATAAGGTCGTTTGTTGACTCGCCGATATTGCGAATATTGCCGTTGCCGATGCCAAGACCGAGCAGTCCTCCGCTTGCAAGACCGACAAGCACACGGCTCTGCTGATAGCCTTTTGAATAGTAGAATTCAGGCTCCATAACATGGCGGTAAACCTCAAATCTGCCCTTGATATTGCTACGGTATTTGAGCACAATTGCACTGCCCATAACCGCTGAAACAACTGCCAAAATAATGGTTTTGATGTCGCCCGAATTCATAAATGCAATGATGAGGAAAGTGACAAAGAAAATCAGCGCCGTGCCAAAGTCCTTGATGATAATAAGCGAACCGACAACTGCCATTGAAAAGCCGATGAACGCAATGATATTCTTTGAAGTTTGGATTTTTTCGAGCGTTGCCGAGCCGACAAAAATGAACGCAACCTTGACAAATTCCGACGGCTGAAGCGTGATTCCGCCGATAGTTATCCAATTTCGTGCACCGAGTGTTGTTTTTGCAATGACGAGATTGACGAGCAAGAGCAAAAGTGCTCCGATTGCCACATACAAGCGCAGTTTCATACAAAAATCAACATAACCGAGCAGGAACATCAGGAAGATGAAAATCAAAATTCCTGCCAAAATCATAAAATACTGCTTCAAAGCGGCGTCCGCATTTTTACTGCCGATGGTCACAAGTCCCACTCCCGACAGGAAAAACGCAATGATTTCGAGTTCAAAATTTCGTCTGTGAAAAACAGTGTAAAAGAAAATCAAATACACCCATTCCGTTGCAATGAGAAGTGCCAACGCTATCATAACTTTTGGCTCAAAAGCGTCACCGCAATTTGCGCCCGCAAAGCCTGTTACAAGCTGAAAAAGCGACAGCACAAACAGCAACGCAAAGTTATTGACCGGCTTTATTCTGACCGGCCTTTTAATTTTATCTTTCATAATCTTACCTCTCATAGAAGATGAACACTCGGTCGCCGAATGTTATCATATCTTCATCAAAAATAAGCTGTGACTGTGTCAAAAATCTGCCGTTGAGCTTTGTTCCGTTGTGGCTGTCCAAATCGGAAAGTGCCCAACCTCTCGATGTTTTGTAAATTCGAGCGTGATGTGAGCTGACCGCCTGCGACATAATTCTGATGTCTGCGTCCTCGCCTCTTCCGATGAGAACATCCTGCTTTTTGAGGTAAATCGGCTTCTTTGTTTTTATGTCAACAAGAACACCGTAAGCAACGGTTTTTGCCTTTTCGCTCTTTGGCTGTGCCTCGCTTCTAATCCGCTTTTTACTGCGTGAAGAAAGAGCCTCCTCACATTCAAATTTAAGCGGAATGTTGCCGATTGTGATTATATCGTTGTTTTCAATCACGCAACTGCCGTCCACCTTTTCGCCGTTCACCAAAATGCCGATTGCACGGGCGGAAGTGTCGGTTACAACCCAATCGTTTCGCTTTTTTGCAATAACAGCGTGGAAGCGGGCAACGGTCGGAAGCGGAAGAACAATATCATTTGCCTTACTCTTGCCGATTGAAGTTTCCCAATGAGTGATTTCCACAATACTGCCGTCATTTTGGTCGATAAGCCGTGCAAGTTTGTGGACTCTCGGACGGTTACGGAACAGCGACACAATGCAGGTTGCCAATATAAGAACTGCGGCAACGGGAGCAACATATCGCAAAATCATTATAAGGTAATCCATAAAATACCCCTCTTTAAATTTACATTTTTAAATATACACAATAATACATAATAATTTTATTAAGTTTTGCCTAAATTGTCAAGTTACTTGAAAATTGTTAACAATTATTCTATGTAGCGTTACAATAGATGTGACACCAAAAAGATATAGAAAAAGCGATTGAGAAAAGATAGAATAAGAATAACCACAAACCCACGCTATCAAGAAAGGACTCAATCGCCATGAATAGTATAACACAAAACAAGAGATATTGTCCACACCAAATAACAACAAGAATACACGCAGTAAAATTGTACCGACAAAGTAAAGATATAGATTTTGTATGTCGAAGGTATCACATATCAAAATCATCATTAATGCGTTGGAACAGGAAATACGATGGAACAGTCAAATCACTAACCGATAAGTCTCACAGACCGATTTCAAAGCATCCAAATGCTCA
>NZ_FUWW01000004.1 GCF_900167205.1 Eubacterium coprostanoligenes
TTTTTTAAAAGGTGATTCCCCCGTTAATCGGGGGAAATGTCTGCAACGCAGACAAAAGGGGGCGTCTACGCAGTAAAGGTGGCAACACGAAGTGTTGACGGTGGGGTTTAAAAAATGCTGTAAGTATCGAACTTACAGCATTTTTGGCGTTTTTCGTTTTTTGCTCAGTCGAGGTATTTATATACATCTTCCTTCGCAAGAAAACGAAATTCAGAACCTTTCTCAACAGCCTACAGCGTGTTGAAAATAATTATTTAAATACACTCAAAGGGACTGATTTTAGTCCCTTTTTCTTTTTGCTATTTGCCAAATAATGTTTGAAAAATGATAAATAATTATTGACAAACGATAATTTTCGTGGTATAACAATGAAAAAGATACCAACGGAGGTAGAATTATGTATAACGATAAAACCACAATAGCGTTAAAAGTGATAATTAAGATTTGTTATTTTGCTTTGGCTGTTGCCGCAATTATTTTGTATATGCTTCAATTTTTAGGAATGCACGGAACAAAAGCCATATATGGAGTAGAGGAAAAATATTTTGTAGTACTTTACACATTTTTGCTTTCGCTTCCGCCGGGATATGTGGCACTCGCATTTATTGATAAACTTTTGACTGTCGTTAGGAAAAACGAAGTGTTTGAAATTAAAACAACAAAGTATCTCGATAAAATAAGCTATTGCTGTTTGGCGGCAAGTGTTGTCAGCCTTGCGGCAGTTGTTGCGTCAGTTGTTTTGCGTATTGACACTTATGTTGTCTTGTTCGTAATGCTTTTGCTTGCTGAACTTTTTATGGCTTTGCTGTTGAAAGTCGTCAAAAAGATTTTTGCAAAAGCGATTGAACTTAAAGAAGAAAACGATTTGACAATATAGGAGGGCAAAATGATTGTAGTTAATTTGGATGTTATGCTTGCAAAACGCAAGATGTCCTCGCTTGAACTTGCCAACCGTGTGGGCATCACGCAGGCTAATTTGTCAATTCTCAAAACAGGCAAGGCAAAGGCAATTCGCTTTTCAACGCTCGATGCAATTTGCAAAGAACTCGATTGTCAGCCTGCCGATATTCTTGAATATCAGCCTGATTAAAACTGATTGTTTGTGAGGTGTTGTTATGACTGAAAAACAATATTCGCCACTTGATAAAAAGGACAAATTTTTGTTTCCCGTGGCGCTTGCATTGTGCTTTGTGTTTGTTGATTTTGTGCTTTTTGCCAAAGCAATAGATTTGGGATTTACACTTGCGTATGTGCTTTCTTTTGCATTTTCAACGGTGTATTTGCTTGGCAAAAATCAAAAGCCGTCACTGATAGGCGTTGTTTACGGAGTTCTGGGCGTGGCGTCCTCAATTCCCGTAACTCTCTATAACGACAGCATAACGCAGTTTTTGATGCCGATTTTGGCACTTGGACTTTATGTGCTCTATTGCGTGTCGTATACAGACGAAAAGCAAAAATTCGGCTCGTATAAAATAATGAGCGCTTCGCTCAAAGCCTTAACTTGTGGAGTGTTCAGGGCAATGCCCGATGTTGTCGGCTCGGTCAAAGCAGGGGAGAAAAAAGACAAAAAGTCGCTGTCCGCACTTGTCGGAGTGCTGCTTGCAATTCCTGTTTTGTGTGCCGTTGTTCCGCTTCTTGTAAAGTCGGATGCGGCGTTTGAAGGACTTGTCAGCGGTGTGGTTTCAAAATTTGCTTCATATATGGGCGAACTTGTTGTAACTTTGATTTTGATTCCGCTTTGCTATTCTTATTTGTTTTCTTTAAGACATAAGAATTCTGCGACCGAAAAAGGCAAGCTGAAAAAGCGTAAGAGTTTGCCGTACACGGTTTTCACTTCGTTTTTGTGCGTGATTTCTGCAACTTATCTTTTGTATCTATTTTCACAGCTTGCGTATTTCTTCAGTGCGTTTTCCTATATTTTGCCGGAGGGCTACAAAAATACCGCTTCGGAATTTGCCCGCCGTGGATTTTATGAGATGTGCACGGTTTGTGCAATCAATTTAGCTATTATCGGCATAATCTTTGCTTTTGTAAAAGGCAAAAACGGCAAATTGCTAAAGGCACTTTGTACCTTTGTGTCCGTATTTTCAGCACTGCTTGTAATCGTGGCAATGCAAAAAATGGTGATGAATGTCAGTGTTTACGGACTTTCAAAAAATCGCATTTTGGTGTTTGCTTTTATGCTTATGATGCTTGTTGTGATTGTGATGCTTATTGTCCACATCTTTGCACCGAAAGTGCCGTATATGCAAACGATTATCGTTTTTTGCTCCGCTCTTTTGATAGCGATTTCTTATTCAAATGTGGATGCAAGAATTGCAGATTACAACATCAAGGCATACAATAATCACACGCTTGAAAATCTTGATGTGGGCAACATTGCCGACCTTTCCGACAGTTCCGTGCCGTATCTCATCTCCCTTGCAAAAAGCGGAAATGCAGATGCCCAAGAAGAACTTTATAGGGTCGTCGGTAATAATTATCACGATGAACTTGTGCTTAACTTAAAAACGATAAAAATCAAAAGCAACGGTGACATTAGAAGGTTCAACTACTCTCACACCCTTGCCGCAAATGCAATTTATGATTACTATTTGAACCTTGATGAAAACGGTGCAAAAATATTTGCAAATAATTCTGCGATTGCCGATTATGATAAGTATTACTACGCAGACGAAGACACATATTGCAAAATGTCTGATGATTCCTGCAACGAAACGACTTACAAACTCAACAAGGCAACCGGTTTATACGAAAAACAGTAAATTTATACAGATAATCCTGTTTAGGGTTATCTGTATTTTTATATATTTATATATAATTAATATAAAATAGTTGTTGAAGTGGCAATATAACTGTGCTATAATATTAGCGTTAATATGGATTTTTATATCTATTCAGAATTTTCCATGAAAGGAATTATATTATGGCATACAGAACACATAACTGTAACGAGCTTACATTTGATAACCTCAACCAAAGAGTTCAGCTTGCAGGTTGGGTAGACACAATACGTGACCACGGCGGTGTTGCATTCATTGACCTCAGAGATGAGTACGGTGTAACACAGGTTGTTGTAAATGATGATGACCTTATCAACCATCTTCGCAAAGAGAGCGTCATCTCTGTTGAGGGTGTTGTTGTTAAGCGTGATGAAGAAACAATCAATCCAAAAATCGCAACAGGTGAACTTGAAGTAAAGGTTGACACTCTCAAGGTGCTCAATCCTTGCACAGAGAATTTGCCTTTTGAAATCAGCGAAAGCAGAGAAACCCGTGAGGATGTTCGTCTTTCTTATCGTTTTCTTGATTTGAGAAACAAAAAGGTTCACGACAACATTATTTTCAGAAGCCAGGTTGTTTCATATCTTCGTCAGAAGATGACCTCTCTCGGCTTTACCGAAATCACAACTCCAATCTTGACTTGTTCATCACCGGAGGGTGCTCGTGACTACATCATTCCATCTCGTAAGCACGAGGGCAAGTTCTACGCTTTGCCACAAGCACCACAGCAGTTTAAGCAACTCCTTATGACTTCGGGATTTGACAGATACTTCCAGATTGCACCTTGCTTCCGTGATGAGGACGCAAGAGCCGACCGTTCGCCCGGCGAATTCTATCAGCTTGACTTTGAGATGGCTTTTGCAACTCAAGAGGATGTATTTGAGGTTGCCGATGAAGTTCTCTATGATACTTTTGAAAAGTTTGGCGGAGGAAAGAAAATTTCTCCAAAGCCATTTGTAAAAATTCCTTATGAAGAGGCTATGCTTAAGTACGGTACAGACAAGCCTGACCTCCGTAACCCTCTTGAAATTGTTGACCTTACAGAGTTCTTCTCTGACGTAGAATTCAAGGCATTCAAGGGCAGACCTGTTCGTGGTATCAATGTACCGGGTTGTGCAAAGCAGTCAAAGGGCTGGTTCGAAAAGATGCTCAAGTACGCACTTGAAATCGGTATGAAGGGTCTTGGCTATATTGAAGTTCTTGAGGACGGCTCATATAAAGGTCCTATTGATAAGTTCCTTCCTGATGATAAGAAAGAGGAGCTTCGCTCAATCTTCAACTTCAAGACAGACGACACATTGTTCTTCATTTGCGACACACCAAAGGTTGTCAATGAACTTGCAGGTATGATCAGAACAGAGCTTGCAAACCGTCTTGACCTTATTGATAAGGACAGATTTGAATTCTGCTACATCACAGACTTCCCAATGTTTGAGCGTGACGAAAACGGTCAGCTCATCTTTACACATAACCCATTCTCAATGCCACAGGGCGAGATGGACGCACTTCTCAATGAAGAGCCAACAAAAATCAAGGCTTATCAGTACGACATTGTTTGTAACGGTGTTGAACTTTCATCGGGTGCTGTTCGTAACCACAGACCTGATGTTATGGTTAAGGCTTTTGAAATGGCAGGATACAGCGAGGATACTGTTAAGGAGAAGTTCGGCGCTCTTTATAACGCATTCCACTATGGTGCACCGCCTCACGCAGGTATGGCACCGGGTGTTGACCGTATGATTATGCTTCTTAAGGATGAAGAAAATATCCGTGAAATCATTGCTTTCCCTATGAACAGCAACGCACAGGATATGCTCCTCGGTGCACCAAACTATGTAACCGAACTTCAGCTTCGTGAAACTCACATTAAGCTTCGCAGACCGGTTGAAAAGGACAAATAATTTTTGGAGGCAAATATAATGCAAATTACTCCTGATTTAATTAAATATCTTGAAAAATTGGCTCGTATCACATTGACGGAAGACGAGGAAAAGAAAGTCGGCAACGAACTTCAAGACATTCTCACCTACATTGATATGCTCAACGAGCTTGATACAGACGGCGTTGAGGCTATGAGCCACTGCTTCCCTGTAACAAATGTTATGAGAGAAGACGAGGTTCAGCCGTCAATGTCGGCAGACGAAATTGTTGCCAATGCTCCTGAAAGTCAGGATGGCTGTTTCGTTGTGCCAAAGACTGTGGACTAAGGAGGGAATAGAATGGAAATTTATGAAATGACTGCCCTTCAGGTTGCAGAAAAAATTAAGAATAAAGAAATAACATCTATGGATGCAGTGGAAAGTGTTGCAAAGGCTATTGAACAAAATGACGGCACTTATAACTGCTATGTTTCACTCGATAAAGAGTCTGCTCTACAGAAGGCAGAGCGTGTTCAAAAGAAGATTGATTCGGGCGAAGCCACATCATTGTTTGCAGGTGTTCCGATTGCAATCAAGGACAATATCTGCGAAAAAGGTAAGCTGACTTCTTGCTCATCAAAAATTCTTTCAAACTTCAAGCCTCCGTATAACGCAACCGTTATCAACAAGCTCAATGATGCTGATATGGTTCCTTTCGGTAAGGTTAATATGGACGAGTTCGCAATGGGCTCAACAACCGAAACATCATTTTACGGTCCAACAAAAAATCCGTGGGATGTAACAAAAGTTCCGGGCGGTTCATCGGGCGGTGCGGCAGCTTCTGTTGCCGCTGACGAAAGCCTTATTGCTCTCGGTTCGGATACAGGCGGTTCAATTCGTCAGCCTGCATCATTCTGCGGCGTAACAGGTCTTAAGCCGACCTATGGCGCTGTATCCCGTTACGGTCTTATTGCATACGCATCATCACTTGACCAAATCGGACCTCTTGGCAAAGATGTTCTCGATGTTGCAGGTGTGTTCAATGTAATTAAGGGCAAGGATGTCAAGGACGGCACTTCAATGGAAAGCGAAGTTTTTGACCTTGCCGATATAAAACTTGATAACCTCAAGGGTAAGAAAATCGGTATTCCGAACGATTACTTTGGCGAGGGTATCAGTGCGGAAGTTGCAGCGAGCGTAAAAGCTGCCGCACAAACTCTCAAAGATCTCGGCGCAGATGTTGAAGAGTTTGATATGCCAATCGTAAAATATGCAATCCCTACCTATTATATTATAGCTTGTGCAGAGGCTTGCTCAAACCTTTCTCGTTTTGACGGCATCAAGTACGGCTATAAGTCAAAGGACGCTTTCAATCTTACTGATGTATACTTCAAGTCCCGTTCGGAGGGCTTTGGTATGGAAGTTAAAAAGCGTATTATGCTTGGCAACTTCGTGCTTTCATCAGGCTACTTTGATGCTTATTATAAGAAAGCACTTCAGGCAAAGGGTCTTATTTGTAAGGCGTTCAATGAAGCGTTCCAAAAGTATGATTTTCTCCTCGGTCCTGTTGCTCCGACAACAGCGCTTAAGATGGGCGAGGGACTTTCTGACCCGCTTGCAATGTACCTTGGCGATATTTACACAGTAATGATTAATATTGCAGGCTTGCCGTCACTTGCACTTCCTTGCGGTTTTGATACAAATTCAATGCCAATCGGTATGCAACTTATCGGTAAACCGTTTGACGAAAAAACAATTCTTTCAGCCGGCTATGCTTATCAAAATGTAACCGAATGGCATAAAAGAAAACCAAATCTTTAATAGGAGGCAGTAAATATGGATTATATTACCGTTTGTGGTCTTGAAGTTCATACAGAGCTTGCCACTAAAACAAAGATTTTTTGCAACTGCACAACGGAATTCGGCGGTGAGCCAAACACTCATGTTTGCGAGATTTGCTCCGGTATGCCGGGAACTCTCCCTGTTGTAAACAAGAGAGTTGTTGAATTTGCGGTTCGCACAGGTCTTGCACTCAATTGCGAGATTACACAGTATAATAAGTTTGACAGAAAAAACTATTTCTATCCTGATTTGCCAAAGGCTTATCAGATTTCACAGCTTTATCTTCCAATTTGCAGAAACGGCTGGGTTGAGATTAACGATAGCGTAAACGGCGGCAAAAAGAAGGTTAGAATTCATGAAATTCATATGGAAGAGGACGCAGGAAAGCTCGTTCACGATGAGTGGACAGACAGCACCCTTGTAAACTACAACCGTTGCGGTGTGCCTCTTTTGGAAATCGTGTCAGAGCCTGATATTGCAAGTGCCGATGAGGCAGTTGAATATGTTGAAAAGCTCCGTGCAATTCTTCAGTTCTGCGGTGTTTCGGACTGTAAGATGCAGGAAGGCTCGCTCCGTGCCGATGTAAATGTGTCTGTTATGGAAAAGGGCGCAACCGAATTCGGCACAAGAACAGAGATGAAGAATATCAACTCATTCAGAGGTATTCATAACGCTATCGAGGCTGAAACCGAACGCCAAATCGAGCTTATCGAGGACGGTGGCAAGGTTGTGCAGGAAACTCGCAGATGGGACGACAGCAAGGGCGTTTCCACTTCAATGAGAAGCAAGGAAGACGCACAGGACTACAAGTACTTCCCGGAGCCTGACCTTCCTCCGATTGAACTTTCGGATGAGTATATCGAGGGCATCAGAGCATCGCTCCCTGAACTCCCTGAAGCCAAGAAAGCAAGATATATCAGCGAATATTCTCTTACGGAATACGATGCAAACATTCTTTGCTCCGATAAGGCATATGCAAAATTGTTTGATAAAACAGTTGAGATTACAAAGAATCCAAAGGATTCGGCTCACTGGATTATGGGCGACCTTATGAAACTTATGAATGATACCCAGACTCTTCCTGAAAACATTTCTTTCAGAACAGAGAGCCTCGGTGAAATTATCAATCTTGTAAATTCAAACAAGGTTTCTCGTGAATCTGCAAAAAAGGTGCTCAAGGCAGTGTTTGATGATGATGTAATTCCTGAGGAATATGTCAAGGCAAACAATATGGAAATGGTATCCGACACAGGTGCAATTCAGTCTGTTATTGAAGAAATTATTGCAAACAACGAAAAAGCTGTTGCAGAATATAAAGAGGGCAAGGACAAGTCCTTCAACTTCCTTGTCGGTCAGTCAATGAGAGCACTCAAGGGCAAAGCTCCGTCAAGTGAAGTAACAAGAATTCTTAAAGAATTGCTTGGCTGATTATAAACCAAATAGAAACAATAAAAGCGTATCGAATTTCGATACGCTTTTTGTTATGCCGTTAAGTGTTATTATTCGTTAGTTTCTGCTTCGCTTGCACGCTTTGTAACGATGTGGTCGTGCACTTGGTCGGCAAGGTCGCCGTGGAGTTTAAATTTTGCAGTGAACACAATGAGCGAAATCAAGATGAGTACAGGAGGAACAGCAAAGCAGATGATGCCGATTCCTGTTTTTGTTGTGTCATTGATTTGCTTTGTTGCAGAGGTGATTTGTTCGTTGTAGTTCATCGCTGCCAAACCGCCAAACAAAACGAGAGTTTGAATGGTGTATGCCATTTTCTGTAAAAATCCCTTCATAGAAAATGTGATTGATTCGTTTCTTTCTGCGTTTTTGAACTCGCCGTAGTCAACAATGTCTGCAAGGAATACTGTCTGTCCAACAAACATTGCAGCAATACCTGTTGACGAAATAATGTATGCAATGTCGAGTGCGATAGTCATCTTGAGAACAGGACCAAAGATGTACATCAAAACGTAACCAACGATTGTGGCAATGAGTGAAATTTGATAGATAACCTTTTTGTTGAACCATTTTGAAAGAATCGGAATAACCAAAAGACCGAGAACAGAACCGACTGCACCGATTGTCTGGAACAATGATTGTGCCTTTGGATTTCCGAGTACATCTGTAAAGTAGTAAACAGCAGTTCCCGATGTCAAATACCAGCCGGCATTTGAAAGCATAGCGAATATCATAAATACAACAAGCTGGTCGTTGCTTTTGATAACAGAAAAGATTTTTTTGAATGAGAATTTTGTCTTTTCGCCGTAAACAACATTCTTTTCTTTTGTGTTGAATACGCAGATAGCAGAGAACAATACAAGCATAATTGCAAGAATTCCTGCCCATCTTGAAAATCCTGTTGCACTGTAACCCTTGTCGGTCTTAATACCTGTTGAGAGCAAAGGCAAAATGATAGGAGAAGCAACTGTTACAATACCTTGACCTAAGCCGGAGAAAGTTCTTGCAACTGTTGAAACAAGGTTTCTGTCTTTAGGGTCAGATGTGAAACTCGGAATCATACTCCAATACGGAATATCAGCCATTGTGTTGGTCATACCCCAAAGCACATACATAATACCGATGTAAACATAAAGTGCAGTTCCGCTCAATCCGAATTTTGTGAACAATAAGAACAAAACAACTGCGTTAGACATAGCGCCTATCAAAATCCACGGTCTGTATTTGCCGTGTTTTGTGCGGGTGTTGTCAACGATTGTGCCCATCATAGGGTCGTTGATACCGTCCCAAATTCTTGCAAGTGGGGTCAGAAGCAACAAGAATCCCTCTTTAAGCCCCAAAACACTTGACAAATAGTAACTTAGGAATGAATAAAACATACCGTAGCTTAGATCAAGACCTATTGCACCTACGCCAAAGCCGATTTTTTCACCCCAGGTGGTTTTTCTTTCTTCCATACAAATCACCATAGCTTTCTTTAATAGTAGAATAAAAACATTATAACATATAAAAGATGCTTTGGCAATTTGAAATATTGTAAAAAACTATTAAATTGTAAAAAAATATCTGCAAAATTATGGTTATTTTATCAGCAGAAAATAAATTTGGATTTATAGAAAAATACTCTTGACTTAGTCGTGAGATATTATTATAATGTAAATAAAGTGGGGTGCAACCCCATAAAGTGTATTTTCAAAACACTTTTATCCCTAATTTTAAAGAATTTGTGGGGAACACAACCGATTTTTCGAGAGGAGGAAGCAAAATGGATAACTATTTGTATGGCTATCGTGTGCATAAGCTTGATGCAAAAAGCCGTATTGCTATTCCTTCTCATATGCGTTCCCGCCTCGGCGAAGAATTTGTTGCATCTCTCGGACTCGGTGATTTCATTTCGCTTTATCCGCAAGATCAGTGGGAAGAACTTTTGAACAATGTTCAAAACAGCAAACTCCCGACTGAAAAGAAGAAAAAGATTTCTATGTATCTTGTATCATCGGCAGATAAGGTGAATCTTGATTCGCAGGGCAGACTTCTCATCAGCGAACGCCTTAAGGACAAGGTTGCTCTTGCGGGTGAAAAAGAAGCGGTTGTTTTCGGTAACATCAACCATATTGAAATTTGGAACAAAGCCAAATTTGAAGATCAGGTTGCTTCTATCAGCAAGGAAGAAGTTATCGACATTATGGACGAGCTCAACGGTATAGGTATCTGATATGGAATTTGTACACAAGAGCGTTTTGTTTGACGAATCTATTGATTCGCTCAATATTGACAGCACAAAAACAATAGTTGACGGTACGGCAGGCGGTGGCGGACATTCAAAAGCCATTGCACAAAAAGCCGGCAGACTCATTGCGATTGACCAAGATCCCGATGCGATCAAGGTCCTTCACGAGCGTCTGGATGATTTGGGGAATGTCACTATTGTTCAAAACAACTTTTCTAATGTGGATCAAGTTTTGAAGGAGCTAAATGTGGCATCTATTGATGGAATGCTGCTTGATTTGGGAGTAAGCTCCTTCCAGCTTGATACAGCAGACAGAGGATTTTCGTATCACAAGGATGCACCGCTTGATATGCGTATGAGCAAATCGGGTATGAGTGCCAAGGATGTGGTGAATACCTACGGAGAGGAAGAACTTGCCAACATTCTTTTTAGATACGGAGAAGAAAAGTTCTCTCGCAGAATCGCAAAAAACATTGTCCTTTTCAGACAGGACAAGCCGATTGAAACAACGGGCGAACTTGTGGATATTATCAAAGCATCGTATCCAAAAGCAAAAATGCGTGATTCTCATCCGGCAAGAAAGACATTTCAGGCATTGAGAATTGAGGTTAATGCCGAACTTGATGTCCTCGACAAAACGCTTGACAAAGCGCTTGATTGTTTGGCTCCGGGTGGCAGAATTTCGGTTATAACATTCCATTCGCTTGAGGACAGAATAGTTAAAGAAAAATTCAACAAATGGGTGAATCCTTGTACTTGCCCAAAAGAATTTCCTGTTTGTGTTTGTGGCAATAAACCGCTCGGCAAACTTGTGTTCAAGTCAAAAGCACCGACAGAGGCAGAACTTGAAGAAAATCCAAGAGCAAGGTCGTCAAGACTTCGTTGCTTTGAAAAGTATTAATTATAATTATTAATTACATTATATATTGTGGAGGTGAATATAGTGACAAATGCAAATGATTTTCGCAGATATTCGTATCAAAATGACACAGCTTATATGATTAGCGGATTCAATCTTTCTCGTTCTTCTACTGCTCCAAAGCATAGAGAAGAGGATTATCCTGAAGAACAAAGAGGACTTCGAGTTCGTGAAAACGATAGCGTAAAAGCATCAACTCAAATCAAGCACGAACAGGCTTTGTGCACAAAAAGAGCAATTGCACTTCTTGTTGTTGCTGCTATGATAATCGGCTTTGTTGGCTTAACTATATATTCATTTGCCGTAAAAAATGAATTGACACGAGAAATATCGTCTGTTAAAACAAATATTTCAAATGCTCAAAGCGAAAATATCAGCTTGCAGAGCGAACTTGACACTATGGTTTCAATCAGTATGATTGATGATTATGCAGTTAACAAACTTCATATGACAAAGATGAAATCCAATCAAATTCAATATATGGATGTAAAACAGTTTAAACAAAACTATATTAAAGAGATAAATCAAAACAAAACTCTTGCCGAGAGGCAGTTGAGTAATAAATAAAATTATACAGCGTACTATATAAGAGAGTCGGAAATTTTCCTACTCTCTAAAATGCTTTTTTATAGGCGTGCAAAAATGCACGAATTTTGATGACAACGAGGTGATGACAATGGCAACCGATTTTAAAAAGCAAGGTTTAAAGCGAATTACAATATTGGCTGTTGTTATCGCTTTCCTTTTTTCGCTTGACGCATTCAGGGTGTTTTATATTTCAACCGTTAAAGGTGACGAGTACTCTGCAAAGGCGGAAAGTCAGCAACTTTCAGACTCCGAAATTCCGGCAAAGCGTGGCTCGATTTATGACAGCGACGGCAATGTTCTTGCTCAATCTGCAACAACTTGGGACATTTTCCTTGATTCAAAGAACATAACCAATAAAAGCAGAGATAAGGTCGTAAACGGTCTTGCAAAAATCTTGAAACTTGATGATGAGGGCAAGGCGGAACTTTTGAAAAAAAGCAAAAAAGACACCCATTATGTTATAATTGCCGAGCAAGTTGAAAATGATATAAAGGAAGAAATTACTGCTTTCAAAATCAAAAACAAGTTTTCGAATATGATAGGCACGGAGCAAAACACAAAACGCTATTATCCGTATGGCGAATTTGCTTCAAATGTTCTTGGCTTTACAGGTGAAGATAATCAGGGGCTTTATGGATTGGAGTATTATTACGAAGATGAGCTTAGAGGAACAAACGGCAGAATTATTACCGTAAAAGACGCTCAAAAGCACAATCTTCCAACGGATTACGAAACTTCAATTGACGCAGTAGACGGCAATTCTCTTGTGCTTACTCTCAACCAAAATGTTCAGTACACACTTGAAAAAAATCTTTCCGCAACAATGAATGAGTATAAGGCAAAGGGTGCTTACGGTGTTGTTATGAATTGCAAAACAGGCGGTGTGCTTGCTATGGCTTCACTTCCTGATTATGACTGCAACGAGCCGTATAAACTTACATATTCAAAAAATATCAAGGCTATTGAAAAAATCACTGATGAAGATGAAAAAATCGCCGCAAAATCAGAGGCTATTCAAAATCAGTGGAACAATTTTGTAACATCAAGTACATATGAGCCGGGTTCGGTTTTCAAAACCTTTATTGCCGCAGCGGCACTTGAGGAAAATATAGTTAATCTCAACACAACTTATACCTGCACAGGCTCAATCCGTGTAAAGGATTATGTTATGAGATGTCACTATCATCCGGGACACGGCACAGAAACTTTTACTCAAGGACTTGAAAATTCGTGTAACCCGTTCTTCATCACAGTCGGTCAAAAACTCGGTGTGCACAATTATTTCAAATATTTTGAAGCATTTGGATTCACACAAAAAACAGGAATTGACCTTCCGGGTGAAGCCGGTTCACAGTATTATAAAGAAAATCAATACGGACTTGTTGAGCTTTCATCTGCTTCATTTGGTCAGTCAAACAGCTTGACACCTATCCAGCTTTGCACAGGTCTTTGTGCAATTGCAAACGGCGGAAAACTTTTGAAGCCGTATGTTGTTGACCATGTTGTTGACGCAAACGGTAATACGGTCAAGAAAACTCAACCGACCGAAATCAGACGAGTTATCAGCGAGGACACCTCAAAAAAAGTAAGAGGTATGATGAAATCTGTTGTTGACAACGGTACGGGTAAAAACGGTTATGTTGCCGGCTTTCGTGTCGGAGGCAAAACAGGTACATCAACAAAACTTGCAGAGTCAACAAACGACAAGACAAAGTACATTGTTTCGTTTGCTGCGATTGCTCCGTCGGACGATCCGCAAGTTGCAATGATTATCATTATGGATGAGCCGAATCAGGACTTGGGCGGTGGTGCTCTTTGTGCTCCGATTGCAGCACAGGTTGTAGAAACTTGTATGCAGGAGATGAACATTGAGCCTGAATATGACGAAAAGGAAAGCAAAAACCTTTCTGTCTATACACCTAATGTAATCGGCAAATCGGTTGGCGAAGCAAAGTCTGTACTTGGTTCAAAGAACCTAAAATGCAAGGTTATCGGTGACGGTAAAAAGGTTGTTCGTCAATCACCTGCATCATCGTCAACTATTCCGACAAACGGCACGGTTGTTCTTTATACAACAAAGGAAGAAAAGAAAACCGTAACTGTTCCTGATTTCTCGGGACTTACAATTAGCGAGGCAAACGCTCTTGCAAGTGAAAATAGTTTGAATATTGAAATAAGCGGTATTAACTTGTCGGCATCAAATGTTGTTGCTTATCGTCAATCGACCGAAAAGGGCGCAACCGTTTCTGCCGGAACAGTAATAACCGTATCGTTTAAGAATACAAATTCAGTTCTCGACTGATAATATATAGGAGTGGAAAAATGAAACTTTCACAGGTTTTAAAAGATGTAAAGGTAAAAAATGAATATAAAGATGTTGAGATTAAGGACATAACAGCCGATTCTCGTCAAGTAGAGGAAGGCTACCTCTTTGTCTGCATCAAGGGTGCTTCATTTGACGGCCATTCTGTTGCAGAAGAAATGCTCCAAAAGGGTGCGGCTGCCGTTGTGTGCGAGCACGATTTGGGACTTGAAAATCAAGTTATTGTTGAAGATACCCGTATGGCATATTCACCGATTTGTGCTGCATTTTTCGGTAATCCTGCCGATAGCCTCAAACTCATTGGTCTAACAGGCACAAACGGCAAAACCACAACAACATTTTTGATTAAGCAAATTCTTGAAAATGTCGGCAAAAAATGCGGACTTATCGGCACTGTTCAAAATATGGTCGGCAGTGAAATTTATCCTGCTCATTACACCACACCTGACCCATATGAACTTCAGTCACTTTTCAGAAAAATGGTTGATGCAAGCTGTGAATTTTGCATTATGGAAGTTTCGTCACAGGCTCTTGCACAGGGCAGAGTTGAGGGAATACACTTCTATATCGGTGCATTCACCAATCTCACACAAGACCATCTTGATTATCACAAAACTTGGGAAAACTATTTTGAAGCAAAGAAGCTTTTGTTCAAGGCTTGCGATATTGCCGTAACAAATGTTGATGATGAGTACGGACTCAAAATCGTTGACGGTTGCGGTTGCAAGGTTGTAACCTATGGCGTTGACAATATGAAGGCAGACTACACTGCAAGAAATGTTCGTTTTTCATCAGAGGGCGTAAAATATGACCTCATCGGTGAAAAAATCGGCAGAGTAAACTGTCCTATTCCGGGAAGATTCAGTGTGTATAACTCACTTTGTGCAACTTCTGTGGCACTCACACTCGGAGTTGATTTTACAGATGTGCTTGAAGCAATCAGCAAATCAAACGGAGTAAAGGGCAGAATTGAGGTTGTGCCAACTCCAAATCAGGATTATACTGTTATTATTGACTATGCTCATTCTCCCGACGGACTTGAAAATATCATTTCATCCTTAAAGGAAATTGCAAAGGGCAGGGTTGTCACAGTATTTGGCTGTGGCGGTGACAGAGATAAAACAAAGCGACCAAAGATGGGCAAAATCGCAGCTGATTTGTCTGATTTCTGCGTTGTAACTTCCGATAACCCAAGAAGCGAAAATCCAAGCGACATTATCAAGGATATTCTTGAGGGAATGAAGGACAGCAAAACTCCTTATAAGGTTGTTGAAAACAGAAAAGAAGCTATTGCGTGGGCAATGAAAAATGCAAAAAAGGACGATATTATTCTCCTTGCAGGCAAAGGACACGAAACCTATCAAATTCTCCCAACGGGCACAATTCATTTTGATGAGAGAGAAGCTGTTGCAGAGGTTTTAGAGGAACTTAATAAATAATGGAAAAATTAAAATTATCAGAAATTGCACCGTATTTGGGTGCAACATATAACGAAGATGCCGAGTTTGATTCGGTTTGCATAGACACAAGAAAAATCACAAAGGGATGCTTGTTCATTTGTATTAAGGGCGAACGCTTTGACGCTCATCAATTCGCAGACGAGGCACTTTCACTCGGAGCATCTGCCGTGATGATTCATTCCGACATTGAGCCAAACGGTGCATATATCAAGGTTGACGACACTGCAAAGGCTATGCTTCGTCTTTCAGGTTATTATCGTTCAAAGTTTGACATTCCTGTAATCGGTCTGACAGGCTCGGTTGGCAAAACAACAACAAAGGAGTTCACTCATCTTGTTGTGTCGGCAAAGTATAATGCAATCAAGACTCTTGGAAATCTCAATAACGAAATCGGTGTACCTCAAATGTTGTTTCAAATCGACAACAGCACAGAGGCAGCTGTTATTGAAATGGGTATGAACCACTTTGGCGAAATTTCTCGTCTTGTCAATGAGGTTAAGCCGACAATAGGTCTTATTACAAATATCGGTGTTTCGCATATTGAAAATCTCGGTTCTCGTGAGGGAATTCTCAAGGCAAAACTTGAGCTTTGCGAGGGACTTGCAGAGGGTGCGCCACTCATTTTGAACGGCGACAATGATATGCTCCAAACCGTTAAGGATGAACACCACAAGGTTGTTTTTTACGGAATTGAAAACGGTGAATTTAAGGCAGAAAACATTGTTGAAGCTGATAATTCCACCTCATTTGATGTTGCATATTATGGCAAAAAACAGCATATAACTATCCCGACAATCGGCATACACAATGTATACAATGCTCTTGCGGCGTTTGTTGTTGGCTATTTCTTGCATATTGACCCACAGTTGTCAGCAGATGCACTTGCAGATTATGTGCCTGCCGGTATGCGTCAAAAAGTAGTTGATGTTGACGGTATCACATCAATTGAGGATTGCTACAACGCTTCGCCTGATTCAATGCGTGCCGCACTTAAAACATTAAGCGACATTAAGGGCAACAAAAAAATTGCTGTTTTGGGCGATATGCTTGAACTCGGCGATTATGCAAAAACTGCCCACACAGAAGTTGGCAATGCAGTTGCAGAAAACAAAATTGAGTATCTTCTTGCTTACGGCAATGATGCAAAGTTTTATGTTGACGGCGCAAAGCAAGGCGGAGTGAAAAACGCATTTTTGTTTGATGACAAAGAAAAATTGTCCGAAATGCTTTTGAATATTGCGTCAAAAGGTGACGCAGTTTTGTTCAAAGGCTCACGAGGTATGAAACTCGAGGATGTTATAAATACTGTATATAAAGGATGGAGAAAACAATGAGCACTACTGTTGCATATATTATAACCGCAGTTATAGCTTTTGGTATCACAGCCGGTCTCGGATTTGTAATTATTCCGTGGCTTCGTAAATTGAAATTCGGTCAAACTATTTTGGAGATCGGTCCGTCTTGGCACAAGTCAAAGCAGGGCACTCCGAATATGGGTGGCTTGATGTTCATCATTGGTATTATCGTTGCGTTTGTTATTGGCGCTGTTTCGTTCACCCTTGCAGGCGGAAAACTTGAAAGCGACTATGCTTCTGTTCTTGTCGGCAGAGATAAGGTGCTTATCATTGCAGGTCTTTGCCTTGCATTCGGCTGTGGCGTTATCGGTTTTACTGATGACTTCATCAAAATTAAGCTCAAAAGAAACGAGGGCTTAACAGCAAAGCAAAAGTCGTTCGGTCAGCTTGTTATGGCGCTTGGCTATACAGCAACCCTTTGGCTTTCACACAATACAGTTTGGTATTTGCCTTTTATCGGCAATATAAATTTTGAAAAGAATTATATCACAGGCGTTGTATTTTGGCTTGTTTCAATTTTCATCATCGTTGGTTGTGTAAACAGCGTAAACCTCACTGACGGTATTGACGGTCTTTGCTCAAGCGTAACTTTCACAGTTGCAATCACATTTATTATTGCATCTGTAATGCTCAAATTTGCAGGACTTGGCATCCTTTCATCTGCACTTTTGGGTGGCGTGTTAGGCTTTCTTTGCTGGAACTGGAATCCGGCGAAAACCTTTATGGGCGATACAGGCTCGTTATTCCTCGGCGGTCTTGTAACTGCACTTGGTTTTGCAATCAAATGTCCGCTTTTGCTTGTACTCATCGGTCTTGTTTATGTTGGCGAAACTATGAGTGACATTATCCAAATCGGATATTTCAAAATGACTCACGGCAAGCGTATTTTCAAAATGGCACCTATTCATCACCATTTTGAGATGTGCGGATGGAAAGAAAAGAAAATCTGCGTTGTATTTTCAATCGTAAACGCAGTTGGCTGTGCAATCGCACTTGTGCTTATGTATTTTGGTCAATAATTATTAAAAAATCTACGAAAGGAGTCAGTTATGGCAGGAAGAGATTTAGAGCCTCCACGCCGTTCATCAAGGCAAAGTGAAGCTTATGAAGAACAGCCAAGGCGAAAGAAATCAAAAAAGCAACCAAAAAATCCTTTTGATAAAAATTCGGGATTGTCATTTTTTGTTGCAAACGGCGGTTTTGATTTGCCGTTTTTTGCCACAACACTTGCCCTTGTAACAATCGGACTTGTAATGTTGTTTTCGGCAACTTATCCATATGCACTTCAAAACGAAGGCGACTCCTATTATTATTTCAAGCGTCAACTCATTTTCGCTGTTGCAGGCGTAATTGTGATGTTGCTTGTGTCAAAGTTGAATTATAAATTCTTGAAAGTAATCGAAAGACCGCTTTTCGTAATTTCAATATGTTTGCTGATACTTGTTTTGTTTTATCATGTTGATGTTGTAAGAAACGGCGAGGAATTCAAGCGTTGGATTCCGTTCGGTCCAATAACGGTTCAGCCGTCAGATATTGCAAAATTTGCACTTATACTTGCGCTTGCCGCATATATCAGCAAAAATTACAGAAAAATGAAAAATTTTAAAGAGGGCGTTATTTTCCCGGCTCTCTTAGTTGGAACTTGTTGTGTTCTTATTTATCTTGAAAACCACCTTTCATGCACACTCCTTGTTTTTATGATCGGTCTTGCATTGATGTTCTGCGGTGGTACTCGATGGGAATACTATGTTGCGGGATTGTGCTTCGTTGCAGTTGTTGCAATTATTGTAATAAAAAATCCGGATGTCCTTCCCGGATATCAGGGAAACCGTATCAGAGCGTGGACAGACAAAGCGTTTGAACCTCGTGGCTTGAGATGGCAAACCAACAATTCGCTGTATGCTATTGGCTCAGGCGGATTTTGGGGGGTAGGCTTGGGCAATTCAAAGCAGAAGTATCTCTATGTTTCCGAGCCACAAAACGACTTTATTTTTGCAGTTGTGTGCGAAGAACTTGGCTTCGTTGGTGCAACTTTAATTATCGGACTTTTCGGAATTCTTTTTTGGAGAGGCGTCAAAATTGCTCAGAGATGCGAAGATAGATTTTCTTCACTTGTTGTAATCGGCATTGTTGCACAGGTTGCAATTCAAACAATTTTCAATATTCTTGTTGTAACCGATACAATTCCAAACACAGGTATTGCACTGCCGTTCTTCTCGTATGGCGGTACATCACTGCTTATGCTTTGCTTCGAAATGGGCGTTGTTTTGTCGATTTCTCGCAAAGTAAATACTAAAAATTATTGAGGTAGAAATTATGAAACTTTTATTTGCAACCGGAGGCACTGCAGGTCATATCAATCCTGCACTTGCCGTTGCATCATATATTAAGGAACAACATCCCGATTACAAAATTATGTTCATCGGCACAGCCGACCATATGGAGTCAAGACTTGTGCCAAACGCAGGTTTCGAGTTTAAAACAATTGATATTAACGGCTTTAAGCGTTCATTTTCGCCAAAGGCTATTATCGAAAATGTAAAAACTGTCGGCAAACTAATGAAGTCTGAAAAAGAATCAAAGAACATCATCAAGGAGTTTCAGCCTGATGTTGTTATCGGTTTTGGCGGTTATGTTTCGGGCCCTGTTCTTGATGAGGCTGCAAAACTTCATATTCCAACTTGCATTCACGAGCAAAATGCTTATCCGGGAATTACAAACAAACAGCTTGCTAAAAAAGTGGACAAGGTTATGCTCACTGTTGAGGATGCGGCAAATCATATGGAAGCAAAGTGTGATGTTGTAATCACAGGACTTCCTGTAAGAGGCGAACTGCTCAAAAAATCAAAGTTCAGCGCAAGAATTGAACTTGGTATTGCAGATGACAAACCACTTGTTTTGTCATTTGGCGGTTCACTCGGCGCAGCACCGCTTAATGAAGCAATGTTCGATATTATCCTTGAAGACGCAGAAAAGAATGATGTTTATCACATTCATTCGGTTGGAACAAACGGCAAGGAATATCTTGAAAAGTTCGAAGCAAACGGCTTTACCAAAAGAGCCGAAAATGTATATTATAAGGGCAACGCAGAGGTTAGACTTTATATTGACAATATGGACACTTGTATGGCTGCCGCTGATTTGGTAATCGGCAGAGCAGGTGCGTCCTCTTTGTCAGAAATTGAGGCAATGGGCAAGGCTTCAATCCTTATCCCTTCTCCGTATGTTGCCGAAAATCATCAGTTCCACAATGCTATGGCACTTGTAAATCGTAATGCGGCAAGAATTTTGCGTGAAAAGGATTTAACAACCGATTCACTCAAGGCTCTTATGAATGAGCTTATCAGTGATAAAGCAGAGCTTGCGAATATTGAAAAGAATGCAAAAGAAATGGCAATCCTTGATTCTCGTGAACGAATTGCCGATATAATTCTCTCTCTTGCAAAATAATTAACACTTTTATTGTATGTTTCATAAACTGCCATAGGTGGTTTTATGAAGTATTTGCAAATTAACGGTGGCAAAAAATTAGAGGGCAGTATTCGGGTGCACGGTGCAAAAAACGGAGTGCTTCCGCTTCTTTCGGCTTGTGTGCTTGTTGACGGAATTACTGTGTTACATAATTGCCCTCGTCTTTCAGATGTTGAAGTAACCGTAAATATATTGCGCTATCTCGGTGCAAAGGTCACAAGAAATGATGACACTTTGATTGTTGATGCGTCAAATATTCATCGCAATAACATCCTTGAGGAATATATGAAAGAGTTGCGCTCGTCAATTATATTTTTGGGCGCTCTTGCTTCAAGAACAGGCGAAGCGTGTTTGTATCTTCCGGGTGGTTGCGAAATCGGACTTCGTCCAATCGACCTGCATCTTAAAGGCTTGAAAACCCTGGGTTATCGTGTTTATGCAGACGGTCACAATGTTTGCGCAGTAAAAAATAATGTTAAGGGTGCAGAGATTGTTTTGCCGTTTCCAAGTGTCGGTGCAACGGAAAACATAATTCTTGCTTCGGTTTTAGCATCGGGAGTTACAACAATTGTCAATGCAGCAAGAGAACCTGAAATTGCCGATTTGGTTTTGTTTCTCAACAAGGCAGGCGCAAAAATTTCGGGAATTTCAACTCCGACGATAGTAATTGAGGGTGTAAAGTCGCTTCACAGCACAGAACACACCGTTATTCCCGACCGAATTTTGGCAACAACTCTTATGTCTGCGTGTGCGATTACCGGTGGAAATGTGGAACTTACGGATGTGTGTATTCCTCACATTATGCCAACAATTCCGGCATTTGAAGAAATGGGTTGCAGAATTAAGGCGGAAGAAAACACGATATTTATTAAAGCTCCGCCTCGACTTAAAAGAGTTAAAAAAATAGAAACTATGGCATATCCCGGATTTCCTACCGATTGTCAAGCACCTGTTATGTCTGCACTTTCGGTTGCAAAGGGAACTTCGATTGTCAAAGAAACGATATTTGAAAACAGATATAAGCACATCGAACAATTGAATTTGTTTGGTACGGATATTTGTGTAAATGATAGAATTGCCGTTGTAAACGGTGTAAAAAATATCCATTCGGCAGATGTAAGGTGCACTGATTTGCGTGGTGGTGCCGCAGTTGTTATTGCAGGACTTAAAGCAGAGGGAACTTCAAGTGTCAGGGATATTTATCATATTGACAGAGGATACGAGAGTATCGAAAATCAGCTTTCAATGCTTGGAGCTGATGTAAAGAGGATTTATGATGAAAAAGAACAGCAAACCAAAAAATCAAAATAATGACGCAATGAAGCCACTCAATGATGAGCTTGGCTTCTTTGACCTTGAGCCTCCGAAAATTTATCGTGAGGGTCAAACCCGTTCAACTCCGTCAAGACAGCAGTCGCCACAGAGCAAGCCGTCAAAAAAACGCAAACAGGCTTCTCCGCAGCGTAGAACTGCTCAAAAGTCGGAGCAGGGTGGCAATGTGAAGAAGAAACGCAGATTAAAAAAGAAGTTTAGAATTGCATTTACTGCAATAGGTCTTGTGTTGCTTATTGCGATTGTGATAACTATTTTGAGCTTTACTGTCTTTTTCAAAATAGATACCATCAAAGTGAACGGAGCAAAGAAATATACTCCACAGCAAATCACGGCTGTTTTGCCGATTGAAAAGGAAAAAAATCTTTTCACAATAGACAAAAATGGTGCAACGGAAAAACTTGAAGAAAATCTGCCTTATATTTATAGTGTAGAAATCACACGCAAGCTACCGTCAACAATTATAGTGAATGTTACAGAGCCTGAATATGTTTATTATGTAAAGAACAGTAACAACACATATACCTATTTTGATAATAATTTTAAAATCCTTGAAGCAAATGTTAAGTCTGCACCAAAAAAGGGGATTGAAGTAAAAAAGACAGCGTTTGAAAATGCAGTTCCCGGCAAAGTTGCAGAACTGACAAACAAAGAGCTTGTTGATGACCTTCAATCAATTATGCAAACAGTCAACGATTTGAAGCTCAAAAAGATTACAGCAATATATTCAGAAAGCCTTGTAAGTAATTATATTGTATATGATAATCGTATTACAATTAAATTAGGCGAAACAAACGGTATAAAAGACAAAATCTTTACTGCTTTAACAGCCATAGAAAAGCTAAATGACAGCAATCCGGATGCCGAAGGTACTTTGACAGCCACAAATGACAAGCAAATATACTTTACAGAGAAAAAATAACAAAATTAAATAATTCCTTCTGTAAAGCAAAATTCTTACATCAACACTTACAAATTGTATAATTTATGCACTTTGCACAACAAACAGGGGTATAAATTTATAAAGGTTGGAAAAAATATTTAGATTATTTTTTAAAAAGTATTGCAAACCGGTTACAAAACTGTTACAATAGCAATTGTGAAGCACTAAAAAGTGTTGTACCGAAAAAATAAAGATAAGGAGAATAAAAAAATGGGTAGATATGAAATCGATACTGACGACAGCAAAGTTGTTTCAATAAAAGTAATTGGCGTAGGTGGCGGCGGCGGAAACGCTGTTAACCGTATGGTTAAATGTGGAGTAAAGGATGTAGAGTTCGTTGCAGTAAACTCTGATAAGCCTGCTCTTGACCAGTCATCTGCTACACATAAAATTCTTATCGGCGAAAAGGCTACAAAGGGCCGTGGCGCAGGTGCAAGACCGGAAGTTGGTCTTAAGGCTGCAGAGGAATCAAAGGAAGCATTGACAGATGTTCTTTCAGGCTGTGAAATGGTATTCGTTACAGCCGGCATGGGCGGTGGAACAGGTACAGGTGCCGCTCCTGTTGTTGCAAAACTTGCAAAAGAAATGGGCATCCTCACCGTTGGTGTTGTTACAACTCCATTCGGTTTTGAGGGCAAGCGTCGTATGCAACAAGCTCAAGAGGGTATCAATGAGCTTGCTTCAAATGTTGACTCTTTGATGGTTATTCCAAACGAAAACCTTAAGCTCGTTTCAAAGGAAAAGATTACTCTTCTTAATGCTTTTGAAATTGCCAATGATGTTCTTCGCCAAGGTGTTCAGAGTATTTCAGACCTCGTAAATGCAACAGGTCTTGTAAACTGTGACTTTGCCGATGTAACAGAAATTATGAAGGATGCCGGCTATGCTCATATGGGCGTTGGTCACGGCAAGGGCAAGGACAAGGCAGAGATGGCTGCACAGCAAGCTATTTCTTCACCACTTCTTCAGACATCTATCGATGGTGCTCGTGGCGTTCTTCTTAACATCACATGTTCAACTGATATCGGACTTGAAGAAATTGATGCGGCATCTAATGTTGTTATGGAAGCAGTTCATCCTGATTGCGAAATCATCTGGGGTGCTAACTTCGATGAGGATCTTGAGGACGAAATGATTATCACTGTTATCGCTACTCGCTTCGGTGAGGACGGTCCCGGTGCTCCAATCAAGTCAACAACAGCTTCAAAGCCTGTTGCTCCTCCAACAGAAATTCCTGCTGCTCCTGCAAGCTTCACTTCAAATGACGACGATTCATTCAACGACATCGTTTCATTCTTTAAGAAGTAATTATTGAAATTAATAAAGGACTGTTCTTCGTTGAACGGTCCTTTTTTCTTGTGTAAAGTTTTTTTCTTTTAAATTTCATTTATTGAAAAGGGGATATTACTTTTTGAACAATTTGAAAATTTGAACTGTAAAAGTTAAAACTTTACGATTTTAACACTTTCCACCCACTTTTCCACATTTAAAAGGTGCTATAAACCGTTGTTTTAACTTTATTTCCACATAATTTTCCACATTTTCGCTAATATAATAGCATTTTGTAAAGCAAATTACATTACAAAGATAATAAAATAAAAAGCCGTCAAATAATGATTTTCTTTCATTACCTGACGGCTTTACATTTGTAGTTATTTCTTTGAAACGATAATTCTGATTTGTTCGACAAACGACTTAACCTTGTTTGCCTTTTCTTGCGGAGTTTCTTTCATACCTTTATCAACCCAGCTGATGATTACTCCGCCTAATCCAAATCCAAAGAATTCTGCAATGGCTGATTGGTCATCACTGATTGGACTGAGATAATTTTTCTTGATGACTTCCTTAATGATTTTTTCAAACTGATTTATTGCGACTTTTGAAAGATATGAATAGACATCACCCATATTTATTTTTACCGCATTTTGATAGAACTTTTTGTCGTTGTACATTGTGTTGAACAGTGTCAAAAAGTTTTCTTCCATTGTTTCGTATGAAAAGTTCTCAACAAGTTTGCTGATGATTTCGTTGTATAGCAACCAGTCAAGAAGCTCATATCTGTCTTGGAAGTGATAGTAAAATGTTTGTCTGTGCATTTCACACTTGTTTGAAATGTCTGAAACAGTGATTTTTTCAAACGGTGTGGTTTGCATTAATTCTTTCAACGCAGCCGCAATCTTACGCTTGGTAATTTCACTGCATGATAATTGGTCTTTCATACCGTAAACCTCTTGTACAAATATTTTAGTATGTATATTATATCACATTTTCAATTTTATACAAGTGTATATTTAAAAATTAACATTTGTATAATTAAATTTTTGCATTATACATCAAAATTCCGCTTGGCTCAATGTCAACAATTCCGTAATTTCCGTCACGGGCAGAGCCGGGGTTCATATAATGTATAGAGTCGATTGTTTCGACATATGGAATATGAGTGTGACCGAATAAAACTATGTCAGCACTGATTGATTTTGCCTCACTGCAAAGCATTTGATATCCATATTTCACATTGTATGGATGACCGTGAGTGAAAAGTATTTTTTTGCCGCCAAATTCAATTACCTTGCTTGCAGGGAGGTCGGACATAAAATCACAGTTTCCGCTCACCCTGTCAATTTTTATATCGGGATGAAGTTGCAACGCTGTGTCAAGGTCCTTGTTGCCGTCACCTAAAAACAAAAATAAATCCGCATTGTCCTTGTGTCGTTCAATAATGTCAAGAAGTGCCGACACCATCATATGACTGTCTGACATAACTACTATTCTCATTCATATCCCACCTTAATTAATCATATCTTTAAGTAGATTATACTATGAAAGGGCGAGTGTTTCAATGAAAAATATTGATGTTGACGAATTGAAAAAAGCTGTTCAAAGCGGAAATGTTGACGGCTATATGAGCAAAAATCTGCCTCCCGATGCACAGCGAAAAATAAAACAGGTTTTGTCAGATAAAAATGCCACCGAAAAAATCCTAAACACACCCGAAGCAAAAGCACTTATGCAGAAATTTATGAAAAAATAGGTATAGAAATGGACAACATAAATGATATTATTTCCTCTCTCTCCGAAAATGATATAGAAATGCTCAAAGGTGTTGCCTCGTCAATTTTAGGCGACGGCAATGCCGATGAACAAAAATCAGCAAAAAGTGATAAAAATTCTGTTCTTGCAAACGGCTTAAATCTTTCGCAAAGCGATCTCAATATGATGCTTAAGGCAAAAACGATTTTTGACAAAATGAACAACACTTCATCAAAAGATGCGGATTTGATTATTGCGCTGAAACCGCATTTGTCGGAGGAATCTCAACTAAAAGCCGATAAAGCAATCCGTATTTTGAAATTGTTTGATATTCTTCCCTACATAAAGGAATTGTTTTAAATGAACGAATTTAATTCAAATGATATAAATGACGCAAAGCGCCGTGTTGAAGAAATGCGAAAAAAAGCAAATAATTATGTTGATTCAAAGCCTTGCAGCGATAACCAAGATAAGACGGAAAAAGAAAACAAAAATGAGTCGCCGCTTTCTTTTTTGGGGGATATAACAGGTTCTCTTTTTTCTTCATCGCTCAAGGACAGCTCAGCCGGATTGGTTCTTGCATTGATTTTAATTTTGTCAAAAGAGGGCGCTGACAACAAATTAATTTTGGCACTTTTATATATTTTGTTGTGATACTATGGAATTTTTATAAAATATGTGTTATATTATATCAGTAATAAATCTTTAGGAGGATAAAGATGTCTAATATAACACATGTATATTTTGACGGCTTGGGAATTGATTTTGACTTGCCGTCCGTTGCCTTTTCAGTGTTTGGATACGACATTCATTGGTATGGCATAATCATTGCTTTCGGCTTTTCACTTGCGGTTTTGTACGGAGGTCGTAAGGCGTACAAATGGAAAATGAGTCTTGACGGAATGACCGATGTTCTCATTTGGGGCACATTGCTTGGCATTGTTTGCGCAAGACTGTATTATGTTGCGTTTGAGTGGGAATATTATTCTCAACATCTCAATGAAATTCCTGCAATATGGAATGGCGGTATTGCAATTTATGGCGGTATCATTGGCGCTCTCATCGGTGCGGCAATTGGTTGTAAAATTGGCAAAATTGATTTTCTCAATCTTCTTGATTTAGGTTCTCTCGGTTTGTTGATTGGACAAGGTATTGGCAGATGGGGCAACTTCTTCAATCAGGAAGCGTTTGGCACTAACACCGACACGGCGCTGTTTAGAATGTGGTCGCCTAAAATTCACGACACTTTGGAAAATTCGGCGGCACTCCTTGCACAAAAGGGTATAACAGTTGATCCAAACACAGCGGTGCACCCAACTTTTTTGTACGAAAGCGTATGGTGTCTTTTGAGCTTCGTTGTGCTTCATATTGTTGTAACTTATTTCAGAAAATTCAAGGGCGAAATCTTCATGCTCTATGGTATACTTTATGGCGCAGAGCGTATGATTGTTGAGGGAATGAGAACGGATTCGCTGTATATCGGGTCAACAACCATCCGTGTTTCACAGCTTTTGTCGGCAATTATCGTGGTTGTTGCTCTTGTATTTTTCATTTATTTTATGACAAAATACAAGAAGGGCAAATTGCCAAAAGCACTTCAACTTGATGACTTGGATGCTTTAGAAGAAGCAAATAAAAAAGCAAAGGCAGAGCAAAAGGCTGAACTTGAAGAGAAGAAAAGACAAAAGGCTCTCAAAAAGCAGGAAAAGAAAGATAAGAGGAATAAAAAATGAATATTATTGACGGAAAAGCAGTGTCAAAAAAAGTAAAAGAGGATGTTAAGGCAGAGTGCGAACAACTCAAAGCAAAGGGAATTATACCGGGTCTTGCAGTAATTATTGTTGGAGACGACCCTGCTTCACAGGTTTATGTTCACAACAAAGAGGTTGCGTGCGAGGCTTGCGGATTTTACAGCGTAAAATATGCACTTCCGGCAGAAACCACACAGGACGAGCTTAATGCACTTGTTGACAAACTCAATAAGGATGACAAAATCAATGGTATTCTTTGTCAGCTTCCGTTGCCGTCACATCTTGATGATAAGGAGGTTATCAATCGTATTGACCCGCTCAAGGATGTTGATGCGTTCCACCCTGTAAATGTCGGTGCAATTATGATTGGTGATTACAATTATTTGCCTTGCACTCCTGCCGGTGTTATGGAACTTATCCATTCAACAGGGATTGATGTTTCGGGCAAAAAGGCTGTTGTAATCGGTCGTTCAAATATTGTCGGCAAGCCTATGGCAATGCTTCTTCTTCACGAAAATGCAACTGTCGAAATCACTCATTCAAGAACTCAAAATTTGGCAGATATTACCAAGGAAGCCGATATTCTTGTTGCTGCAATCGGCAAGGCAAAATTTGTCAAGGCTGATATGGTCAAGGACGGCGCAGTTGTGATTGATGTCGGTATGAACAGAGATGGAAACGGCAAACTCTGCGGTGATGTGGATTTTGAGGATGTAAAGGATAAGTGTAGCTTCATCACTCCTGTTCCTGGCGGTGTCGGTCCGATGACTATCGCTATGCTTATGAAAAACACATTGACAGCGGCAAAAATCCAAAACGGTATTGAGTAATATGACTATTGAAGAACAGGTTGTAAACAAATTAATTGACAGAGGCTTCCACATTTCCTTTGCCGAATCATGCACAGGAGGCCTTTGTTGCGGCACGCTCGTAAATGTGTCAAATGCTTCAAAGGTGCTTGATATGTCGTTTGTGACCTATGCAAACGAAGCAAAGGTTGAACTTATAAATGTAAACCCCGAGACTATCAAAAGCTACGGTGTAGTCAGCGAACAGGTTGCAGGGGAGATGTGCAAAGGTGTTGCCGAAAAAGCTCATAGCGAGGTCGGAGTAGGAATCACAGGAGTTGCCGGTCCAACGGGAGGCACCGCCAAAAAACCGGTCGGTATGGTTTGTTTTGGCTTTTATGTCCTGGGAAATGTGACAACTCGCACAATGCAGTTTGGCAATATCGGCAGAAACGAAGTTAGGGCAAAATCGGTTGATTTTGTTTTCAACACTTTGGCGGAATTGCTTGAAAAATAATTTTGAGTGTGCTATAATACACCCGTTCCAAAAAATAAAAACAAAAGGCACATCCACCAGATGTGCCCGATATGCTGATATGGCTCAGTTGGTAGAGCAGCTCATTCGTAATGAGCAGGCCGTCGGTTCGAGTCCGACTATCAGCTCCAAAAAAGGACTAATGGAATTTTTTCATTAGTCCTCAGACTGCTGATAAAGTTCAATTCGAGAGGATTGGGCTTTGTTTTTTTCTTTACAAAAGGTGAGGAAAATGGTATAATATAAGCAGAAAAGGGTGATGAAAATATTAAAGGAATCAAACGGAAATCAGTTAAAATATGAGTTTGTAACGATAGAAATTTAGTACCTGAAAATCATTTACTGAGGAAAATAGATAAGGTAATAGATTTCAGCTTTATCAATGAAATATGCAAGCCGTATTACTGTTTGAATAATGGGCGACCTGCAATAGAGACGGAAACCCTTTTCAAAATGCTTTTCATCGGATACCTATACGGAATACGAAGCGAAAGAAGATTAGTTGAAGAAGTAAAAGTCAATGTATCTTGGCTTTTGCTCGGAGAGCTATTTTATATCTTGCTTCAAAAAAGAATTCGGTAAAACTCCAAAACAATTTAGAAATCAAATATTATAGTAAAAAAGAGCGCTTCTAACTTTAAAAGAAATGGCTGTTTTTCTTTATATCAGCTTCATTAATACTTAAAATTAGACAAAAAAATCGGTAAAAATTGGTTTCTTTTCTGTCAAAATTCACATTGAATTATATAAATAATTATGATATATTTTTTTTAAATTTATTAATAGTTTTGTTATATTAATAATTAGTTTTATTTTATATATAAATGCTTTAAAGAAAGGTGTAATGAAAGTGAACATAACAAAAAGAATTTTATCTTTAATACTGTCATTTGCATTGGTTTTTTCAACATTTGGGTTGATGGAGGTAAATGCAGCTACTGACGATACAAAATATTCTGTTAAGCATATCAAAAACGGCGGATTTGAAGAAAATGTAGAAAACTATAAGTTTAAGGATAATTACACACAGCCTAATAAAACTACTGTACCATATTGGGATACCACAGCCTACGAGGGCAAGTTTGAGTTTTTTAAGGGCACAAGTGCTCATTTTACTGTAACGAAGAAAAAGTATCCGAGTAATGCAGAATATCTTAAAGTTGCAGATGGCGATGTTGCCGCAGAGCTTAATGCCGATGAGGAAAGCTCAATTTATCAAAGAATTAATACCGTTTCCGGCTCTACATACACTTGGGGACTTGACCACAGAGGCAGAGACAGAACCGATCGTATGGTGCTTATTATAGGACCTGAACAATCTGTTGACCCGTCAAAGCCATCAAAAAAAGGTCAGGACCAGTTTGTAAGAATTACTAATTGGCTAAAAACTCAGTATGGAGTTGACTATCCTGAAATCGGTTGCTCAAAGAAATATACTGTTTTTTCAAAGCCATTCGCAGCATCGGGAAAATTTGTTGACGAGTCTGCAGACGAGGATGCTAATATTTCCTTGGTAGAAACCGAGGAAATAAATCAGGAATGGAGCGTATGGGTTATCTCATCTCCATATTGTAACACAAGTGCCGAAAAAACAGTAAACGGCTGGTCAAAATACGGAACAAATGCAACAGACGACTTTAATGACATTATGAAGGGTGCGAGCTCTTCTCTCGGATATGACTGCACCTATACCGTTCCAAAGGGACAAACAAACACTTTATTTGCTTTTTGCTCATATTCATCAGGAAGAGAAACTTCTGACGATATAACATACGGAAATCTTTTAGACTCAATTAATTTTGACCTTTATCAGCCTATGTCAACATCAAGCACGGCAGGCGGTATCGGTAGTATAGTCGTAAAGGATCCCGATCTGTCAGATGTAACTATAAAAAATGATATTACAAGCGGTGACGCCCTACATTCAGTTGTTCTTGATGGACAGTATTGTACGGTTTACACCTCCGTTTATAATGATGAAGTGCTTAAGGATTGCACATTTGCAGGTGCTTATGTAACAATAAATAATCCTGACGGTACATCTGTTACACAATTCGTTGAGCTTTATAAAGGCGACTTAACAGGTCTTACCGATGATGATATAAATGAGCTTGCAAAGAAATATTTTATAGAAAAACCCGTAAGTGATCCGTCCGGAGGAAGTACACAGTGGCAGTATTTTTACAGATTTCTTGTTACTGCTCCCGTATCTATCAGCTTGATTTATACGAAGGCTCCGTACGTACTATATGATTCTAACGGAGGTCAGGAATATTATTTCTCTCCTGATAATGTTGACGGTGGTAACTTGGTAGGATTTGACAATTACTTCCAAAAGGTGTTCGATAAGGAGGTTGACGGCGTACCGACATATATTGATACATCTGCATATTATTACAATTATTCTACCACAGTTGATGAATTAGGTAATGAAATCACAATACCGGGAAAATATATTTCTCACGCCGCGTTGCCTAACGAGAATTGGGAAACAGAGGCAGACGGCACAAGTCCGCACAAATTCTGTGGCTGGAGTGTTATGGGCGGAGACGGAAAGCAGGTTATTCTTGACGGAGTTCATACCATTAAATATAATCCAAATGTCGGGGACGGAGGTATGATTTCAATTTCCGACTCCGAGAGTGTAATTGATGATTTGCTTTTAGACGCATCTCACGGTGTGACAATGACTGCTCTTTGGAAGTTCGTTCACAGAGCACAGGCTCAGACCTATAACGAGGATACGCAGGTATTTGAGAATTCTGCTGTCGGCGGAGTGGTTGAGGAAACCTTAATTGCCGATCAATTAAGAGACAGCGATGTTAAGGAATACTATCAGGACGTCAACGGCGAGAGCAGAGTTGAATGTGTTGATGCTGCCGGAAATGCCGGTGACAAAATTATGTTTAGAGCATATCCTGATTATAATAATCAGTATATGTTCTTAGGTTGGTATTACAAAGAAAAGCAGGAGAACGGAACATATAAAGAGGTCTTGAAAAGCACATCAAGCTCAATAGCAGTTACTATTGAGGAGGGAAAGCTAAATACCTATTATGCCCGTTTTCAAAAGATAACTGCACCTGTTGTTTTTAATTACTCTCCAACAGGCAATCCTGATGATTACAGCTATTATGAGTCATCAGCCGAAAACCGTTACGGAAAGTATTATCAAGAGGTTGCAGTAGGAAGAAAGGCAGTCAAGCCGACAGGCGACACAATGTCTGTTACTACATGGTACACCTCTCCGACCGAGAGAGGCGCCGAGTATGTCTTTGATTTTGATAATGACAGAATTTATGATGTAACGGAGCTTTATGCAGGACCTGCCTTTGCGTTTAATTATTTCAATAACTTTAGGTTCAAGGAACCGTGGAAAATTTATACTTATTCAACGTTGAAGTTTAACGGTAATTATATAGACTTAAAGGATAATACCGATATCAGCGATTATAATATCTATATTCTAAAGGGTACCTTGGGCGAAAGCGCTCCGACAGCTGCAAGCATAAAATCAAACAGTAAAACAATAAAGGTCGGGAAATCAGTAAATAGCTCAAACGCACTGTACAATAAAATAACTGCAACCGGTCAGGTGTTCAATAGAGTTGGCACAGTCTATGACGATTTCTATATATTTAATATGAAAACACCTATTTGGGTTGTTTTTGACTATACATATAAGGGCATAAAATACACCAGCACAGTCAAAGACAGAAGCCTATATAATTGTATAGAAACATATATGAGCAATGCAGGTAATTTATACACAACATATCCGCCAGATACTCAGGTAGCGCTTCGCAGTGCCCAGAATGAATTGTTGAACAGCATAAAGAATATGTATGCTGCCACTTCGTCATTAGGCATTACCGAGTCAACTAAGTATGCACAAGCGAGTGCTGTTGAGGGATTGACCTATAATTCTGTAAATGACGGTGTATATCAGTTTTCGACAACAACAGCCATAAGAAATATTGAGCCATGGGGACTTAAATATACATTTACGGTTGACAATAATGCTGTAACGGATTTTGTTGATTACGGCGCAGTTGTATTAACCGATAAGGACTCGGCTGTTGACGAAAGCAATGTCAGCGTTGACGATTTGCTCAATAACGAGAATTCACTAATGTACTCATATTCAAAAAATAATGTATATCTCAGCGATGAAAATGCTGTTGAAATATATTATGTCGAAAATATGATAGCGCTTGATTTTGATAAAAATACTTATGTCGCATTTTATGTAAAGGACAGTGACGGAAACGTTTATTTTTCAAATGTAGTTTCTAACAGCTATAACTCAATAGCCTCTGCCGATACATCTGAAAATGCCAATTTAAGCCAATCGATTTCAAATTATTCTAATGCTTTGATATCTTATAATTCCTTAATTGAGGAAGCAGAAAATAATAACGAATAATTTATATTTGCGAAAGGAGGATGAAATATGAAAAAAGAATATAAATCACCGGAAATTGATATTGAGACCTTCGATATTTCATCTGCTATTATTACAACAAGCGGTTTTTCTTTTGAAGAGGATGATAACACATATTAAAAAGTCAATCATCATTATCTCGACAATAATAGTATTATTCGGTGCCGTTTTGTTAGGCTGCAAAAATGATAATAACAACGGCAGTACCTCGAATAACACTACCTCACATATACCTGTCTCCGAAGAGAATACAGCTGAAGGCTATGGGCTTGAGGAGGACGAGGACGATAATAGCTATGAGTCAGACTATAATTCATCAAAAAATAATTCCGGTGATAATAAAAATAATTTAAAAAGCAGTGATTTATACAATACCGAAAACACAGATAAGGCTTTAGATACAACAAAAAAGCCACAAACTACCATATCCTACAGCTCTAATCAAAATACAACTGAAAAAAGCAATTTGCCTCCAAAGGCAAGTGAGCAATACGGCGAATGGGGAACACCTGTGAAAAATTAATGCAATAAAGCAATTACTCCTTTTCAAAATATAAATATTGGTACAGCTATATAACAAAGCAGTCATTTCTAACGATAAAAGAAATGGCTGTTTTTTGTTGGTTTGCTTCAAATTTTAATATTGTTATAATTGATTTCGGAATTTTTTGGGAGTTTTGCCAAATTCTTTTTTGAAGCATGATATAAAATAACTTTCGGAACAAAAGCCTAAATAATATGCAATGTCGGATATTGTATAATTACCTTTGAGCATTTCTTTTGAGGCTTGAAGTCGTTGGCTTCTTATGTATTTTGAAAGATTTACTCCCAAATTCTTTTTGAACAGAAAAGAAAGATAATCGTCGGATAATCCGCATTCGCTTGCAAGTGTTGAAATGTCTAATTTTTCGTGCAAATTAGTGTTGATGTAGTGCAGGCACTTTCTTATTGGCTGTGGATACACGCTGTTTTCTCTGCTTTCTGCAACCATATCAGTAAGTTTTATGCTGCTTTGAATTATAAAACTTACAATTTCATCTGTTTTTGTAAATTTGTCAATAGTCATAATACAGTTGTCGGAATAATTGTAAGCAGTCGTTTCGTCCAACCCGCCTTCAATAGCTGCTCTTGTCATCAAAGTAAATACCGCAACTGCCCAATATTGCATTTGTCTTATGTCGTCAGCAGACATCTTGCCAATGTTTATGCCGTTTTTTTCTATATCGTTTATTAAATTTTTGACATCTGTGCGACTGCCTTTTTTCACAGCGGATAAGAATTCAATTTCGGTCTTATACGGACTATGTGTTATTCCGTTTTCACGTTCTTCAAAAATATGGCTTTCGTCCAATATGTTGATTTTATATTTGCTCATTTTAATCACCGATTATACATTATCATACAATTTTTAAATATTCAAGGAATTATTATATAAATATCGGAATATTTATATTAAAGTGCTGTGACGGACGATAACATAGAGTTATACACGAGGAGGTGTTCGTATGATCAGCAGGACAAAACCTGATGTTTCGGCAGAGCAAATTCAAATAATGTTTGATAATGCTTGCTTGGGCAAAGTGAAAAGCTACAGTAAGTTGGGTGACGGTGAATATAATGCTGTTTTTGATGTTGTTACCGATATGGGAAAATATGTGTTGAAAGTTTCTCCGCTTGATAAAACAGGAATACTCACATATGAACAGGATATGATGAGAGGTGAAGTGTTTTGGTACGCACAAGTCAGAACACATACCGATGTTAAAGTTCCGTATGTTTATTACAAAGATTTTTCGCACACTGCTTTTCCGTCGGATTATTTTATAATGGAAAGAATGGACGGCGAACAGTTAAATAACGCCAAGTTGTCAGCAGAAGAACAGCGTTGGTGTAACGAAGAAATAGCGAGAATAACGGCAAAATTCCATAAGGTGTCAAATGATAAATTCGGCTATTTGCAAAATGGATTATATGATAATTGGTATCTTGCGTTGAAAAGTATGATAGAAAATTTAATTAAAGATATAGAAAGAACAGGCAGGCATACAAAGCGAGGTAAGAAGTTGTTGTTTTACGTAGAAAAATATAAGGATATATTAAAAAATGTTCCTGCGTCTATGGTGAATTTCGATTTATGGTACGGTAATATTTTATGCGTGAAAAACGAAGACAGCTTAAAGTTAATTATTATTGACCCCGAAAGAACTTTTTGGGGTGATTGTATCTTTGACTTTGCAAATTTAGAATTCGATAAAATGTTAGATAAAAAAGAAACGACTTTATCTGCCTATAATAAAATTGCAAAAAGCACGGTGAACTGTTCAAAAGAAGAAATGATTCGCTTTGCATTTGGCATTGGATATTTGGCTTTAGTGCAGGAAGCAGAAAAGTATTATAGATACACACCGCATCATTTTGGTTGGTGGAGAAATGTTTTTTCTTGCTTGTTTTTGTATAAAAATTCTTTCAAAATTTTGAACCGAGGACTAAAATGAAACAATCGTTAACATCAAAGATTGTAACAAGTGTTTTGTGCTTTGTTTGTCATTCAAAATATGAAAAAAGTGCAACACGCTCCAACACTCTTGCAAATAAAACGAATAATAAAAAATCATATTTTCATCCGATTGGGTTCAAAACAGAAAGGATAAAATGCGGAGAATGTTATCTTGAAAAAATATCACCGAATAAAAATGTGTCAAAAAAGCGATTTTTCATATTCACGGCGGTAGTTTTAAGGTGAAACTTACGGATTTTTATCGTAGATAATCCGTTTATTACAGTAGGTTATTCAATAATGCAACCGTCTATAATGTTGATTACAGAGTGTATCCCGATGTTAGATTTCCGATACCGCTTGATGATGTTTATAATTGTTATTTGAGCGTTATTAAAAATGAAAATGCAAATAATATTGTTGTAATAGGTGATAGTTGTGGCGCAAATATGGCAGTGTCGCTTTGTATGAAGTTACGGGATAATGCAAAGCCTTTGCCAGGTGCTGTTATTCTCTTTTCATTTTGGGGTGATATGTCAAACTCGGGTTCGTCATATAAAGAAAATTGCCATCGTGATCCGTTTTACGGTATTCCAAAAAGAATTTCGTATGAAGATGCGAAAGATAAGATTCATAGGATAACGCTTTATGCACAGGGCGAAGATTTATACAATCCTTATTTGTCACCTTGCTTTGGAAGTTTTGCCGATTTTCCAAAAACGATATTGGTTTGCGGTTCTGCCGATTTAGGACAAAGCGACAGCTTTACAGCATATGAAAAACTTAAATCCGAGGGCGTAGAAACTTATCTTTTGGATTACGAAAATATGTTCCATGATTTTCAAATGTTAAAATTTTTGCCCGAATCAAGAAATGTGTTCAAACGAATAAAAGATATAATTCAGCCTTGACAAATCTACTGCTTGGATTGTATGATGTAACAGTAGAATAAATAATCATTCGGAGGATAAAAATGGCAAAGCGAAAAAAATCCGCACTCCCGGCAATACTTGCAATTGCTCTTATTTTAATAATTTTGGCTACGGCTGTATTTTATTTTTACACCAAAATTACCGATGATATAAACGGCAAAAATCAAAGCAACGACACCTACACTCTTGTTATTCAAAAGTCAGATTTTGAGTATGAGGTTGGTCAAAAATTGGCAAACAACAAGATGGTTTGTTCCGATATTGTGTGGACAAATTGGATGAGCAATCATTATCCGGATTTTGAATATATCAACGGCGAGTATAATATGACAGCTTCAATGAGTTATGAGGAAATTGCCGAAAAATTGCAAAATCCCGATATTTCTCACAAGGCTGTTAAGGTTTGTATTCCGGAGGGAACAAACGCTATGCAGATTGCCGACATTCTTGAAAAGAACGGAATTTGCAAGGCTTCCGACTTCCTTGAAGTGTGCAAATCAACAGAGGGATTTGATTATGATTTCCTTAAAACCGTTCCCGATTCCGACCTGATTGCATACAAATTGGAGGGCTTTTTATTCCCCGCAACCTACGATTTTGCTATGAATAGCGAGCCGAGGGACATTGCCGAGCAAATGCTTGATGCGTTTGATTATCGCATAACCGATGATATGGAAAAGTTCTGCACGGAAAACGATATGTCCATGTTTGAACTCATCACTCTTGTATCTGTTGTGCAGGAGGAAGCACTCGGTCAAAACTCCGCAAAGAACATTGCGTCTGTCTTTATGAACAGACTCAAAAAAGGTTCAAAACTCCAATCAGATGTAACATATTTCTATGCCCGTGACTTGCGTGATGACTACGGATTTTCGCAAAAAGTATACGATGCGTATTATACCTATCGTTGCCCGGGACTCCCGGCAGGACCTATTTCAAACAGCGGTTCGGACATTGTTGATGCGGTTGTTAATTATCCGCAAACCGATTACCTTTATTTCTTCTCCGATTTGCAAAAAGAATTTCATTTTGCCAAGGACTACAACGAATTTGTTCAACTCCAAAAGAAATATCCTTGGAAATAACACTATATATTTTTGGCTATCTGCACAAAGCGGATAGCCTTTTTTTGTTGAATATTGTCCCTACAAAGAATTGAAATTTTGTGATAAAATAAATATGTATAAGTTTGTATAAAGATTGGTGATTTATATGAGAAAAAACGGAAAGAGGATATTTTCGCTGATACTTTCGGTAGTACTTTGTCTTACAACTTTTCTTTCGGTAATGCCCGTTGGCGCAAAAACCGAAAAAGAACCCGGTTCAAGATTGACTCATTCATTTGATAAATCAACAGGAGTTCTTACTATTTCAGGCACAGGCGAAATGTTTGATTTTGGCGATGGCTCTATTACAAGTAAGCAACCGCCTTGGCTGGATTATAAGCCTGATATAAAAAAAGTTGTTATTGAAAACGGCGTAACATCTGTCGGAAAATATGCTTTTTATAATTGTGAAAATCTTACTTCTGTTTCGTTGCCTGAATCAGTCACAACTATTAATGGCGGTGGTGTAACAGGCGGTGCTGCCGGAACAAACGGCTTATCATTTGGTGCGTTTCGTGATTGTAAAAAACTTACGGAAATCAATTTCCCAAGCAAATTGCAAAGCATCGGTATTGCTGCATTCCGTGGCTGTACTTCGCTTAAAAAGGTTGTTCTGCCGGACAGCGTTACCTCATTGGGGGCAGGTGCTTTTGTCGGATGTGAGGGATTAACCGAAGTTACTATCGGCGCCGGATTGACGGAACTTTCGATAGAGTGTTTTTATAATTGCACAAAACTTGCAAAAGTTGATTGGGGTCCAAGTTTAAAGAAGGTCAGCGAATGGTCTTTCTTCAATACCTATTTCAAAGAAATCTCTTTCCCGGAACAAATAACAGAAATCGGAGCTCGTGCTTTTGCAAACTGTTATTTCTTGACCAACGCATATTTCTACAACAGAAATTGTAAAATTTCAGAAGTTCTTAGTTTAGGTGTTACGGGAACTGTGGGCAATCCTTTTGATAATGCGGGAATCAAGGGCAATCAAAAGTTCACCGTTCATGGCTATCCTGGCTCAACTGCCGAAACTTTTGCCAATGAAAAGAAGTACGAGTTTGCTTCTCTTGACACTTGCAAACACGAGCATACACACATCAATGTTAAAAAGCCTGCAACTTGCACGGAAGCAGGATTGCAGGATGTGTATTGCGATGATTGCAATACTGTTATCAACCCTGATGTTGCAATTCCTGCAACGGGTCATGATTTTGAGATAATTTCAACAAGTGATGACACTGCTGTTGACGGTCATATTCGTCAGTATGAAAAGTGCAGAACCTGTAATTATGAGGATGTAAAACTCACTCATGTTGAGGCAGAGGACAGTGGAACAATCAAAAAATATATTTGGGTGGATGGAAAGTACACCTACACCAATACCGCAACCTGCACTGTTCCCGGTGTGGAAACTTATACTTGTACGGTTGACGGATGTGGCGTTGTTCAAAGAAATGCTGTTAAAAAAGCCGGTCACAAAGTTGAAAATTGGACTGTTACAAAAGAGCCAAACTGCGTAGAAGAGGGCTCAAGAACAGGACATTGCTCTGTTTGTGACAAGGATGTAACCGAAGCTATTGCAAAAACCGGTCACACATTAGATACACAAAATCCTGTAAAGGTTGAGGATAAAACCGAAACAGACGGTCATATTTATTCAACATATGCTTGCTCTGTTTGCGGTGAGCAGGTCGTTCAAACAAATCATACTGCTTGGGTTGAGGGTCAATATACACCTAATGTTTTGGCAAAACCAACTTGCACAACAGACGGTTACAGGCGTGACAAATGCGATATTTGTGGCGAAACAAGAACAATTACACTTCCTTCAAACGGCGGACACACTTGGGAAGTGACCGAACAGGTTGAACCAACTTGCACAACAAAGGGTCAAACTAACTATAAGTGTTCAGTGTGCGATGCTACAAAGAAAGATTCCGAAGTGCCTGCATTAGGTCATAGTTATGTCGTCCAAAAAGAATTAACTGTTAATCCGACATGTACCGAAGCCGGTTCGCAAACTTTCAAATGCTCTCGTTGCTCGGCATCAAAAACCGATGTTCTTCCTGCAACAGGACATTCGCCTGATATTATGAATAATGAGATTATCAAGAATGCGGATTGCGAAAATGCAGGAGCCGGACACACAACTTGCTTTGTTTGCGGTGTGGAATATGATTATGTAATAGAGCCTCTCGGTCATAAATTTGAAAATATCGAAGCACCAATTGCCGATAAGCCGGGTCATGTGCTTTCAACTCCGACTTGTACTCGTTGCGGTCAAAAACAAACTGCTTCAGTTGTTCATAAAGAATGGGTAAAAGGCTATTATAATCATCGTGTTATTTCGGAAGCTACCTGCCTTGTGGGCGAAATTTTTGTTGATACTTGCACAATTTGTAACCAAACAACAGGCAACACTCAAGGTGCTCCGTTAGGTCACGAATTTCAACTTGTTCGTTTGTATGAAGAACCTACTGAATTGGCGGTTAACGACAAATTAAAGGTTGAGCCTTTCAGTGCGATTTATTCCTGCAAGCACTGCCGTATGATGGAAGCGAAGAACGGAAAAGCGTTGTTCGAAATGTGGGATAGGGGATACTATAATACTGCTCCGTCTGAAAGAACAGCGGTTGATTATTCAACCTATCTTGATGTAAACAACGATGGAATCATCAATGCAAAAGACTATGCAATTATGTATTTCTTAAGCAAAGACTATGAGCAATACAAAGCTGAACAGGCTCAAAATCCTGAACAAACAGACCAAAACGCAGGTGATTCAACAAATAATTAAATTCAAAAGGAGCTGTTTTCACAGCTCCTTTTAGCGTGTCGAAAAAGTGCTTTCGACACGCTGTAGGCTGTTGAGAAAGGTTCTGAATTTCGTTTTCTTGCAAAGGAAGATGTACCTCGTCAAAACATATTCCGTATAGAACAAAACATAGTTTTGTAAGTATACTACATATGTTTTTCCTCTTTCCAAAAAATCCACGGATTTTTTGGAAGCCTTTTTCTTTCGACTGAGCAAAAAACGAAAAACACCAAAAGTGCCGCAAATTCGATGTTTGCGGCACTTTTACAATCCCTTCGTCAACACTTCGTGTTGCCACCGTCTCACCTGCCGGTTCGGTCGGTGCTTCTGCATTAAAATGCAGAGGTCTCCACAGGAGACCCACACTCTTTACACAAGGGAGGCAATAAGCGGTTAGTTTATTTTATTGGTGTGCTTCAGGAGCTTTATCGACAGTCTAAAAGAAGCTGTTTTTACGGCTTCTTTTTGTTGTTACAGATTTGTAATTATAAAATTTTATTTATATCTCTTTACTTTAAGAGTAATTTATATTATTATATATAAGAAAATATACAACGGAGGATTTTTTATATGGGTATAGCATATAAAAGAATTTTGTTAAAGCTCAGCGGTGAGGTTCTTGCAGGCGCCGCAGGAAAGGGTATTGATAACGATACCGTATTGAGCATTTGCAAGGCAGTAAAAAAAGTGGCAGACGAGGGAGTTGAGGTTGGCATTGTTGTCGGCGGAGGCAACTTCTGGAGAGGCAGAACAAGCGAACATATGGATCGTGCAAGAGCAGACCATATCGGAATGCTTGCAACTGCTATGAATTCACTTGCACTTTGTGATGCACTTGAACAACTCGGTGCTGATGTAAGAGTTCAAACAGCAATTGAGATGCGTCAAATCGCAGAGCCATATATTCGCAACAAGGCTATTCGTCACTTCGAAAAAGGCAGAATCGTGATTTTTGGTTGTGGCACAGGCTCACCGTTTTTCTCAACAGACACAGCCGCAGCACTTCGCAGTGTCGAAATCAACGCTGATGCTTTGCTCAAGGCAACAAATGTTGACGGTGTTTACGATAAAGACCCTAACAAGTTTGATGATGCGGTTAAGTTTGACAATATAACATTCCAAGAGGTAATCACTCGTGACCTTAAGGTTATGGATTCAACTGCATTTTCACTTTGCAAGGACAACGATATGCCAATTATCGTTTTCAATCTTAACGACCCTGACAATATTATGCGTGTTGTATCCGGTGAAAAAATCGGCACAACAGTCAGCAACAATCAATAATTATTATTCACATAAGAGAGGTATTTAACTATGGATACAATTTTTGCAAAAACAACAGAGAGAATGGAAAAATGTCTTGACTCTCTTGACAGAGATTTTTCAACAATCAGAGCAGGCAGAGCCAATCCAAATGTTCTCAATAATGTTATGGTAGATTACTATGGCACTCCGACAAAGGTTGACCAAATGGCAGCTGTTTCCGTTCCTGAACCAAGAATGCTTGTAATTCAACCATGGGACGCTTCAATGCTTAAAGAAATCGAAAAGGCAATCAATGTTGCTGAAATCGGCATCAATCCTCAAAATGACGGCAAGGTTATCCGTCTTACTTTCCCTCAGCTCACAGAGGAACACAGAAAGACTCTTGTAAAGGATGTATCAAAGCGTGGCGAGGAAGCAAAGGTTGCTATCCGTAATGTTCGCCGTGATTCAATGGACGATGTAAAGAAACTCAAGAAAGCAAACGAAATCACCGAGGATGAGCAAAAAGACGGTGAAAAGAAACTTCAGGATCTTACAGATAAGTACATCAAAAATGTTGAAGAAATGACAAAGAAGAAAGAGGAAGAAATCCTTTCTATCTAATTTTGAATTATCATTATGTGTGGGCGATGCGTTTGCTTCGCCCTATAACACTTTTTTAAGGAGACAAAAATATGGCTCTTTTTTCAAAAAAAGAAAACAGTACCACTCTTGAAAGACCGCATTTTGATGTTCTTCCCGAGCATGTCGGCATCATTATGGACGGCAACGGCAGATGGGCAAAAAAGCGTGGACTTCCTCGCACGGCAGGTCATAAAGAAGGTGCCGAAACATTCCGCACAATATCAAAGGAATGTGGCAGACTTGGTATAAAATCAGCCACTTTTTATGCTTTTTCAACAGAAAATTGGAAAAGACCTAAAGAAGAAGTAGACGCAATTATGTGCCTGTTCAAGCAGTATCTTCTTGAGGCAAAAGACGATATAACCGCTGCCGAAAATAACAGACTTCGCTTTATCGGTGTCAGAGAGGGCGTTTCTGATGAACTGCTTACTCTTATGGACGAGGCTGAAGAAGAAACAAAGAATAATACAGGCTGCGAGATTATTCTTGCCGTTAATTACGGCGGCAGAGAAGAAATTGTCAGTGCGGTTAATAAACTTATTGCAGAAGGTAAAACAAAAATTACCGAGGATGATATAAGTAATAATGTCTACACTGCACCTGATTGTGATTTGATTATTCGCCCGTCAGGTGAACAAAGACTTTCAAACTTCTTGCTTTGGCAGGCTGCATACAGCGAGTTTTGGTACAGTGATGTTTTGTGGCCTGATTTCACTGTGAACGATTTGTATAAGGCACTTACCGATTTCCAAAACAGAAATCGCAGATTCGGAGGTTAACAAAATGAAGCAAAGACTTATTACAGCAGGCGTGCTATTGGCACTTCTTGCAGTTGTTGTTTGGCAAATATATACACCGCTGTTCATTATTGTAATTGCATTTTTGTCAGCAGTTGCATCCAATGAAATTATGAAATGTGCAAAGGTTTCAAACAAATTTATTGTTATTTTTGGCACGGCAGTCGGTGCAATCATCCCGTTTACATCAAGCGACAGCATTATGTCTCCTTGGATAAGCGAGGAAAAGTGGGGCAGTTTTATTTCAACAGTCCCGTCTCTTGCGTTCATCTTTTTGATTATTATTGCGTTTTTCCTTGCAATGATTTTTGATTATGAACACACAAAGTTTGAGGATGTTGCAATCAGCATTGTTGCTTCAATTGCCGTTCCGTACGGTTTTTCGATGTTTGCTATGCTTCGTGATATGTATGGCTACAGAGCACAGCTTGGTGTTTATCTCATTTTCTACGGTCTTATTGCCGCTCTTGGAACAGATACAGGCGCACAGCTCGGCGGTATGGCATTCGGCAAGCACAAAATGGCACCTCACATCTCTCCAAAAAAGACAAAAGAGGGTGCTCTTTGCGGAATTTGCACATCGTTTGTGCTCAACATCTTTGCAATGCTTTTGTTCAATAAACTTGCTTATTCTCCGCTCAACAAAAATTTGGTTACAACACTTCTTATTGCAGAGCCGTTTGTTGCATTTTTGAGCATGATGGGCGACCTCTCGGCGTCTGTGCTTAAGCGTAACTTTGATGTTAAGGACTTTGGCAAAATCTTCCCGGGTCACGGCGGTGTAATGGATAGATTTGACTCGTCACTTTTCTCAATTCCGCTTACATATTGTGTGGTTGAGATTTTCAACAATGCCGTAAGATAAACAAATTTAGCAGGTAATTGATATGACAAAAAATATTTCACTTTTGGGTTCAACCGGTTCAATCGGTACTCAGTCACTTGATGTTGCAAGACTTCAAGGATATAACATAAAATGCCTAACAGCCAACTCTCGTGTTGATGTTATCGAACAGCAAATCAGAGAGTTTAAGCCTGAACTTGTTTGTATGATGAACGAGGACTCGGCAAAGGAACTTAAATCAAAAATCGCAGACACCGACACAAAGGTTGTTTGCGGTATGGACGGTCTTATTGAATGTGCAACATATGACGGTGCGGATACCGTGCTTAATTCCGTTGTCGGTATGGTTGGACTTCAACCGACTTTGGAGGCTATCAAGGCAAAGAAAACCATTGCTCTTGCAAATAAAGAAACACTTGTTGCCGGCGGTCATTTGGTGACAAATCTTGCAAAGAAAAACGGTGTTTCAATCCTTCCTGTTGACAGCGAGCATTCAGCGATTTTTCAGGCTATGCAAGGCTCACCGAACAAGGAGGCAATAAAAAAGATTATACTCACGGCATCGGGCGGACCGTTTTTCGGCAAGACTTTAAGCGAACTTGAAAATGTCACTCCTGCCGATGCACTCAAACACCCTAATTGGGATATGGGCGCAAAAATCACCATCGACAGTGCTACAATGATGAACAAAGGTCTTGAATTTATCGAGGCAAAGTGGCTGTTTGATATGCCAAATGACGATATAGAAATCGTTGTGCACAGAGAGTCGGTTGTTCACTCGGCTATTGTTTATCGTGACAATTCGATGATTGCACAACTCGGCGTGCCTGATATGCGTATTCCTATTCAGTACGCACTCACATATCCCGAAAGAGTGGAAAGTCCTGTTGGCGAACTTTCACTTGCGGATTATGGCAAACTCACATTCTTTGAGCCTGATTATGACACTTTCAAGTGCATCAATGTTTGCAAGGACGCAATCGAAAAGGGCGGACTTCATCCTGCTGCAGCAAACGGTGCAAACGAGGAAAGCGTAAAACTCTTCCTTGCAGGCAAAATTAAATTTACGGATATTGCATATCTTAATAATGAGGCTATGCTCCGAGCAGACAGCAAATCTGATTTTACTCTTGATGATGTGCTTGAAGCTGACCGTAAAGCAAGAGATTATGTATTGGAGTGCGTTGATTAATGTCACACATTTGGCAAACCGTTTATCCTATATTGATAGCAATTCTTTTCTTTGAACTCATCATTTTGGTGCACGAGGGAGGACATTTCTTTGCTGCCAAGATGATGAAAGTTAAGGTTAATGAGTTTTCAATCGGTATGGGTCCAAAACTTTTTCAATTTCAAAAAGGCGACACCAAGTTTACTCTCCGCCTTATTCTCTTTGGTGGCTATTGTGCCATGGAGGGCGAGGACAGCGAGAGTGATGACAAAAATTCTTTTGCCAACAAAAAGGTGATTCAGCGAGTGTTTGTTGTGGTTGCCGGTGCTGTAATGAATTTAATTTTAGGTGTGCTTATCATTTTAGGTATGGTGTGTTCGCAGGAACTTGTGGGCACTCCTGTTGTTGCCGATTTTGACAAAGACGCTGTGTCGAATGCTTATTTGGAGCAGAATGACAGAATTTTAGCCATTGACGGTATGCGTGTTTACACAACAACCGACATCACAACAGGTTTTTCAAGAAGTGCTGACGGTGAGGTTGAGTTTTTGATTAAGCGTGACGGCAAAACAAAGACCGTTAATGCAAAATTCAACACACAAAAGATTGACGGTAAAAACTATATTGATATGGATTTTTACCTTTATGGTGTTGAAAAAACAGTGCCAAATGTTTTGAGGGAAACAGGCAGACAGTTTATGTCATTTTGCAGAATGATTTTTCTCTCCCTTCATGATTTGATTACAGGAAAATACGGTTTGTCGGATATGAGCGGACCTGTCGGCACTGTGTCTGTTGTGTCGGGTGCAGTAAAAATGAGCCTGACTTCAACATTTAGGATTATGGCTTTTCTCACAATAAATATCGGACTTTTCAATCTGTTTCCGTTCCCGGCGCTTGACGGATGGAAATTATTTATCCTTCTTTATGAGGGAATATTCAAGAAAAAGCTTCCACAAAAATTTGAGTGGATGATAAACGCAGTCGGTCTTGCTGTTTTGCTTGGATTGATGTGCTTGGTTACATTTTCGGATATAACAAAATTGTTTTAGATATTAGGGAGTAGATTATGAGAACTTCTAAAAAAATAAAAGTAGGCAATACATTTCTTGGTGGCGACAGCCCTGTATTGGTGCAAAGTATGCTTAATGTTCCGTCAACAGATATTGACGGCTCTGTAAAGCAGGCAGTTGAACTTGAAAAGGCAGGATGTCAAATTATCCGCTTTGCTATTCCAAACGAGGAGGCTTTGGCACTTGTTGAGCCTATCAAAAAAGCAACTACAGTTCCGCTTGTTGCAGATATTCATTTCGATTACAGACTTGCTATCGGTGCTGCCGAAAGAGGAATAGACAAGATTCGTATCAATCCGGGAAATATCGGCTCGGAAGACAGAGTAAAGGCAGTTGCCGATATATGCAAACAAAAGGAACTTCCGATCAGAATCGGTGTAAACAGCGGTTCACTTGAAAAGCATATTCTTGAAAAATACGGCTCGCCGACTCCCGAAGCTATGGTGGAGTCTGCGCTTTATCACGCTTCACTTCTTGAAAAATTTGATTTTGATGACATTGTGATTTCAATCAAGTCATCAAATGTAAACACTATGATTAAGGCTTATGAACTTGCCGCAGAAAAATGCAATTATCCTCTCCACCTCGGCGTAACAGAGGCGGGCACAGAGCGTATGGGCATCATCAAATCAGCTGTTGGCATCGGCTCGCTTCTTACTCATGGAATAGGTGACACCATCCGTGTAAGCCTCACCGATGACCCTGTGAAAGAGGTTTATGCCGCACAGGATATATTAAAGGCAATAGGTCTTAAAACCGATTGTCCGTACCTTGTTTCTTGCCCGACCTGCGGAAGAACAAGAATTGACCTTGTAGGTCTTGCAAAGCAGGTTGAAGAGCGACTTCGTGATTGCAAAAAGCCGATTACCGTTGCTGTTATGGGCTGTATTGTTAACGGTCCGGGCGAAGCAAAAGAGGCAGACATCGGAGTTGCAGGCGGTGACGGTTGCGGACTTATTTTCAAAAAAGGCGAAATTCTCCGCAAAGTTCCCGAAAATGAATTATTAGACGAATTGATGAAAGAGATAGACAAACTATAATGGCGAAAATATACGATTACTTTTCTCAATATATTGACGGTGACGATTTGGCGATTGTCGGCAGTGGCGAAATAACTCGCTTTGCCGTTTATCGTGAAGCACGCAGGCTTGAACTCGGCGTGCTCCTTGATAAAACCGTTGATTATTCCGTTATTGAGCGTATTCAAAAATCACTTGTAAAAAATTTACAGCTTGAAAATGCTGAACTTAATATAAAATATCCGAGCAGTCTTTTCAGTACGGAAACTGTTCCTGTTGTGCTTTCAAAAATCGGTGCACTCAATCCCGTTGTCAATGGATTTTTTGATAATGCGGATGCCGAAATTGAGGATAATATTCTCACCATTTGCCTCAAAAACGGCGGAAAAGAATTGCTTGAGGCACAGGAAGTAAACAAGGACATTATTCGTGCCGTATATGATATGTTTGGTGTTGACCTTGATGATGTCTCATTTTTAGAGGTTGAAACATTTGATATGGAGTCGGCTGTTCGCAAGGCGGCAGAAGCAAAGGCGGCAGAAAAGGCAAAAGAGGAAGCCGAAAAAGAAAAATATGTTCCACATGTTCAGCTTGGAGATTTGCCGCTTTATGCCGACACACGCAAGCAGATTATGGGCAGACCGATTAAGGATTTGCCAAAACCTATTAAAGAAATCCGACCTGATGACGGCTTCGTTACCGTTTGGGGCGATATATTCAACCTTGATGTTCGTGATACAAAGCGTGGCGACTCCCGTATTTTAACTTTCTGCATCACAGACCAAACTTCTTCAGTGTCGGTTAAAATCTTTGAAAAAAGAAATATAATTGACCCGATTATCAAAAATCTTGAAGCGGCGGGAACAATTCTTATAAGCGGTCTTTACAAACTCGATACATATTTAAATGAGTATATTATTATGCCGAATCATATCGAGTCAATCAAGAAGATTGAAAAGCAGGATACTGCCGAGGAAAAAAGAGTTGAACTCCATATGCACAGCTCTATGTCTGAAATGGATGGTATGACTCCTGTTTCAAAACTCGTTGAGCGTGCGGCAAAGTGGGGTCACAGAGCCGTTGCCATCACAGACCACGGCGTTGTTCAGGCTTTGCCGGAAGCATACGCAACCGCAAAATCAAAGGGCATAAAACTTATTCTCGGTATGGAGGGATATTTGGTTGACGACACCCTTTATCCTGATTTTATGAATATGAAGTCGAGGGATTTCCAACGCCATCATATAATTCTTCTTGTCAAGGCAGACAATTCTATGCCTATGCGACTTGATGAAAATTGGCGACCTGTTATGGACGAGCCGGAGGACGGAATCATCCACCGAGGCAGAAAGAATTTGTACGAACTTATTTCAAGTTCAAATGTAAAGACCTTTAAAAATCGTCCGCTTATTCCAAAAACCATGCTTGCTAAAAAGCGAGAGGATATTTTGATTGGTTCTGCTTGTGAACAGGGCGAGATTATTCAGGCTATCCTCAGAGGAAAGTCTGATGACGAACTCTTGAAATTGGCAGAATTCTATGATTATTTGGAAATTCAGCCAAACGGTAACAATGAATTTATGCTCCACACAAGCGATCAAGAATATATCACGACAAAAAGAGGCGAGCAGAAATACAATCCTTATTGGAGGGTAAATACCGAAGAAGACCTAATAAATATAAATAAAAAAGTTGTTGAACTTGCGGACAAGCTCGGAAAACTTGTTGTTGCAACGGGAGATGTTCATTTTCTCGACCCTGAAGATTCAAAGCTTCGTGCCATTGTTATGGCATCAAAGGGATTTGATGACGCCGACAATCAAGCACCTCTTTACTTTAAAACAACTGATGAAATGCTTGAGGACTTTGCTTGGGCAGGCGACAGAGCAAAGGAATTTGTTGTTGACAATCCAAACAAGATTGCCGATATGATTCAGGACAAACTTCCGCCTATCCCACCGGGAACTTATCAGCCTTACATTGAGGGTGCTGATGACGAACTTACCGAAAAGTGCTGGGCGACTGCAAAAGAACTATACGGTGACCCTGTTCCCGAATATGTTGCATCCCGTCTTGAAAGAGAACTTAATTCGATTATTTCTCACGGATACGGCGTGCTTTATGTAATTGCCAAGCGTCTTGTTGAGGAAAGCGAAAGACGAGGTTATTTGGTTGGTTCAAGAGGTTCTGTAGGCTCTTCTCTTGCCGCTCACTTTGGCGGTATATCGGAGGTTAACCCTCTTGCGCCTCACTATTATTGCAAAAAATGTAAGCACAGCGAATTTTTCCTCAACGGTGAATACGGTTCAGGTTTTGACTTGCCTAAAAAGGATTGTCCTGTTTGTGGCGAACCGATGAAGCGGGACGGCCACGAAATTCCGTTTGAAACATTCCTTGGCTTTGACGGTGATAAAGAGCCTGATATCGACCTTAACTTCTCGGGTGAGGTACAAGGTCAAATCCATAGATTTACCGAAACTTTGTTTGGTAAGGAATATGTGTTCAAAGCAGGCACAATGTCCACTATTGCAGAAAAAACCGCATACGGATATGTTCTCAATTATTTCCGTGAGCGTGACAAATATACAGGCGAGCGTGTTGAAAAGGCAAAAGAAAATCTTGCCGAAAGCAACAGTATGCTCTCAACAATTCCAAGAGCCGAGGTTGAGCGACTTGCAACCCTCATTGACAAGGGCAAGATTACAAGAACAACAGGTCAGCACCCGGGCGGAATGGTTGTTGTGCCGGACAAGTACACGGTTGAGGACTTCACACCTATTCAGTATCCGTCAAATGATGAGAAAAAGGGTACATACACAACTCACTTCGACTTTAAGAATTCACTTCACGACACACTTTTAAAGCTTGATGAACTCGGACACGATAATCCGACACTGTATAAATACCTTGAGGACTCCACAGGCATTCCTGTTATGGATGTTGATTTGAGCGACCCAAAGTTGTATGAACTTATAACCTCTTGTGCTCCGCTTGGTGTTTCACCTGAGGATATTGATAACCCTACCGGTACGCTTGCAATTCCCGAAATGGGCACACCGTTTGTTGTTGGAATGCTCACAGAGGCACAGCCAAAAACATTTGCCGACTTGCTCCAAATTTCCGGCTTGTCACACGGCACGGATGTTTGGCTCGGCAATGCGCAGGAACTTATTGACAACGGCACTTGCACCATTTCAGAGGTTATCGGATGTCGTGACGATATTATGACTTATCTCATCCATAAACTTGAAGCGTACGAAAGAAAAACAGGCAAAAAAGCCCCTCTTACAAAAAAGGATTGCTTCAAAATTATGGAATACACCCGTAAGGGTAAAGCACCAAAGGAGCTTCCGCCTTATGAGGAGGGTATGAAAACCATCGGCGTTGAGCAGTGGTATATTGATTCCTGCTATAAAATTAAATATATGTTCCCTAAAGCTCACGCTGCAGCTTATGTTATTGCCGCACTTCGTATTGCGTGGTATAAAATTTATTATCCGGTTCAGTTTTACAGTGCGTTCTTCACCGTTCGTGGCGGTGCAATTGATGCCGTTGCGGCTGTTCAAGGCAAGGAAGCCGTTAAACGCAAGATGAACGAAATCAAGCTAAAGGGCAATGAGGCAACTGCCAAAGAAGAATCTCAATATGTCGTTTTGCAGATTGTAATTGAGATGCTTGCCCGTGGCTATGAATTCTTGCCGGTTGACCTCAATAAATCCGATTGGCGAATTTATAAAATCGAGGACGGAAAAATTCGACTTCCGTTTTCTGCTATTGACGGTATCGGCGAAACTGCGGCACAGGCTATTGCCGACGCTGTTCAACGAAATCCTGACGGATTCGTTGCGTCCGATGACCTTGCAAACGAGCCGGGTGTCGGCAAATCGGTTGTTGATGCATTGCGTGCGGCAGGTGCTCTCGGTGATTTGCCGGAAACAACACAAATTTCTTTGTTCTGATTTTTACTTGACAAGCCTGCTTTATTATGTTAGCATATTAGCGTACTAAAGTGAACTATAGGAAAGGACGGTATTTCCACGGAAATATCACACATTATTATGAAAAGATATTCAAAGATTACTCCGCAGGGCAGCAGAGATTATCTGTTTGAGGAGTGCGATGACAGAAGACGGGTTGAACACGAACTTTCTGTTTTGTTCAAGGAAAATAATTACAGAAAGGTAATCACTCCTGCTATTGAATACTTTGATGTTTTCAAAAGCGACAATGTCGGTATTGAATCGGAGATGATGTTCAAGATGTCTGATTCAAAGGGCAGAACAACCGTTCTTCGCCCCGACAACACTATGCCTATTGCCCGTATGGTTGCAACACGATTGCACGATGAGGAACTTCCTGTCAGATTGTATTACAGCCAGCCTGTATTTGTCAGGGCAAAGGATTTGGCGGGCAGACCGAGTGAGATTGCTCAAAGTGGTGTTGAACTTATTGGTGACGGCTCTTTTGATGCGGATATAGAGATTGTCAAAATGGCGGTTGAAAGCCTGAAAAAAAGCAACCTCAATTCATTTAAACTTGAACTCGGCAATGCGGCATTTTTCAATGTTGTTCTTGGAAAAATGAACATTTCGCCAAATGACAGGGCAGATGTTGTCAACTATATCGAGTCAAAGAACTATGCGGCTCTCGGTGATTTGCTCGATAAAATCGGTGACACTGCCGAAACAAGAGTAATCCGCAGATTGCCTCGTCTTTTTGGCGATGCGTCTGTTATTGATGAAGCAAAAAAACTATATTCCGATTCTGCATTTCAACAGGCTTTGTTATATCTTCAAACTGTTTACAACAGGCTTTGTGACGAGGGATTGAAAGATTATATCATTCTCGACCTCGGTCTTGTGAATCGTTCAAATTATTACACAGGAATTATATTCCACGGCTATGCCGAAGGTTCGGGCATTTCTGTTCTTTCCGGCGGTAGATATGACAATCTCCTCGGCGAATTCGGTATGCCCGCTCCGGCTATCGGCTTTGCTGTTGAGGTGACTGCTTTGTGCGAGGCTATGCACGAGGTTATCAATGTTGAACGACCTATCCGCATTGCTCTCACAAAAGGCAGATTGGAGCGAAAAACCGTTGAATTGTTCAAGACTATGGGGCTTGACACAAAGGAACTTGAAAACAAGGGAAGAAGGCTCATTCTCCCCGTTGATAAATACGAAACCGTGCTGTCAAAAGCACCCGATGTAATTACTTATGTTGAGCACGGCGTGTGCGACATCGGCATTGTCGGCAAGGACACAATCGTTGAGCACGGCTCATCTTTTTATGAGGTTATTGATTTGAACATCGGCAAATGCAAATTTGCCCTTGCTTGCCCAAAGGGAACAGATTTCTTTTCGGGTTATAAGCGAAAAACAGTTGCATCAAAATATCCAAAGGTTGCAAAGGAATTTTTTGAATCAAAGGGTATGGATGTTGAGGTTATCAAGATTGAGGGCAGTGTGGAGCTTGCTCCGCTTTTGGGGCTTGCAGACGGCATTATTGATATTGTTGAAACAGGCTCAACTTTGAAAGAAAACGGTCTTGAGGTTGTTGAGGACATCTTCCCGATTTCCGCAAGAGTGATAGTGAATATGGCTTCAATGAAACTTCGCAAGGCTGAAATAGAAGAATTTTTGAACGATTTGGAACTTGCGTCCCGTGTTTGATAGGAGGAAATGATGAAAATTACAAAGGCAAACGGCAAAGCAGAATATGCCGTTATGGAAAATCTGAAAAAAAGAATTGACGAAACTGACGAAAAAATCGTTGCTATTGTTTCAAATATTATAAATGAGGTTAAGGAAAACGGTGATGACGCTGTTCGTGAATTCACTGTTCGTTTTGACGGCGGCGTGCCTAAAAAGACTGTTATCGAAAAAGACGAACTTCAGGAATACCTCAATATGGTAGATGATGATTTCAAGTCTGCCATTATCAAAGCAAAGAATAATATCTATGATTTCCATCTCCGTCAGGCTCAACAGTCTTGGATGACCACCAAGGAAAGCGGAGTTATTATGGGACAGAGAGTTCGTGGACTTCACAGAGTCGGCATCTATGTTCCGGGTGGCACAGCAGCTTATCCGTCATCTGTTTTGATGAACGCAGTGCCTGCCAAAATCGCAGGAGTAAAGGAAATTATTATGGTAACTCCTCCTGCAACCGATGGAAATCCCGACCCTAATATTATGGCTGCCGCTGCTGTTGCAGGGGTAGACAGAGTGTTCCTTGTCGGCGGTGCACAGGCTGTTGCCGCTCTTGCATATGGAACAGAAAAAATACCAAAGGTAGACAAGATTGTCGGTCCGGGCAATATTTTTGTTGCAACTGCAAAAAAACTCCTTTACGGTGTGGTTGACATTGATATGGTAGCAGGACCGAGCGAAATTCTTATCGTTGCAGATAAAACAGCAGATCCCGCATTTTTGGCTGCCGACCTTATGTCGCAGGCAGAACACGACAAAATGGCTTCTGCAATTTTGCTCACCACTTCAATTGATTTGGCAAGAGCAACCGTGCACGAGATTGAAAAGCAGGTCAAAGACCTTGAGCGTCAGGAAATCATCCGTGAAAGCCTTGAGAATTATGGCGAAATCATTGTTTGTGATGATGTTATGCAGGCAATCGACTTTGCAAACGAACTTGCTCCCGAACATCTTGAACTTTGCGTAACCGAACCGCTTAAATATATCGGCAAGGTTGACAATGCCGGTTCGGTGTTCCTAGGCAATTTCTCACCTGAACCGCTCGGTGATTATTTTGCCGGACCAAACCATGTTTTGCCAACTTCAGGCACTGCAAGATTTTTCTCGCCTTTGGGTGTAGACAGCTTTGTAAAGAAGTCGTCATTCATCTATTACACCCCTGCCGAGCTTCACGAGGCAAAGGATGATATTATCAAATTGGCAGAAACAGAGGGCCTTGCGGCTCACGCAAATTCAATCAAAGTTCGATTTGAATAAGTAACAACTTTGTACATAAACGATTTTTCAAATAATAAAAGGATAAAATTATGCGCACAGCATCAGTAGAAAGAAACACAAAAGAAACACAGATTAAAGCGGAACTTAACCTTGACGGCGGAGAGGTTTGCATCTCAACAGGTATCGGCTTCTTTGACCATATGCTAACAGCCTTTGCTGTTCACGGCGGCTTCGGATTGAAACTCACTGTGAACGGTGACCTTGATGTAGACACTCACCACACTGTTGAGGATACGGGCATTGTGCTTGGTAATGCGTTCAAGCAGGCACTCGGCGATATGAGCGGAATTGAACGCTACGGCTCGTTCTTTATTCCTATGGACGAAAGTCTTGCACAGGTGTCGCTTGACATTTCAAACCGTCCGTTTTTGGTGTTCAATGCAGATTTCAAGCAAGAGCGTTGCGGTGATTATGAAACCTGCGTAACAGAAGAATTCTGGCGTGCTTTTGCCGTAAACGGCGGTATCACACTTCACATCAATGTGCTTTACGGCTCAAATGCTCACCACGAGATTGAAGCAATTTTCAAGGCAGTTGCTCACGCAATGAAAATCGCTGTTTCAAAAAATGTTGATGGCTCTGTTTTGTCAACAAAAGGAGTACTTTAATGATTATTTTTCCCGCTATTGATATTATAGACAGCAAGCCTGTAAGACTGTTCAAGGGTGATTTTGCAACAGCCGAGCAGGTTGCGGATGATGTGCTCGAAACTGCAAACGGCTTTGTTCAGGCAGGTGCAGAATGGGTGCATATGGTTGACCTTGACGGCTCACTTAAAAAAGAGAGAGTCAACTCTCAAACCTTTGTTGATGTTGCCGCTCAAACTCCGCTCAAGGTAGAAATCGGCGGTGGAATTCGCACAATGGCAGACATTGATTTTTATGCAAACAACGGCATTTCAAGAGTGATTTTAGGCTCTGTTGCCCTCAAAAATCCCGCTTTGGTGGAACAGGCAGTCAAGGAATTCGGCGAGCTTATCGCAGTCGGAATTGATGCAAAAAACGGCTTTGTTGCAACAGAGGGTTGGACAGAAGGCTCCGACACTCATTACATCGACCTTGCAAAGCAGATGGAAGCAATGGGCGTTAAGACCATTATTTATACCGACATTTCAAAAGACGGTACGCTCAGCGGACCGAATGTTGAACAGCTTACAGCACTCAACGAAGCTGTTTCTTGCGATATAACAGCTTCAGGCGGTGTCACAAATATTGATGACATTGTGGCTTTGAAAGATAAAAATCTCTATGGCGCGATTTGCGGAAAATCAATTTATAAAGGCACTTTGGATTTAAGACAGGCTGTGGAGGTTTGCAAATAATGGATTTGGACAAGTATTTTAAAAAGAGCGAGCTTATTCCTGCGATTGTTCAAGAACAGTCAACAGGCGAGGTGCTTATGTTGGCTTATATGAACAAGGAGTCTTTGCAAAAAACTCTTGAAACAGGCTACACTTGGTTTTGGTCAAGAAGCAGACAGGAACTTTGGAACAAGGGCGCAACTTCGGGACATTTGCAAAAAATCACCGATATAAAGGGTGATTGCGATGACGATGCTTTGCTCATCAAAGTTGTGCAAACAGGTGCTGCTTGCCACACGGGAAATCACTCGTGCTTTTTCAACAATATAGATTTTAACAAAGCGGATTGACAGGAGAAAATATGGACTATATCAGAAACGATTACGAAACAATCCTTGCAAGAAAAAATGCAAAAGAGGAAGGCTCTTACACTTGCTATCTTTTTGAACAGGGACTTGATAAGATATTGAAAAAAGTCGGCGAGGAAAGCACAGAAATGGTTATTGCCGCAAAAAACGGAGTTAAGGAAGAAACAGTCGGTGAGATTTGCGACCTTATTTATCACACACTTGTTATGATGGTGAATGAAGGTATCAGCGTTGAAGATGTTGAGGCTGTTCTCCAAAAGCGTGCAGAAAAAGCAGGCAATTTAAAGAAATTTCATAAGGTAGACAAAAATTCATAATGGCGATTAAAAGATGGGTAATAAGGCAGGCTGACAAGGAGCGTGCGTCCCAAATCAGCGAAAAATTTAATATTGACCCATTTGTTGCATTTTTGATGGTATCAAGGGGAATCGTTGACGACTTGGATGTTGTCAATTTTATGGCAGATGAATTTATGCTGTCATCTCCGTTTGATATGGTAGATATGGATGAGGCTGTTTTCACCGTGAGCGAAACGATAGAAAACGGCGACAAAATCTGTGTTTACGGCGACTACGATTGCGACGGTGTTACATCCACAACTTTGCTTGTGGATTTTCTGCGTAATAAAGGGGCAGATGTTTGCTATTATATTCCGAGCCGTGACAAAGAGGGTTACGGTCTGAATATGTCTGCAATTGACACAATCGCTTCTTGGGGCGTAAACTTGATTATAACAGTTGACAACGGCATCAGTGCATTTGACGAGGCGGAGCATATTTACGAACTCGGTATGTCGCTTGTGATAACCGACCACCATCAGCTTTCGGACGGCAGGCTTCCTGTTGCGGAGGCTGTTGTCAATCCTCACAGAGAGGAAAACACGATGGATTTCCGTGATTTTTGCGGAGTCGGTGTTGCGTTCAAACTTGCTGTTGCGATGGACGAGGATAATATTGAACAGATTGTTGAAAACTATATTGACCTTGTTGCAATCGGCACAATAGCTGATGTTATGCCTTTGAAGGAGGAGAACAGAGCGTTTGTCCGCAGAGGAATTCAAAAGCTGAACACCAATCCTCGCAAGTCGCTTGCACCGCTTATCGGCAGAAATTCAAATGCTCTCACTTCGCAGGACATAGCGTTTCAGATTTGCCCGAGAATTAACGCAATGGGCAGAATAGGCGACGCAAAAAGAGCGGTTGATTTTCTTCTTTGCGATAACGCACAGGAGGCTGTTTCTGCTTGCAATAGCCTTGATGAAGAAAATGCGAACCGACAAAAAATCGAGCAGGAAATAATTGATGATGTAAAATTGCAGATTAAAAAGAATCCTCGCCTTGTGTCATCTCCCGTTATAGTTGTGGCAGGAAAAGGCTATCATCACGGTGTAATCGGCATTGTGGCTGCTCACATTTTGGAGCAATACGGCAAGCCGACATTCATTGTCGGTATTGATGAAAACGGCGTTGCACGAGGCTCTGCAAGAAGTGTTGAGGGCTTCAATATTTTTGAGGCTTTGTCTTCTTGCAGTGATGATTTGATTCAGTTCGGCGGTCATCCTATGGCGGCAGGTATCACTCTCAATGAGGATATGATAGAAAAGTTCTCGGCTGATATAAACGAGTTTGCAATAAAAAATTATCCTGTTATGCCACAGGGCGAGCTTACTCTGGATTTCAAACTTGCACCGTCATATCTCAATGTTGACCTTGTTGATTCTCTGTCGGTGCTTGAACCATATGGAGCAGGCAATCCGCAGGCAGTTTTTGGAATATATAAATTGAAACTTTTGGGCGTCACTCCGCTCAGCGAAGGCAAACATATTCGCCTTGATTTGCAGAAGAAAGATACAAAAATCCGTGTTGTCAAGTTTTCAACACCGTATAATGAATTTCCGTACAAATCTGGTGATGAACTGAATTTGGCTGTCAAGGTGAGCAAAAATGCTTATAACGGCAAAATGTATTTGTCTGTGCAGGCGGTTGACATTCGTCTTTCGTCATTTGACGAGGAAAAGTATTTTGCCGAAAAGTCATTGTATGATTTGTACAGATACACGGGCAGGGTTGACAAATCTCTTTATCCGACAAGAGAAGAATGTGCCCTTGTCTATAAATATTTGAAGAAAAACAACGGCTACCCTTATTCGCTTGAAAGTCTGTATTTCAGGCTTCAGGACAAGTTGACTTATGGCAAACTTATGTTTGCAATCAAGGCATTTTCGCAGGGTGGTTTGATAAATTATAAAAAAGGAATAACCCTTAATATTGTTAAAGAAAAAGTAAATCTTGAAGAAACTCCGATTCTTAAGGCTTTGAAGGGAAGATTGAACATTGAGTGAAGAAGTAAAGACAACACAAGAGAAAAAAGAAGAAATAAAATTAGAGGATTATGACGATAAGTTTGATGAGTTCTTTGATGAAGTAAAAAAGAACCCGAATTATAACAGCGAGCTTATCTTAAAGGCATACAAATTGGCATATGAGGCGCATAAAAATCAGCGTCGCCGTTCGGGTGAACCGTATATTATGCACCCTGTTGCCGTTGCAAAAATTCTCTTTGATTACGGAATGGACAACGAGTGTATCATCGGTGCGCTTCTTCATGATGTTGTTGAGGATACAACATACGACCTTAATTTTATTCGTGAGCATTTCGGCGAAGAAGTTGCCGTGCTTGTTGACGGTGTAACAAAACTCGGCAAAATTCCGCTTTCAACAAAGGAGGAAGTGCAGGCAGAGAATATCCGCAAGATGTTCATTGCGATGAATCAGGATGTTCGAGTTATCATCATCAAACTTGCCGACCGACTTCATAATATGCGCACTCTTCAGCATATGCCTCCGTATAAGCAAAGAGAAAAATCACTTGAAACTCTCGAGATTTATGCTCCGATTGCTCACCGTCTCGGTATCCGTGCAGTTAAGGAAGAACTCGAGGATTTGGCAATTCGCTACCTCGACCCTTATGCTTACAAGGAAATTGAAAACTCTCTTTCTATGAAACAGAACGAGGGCAAGGAATTCCTTGAGGAAATCAAGGCTCAAATCAAGAAGAAAATTGAACCTATTATGCCGGGTGCTCAAATCACATCAAGAGTGAAATCTGTTCACGGTATTTTCCGTAAGCTATACATCAAGGGCAAAACTTTTGATGAAATTTACGACATCTATGCTGTTCGTATTATCGTTGATTCTATGATTGATTGCTATAATGCTCTCGGTATAGTTCACGATATGTTCACTCCGCTTCCGGGTAGATTTAAGGATTATATCTCCACACCGAAGCCCAATATGTATCAGTCGCTTCATACCACTGTCCTCAGCAAAAAAGGTATTCCGTTCGAAATTCAAATTCGAACTTGGGAAATGCACCGCACCGCTGAATACGGTATTGCAGCTCACTGGAAGTACAAAATCGGCAAGGGCGGAGAAGATAATTTTGACACATCACTTCAGTGGATTCATCAGATGCTCGAAAACGGCGACTCTGCCGATAATGCCGAAGATATGGTTATGTCCATCAAAGGCGACCTTTCTATTGATGAAATATATGTTTTTACCCCAAGAGGTGATGTAAAGTCGCTTCCGAAAGGCTCAACTGTCATCGACTTTGCGTATGCAATTCACTCGGCAGTCGGCAACAAAATGGTCGGCGCAAAGGTTGACGGCAGAATTGTACCGCTTGATACCAAAGTTCGCACGGGTCAAATTGTTGAGATTATTACATCAAAGCAACCGGGCAAAGGTCCGTCAAGAGATTGGCTCAAGATTGTTAAAACAGGTGAGGCACGCTCAAAAATCCGTGCTTGGTTTAAAAAAGAAAAGCGTGATGAAAACATTGTTCAGGGTAAACAGGATTTAGACCACGAATTCAAAAAGAATTATATTCGTTTTGAGGGCGACAAGTACGAGGAATTTGTTAAGAAAATTTCGGAGCGTCAGCATTTTGACAGCGTAGAGGATTTCTATGCCGCAATCGGTTACGGCGGTGTGCAGATTACCCGTCTTATGCCCGGTATTAAGGATGAATATAACCGTAATTGGAAAGAAAAAGCTCCTGCTCCTGCACAAACAACCAATACAGTATCAAAGGTTAATCGTGAGCCGAAGTCATCGGGCGGTGTAGTTGTTGAGGGAATTGACAACTGCCTTATCAATATGGCAAAGTGTTGCAATCCGCTTCCGGGTGAAGAGATTATCGGATTTATAACAAGAGGTCACGGCTTGACAATCCATTGCAGAAACTGCAAAAATGTACCTGTCGATTTGGAAAACTGTGCCGAGCCTGAACGCTGGATAAAGGCTCATTGGGACAGCAACATCAAGGTTGAGGCTCGTAGTTCTCTCAACATTTATGCCATTGACCGTGACGGTATGGTGCTTGATATTACAACCACAATAGCGAGTGCTCATGTCAAGATGAACGCAATCAATGCCCGTCCGATTAATGACGGCAATTGCCTGACTTCAATCACTATAACAGTTAACAACAAAGAGCATCTTGACGCAGTTATCAGGCTTCTTAATAAGATAGACGGTGTTTATCTTATCGAGAGAAGCGACCAGTAAAATATAATTTCGGAGAAAATTATGAAAGCAGTAATTCAACGAGTAAAATATGCAAGTGTAAAAATTGACGTAGAAATTGTCGGTGCGTGCAACCAAGGCTTTATGATTTTGTTGGGCGTACAGCAGGGCGACACAGAGGAAGATGCAGACAAACTCCTCAAAAAAGTGCCTGTGCTCCGTATTTTTGAAGATGAAAACGGCAAAATGAACAAAAGCCTCCTTGATGTAAACGGCGAGGCACTTGTTGTGTCGCAGTTCACGCTTCTTGCCGATTGTTCACACGGCAGACGCCCGTCTTTTATCAATTCCGCACCGCCTGATATTGCAAATGCTCTGTACGAATATTTTGTTCAGGGAATGAAAGATGCAGGCGTTTCAAGGGTGGAAACAGGTGAGTTTGGCGCAGATATGGCAGTTGAGCTTCTCAACGACGGACCTGTAACCATTCTTCTTGATTCAAAGGAGCTTCATTAATGAAAGTTATCAGCGAAAAATTCGGCTCAATGGATAATAATTGCAGCCTGATTATTGATGAAAAAACAAATCAAAGCGCACTTGTCGATTGCAACGAGTTCAGTCAAAAAATGATTGATATGATCGGTGATACCGACCTTAAATATATACTTTTGACCCATGGTCACTTTGACCATATAATAGGTGCAAGGGACACAAAAGCGAAGTACGGCGCAAAGGTTGTCATCAGCAGTGAAGACAAGCCTATGCTCTCATCTTCAAAACTTTCTCTTGCGGCATTTTGCAATGCTCCTCAAAATGATGTTGAGGCAGATGTTGTTGTCGCTGACGGTGACGAAATAACCCTTGGTGACACCGTAATAAAAGTTATGTCAACTCCGGGTCACACCTTGGGCAGTGTTTGCTATATTGCAGAAAACTGCATTTTTTCGGGAGACACTTTGTTTTATTGTTCTTGCGGAAGAACAGACTTTCCGTCAGGCTCGCCTGAACAAATGATGTCATCGCTCCAAAAACTAAAGGCTCTTGACGGCGACTATAAGGTGTACACAGGTCACAATAATCTCACCACACTTGATTTTGAACGAAAAAACAATCCGTATATGAAATGATTTTATGATAATTAAGAATATAAACCACGACGCATCCTATCACACAGAAAAAATCGCAGTTATGTTTTTTCCTCTGGAAAAACTGAAATTTGACGGTGACGACAATGTTGTGATAGAAACTAAAAAAGAAAATAATCTCCTTTCGGTAAGAGTAAAGGCTTATTCCCGATTGCTCGAAAAAATATATGAACTCAAAGAAAATGACGATGTAACTCATTCGTTGTCAATCCTGCTCTATGATACTTTGAGCGAACTCACAGGCTACACGCTTCCGTGGGGAATACTTTACGGAGTCCGCCCTGCAAGACTTATGCACTCAACTGTTGAAAAAATGGGAGTTGACAATGCGGTTAAAAAGTTCCTGTCTGATAAAGTGGAACAGAAAAAAATCGACCTCGCTCTGTCTGTTATGGAACGGGAAAATAAGATAATTGCACTTTCTCGTGACAATTCGTTTTCGCTTTATGTGTCAATCCCGTTTTGCCCGAGTAGATGTTCCTATTGTTCATTTGTGTCGCACAGCATTGCAAATGCAAAGGACTTAATTGCTCCTTATGTTGAACTGCTGTGCAAGGAACTTGTGCATATCGGCAAAATTGCAAACGACCTCGGATTGAGGCTTGAGTCAATTTATTTTGGTGGCGGCACTCCCACAACACTTTCTGCCGAGCAACTCGATATTCTTCTTTCAACTATTGAGGGCAATTTTGATTTGTCAACTTTGAGGGAATACACTGTTGAGGCAGGCAGACCCGATACCGTGACAGAGGCAAAACTCAATGCTCTTATGTCGTATAATGTGTCAAGAATAAGCATAAATCCGCAAACTTTTAATGATGATGTGCTCAATGCGATCGGCAGACGGCACACTTCTGCCCAAACGATTGATGCCTATGAACTTGCACGCAAGGTTGGGTTTGACAATATCAATATGGATTTTATCGCTGGGCTTAATACCGACACTCCGGAGAGCTTTAAGCAAAGCATAGACACCGCTGTGTCGCTTGCTCCCGAAAGTATCACGGTGCATAATTTGGCGCTGAAATCTGCAGCTTTCCTATGTACTGAAAATGAATTCTTCGATTTGACCGAGCGTAGCAATGCTTCAAAAATGGTGGATTATTCATATAAGGCTATGATTGAAAACGGCTATAATCCGTACTATATGTATCGTCAAAGCAAATCCCTCGGTAATCTTGAAAATGTCGGATATGCAAAAGACGGTTTTGATTGTCTCTATAATGTCTTTATGATGGACGAAACACACACGGTGCTTGCCGCCGGTGCAGGAGCAGTCACAAAACTCAAAAATCCACAGACCGCTCATATTGAAAGAATATATAATTATAAGTATCCTTATGAGTATCTCAACAATTTTGATGAGGTTTTATCACGCAAGAAAGGTATAATTGATTTCTATAGTGAATAAATTTGTATAAATACACTTATGACAGTATGTACAAATTTCACTAATAATCACATTTGGTATTGCATTAAATTACATATTGTAATATAATGATATCAAAGAGGTGTAATTATGCGAAATTTTAACGATGTATTGAATTCTGTTGACGAGGCTATCAATAACGCAAAAAAGAATGGCTCTATTGATGAAGTTATCAATAAAACCAAGGAATATGCCAAAAAGAGTGCCCAGGCAATAGAAATTTCCCGTAAAAGAATAGAACTTCTTGATACAAAAACCAAGCTTGCCAAAGCATACGAAAAATATGGCAAACTTCAGTTTAACATTTATGACGGCGGTGAGGTTAGTCAAGATGAGCTTGAAGCAACTTGTGAAGAGATCATTATGCTCAAAAGTCAGTCCGAATTTTTAGAGGCAGAAATTGAAGCATTCAAGGAAGCAGTTGCAGCTCAGGTTGATGCCAAGGTCAATCCAAAAAAGGACGAAGATGTTGTTGTTAACGACATTGATGTAGAAGTTGTTGATTCTGAGTCGGAATAATATACAAATAATTTTTTTAGACGGTGTATTTGCACCGTCTTTTTTTGTTGGTGATTTTGTGTCCTTAAAGAGTAAATATCTTTCATCTGCCTTTGTTTTGCTTGTGTCCACTGTGATTGTTAAGGTCATCGGAGCTGTGTATAAAATTCCGTTGACCGCATATATCGGCGGTGTGGGCAGGGGATATTTTGCCTATGCCTATAATCTTTGCTTGCCTGTTCATGCAATCACTATGGGGGCTTTCCCAATTGCGTTGTCAAAACTTGTCAGTACTTATAATTCAAAGGGCGACACTCAAATGGTGCTGTCGCTGAAAAAAGGCTCACTCGGATTGTTTACTGTAGTCGGTGCTGTCGGTATGTTTGTTTTGATTTGTGTTGCAAAGCCGTATTCCGATTTGATTGCCCATTCACCTAAGGCGCTTTATACTGCTCTTGTGCTTGCTCCGTCTGTGCTGTTTTCTTGTATGGGTGCGTCTTATCGAGGATATTTTGAAGGTTTTTTGAATATGATTCCGACTGCCGTCAGCCAAACTATTGATGCGCTTTTCAAAATGATTTTCGGTTTGCTGTTTGCAAAATATTCAATGGCATATCTTTTTAAGGAGTATTTGCTGTCGGGCAAGATACTTGGAGAATTTGCAATAAACGATGAAGTCGCTTTGTCGCTTATTTATCCTTATACATCGGCATTTGCAATGCTTGGTGCAACATTGGGTGCTTTTGTCAGCCTGTGTTTTTTGTGTGTTTATTCAAAAATTCACAGTACTAAAATAAATAACCCTCTTCAAACAAAAATCGCAAACAAGGAACTTTTGATGTTTTCGTTTCCGATTATGGTCAGTACGGGAGTTCAAAGTGTTTTTCAGTTTTTGGATACAGCGTCTATCCAAATCGTTCTCGGCAAAATGAATATCCTTGCCCTGAAAAATATGTTTTCTCAATCGCTAAATATAGTCAGCATTTCCGATGCTGATTTGCCGACTTATGTTTATGGCGTGTTATCTGCTTCGCTTGATTTCAAAAATTTAGTGCCCGGTGTAACTATGGCGCTTGGTGTTTCTGCTGTTCCCGCAATCAGCAGGGCCTTTGAACAGGGAAGCGGCGAACGATTGTCGGCATTGGTGAATTCAATATATAAATACACTTCGTTGTTGTCGCTTCTCGGCGGTGCTTTGCTCTATCTTTGCAGTGAGGAAATCCTCACGCTTTTCTACGGCAAGAATTCATATGATATAGTCGTGTCGTCAGTTGCTTTGGTCAAATATTTTGCGCTGACTGTTGTGCTTTATTCTCTTGCGGGTACCTCGGTTTTTGCCGTTCAGGCTATTGGCTGTGCAAAAAAATCAATCCTGCCTTATGCAGTGTCGGGTGTCATCAGAGTGATTTTAAATTTTGTGTTGGTTTCCGATGAGCATCTTGTTTTGTACGGTGCGGTCATTTCGGGTTCAGTTGGGTATGCGGTGATTACCGTTTGGAATACTGTTGTTTTATGTAAAAAGGCAAAAATAAAATTTGATTTTTTAAGGTCGATAATTTTCCCTGCGTGTTTGTTTTTGCTTGTGGTTTATTTGTGCAATTTGATTTTTAGTCAAATTTCGTTCCCGTTTTCGATAATCGGTATGATAATAATAAAATGTTCGATTTCTGTCGTTTTATTCTGTATCTTGTGCTTTTTGTGCGGTATGCTGAATTTTAGGGAGTTTTTTTGTGATCAAATATCCAAAAAAGTTCAAGTAAAACCTTGAAAAGCCCGCATAAATAGTGTATATTACAAGAAGACACATTACGAGGAAATGACTTATGGCAAAAGAATTTGTATTGAAAGATAAATATAATATAGATGACCTTGTTGCCATTATCAAAGTACTTCGTGCACCGGGCGGTTGCCCTTGGGACAGAGAGCAAACTCACGAATCTATAAAAAAGAATTTTATAGAGGAAACCTATGAGGTTGTTGAAGCAATAAATAAGCAAAGCACCGATATGCTCCGTGAAGAGCTTGGGGATGTTCTTTTGCAGATTGTGCTTCATTCCGAGATGGAAAGTGAGAATGGCAACTTCTCTTTTGATGATGTTGTAAACGATATTGTGCAAAAACTTGTCGTTCGTCATCCGCATGTTTTCGGCGAGGTTGTTGCAAACAATACTGCCGAGGCACTCAATAGTTGGGATGCTGTAAAGCTCAAAACCAAAGGACAAAAAAATCAAACAGAGTCTATGCTCAGCGTGCCTCGTGAACTTCCTGCACTTATGCGTGCACAGAAGATTCAGCACAAGGCGGCAAAGATTGGCTTTGATTGGGATAATGTTGGCGGTGCGGTCGATAAGCTCTATGAAGAGATTGATGAGTTAAAAACAGCAATGGAACAAGGCAAAAGGTTTGATATTGAGGATGAATTCGGAGATGTTCTTTTTTCCTGCGTAAATATTGCTCGATTTATTGATGTAGACAGCGAGGAGGCTTTAACCGCTTCCACAGATAAGTTTATGTCACGCTTTTCACTGGTTGAGCAAATGGCAAGTGAACAAGGGATAGATATGAAAAGTTCATCAATAGAAGAACTTGACAGGCTTTGGGACAAGGCTAAGAAAATAAAAAATTCCGAGAAATCGGTAATGGAGGATTAATTATGAATAAAACTGAATTGGTTGCAGCTGTAGCTGCAAAGGCAGAATTATCAAAGAAGGACGCAGAAGCAGCAGTAGCAGCAACATTTGATGCTATCACAGCAGCTCTTGCAGAGGGCGACAAGGTTGCACTTGTTGGCTTCGGAACATTTGCAGTTAAGGAAAGAGCAGCTCGTACAGGTCTTAACCCTCAAACAAAGGCTAAGATTGAAATCCCTGCATCAAAGGCTCCAAGCTTCAAGGCAGGCAAGGCACTTAAGGACGCTGTTAACGCTTAATTATTTGCAATAAAATTCAAGGTGTCTTTCGGGACACCTTATTTTATTTAAAGGAGTATGATATGCGACTTGATAAGTATTTAAAGGTATCTCGCATCATAAAACGCCGAACCGTTGCCAACGAGGCTTGCGACGCAGGCAGAGTTGAGGTCAACGGAAAGGTGGCAAGAGCATCGTATGATGTTAAGGTTGGCGATGTCATAAAAGTGTCGCTCGGCTCAAATGAGCGTGAGTATGAAGTGCTTGAGGTTCTTGAGCACGCATTAAAGGAAGATACCACAAAAATGTATAAATCTTTGTGATTTTTTGAGTACAGAAATTCATCTGTACTCTATTTTTTTATCAAATTTGAATATTGTTTAATGCACAGATTGTGTTATGATGTAATTGTTCGAACAAATATAATATTTTCGAGGTAATTATTATGAGCAACAGATATGAATTGAACAAGAATCTTGCACAAATGCTTAAGGGCGGTGTAATTATGGATGTTACAACACCTGAACAAGCAAAGATTGCGGAAGAAGCAGGTGCTTGTGCGGTTATGGCACTTGAGAGAATTCCTGCCGATATTCGTGCCGCAGGCGGTGTTTCAAGAATGAGCGACCCAAAGATGATTAAGGGCATTCAAGAAGCAGTGTCTATTCCTGTTATGGCAAAATGCCGTATCGGTCATATTGCAGAAGCGCAGATTTTGCAGGCGATTGAAATAGATTACATTGACGAGAGCGAGGTTTTGTCTCCTGCCGATGACCTTTATCACATTGACAAAACGGAATTTGATGTTCCTTTTGTTTGCGGTGCAAGAGATTTGGGCGAAGCACTTCGCAGAATTGCCGAGGGTGCGTCTATGATCAGAACAAAGGGCGAGCCGGGCACAGGCGATGTTGTTCAGGCTGTCAGACATATGAGAAAGATTAATGCCGAAATGCGCCGTGTTCAGTCGCTTCGCAAGGATGAACTTTTCGAGGCTGCAAAGGAATACAGAGTTCCTGTTGAGCTTATCAATTATGTTCACGAAAACGGCAAACTTCCTGTTGTAAACTTCGCTGCCGGCGGTGTTGCAACTCCTGCCGATGCCGCACTTATGATGCAACTCGGTGCAGAGGGTGTTTTTGTCGGTTCGGGTATCTTCAAATCAGGCAATCCGGCAAAGAGAGCAGCCGCAATCGTAAAGGCTGTAACCAATTATAACGACCCTCAGATTCTTGCTCAACTCAGCGAAGATTTGGGTGGAGCAATGGTTGGAATCAACGAAAACGAAATAAAAATCATTATGGAGGAAAGAGGACAGTAATCCTCTGAATAATTATGAAAATCGGAGTTCTTGCCTTGCAAGGTGCTTTTGAAGAACATATCAAAAAATTGCACGAACTCGGGGTTGAAGCATACGAAATCAGACAGCTTCGTGATCTTAATGAACGACCTGACGGTTTGATTATTCCGGGTGGCGAAAGCACGGTTATGAGCAAATTGCTCGATGACCTCGGTATGCGTAGCAAAGTCCTTGAATATACAACCGACGGTGTTCCTGTTTTCGGTACCTGTGCCGGACTTATCCTTATGTCAAAGGAAACAGGCGACCCTCGTTGCACAGGGCTTGGATTGATTGATTGCACGGCAAAACGCAATGCCTACGGCAGACAACTTGGCAGTTTTGATACCGTTGAGGAATTTGGAAATTTTGGCAAAATCCCTATGTTGTTTATCCGTGCACCGTATATCAGCAGAGCTGGTGACGGAGTTGATGTTCTTGCCACGGTGAATAAAAAAATTGTTGCTGCGCGCCAAGGAAACTTCCTTGTGACGGCTTTTCATCCCGAACTCACTGATGATTTGTCAGTCCACAAATATTTTATTGATATGATTAAGGCATAAATTAAGACCTGACTTTTAGTTAAGCCAGGTCTTCTTTTTGTTTGTTATTCACTTTTTGCCGAGTGATTAATTGCTTCTTGTTCAGCAATTCTTTCTGCACGCTTGTCTGCAAGTTCAACAATCATCTGTTGCTGAACTTTGCCGTGGATAGGATAAAGAATGAAGCATATGCCGTAAAGTCCTCTTGCAAGAGCAGGGAGGATGCAGAATACTGCCCAGATGCCGTTGAGCATTTTAGGGTCTGTCTGCGGAATAGCGTTTCCGATTGAGTCGGTGAGAGGTATGTAGTTAATCCAAGTGAGTACCATACCCGAGAGCCAGCCTGTAACCGATGTTGCAAGCTTGCCGAAGTAACCTTGAACTGTTGTAACGAGTGCTTCGTTTCTTAAACCGTGCTTCCATTCCATATAGTCAAGAGCTTCTGCTGTTACGATTTGTCCCGATACATTGAGGATTTTGTTCGGCAAACCGCAGATTGTTAAGCCAAAGATAACCCAAATCAAATTGAGTATTCTGTGGTCGGCAAAGTTTTGTCCAAAGGGATGATAGCCAATGAAGAATAATGTCATATATGCAACAAATCCGAACAAACCTGCAATGATTGAGGTTGCACGGGCACCCCATTTCTTTACCATCTTTGCGGCAAGCGGAACCATTATGTAGTTTGGAATACCGGTGAAAAGTCCGCAAATTGTTTGGTTCATAAGAGAACCGGTGTTGTTGAGCCAAAAGTATGATTCGGATGAACCGCCGACTGCTTTAAATGAGTTAAAGAAGTTTGCAAGGATAACTGCGATGAGCGGTCTGTTTGTAATAATGTTTTTGAGAGATTCAAGCACAGATGTTTCTTTCATTTCTTCACGGCTCATAAGAGGCACACGCTCTCTCATATTGAAGCAACCGAAGATTGCAAATCCTGCCGAAAGAATAAGCATAAATCTTGCAAATCCGCTGTAAACATCACGCATCGAAATGTTATTGTTGATTTTTGGCAACAAAGTAACAAGTATAGGCACAAGTGACGGAATCCAAGTGCCGAAAAGTTCAAAGAACTTTGTAACTGTAATAAGGTTGTCACGCTCGTCGGTGTTTGGAGTGATGTTGTAAATCATAAGACCCCATGCACCGAAGTAGCTCATACCGAGTCCGTAAATTACAATGGCAACTGCCGCCCAAATGACTTTTCCGTTGAAATTGATGTCGGGAGCGGTGAACATCATATATCCGCCGATAACCCATAACGGCAACGGAAGAATGAAAAATGGCTTTATTCGTCCCCAGCGGGTTCTTGTTCTGTCAATGATAAGACCCGAAATTGTGTCATCAAGTGCATCGTAAATAGATGCAAAAAGATTGATGTTTGCATAAGCGGTTGTGTTCAGCCTTAAGAATTGAATCATAAAGAATTCTTTAAATGCGTCTACAAACTGGCTTAAATTCTTTTGACCGAAGTTAACAAGAACATATGCCGCAATTTCTTTCGGAGTTAAATATCTCTTTTTTGTGTAAGCGAGCTTGTCAAGTTCTTCGTTGGTCATGGTGATGTCCTCAATGGATACTTGTTCTGCCAATATAATCCCTCGTTTCCATAACTATAGAATGTTATATAAATAGATTTTATCATAGTGAATATATAAATTCAATACTTTTTTATTTGATTTACATTTTATAAGGATTAAATTAAATATTAATGAATATCGGTTGACAATTGATATAAAAAATTATATTATATATTAGAATAAATATAAAGAATAGAGGTTACAGGTATGGCAAGTTCCTGTCCTAATTGTGGCAAAAAGCTACATTGGTACGATGTAAAAGCCGAATGTTCAAATTGCGGCGTAAGTATTCCTAACTTTAATTGGGAAGAGAGGCTTGAGGCTGATAACGAATTGGCTGAAAGAAAGTTTGCTGTTTTTTATCGCGGACTTAATCGAATAGCCTATTCTATATGGGGCACAAAACTCCGAATTGTCAGGATTATTCTTTGTGTCTTGCCCGCCATTGGTTTTATTTTGCCGTGGGCAACTATCAACAGTGACGCCGAAAGTATAGGCTTGGACCTTTTCGGTATAACTTGCAACAAATCACTTATAGATTTGCTTAAGGACTTTTTCGCAAATTCAAGCGTATACATAACTAATATGAAATACGAGGGATTTTCAGGCACGCTGAGTTTCACAATGTATTCGGTGCTGTTTATGGCACTGTCGCTCTTGCTTGCCGTGATTGCGTTTTTCCTTATTATAATACTTGCAAAACATTTCAGAACAAGTGCAATTACTGTTTTTGAATGTTTAAGCGTTCTTTCTGCCATAGGCAGTGCAGTGTGTTTCACTTTAGGAATAAAGGGCGCTCCGAATGAAATCGGAATAAACTTCGGCAGTTTCCCTGTGTATAACGCAACGGGAGGAGTTGCTTGGGGATTTTATTTTGCTCTTGCACTTTTGCTTGTTGCCGTCGGCATCAATATTGCCGTTGTCAAATCACCGGCTAAAACCGATGAGGAACTTGAAAGCGAAAGACTTGCACGCAAGGCAGCCAAAGAGCAAAAGGAATATGAAGACGCTTTGAAGAAAGAACTCGAAAGAGAAGAAGCAGAAAAGAAAGAAAAAGAAGAGCAGGCAAGAATTGTTGCCGAGGCAAAGGCAAAACTTGCCGAATCCGAAGAAAAGAAAAATAAAAAGAAGAAGTAATTTTAGAGGTAATTCAAATGGATAATCAAAAGAAAGAAAAAAAGCAAGGCAAATTAATTCCCGGTTCAAAGGTTCATGTTACAACCGTTGCAGTTATATCGGTTATTCTTGTAATCTTGCTTGCCATTTCATCATTTGGAGTTGCAGTATTCAGCGCAAAGCCTTTTGAGGAAAAAGAAGGACAGGTAAATGTCTACGAGCTTAAATCGAAGCTCTATACAAAGGCTGTTATCAAAGCATTGCCTAAAAAAATCACAGGCAATGACGCCGGCAAAAAAATTGATTTCTATATTGAAGAAAACGATAATTACGATCCTGAAATAAATGAACCTGTTGAGCAATACCGTGTATATTATTATTTAGACGGTAAAAAAGTTGAGGCTCACGGCGGTGTTTATAAGGGCGACTATGAAACTATGTATCCTCTTATAGGCTTCTTTATTAAGGGTATGGATAACCTTAAAGTACTCAAAAAAACATTTATTGCTTTGGTTGTTATAGTTTGCATCGCTATCGTGGCTTTGCTTATTTGGCTTATCGCTCTTCTTATCAAGGTTAAAGAAGAAAGAAAATACAGCGTAAGCTATCAGGAACAAAAGCTTATCAAAGAGGCTGAAAAGAAAGCAAAAAAAGATAAAGATAAAAATAAATAAAAAATGATTTTATGGGCTTGCCCTCGTCGGCAGGCCTTGTTTTAAGATAATCATAAAGGGGATTTTTATGGATTATAAGATGCTTTTCTCTCCTATGAAAATAGGCAATACTGAAATTAAAAACAGAGTTGTAATGGCACCTATGTGTATGGGATTCGGTCAGTTTGACGGCAAGGTTACCGACATTATGGCAGACCACTATGTTGAGCGTGCCAAGGGTGGTGTCGGTCTTATCATCACCGAGATTACCCGTATCAACGATGTGACCGGTGCTTCGTCATTCGGTCAAATGGCATTAACTCACGATTCACAAATTGCACCGCTCAAGAATATGGTTGACCGTATTCATTCCTACGGTGCAAAAATTTTTGTTGAGCTTCACCATCCGGGCAGACAAAACCTCGGTCTTATGATGGGTACAGTTCCGCTTTCTGTTGCTTGCGACAAAATTATGGGCAAGGCGTATGCAAAGCTCCTTACCGGTGCAATTATTCCCCCGGGAAAGAAACTTCAGGATAAGGACATTGTTCCTCGAACTGTTGCTCCGTCAAAATGTGAAAAGTCAAAAATGGCTGACAGCGTAAACAGAGGACTTACAAAAACAGGCATCAAAAAACTTGTTCGCCAGTTTGTTCAAGGTGCTGTAAGAGCACAAAAGGCAGGCTGTGACGGTGTTGAACTCCACGCAGCTCACGGATATCTTATTCAGCAATTTTTGTCACCTAACACCAATCACAGAAATGATGAATACGGTGGCTCACTTGAAAACAGAATGAGATTTCTCAACGAAATTATTGATGGAATAAGACTTGCTTGCGGCAACGATTTTCCTCTTGTTGTTCGTCTTTCGGTTGATGAGATGTATGCAAAAATCGGTCAACCGGGCAAAGGCTACGATTTGCAGGAAGGACTCAAGATTGCCAAGGCACTTAACGATAAGGGCATTGACGCTATTGATGTTTCATCAGCAGCTTATGATACATTCAACTATTGGCTCGAGCCAACTACATTCCCTCTCGGCTGGAGAAAGTATCTTGCCGAGGAAGTTAAAAAGGTTGTTGACATTCCTGTTATCGCAGCAAACCTCATCCGTTCTCCTGAACAAGCAGAACAGCAATTAGAGGATGGTATTCAGGATTTCATTTCCCTTGGAAGACCGCTTCTTGCAGACCCTCATTGGGTTAATAAGGTTAAAGAGGGCAAGGAAGATACAATCAAGCGTTGCATATGCTGTCTGTACTGCTTCGAAAGTATGGAAAACAACGCATATGAATATACACACGGCAGATGTTCGGTCAATCCGTTCATCGGCAGAGATTCTCTTGAACTTGAAAAGAACGGCAATGGCAGAAAGGTTGCAGTTGTCGGCTCCGGTGTTGCAGGTCTTACTGCTGCCGAGCTTCTTTCAAGACGAGGCTTTGATGTCACCGTGTACGAAAAAGAAAGTGCTGTCGGCGGTCAAATTAATCTTGCCGATAAGCCTCCACACAAGGAAAAACTCCATTGGTGCATTGATGATTTGTACACCAATGCAAAAAACAATGGCGTAAAATTTGAGTTTAATACAACTGTTACAAAAGAGTTGCTTGACGATGCTTCACCTGATTTTGTTATCAATGCAACAGGTGCAAATGCAGTCTTTCCAAAGGCTTTTGCAGGCGATAATGTCAGCACCGTTACAGAAATTCTTAATGGCTCAATTAAACTTGAAAACAAAAAAGTTGCAGTTATCGGCTCCGGTATGACCGGACTTGAAACTTCCGAGCTTTTGTGTGAAATGGGCAATAAGGTTACCATTCTTGAAATGGCAGACACCATTGCTCCGGGCGCATATTTTCAACAGCTTGATGATGCTTTGCCAAAACTTAAAGAGGCAGGCACAGTGTTTATGCCGTCAACCAAATTGCTCGAAATCACAGCAGACGGATTGACTGCAGAGAGCACAAAGAACGGCGACAAGATTAAACTTGATGTTGATTTTGTTGTTCTTTCTATGGGTTGCCGTCCTGACAATGCACTTTATGAGCAAATCAAGGACAGCACAAAATACAAAGTTATTAATATCGGCGACAGCGTAAAGGTTGGCAGAATTGCAAATGCTACCGAATCCGCTTTCCAAGCTGTTATGTCAATAAAATAATAAAAAACAAAGAGTATAAAAGGGGTATTTATGGGAAAGAAATTTGTTTGGGAAGACCCGAAAACGGTCTATATAAATAAGGAAAAAGGGCATGCCATTGCAATGCCTTTTGATACTGTTGATGACGCACTTTCGGGCGAACAATCAAAGTATAAGCAAAGCCTCAACGGCAAGTGGAAATTCCACTGGCAGAGAGGTCTTGAAAATCAGCCTGACGGTTTTGAAAAGCCAAGCTATGATGTATCTGCTTGGGATGAAATCTCTGTTCCGTCAGTTTGGCAGTGCGAGGGATATAGCGTGCCTTATTACTACGCAAGCACATTCCCAAGAGCATTTAGCCGTTCAAGAAGCCGTATTCCGTCAATTGACCATACTATGCAGGAAATCGGTTTTTATCGCAGAAGCTTCAACATCAGCAATGATTGGGATGGCAGAGATGTATTCCTTCATTTCGGTGCGTGCAAGGCTGCTCTTGAAGTTTGGGTAAACGGCGAGTATGTTGGCTATTCAACAGGCTCAATGACTCCTCACGAGTTCGAAATCACAAAGTATCTCAAGGACGGCGAAAATACTGTCGCTGCCAAGGTTTATCGTTATGCTGCTTCAACTTATCTTGAAGATCAGGATATGTGGTGGCTTTGCGGTATTTACCGTGAGGTATATCTTTTTGCAGAACCAAAGGTTAGACTTTTCGACTTCTATGCAAAGACTGACCTTGATGAAGAATATAAGGATTCAACTCTTTCAATTGATTTTTATGTAAATAACCGTCTTGCAAAGGACACATCCGTTACTGTTAAGTCTTATCTCATCAGCGATACAGACAAGATTATTGAACTTGATGATGTTTCTGCAAAGATTGCCGGCAAAAATGATGTTGTTTTGAGCATTAAAAATGAGATTAAGAATCCTAAAAAGTGGTCTGCCGAAGCACCAAATCTCTATCGTCTTGTTATGCAAATTCTTGACGAAAACGGAAATGTTATAACCGTTAAGACATATGAAATCGGTTTCAAGAAGGTTGAAATCGTTGGTGAAAAGATTTTGTTCAACGGTATGCCTTTGATGATTAGAGGTGTAAACCGTCACGATTTCGATATGGACAACGGTTGGAATGTTCCAAAGGAAAGATACATTCAGGACCTTGACCTTATGAAGATGGCAAATGTAAACGCTATTCGTACATCTCACTATCCTGATGACCCGTATTTCTACGAACTTTGCAACAGATACGGTTTTTATGTTATGGACGAGTGCGACTTGGAATCTCACGGTGTTCGCCGTAAGGGTGTTCCGGGTTCAAATCCGCTTTGGACAGATATGGCTGTTGACAAGATGGAAAGAATGGTTCTCCGTGACAGAAACAATCCGTGTATCTTTATGTGGTCACTTGGTAATGAAGCAGGCGATGGCGACAACTTTATGAAGATGAAGCAAGCTGCTTTGGCTCTTGACGATACTCGTCAGTTCCACTATGAGGGCGACTTTGACCTTACAAAGAGTGATGTAATTTCTCGTATGTATCCTGATGAGGCTACTATGAAGAAACTCGGCAACAGAGAGCCTATTACAATTTCTCTTTATGATAATATTGCAAATCAGCTTGCTGCCGATTCAAAGCCGATTCCGGCTGAAAAGTACACAAAGCCTGTTCTTCTTTGCGAATATGCTCATAGTATGGAAAACTCAATGGGTAACTTCCAAGAATATATGGACGATTTTGAAAAGTACGACAATATGTGCGGTGGCTTCATTTGGGACTGGGTTGACCAAACTCTCCATGTTGTTGACGAAAACGGTAAGGATAACTATCTCTACGGCACAGACTTTGAAAAGGACGAGCCTCGCCATTGGTACAGCGGAATCAACACAACCGCAATGACAGGTTCAAATACATATTTCTGTGCAAACGGCGTTATTTCTGCACTTCGTGAGCCACATCCACAGTACTTTGAGGTTGCTCATGTTTATCAGCCAATCGTAACAACTGCTTATGACCTTTCAAAGGGCAGATTTAATGTTCGTTCAAGATTCTTGTTCACCGATGTTTCTGCTTACAAGTGCAAGTGGAAAATTGAGTGCGAGGGTGATGAAATTCAGTCAGGCGAAATGGATAAGTTCTCTGTTGCTCCTCTTCAGGAAAACTTCATCGACATTCCATATGACTACGCTTCACTTCCACAGGATAAGGAATGTGTGCTCACAATTTCATTCCATTCAAAGAAAAAGACTCCGGGCATCAAGTCAAATGCAGAAATTGCTTTTGACCAATTTATTCTTAACACACCTTCAAAGCCTGTAATTTCAAAGGAAGGCAAAGCACCTTCAGCAGAAAAGAAGGGCAACAATGTTGTTGTATCGGGTGATAACTTCACAGTTAAGGTTGACAACGGCGCAGTAACATCATATGTTGTTGACGGCGAGGAACTCCTCAGAGCACCTATGGCTCCAAACTATTTCAGAGCACTTACAGATAACGATATTGACTTTCTTAACTTCGTTTCTCCATTCATCTTTGTTCATCCTTATTATAAGTGGAAGCGTGCCACAAAGGCTGTCAGAGCACTTAAGACTACTATCGAGGAAAAGAACAATACGGTTAAGGTTAAGGTTGCTCTTGATGTTCAGTTTATGAAGAATGCTTATGTATCTTATACTGTATATCCTGACGGCAAACTTGCTGTATATCACAGTGCAGTTCCAAAGGCAGCACTTCTTCGTTTTGGCTTCCAGTGGAATGTTGACAAGTCGTTGACTCAAATTTCTTGGTACGGCAGAGGAGAAGCTCCGTCTTATCCTGACAGAAAGACAGGCTACAAGATTGGCAAGTATTCATTGCCTATTGACAAGTTTGAATATACATATATGCGTCCGCAGGAATCTTCAACTCGTGCAGATGTAAGATACTTTACATTGACCGACAAGAAGGGTAACGGTATCAAGGTAACTGCATATTATGACAAGCCGGTATTGTTCTGTGCACTTCCTTACACACCGTTTATGCTTGATAAGTATGAGCATGTAACCGATATTGACAGAACTCACGACATCACCGTAAATGTTGATTCATCACAGTACGGTATCGGTGGTGATATGCCGGGTCAGGCTTTCGTTCGTGACAAGTATCAGGTTAAGGCAGGCGAAAAGCAGGCACTTTCATTCCTTGTTGAGCCTTACAAAAAATAATTAAATCATGAAAAGAGTATTCACCTGCATAGGGTTTTCTATGGCAACAACGCTGTTTGCGCTTTGCTTTATAAAATACGAATACATATTTCTTTTGACAGTAGGACTTGCGGTTATTTTTATCGCAAGTCTTATTATGCCAAATTTCAGACAGGCTGTTGTCGTGCCGTTGTCCCTTGCGTCAGCGGTGTTTGCCTGTCTTTTATTTGTTGCCACAACGCAAACCACCGTCGAACCTGTTAGGTCGCTTGAAAATCAAACTGCCGAATGTGAGTTTTATGTTATAGATAACGGCACAGTTGGCGACCGTTCAAAAACATATTCGGCAAAGATAGTCAAAATGGACGGCAAAGATGTAAACTTCAAATCTGCCTTGTATTTGGATAAAAAGGTGAATTTGCGTCCGTATACTATTGCAAAAGGTAAATTGAAGTTTTATTCAGTTGGTAAAGACGGCTTTTCAAGTTATGGCAAATACGCTGACGGTATTTATATTTCTGCCAAATGCAATTTGACGGAATGTTTTGGTGAACGGGTCAATTCACCTATGAGATATGTTGTTGCGCTCCGTCAAAACATAAGAGATAAGCTTTCGTATCTTATGTCGGGCAAAGAGGGCGGATTGTCTGTTGCACTCATAACAGGCGACAAATCGTATCTTGACAGAGATGTAAAAACTGCCTTTATGTATTCGGGAACATCGCATATTATGGCTGTTTCGGGTTTGCATTTGAGCGTCATAATCGGCGCACTTCTGTTCATTTTTAAAAAGCTGAAAATCAGCCATAAGATTTCAAGTCTTATTTGTATTGCGTCAGTCATTTTGTATATGGGTTTGGCAGGCTTTTCAGGTTCTGTTACAAGGGCAGGAATTATGCTTGTTGTAATGCTGTCGGCAGGACTGTTTTCAATGAGGGGCGACAGCCTTAATTCTCTCGGTGTAGCGGTCACGATTATGTGCATAGCAAATCCGTATTGCGTAACCGATGTCGGAACTGATTTAAGCGTGCTGTCGGTGTTGTCACTTGTCACTGTTTATCCGTTTTTCGCTTCAAAACTTCAAACTCATTATGTTGACCCGATTGATAAAACTTCAAAGGAAAAGTTGACAGACGGCATTCATTCCGTATTCGCAATTTTTTACACATCGGTTTGCGTGTTTGTCTTTACAATCCCTGTTTTGTATATCTTTTTCGGTTATGCAAGTATTGCCGGTATGGTTTCAAATTTGCTTGCCGTACCGCTTGGCGGTCTGTGCGTTGTTATGTCATTTTTGACCTATTTTGTGTCGCTCTTCGGCATAATTCCTTTGACCGCTTTTGCAGTGCTTCTTGCAACAAAATGCGATGCGTTGCTGATAGATTTTTGTATGCTGTTCAGAGGGCTAAACAACGCTGTTCTCGGCTTTGATTATGTGTTCGGTTTGTGCCTTGCTGTTGTTCTTGTGCTGTTTGGGATTGCTTTTGTTTTCAGCAACAAACATCTTTTTAAAAAGATGGCAGCAATTTCTCTTGTGTTTGTTGCAGTGTTTATGAGCGTGGCAACTGCCTGTAATTATAACTCTCTCACGCTTCGGGTTTTTCCGCACGGTGCAACTGTTTGTAGCTATAAAGGTGTAACTGTTGTGTATGGCGTGAACACTTCCGATGATTTTTATTCTGTCAGCAGATATTTGCAAAACAATGCAATTTCGGTTGATTACCTTGTTATTCAAAGATCGTATTCGTATCCGGCAAAATTGAGCAATTACACAGGCGTTAATGTTCTGCTTTGTGACGGATTCAGCGATTCAATCCTTGTCGGTGGCAGATATAATAATTTAGAGGTGCAAAATACTTATAATGTTTCACTTGATGATGGCTTTGGTTTTTGCTATAATCAAGGAGATATAGCTTTTTATTTTAACGATGTCACAATCGGTTCAACAGATGACTGCGATATAAAAATATCTTCGTCAAAAATCATTGACCCCAAAGGTCTTGTTGAATTCAAAGGCGACACCGTTGTTTATAAAATAAAAGACAAAAATTCTTTTGAGGTGAGGAGGCTCAATCAATGGCAAAAGTAGGGGAAGCAGAGCTTAAAAACCAAATAAAAGCAGGCGACTTTTCAAATGTCTATATGATTTACGGCGAAGAAGATTACCTAAAAGAATTTTATGTAAACAAGCTGAAAAACAAACTTGTTGAGCCTGCGTTTGCCGATTTCAATTTTCATCAGTATGACGGCAAAAAAACACCTATTTCAGAGATTTTGAATGATGCCGATATGATGCCGATGATGGCTGAATATTCGCTTCTGCTTGTCAATGATTATCCGTTTGACAAAAGCAAGGAAGATATTGAAAAGGTAAAGAATTACCTAAAAGATATTAATCCGAGTGCCGTTGTTGTGTTCTTATTCACTCAAATTGAAGTCAATGCAAAGTTCAAAACTCTTGAAAATGCAATTGCAAAAGCAGGTACGGTTGTAAATCTTGAAAAAAGAACCGAGGGCGAGCTTGCAAAATTAATTATTTCATCCGCAAAAAAAAGAGGCTGTTCAATAGACACAGCCAACGCAAAATATATGATTTCGCTTGTCGGAAACGATATAAAAACCATTTTTAACGAGCTTGAAAAGATGTGCTCTTTTGTCGGAGAGGGCGAGATAACACGCAAAATCATTGACGATTTGGCTGTCAAATGCCTTCAGGCAAGAGTGTTTGATTTGTCAAAATTTATACTTGCAGGCAACAGCGACGGCGCTTACGAGGTGCTTCGTGTTCTTTTTGCACAAAAGGAAGAGCCTATTGCCGTGCTGTCGGTCATTTCCTCTTGTTATATTGATATGTATAGGGTGAAGTGCGCCATTGCCTCCGGAGAGGGCGAAAATTCGATTGCAGGCTATTTTAACTATAAGGGCAGGGAATGGCTTATCAGAAACGCTGTTCGTGACAGCAAAAAACTCAGCCTTGAAAATTTGCGTTCTGCAATTGATGCGCTGTCAAAAACCGATGAACTTTTGAAGTCCACATCTATTGATAAAAACTTGCTTCTTGAAGAAACTGTTATGAAACTTTTGATGTTGAGGAATGGCTGATGGAAGAAAAAATCAAACTTACCGAGGCGGTTATTGTTGAGGGGAAATACGACAAAATGAAGCTGTCAAACATCCTCGATGCGTTTATAATTGAAACAAACGGATTCGCTATTTTTAAAGATAAATCCAAGTTGTCATTTATCAAAAAACTTGCCAAGGAGAGGGGAATAATCATCCTCACCGACTCCGACCACGCAGGCTTTATGATAAGAAATTATATTTCGTCCGGCGTGCCAAAAGAACAGATAAAAAATGTCTATATTCCCGATGTTTTCGGCAAGGAAAAACGCAAGGATACACCGTCAAAAGAGGGCAAATTGGGCGTTGAGGGAATGACCAAGGAAGTGATACTTGCATCTCTTGAAAAAGCAGGTGTTTCGTCAACTTCTTCCGTATGTGACAATCCTATTACTACTGTTGATTTTTATGATTTAGGTCTGACCGGAGGAGCGAATTCAAAGGCAAAACGCAAGGCTGTTTGTAAGGCTCTTGACTTGCCTGAATTTCTTTCAACTTCGTCACTCATTTCTTGCATAAATAATTTTATGACAAAGGAAGAATTTTTTGATTTGTGTCAAAATTTGGACTGAATATATAAATGATAAAAGCACCGAAGTCGTCAAAATTTCGGTGCTTTTTGCTATTTTATTATTTCGATTTTTGCTCTTTGTTCTTCTCCGCAAGGCTTAATGTTTGTGTATCCCAAATTGTAAATATCCGTAAATTTACATTCTAAATCAAACAGTTGTTTTACTTCGCTCGACTCTATGTTGCCGTATTTTGTGATTATTGGCAGGGTGGCGGTCTTTTTCATTTGTGCAAGTATTTCTCTGCCTCTGTCGTTGAAAGCTAAAATGTGCAGATATTTTGGCTCTTTCGGCATATCTTTAGTGATTCCGAGATATGCACGCAAAATAATTCGTCTGATTCGAGAATGTGTGTATCTCTTCGTCTTGATGTTGTCGTACAATTCTTCAAGCGTCAATGAGTCTGCAACAGCTCGTACAATCCTGTTTTCAAGTCCTTCGCCGACATCTTCGATTTGCAAAAAATCCTCTGCCGTCATTGTGCGGAGTTTGTATAAAATAGCCTTTTCGCAGTTCTTCATTGATGAAATTTCGTCAGCGTTTAGGTGCTTCCTAATCTCGCTTGCAGAGTATTCGTCATCGTCTGTGTCGTGACCTTTGCCGATTCTTTTTATTGCCATTGCTTCAAGTTTTGTGTATGTCAAATATTCAATTGCAAGGATGTTATTTGGAGTGTCAAGCAACGGAGAATTAACGGCATTTTTGCGTGCGGTAGGGTAGGAAACTCCTTTTTTAAGTTCCTCTTTAATAATACTATCTTTGTTCTGTATTTCTTTTGCAACTGCCTTTAATTCGTCAACATTGTCGCATTCCGCACCGAATGCAAGACAATCGCATATCCCTGTTGCCTCCAAAATTTCAACACCGGCTTTTGCGTATCCCTGTGCGGATTGAATTGTGCATAATGCAGGGATTTCTATCACAAGGTCGGCACCGTTTTCAATAGCTGTTCTTGCACGGGTGTATTTGTCGTATACAGCAAATTCTCCTCGCTGAACAAAGTTACCGCTGAGTGCACATATAACGGTTGAATTTTCACTTTTGCAGTTGTCAAACAGATATTTGTGCCCTTTGTGCAGGGGGTTAAGCTCGCAAATTATACCGAAATTCATTTTTTTACCCTTTTTCTCTTGATTTCTCTTGACATTCTTAATTTATAATATTATTATTACTTATATACTATTCTATATTATTATAAAGAAAATTTCAAGTGCGGAGGAAACATAGATGAAAATTCTTGTAATTAACTGTGGTAGTTCTTCTTTGAAGTATCAACTTATTGATATGAAAGACGAGTCTGTACTCTGTAAGGGTGCTGTTGAGCGTATCGGCTTAAAGATTGCAGGCGGAGAAGAAAATGTTATCATAAAGATTAATGACCAAAAATATACTTACGATAAGGAACTGCCAACTCATACAGATGCGTTTAATGAAGTTAAGTATATCTTGTGTGAAGGTGAACATAAGGTTGTTGACAGCTTTGACGAAATTGACGCTATCGGTCACAGAATCGTACAGGGTGGCGACAGATATACACAATCTGTTATCGTTACACCAAAGGTTTGCGATGAGGTAGAAGAACTTGCTCCTCTTGCACCGCTTCACACTCACGCTAACATTGCAGGCTACAAGGCTTGCCTTAATGTTGTAGGTCCTGAAGTTCCACAGGTATTCGTATTCGACACAGCGTTCCATTCAACAATGCCTCCAAAGGCATATATGTATGCTTTGCCATATGAGTATTATGAAAAGTACAGTGTTCGCCGTTACGGCTTCCACGGTACATCTCACAAGTTTGTATCTCACAGAGCAGCAGACAGAATCGGCAAGAACATCAAGGATCTCAAAATCATCACTTGTCACCTCGGCAACGGCTCATCAATCGCTGCTGTTGACCACGGCAAAGTTGTTGACACATCAATGGGCTTCACTCCACTTGACGGCTTTATGATGGGTACTCGTTCGGGCGGTGTTGACCCTTCAGCAGTTACCTTTATTATGAAGAACGAAAATCTTTCTCCTGATGAGATGGATGCAATCCTCAACAAGCAGTCAGGTGTTCAGGCTATTTCAGGTATCTCATCTGATGACCGTGACATCTGCAAGGCACAGGAGAAGGGCGATGAAAGAGCTATCCTCGCTCACGAAATGCAGGCTTACGAAATTGCAAAGTTCATCGGTTCATATGTTGCCGCAATGAACGGTGTTGACGCAATCGTATTCACAGGCGGTATCGGTGAAAACGGCGTATGGCTTCGTTCAAAGGTTTGCTCATATCTCGGCTACCTCGGTGTACACATCAATGAGGCTGTTAACTCAAAGACTCAAAAGGGTGCAGAGGCAGAACTTACAGAGCCAACGGACAATGTCAGAGTATTCATTCTTGCAACTGACGAAGAGCTTATGATTGCAAGAGATACAGAAGAGCTTGTAAAATCATTGTAAATTATTATTTATCGCATAAGTATTACGAAAGGAGAATAGCAAATGCCAGAAATTAAGTACGAAATCACAGAACACCTTGGTGTAATTTCCGAAACCTCTCGTGGTTGGACAAGAGAAGTTAATATGATTTCTTGGAACGGCAGAGAACCAAAGGTTGATGTAAGAGATTGGTCACCTGACCACTCAAAGATGAGCAAAGGTCTTACCTTCACAAAGGAAGAACTTCTTGAACTCACAAAGATTGCTGAAAAAATGTAATGTCAATAGGCGGAACTTTTGTTCCGCCTTGATGTTGTTTTAGCACAGATTAAATAAATTATAATTTGGCAACTTTTGTTGCCCGATTTGGAGAATATAACTATGGAATGGACATCATTAAATGATATAAGAGAAAAGTATTTGTCATTTTTTGAAAGCAAGGGACACCTTCGTTTGCCGAGCTTTTCATTAGTGCCAAATAACGATAAGAGCCTTCTTCTTATTAATTCGGGTATGGCTCCTATGAAAAAGTATTTTACCGGTGAGGTTACCCCTCCGAGAAGCCGAGTTACAACTTGCCAAAAATGTATCAGAACTCCTGATATTGAGCAGGTAGGTAAAACTGCCCGTCACGGCACATTCTTTGAAATGCTTGGCAACTTCTCATTCGGCGATTACTTCAAAAAAGAAGCAACTGCTTGGGCTTGGGAATTCTGTACCAAAGTTCTCGAAATGCCTGTTGATAAGCTTTATGTCACAATTTATGAAAATGACGATGAAGCATTTGAGATTTGGACAAAGCAAAACGGCGTAGACCCGTCACACATTGTTCGTCTTGGCAAAGAGGATAACTTCTGGGAGCACGGTTCAGGCCCTTGCGGCCCTTGTTCCGAGATTTATTTTGACCGTGGCGAAAAGTACGGTTGTGGCTCTCCTGATTGCGGTCCGGGCTGTGAGTGCGACAGATTTACCGAATTTTGGAACAATGTATTCAGTCAGTTTAATAATGACGGCAACGGCAATTACACCGAGCTTGCACAGAAGAATATCGACACAGGTATGGGTCTTGAAAGACTTGCTTGCATTATGCAAGGTGTTGACAATATCTTTGAAGTTGACACTGTTCAAAACACAATGAAGAAGATTTCGGAGATTTCAGGTGTTAAATATCACGATGATGCAAAGAATGATGTTTCGCTTCGTGTAATTACCGACCATGTTCGTTCATCAACATTTATGATTGGCGATGGTGTAATCCCATCAAATAACGGCAGAGGCTATGTTCTTCGCCGTCTTATCCGTAGAGCTTGCCGTCACGGCAGACTCTTGGGTGTTAATGAGCCTTTCCTCTATAAGGTTTGCGAAACTGTACTTGAAGATAATAAGGTTGCTTATCCTGAACTTCAGGACAAGGCTGAACTCATCAAAAAGGTTATTTTGTCAGAGGAAGAATCTTTTGGCAAAACAATCGATGCAGGTCTTGCTCGTCTTGATGAATATATTGAAAACACCGAGGGTACTGTGTTCTCCGGTGAAGATGCGTTCAAACTTAACGATACTTTCGGCTTCCCGCTCGACCTCACAAAGGATGTCCTTGAGGAGCGTGGTATGACCGTTGATGAGGAAAAGTTCAACGAACTTCTTGCAAATCAAAAGGCTACTGCCCGTGCTGCTCGTAAGGATGCAGGCGCAGACGCTTGGAAGAATACAAGCGTTAAGATTGACGCTGAAAAGACTGTTTTCACAGGCTATACCGATTTTACTGCCGAGGCAAAGGTTCTTGCTCTTGTCAATGCAGACGGTGAACTTGTTGATATGCTCGGTGCAGGCGAAAAAGGTTCTGTTGTTCTTGACAAAACTCCGTTTTATGCAACATCCGGCGGTCAGGTTGCCGATACAGGTGTTATTACTGCCGATGGTGTTGAGTTTGATGTTGAAGACACTTCAAAGAATGCAGACGGCATCTATATTCATAGCGGTACGGTTAAAGAGGGTGTTGTTTCAGTCGGCAACACTGTAAATGCTCAAATTGACGCAGACAGAAGAAAGTCTATTATGCGTAATCATACAGCGGCTCACTTGCTTCAAGCCGCACTCCGTGAAGTTCTCGGCACTCATGTTGAACAGGCAGGTCAGCTTGTAAACGACAAAGAGGTTCGTTTCGATTTCACTCACTTCAATCCTCTCACAACTGAAGAACTCAGTAGGGTTGAAGCAATTGTAAACAAAGAAATTCTTGCTTGTGCTCCTGTTTCTATGCAGGAAATGCCTATTGAAGAAGCAAAGAAAATGGGCGCTATGATGCTCTTTGGCGAAAAGTACGGCAATATCGTGCGTGTTGTAAAAGCCGGTGATGCTTCAACAGAATTCTGTGGTGGTACTCATGTTGCTTCAACAGGCGAACTCGGTCTTTTCAAGATTGTGTCCGAAGCATCTGTTGCCGCAGGTGTTCGCAGAATTGTTGCTCTCACAGGTACAGGCGTTCTCAATTATCTCAACGAGTGTGAGGACACCGTTAAGTTTGCTTCTGCAACATTCAAGTCTGCCGACAATGAAGTTAAGGATAGAATTACCGCTATCGTTGCCGAAAATAAGGCAAAGGATAAGGAAATACAAAATCTTAACGCAGAAATGACAAAACTCAAGAGCGCTGATATGTTCTCATCAGCTGTTGATGTTGACGGTCTTGAACTTTACACTGCAAAGGTAGAGGGCACAACTCCTGACGCACTTCGTTCTATGGGCGATGATGTCAAGACAAAGGGCGACAATGTTGTTGCCGTTCTTGCAGGTGTAAACGGCGATAAGGCAAACTTTGTTGCTGTTTGCGGCAAGGTTGCTATTGCCAAGGGTGTAAAGGCAGGCGACCTAGTTAAGGAAGTCGCAAAGATTGCAAACGGTGGCGGTGGCGGCCGTCCTGATTCTGCAATGGCAGGTGCAAAGGATATTACAAAGATTGACGAAGCACTTTCAAAGGCAGAAGAAATTGTAAAGTCATTAATAAAGTAAACAACATCACCCTCAATTGCAGTTTTTGTGATTGAGGGGATAAAAAATTTCGAATTGTAAAAGAATTTTCGGAGGCAAAATATGTGTGTTTTTTGCGAGATAATCAACGGCAATATACCGTCAACAAAGGTGTATGAGGATGATATGATGGTTGCTTTCAAGGATCTCAATCCTGTTGCACCTGTTCATTTTCTCTGTGTTCCAAAGGAGCATATCGAAAGTGCAAATGCACTCAATGAGGAAAATGCAAAATATGTCAGCCATATATTTGCAAAAATTCCCGAGATTGCAAAGTCGCAGGGAATTGAGTCATACAGAATTATTAATAACTGCGGTTCTGATGCCGGTCAAACTGTTATGCACTTGCATTTTCATGTAATCGGCGGAACAGAGTTAGGGGAGAAGTTAATATGAAAGACACTTATACATTAAAAATCGGCGGAATTGAAAGAGAACTTCAAAAGTTCCCTGTGTCGGATAAAATGGACATCGCCGCATTCATCCTTTTCGGTGATGTTGAGCTTACAGAAGTTTGTGCAAGAGAACTTCTCAAGAAAGTTCCGGACTTTGATTACATAGTAACTCCAGAGGCAAAATCAATTCCTCTTGCATACGAAATGAGCCGTATGAGCGGCAAAAAATACATTGTTGTTCGTAAGGGCGTAAAGGTTTATATGGACCGCCCTGAAAAGGTTGTTGATGTTTCTCTCACCACTCAAAAAGAACAGGCTCTTTATCTCGGTCACGAGGATGGTGATTTGCTCGACGGCAAGCGTGTTCTCATTGTTGATGATGTTGTTTCAACAGGCGGAAGCTTAAAGGCTGTTAAGGAACTTCTTGCAAAGTTCAATGCAAATGTTGTTGCTTCCTGCTTCCCACTTGCAGAGGGCGATGCGGCAGACAGAGATGACATCATTTATCTTGAAAAATTGCCTCTTTTCTTTAAATAAAATATCCAAGGCTGTGATTGCAAATTTGCTTTCACAGTCTTTTAATTTTAACAAAAAACATCTGCCTTTTAAAATTGTTGTCATATGTCAAGATTGTATATAATGTAGAAAAAAGCAGCTTTTATAAAGGAATTGAAGTCTATGAAAAGAAGATTAACTGCAATGTTTTTGTCTATCTGTATTGTGTTTTCGCTTATTCCTGTTTCGGCTCAAGCGGACTTAAAACCTAATATTCAGATAGGCGATTATGTCAAAATGGGCACATATAACGGCAACTCGATTTTGTGGCGTTGTGTTGATTTTGACGATAACGGTTTACTGATGCTTGCAGACAAAATTGTTGACACTCTTGCATACGATGCAAAAAGAAACGACAACAGCAATTCAAAATCACACAGCAGAAGCTATAAGCGTGATGATTACGGTTCTAACTATTGGAGGGACAGTAATATGCGTTCCTGGCTTAATTCAACAGCAACGGCTCGCAAAGCAATCCTTATGTCGGCTCTGCTCCAAGTAAGCAAGAGGATGACTACACAATTTCGGAACCTGCCGAGGATGCAAATCCGGATTGGAATGTAAGCACCGAGCAAAGCATTCAGCTCACCCTCGGCCCGTGGTATTCAAATGACGGAAAATACTCTAACCCTACCATCCCTGTTTATACTATTCAAAAGACACGAAGCGACCTTGAAAATATGGTTGTTGTCGTTTGCGGCGAGGGATACACAAAAAGTCAGCAGGGCAAATTCATCAATGATGTCAAACGACTTTGACAGTACGCTATGAAATATGAACCGTATCGCAGTTATGCCGATAGGTTCAATGTTTACGCTCTTTGAACAGCTTCCGAATCAACTTTTGACAATGGCGGAAGCACCTTCTTTGATGTTATAATTGACAAATATAATTCGCCTGTTATTTCTAATAACCTCCACGGAAGTCAGTGGAAAAATCATATTTTTGAGAGGTGTATCGGTCCTGAATTTATCGAGAAAATTCACGATGCTCATATCAAAAAAACAACCGATCCAAATACAATTCTGTCCGGTTCGGAATATGAGCCTTATTATGTTCACGATTACATTGCGCAGTTTGCTATGGCTGTAAACACAAAATCAGATTTCGGCGGTGCATATAACAACCGTGAAAGTGGATTACATTATTTTATTTCGCCATCAGACAGTTACCGTGCGTCAAAAACTTTTGCTCACGAGTTCAGACATGGTTTGCTCGGTCTCGGTGATGAATACAGCAACGGATTTTTGCTTGAGGATAAGGAGCTTAAATCGCTCAATCTTTCTAATGAGCGTAAAGAAATACTCATATCAAATGCTTGATTTGTTCAGCTCTGATGAAAATTACGCATCGTTCCGTATAATTATTGTTGATTTGCTCAATTATGGCGCTGCATCACAAGTTTATGCTGGCTATCAAACCGATAATCTTGTGAATTCTGAATTGACTGATGTTCAAAAAAGTTGGGCAAGTGTTGATAATGAGGAATTCAAAAACATTAAGAATTACGATTACAAAACAATAGCTAATCCGACTGCTCGTTGGAGAACATCGGCGCTTGTACTTGATAATTCTGTAATGCTCCGAGCAAAGTTTTCAGCAGATAATATCGAAAACAAAACTGTAGAAATCATATGTAATGGCAGAACATTCACATATACCAAGAATGATTTTGTTGATAACGGAAATGGCACATATTATGTTTGCTGTGACGAATTATATGCAGATGAGATGAGCGATGATATTTTCCTAACTGTTTATGAAAACGGAGTTCCTTGCAGTAATACAATGCGCTTCAGCATCGAGTCATATGCTCGAATTATACGAGATAATTACCAAGGCAGTGACCTTGATAAATTAACCACCGCAATGATGCTTTACGGCAAAAGCGCAAGAGCGTATAGAGGCTAATATAGCACCGTTAACTAATTAAATATTTTTTAAAGTACATTCTGATTTTTTTGGAATGTACTTTTTTAATATTATAAAAATTGTATAATTTCACAATATGTTACCTTTGATAAATTTCAAGGTATCACCCAGGTAACATATTGCATTTTTTATATTCTGTGTTAAAATGTTTACAGCATTTTATTTGGAGGTAAAATAATGAAATTTGGTAAAAGATTAATCAGCTTGTTTTTGGCTGTACTTATGGCAACTAGTGTTGTCACCGCTGTGGATTTTTCTGCGTTTGCGGATTCTAATAGCGGAACAAATGTGGATATTAACGCAATAGCAAAGGACAATTCTTCAATTGCTATCGGAGATTACATTACACTTGGAACATATTATGGCGAACCGATATTATGGCGTTGTGTGGATATAGACGAGAACGGACCGTTGATGCTTAGTGATAAAATTTTATGTTTAAAAGCTTTCGATGCTGCCGGTGAAAGTGATGAATACCATAGTGATGGTTGGGGATATATTAGAAAAAGGTATGGTTCGAATTGTTGGTATGATTCGTCTATAAGACAATGGTTAAATACTTCCGGATCAGTTTCGTATTCGCATTGTCCACCAAGTAAGCAAAATGTTTATAATGGTTCTAATCCGTATGATGAAGAAAATGGATTTTTATCAGGGTTTTCATTAAATGATTTAAGAGAAATAAAGGAAGTAACACACCGAGTCTATTTGAATAGTTATGATCAAACAAGAAAAGGCTACTGTGATGGTGGAAGTAAAGAATTAAATTATCTTATAAACTCTTCAAGTAGTCCGATTGATTATTCAAAGTATTATTATCAAAATGTAACTGATAATTTATTCCTTTTGGGTCCGGAACAAATTGATGAGGCTTGTAATAATTTGGGGAAAAACTATATTTTATATCCCTATCCAACTGCTTCCGCAGTTAAAAACAGTACGTTTAAAAATTCAAGTTTAGACCCTTCAAAAACCTGGGAGACATTTTTTGGTGTTCCCAGAAATGAGGGAGCATCATATGAAAATGTAACTTTGTCATGTACTTTAGATGGTACAAATTCAACTCGTGTTATAGCGGCATATAATGGAGAAATTGGAATTCGTCCGGCTTTTTATTTAAACACAGAAATATACACTCAACATACAGAATACAATAAAGCAATTGAAAACATGCTCGGGGATATAAATTTGGGACCTTATGCATTAAATGGTGCTACTATTGATATTGCCGGTCACAAAATACCGCTCGTCAAATTGGAAGCCGGTATCAAAATGAGCATCGGCGATTTCAAAATTATTGACGATCAAAAAAATAATACCGTTCAAGTCCTTTTGGGATATGATCAAAAGGCATCCGCAAATATAGACGGGTCGATGAACAGCGGTTATTGGTCGGACTCGTATCGCGAAGTAAAAAGCATGTATCAAGATCTGACCGGCAAAAAGGTTGACACAACGCGATTGTGGAACAAATATTCCGCCATGCGAGGAAAACTCAAAAAGGTCGGATGCAATCTTGTTGTCGGAGTCGATGCCACATTTACAGGCTTTCTCGAGTTTAAAAAAGTAAACGGCGGTCTTGAATATTCCGACGGCGGCATGATGGCAGAGTTTAATGCCTCCGGCTCATTTCGTCATTATACCGGACCTGCTTATGCAACACTCGGCATAGGTCTCGGAGCAAAGGGCAAACTTTATTTTAAAAACGAAAACAACAAAATCAATCCTGCAATAAGCGTTGACCCGTCAATTGCATTGAGTGTGGGCGGCGGCATCGGCACACGAAATACATATGCCGAAATTGTCGGTTACGGCACGCTCGGCGCAAATATTTCCACTGCCGCAGAAACTCCGTTCAAGGCTTATCTCGACCTCGGCGTTAAATGGGGCGGCTATGTTTTGGGCAAAAAGATTGAAAAAATTTCAGGTGAGCGCTCCTTTGCCAAGGTGGAACTTTATCCGAATTTCGGCGCAGATGCATCTGCTCGTGCCAAATCTTTTGCCCTTACCAAAGGTGTCACGGTGCTCAATAAAAGCGGATATGACAGCCTGATTGATTCGGCTGAATATATCAACAGAGATTATCTTAAAAAATCCGATTCGTCAGCCAGAAAATCAAGGTCGAAAATCGCCGCTCAATCGGCTGATAACGGCTCACTGTCCAAATTTGAAAAAACAAATGCCTATCCGCTGAGTCAGCCCTCACTTGTCAGCTTTAATGATGATACGGCTCTTTTGGTTTGGATAGATGACAACGGCGAAAAGAGCGATGCCAATAAAGCCTCGCTGTATTATTCATATTACAACGGCACATCATGGTCGACACCTCAAACACTTTTTGAGGACAGAACAAACAACGATATGCCGAGTGTTTATTCAGATGGCGAAAGAGCATATATAGTTTGGCAAAGGGCGTCAAAGGTGTTTGATGACGCTGCCGATATGTCGGAAATGATAAAATACTATAATTTATACGAAACAACATTCACCGCTTCAAGCGGCGAGTTCAGCGACCCGATTCGCATTAATTCAAGCGACAATACTGCCTTTGAGTTTAATCCTGTTGTTTACGGCAGTGACGGCGCATTTTCAGTTTCGTGGATGGAAAATTCGGACAACAATGTTTATCAGGAAAGCGGAAATAACACTTTATATTTGGCAAAATATGATTCTGCCGGTGCACAAACCGAGCTTAACTCTGTTGTTTCAACTACCGACATTATCACAAAATTTGATGTGGCAGGCACATGCTTGTACTATTCCGTCCAAAGTGATGAAGCAAATTCGCTATATTATTATTCCTCGGGCAGTTCAACAAAGCTCGTTGATTCCGTAATTGATTTTTCTGGTTTTGACAATAGGGTTTATTACATAGACAATGACAGTGTGTTGAAAGATAAACATAAGCTTCAATATCCTTCAACATGGTGCTCTACAACATATTCTGAAATCTCCGGTTTACAAGATATTAAAATTGCTTATGACAGTCAAAAAAGTAATATTTATCTTTTTACAACCGCTGTAAATGAGGATTATACAAAGGATTTGTATTACTGCAAGATCGAATCGGAAACGTGCACTCCTCTTGAAAAATATTCTCAAAGTCATGCATTTATCAGGAATTATTCGCCTGTAGTATTATCTGACGGCACACCGTATGTTGCGTATAACAATATTGATTTGTCATCATCAACAGATTATGAGCAGTCAACACTCCTTGTCGACGGAAAAACCGAGTCTGTAGACACGCAGTTAAACTATGTCGATTTTGACAATTCGCAGTTAAATTCCGAGTCGATTGATTTAAAATGCGAAATTCAAAATAACAGCTCCGTAAATGTCAATAAATTCAACTTCACTGTGTCCAACAGCAAGGGCGATATTTTATCGTCGGGTGAGCTTAATTGCTTGGTCAACGCTTTTGCCTCATCGGTTGCGACAATCAATATCCCAACACCGCAGGACAAAAAGGATAAAATCACAGTTATGGTTTTACCCTCCGGTTATGATGATCATAACAAAGAAAACAACACGGTCACCACAACGCTTGAATGTGCTCACTCCTATGACGAAACGGTTGTTTTGCCTACCTGCGACGCCCCGGGCAAAATAACATATGTATGCAAATACTGCTCCGATGAATCCGAAACCGCTTTGGCACAACTTGACGGTTCTGCACTTCAATCGGCACTTGTAAAAGCAAAAAATATGATTGACTCCAAGGCTCAATATTCGTCAATGATTGAGGATGTCGAAACGCTTTACAACACATATTCCTCCGCTTATCACGATTATCATTATCAAGATGATATTGACAATGCTGCTACGAAGCTTCTTTCGGCTATCTCACTTACAGAAAATTTTGTGATTAAAACCGTTTCACTTTCGCTTGAGAGTAGCATAACAATGAACTTCAAGGTGTTCAAAAACAGTCTTTCGTCTTTTGATGACTTCTATATGACCTTTGAATGTGGCGGAAAAGAAGAAAAAGTTACGAATTATAAGCAGGACGGAAACTATTATGTGTTCTCGTACAAAGGCATAAATCCTCAGCTTATGAACGATAAGGTGACTGCTGTTTTGCACGCTAAAAACAGCAATGGTGAATACACAAGCCCTGAAAAGGTGATGAGTGTCAGAGAGTATGCCTATACAATGCTTGACCGATACAGTTCCGATGATCACTCAAAACTTCGTACTTTGCTTGTGGACTTGCTCAATTACGGTTCTGCGACACAAAAATATGTCGGTTATCAAACAGATAATCTTGCAAATTCAGACCTGACTGCCACTCAAAAAAGTTGGGCAAGCAAGGACACAAAAGAATTCAAGAACATCAGAAACTTTAATTACAAAACCATAAGTAACCCAACCGTACAGTGGAATTCTTGCGGTTTGGTGCTTGGCAATGCAATTATGTTTAAGGTGAAGTTCACCGCAAATAATGTTGAAAACAAAACCGTTGAAATCACCTTAAGAAACGCAAAGTTCACCTATGATAAAAATGATTTTAAAGATAACGGTGACGGCACATATTATGTGTATTGCAACGAACTTTTTGCACATGAAGTTAGTGACGAGGTGCTTCTTACGGTTTATGAAAACGGTGTTCCTTGCAGTAACACAATGCGTTTCAGCATTGAATCCTATGCCCGATTGGTAAGGGATAATTACAAGGGCACACCTCTTGACGAAATGATAACAACAATGATGCTGTACGGAAACAGCGCAAAAGAATATAAAAATGTATAAGGAGGTTAAAATGAAAAAGTATACAAAACCACAGGCTGAATTGCAGGAATTTAAAATCTGTGATGTTATTACAACAAGCGCCAATGATAATAGAGAACCTGTTGAAACACCTGATTTATAAAAACATAAGTTTTAAGAGCGGTCATTATGATCGCTCTTTTTATATAATATATAAATTAATAATTGTGTTGAAAAAATCGGCATAAAATGTTAAAATATAATGTAATGCTTTGTGCATAATAGTAAAGAGGTGCTGTTATGTGCAAAGAAAACGAAGATTTTAACGAAAACAACAATAACGGTGAGCAAGGCTCAACCTTTGAAACAGGCTCGATAACGGTCAAAAAAGATGGGCATTTCATTCATTGCCTGACTGTTATCGGTCAAATTGAGGGGCATTATATTTTGCCGAGCCAAAACAAAACCACCAAATATGAGCATGTCATTCCACAGCTTGTTGCGATTGAGGAAAGCAAGGAGATTGACGGATTGTTGATTATACTCAATACCGTTGGCGGAGATGTTGAAGCAGGGCTTGCCATTGCAGAGCTTCTTTCAACTATGAAAACTCCCACCGCTTCGCTTGTCCTTGGCGGAGGTCACAGTATCGGCGTTCCGCTTGCTGTCAGCTGTAAGCGTAGCTTCATTGTGCCGACTGCAACAATGACCGTGCACCCTGTTCGTATGAACGGAACGGTTCTCGGTGTTCCGCAAACCCTTTCGTATTTTGAAAAAATGCAGGATAGGATTGCAAGGTTTGTTGAGAATAATTCGCAGATTACAGCCGATGAATTCAGAGCATTGATGATGAAAACAGGCGAGCTGATTATGGATGTGGGTACTGTGCTTGACGGCGAAGAAGCTGTCAAATGCGGACTTGTTGATGAACTCGGTGGTTTATCGGATGCACTTGACTATCTTGAATCGGTAATTGAGGAGGAAAACTGATGCTTTATACTGTTGTTGATGTTAATGAAGTTTTTTATAAAAACGAAATGATTATTTCCAAGCCTCGTTCTACCAATCCTTATGATTATATCAGGACAGGCTATTATCTTGATAACGCTCAATTTTTCGGAGGAAAAAACAATGTCGATTTTAACTGCAATATTTCAGGCACTATTCCAAGCGGTGTGCCGAATTTTTCCAATAAGTGAAACTGCTCATTCTTCTGTTTTCCACGATTTTGCCGGCAGATTTTCAGGTGAGTGCTCGTCCCTCACCGGTATTGTACATATAGGTATCGCCGTGGGCATTGTAATTGCTTCTTATAAGCTGTTTTTGAAAATGTCTTATGAGCTGTTTTCCACTGTCGGCGATGTGTTCAAAAAACGACTAAAGGGAAGCAAACCAAGCGGTGCAAGGCATTATATGTATATGACTCTTATGAGCTTTTGCCCAATGCTTTTGTGGCTCATTCCTTGCGGTAAATACGGACTTCTTTATAATGTTCTTCGCACTACACAGTTCAACAAAACACTCCTTGATGACGGTCTGTTCCTTGCAATTACAGGCGTGCTTCTCATTCTTGCATCGGTTCAACTTGCAAAATCAAGCATACCAAAGCCGGTTGCGGAACTTCCTGCAATCATTGTCGGAGCATTGAGCGTATTTTTGATTCCTGTATCGGGTTTTTCGTTTATCGGTGTTGTGCTTGCCGTTCTTGTTCTTTTTGGTGTGAGCAAAAGACACGCAATCAATTATGCGTTGCTGATGAGCGTTCCTGTGCTTGTTGTCAGCGGTATTGTTGAGATTTGCATCAGCGTTACTCATGTCGGTGTTGCTTCGATTATTATCGGTCTTGTGATTTCAATCGTTGCTTCGTTTTTAAGCACCGTATTTCTCAAATACTTTGTCAGCAAAGGCTATTTGAAGTATTTTGGTTATTATGATGTCGCAGTCGGTATTATAATACTTGTTATCGGTATTTTTGAATTGATATTAAGAAAATAAAGTAGGTAAATTATGGCTAACAGTAAAAATTTTAAACAAAAACAGAATAAAAAGCCGACCCCTAAAAAGCCTGTTACTCATTCAAAAAAGGCTCTTGCAGAGTTTGAGGAGCAACAGAGAATTATGGATCTTGAAGCGCAGGCAAACAAAAACAGAATTGTCAGCATAATTATTTTTGCATTTTCGGTTTTGTTTTTCTTTGTTGCGGTTATTCCGGGCGAGAATTTTTGGAATGATGTTCACAATGTTTACATAGGTCTTTTCGGTTGGATGGCATCAATTGTTTTCCCGCTTTTGAGTCTTGCTTATTCGTTTCTTGTTCAAAAAACAAAGTCGAGTAAAAAGATGATTGCAGAGCCGATTTGTATTATTCTTATTGTGCTTTTTATCTCTGCATTTATTTATATCATAAAAGCAAAAAGCGGTGTCCCGTTCCTTGACACTTGCAAGAACGAGTTCGCAGATGCTCCGTTTAATTTTAACGGCGGATTTTTTGGCGCTGTTTTGGGATGGCTCTTTATGACAATGGGCAAAGCACCTGCGATTGTTATTGATTTGCTTTTTATAATCGTTGTGATTATGCTTCTTTCAAAGGTGACGGTCAATCAATTTTTCAAAAACACAACAAAGCCTGTTCGTGCTGTTGTTGAAAAGGCAACACCTTATATTGAGGAACGCCGTGAAAGACGCAGAATGAACAATGTTGATATTCCTCTTGACGATGAGCCTCCTGTTCAGGAAGAAAAGCCGAAGAAAAAGGCAAAGACAAAGGCTGAAAAAACACAGGATGTTGAGGAAGCAGAAGAACCTGCCGATGATTATTCCAAACTCATTGCCGAGATTAATCAGGCAACAAGCAAAAATAAGCAGAGCAGACAGGAAACAAAGAAAAAAACTATTGATGACATTGTTAAAACCGCAAGCGAGGATAAGACAGAAAAGCCTGATGAAGAAAAATCAGAGCCTATCCCAGAGTTTGTGGTTACAGAGGAGGATATGCAAAAGGAAGTTAAGGAATATAAACTTCCAAGCGTTGATATTCTCAAAACCGTTAAGCATAAATCTGCAAAAGATGTGTCTGCCGAACTTAAAAATAACGCAGAACTTTTGGTTGATACTCTTGCTTCGTTTGGTGTTCAGGCAGAAATCACCGATATTTCAAGAGGTCCGACGGTTACAAGATATGAATTAAAACCTGCTTCGGGTGTTCGTATCAGTAAGATTACAAATCTTTCGGATGATATTGCGCTTAACCTTGCAGCTGTAAATGTTCGTATTGAAGCTCCTATTCCGGGCAAAGCTGCTGTCGGAATAGAAATTCCGAATACCGTTAAAAACAGCGTTTCTATGCGTGAGGTTATTGATTCTGCCGATTTCAATGCTCAAAAGTCACTCCTGTCGGCAGGACTTGGCAAGGATATTGCAGGCAAAACCGTATTTTGTGATATTGCAAAAATGCCTCACTTGCTTATTGCGGGCACAACAGGTTCAGGTAAATCTGTTTGTATGAACTCAATTATTGTATCTATTCTTTATAGGGCAAATCCCGAAGAAGTAAAATTCCTTATGATTGACCCTAAAAAGGTAGAGTTTTCAAAATATGAGAACATTCCGCACCTTCTTGTTCCGGTTGTTACCGACCCACGCAAGGCTTCGGGTGCACTCGGCTGGGCAGTGTCGGAAATGCTTGAGCGTTATCAAAAGTTCAGCGACACAGGCGTGCGTGACATCGAAGGCTACAATCGTTATGTTGAAAAGCATGAGGATATGAAGCCAATGCCGAAGATTGTTATTTGCATTGATGAGCTTGCCGATCTTATGATGGCTGCTCCAAAAGAGGTTGAAGACAGTATTTGTCGTCTTGCTCAAATGGCTCGTGCCGCAGGTATGCACCTTGTTATCGCAACCCAAAGACCGTCTGTTGATGTCATCACGGGTCTTATTAAGGCTAATATTTCATCTCGTATCGCACTTACGGTTTCTTCCGCAATCGACTCTCGTACAATTCTTGATTCCAGCGGTGCAGAAAAACTTCTTGGTATGGGTGATATGCTGTATTCTCCTATCGGTTCAAACAAGCCACTCCGTGTTCAGGGTTGTTATATCAGCGATGACGAAGTCGAAGCACTTTGCGAATTCATCAAAAATCAGGGCGAAAGCGAGTACAGCGAAGAAATCCAAAAGGAAATCGAGAGTAAAGCCGTTCAGGACAAAACTTCAAACAAGTTTACCGATGGTGGTGATTCGGCTGAAAATCTTGACCCTCTGTTTGATGATGCGGTTGATGTCGTTCTTGAAAACGGCAAGGCTTCAACCTCGTTCTTACAGCGTAAGCTCGGAGTCGGTTATTCAAGAGGCTCAAAGATTATGGACCAAATGGAGGATAAGCACATTATCGGTCCTGCCGAGGGTGCAAAGCCGAGAAAGATATTAATCAATAAACAGCAATGGATTCAGATTAAGGCACAGGGTCCGGCACCTGAATTCACGGCTGATAACACAGAGCAGTTGGAATTTGGTTCTGATGAAGTAATAGATAATCAAGATTTGAACGAGGACAGCTATGAATAATTTTCTCCCCGTAAATCAAAAGGATATGTATGAAAGAGGATGGGAACAGCCGGATTTTGTGTATATTTCCGGTGACGCTTATGTTGACCATCCTTCTTTCGGTGCGTCAATAATCACTCGTGTGCTTGAAGCAAAGGGCTACAAGGTTGCTGTTTTGTCACAACCTGATTGGCACGGTACAAAGGATTTTGAGCAGTTCGGCAAGCCACGCTTGGGCTATTTCATTTCAAGCGGTAATATTGATTCAATGGTTGCTCATTACACCGTTGCCAAAAAGCCTCGTTCGGTTGATGCCTACACAGCAGGCGGTCAAATGGGCAAGCGACCTGACAGAGCAGTTATTGTTTATTCAAATATTGTAAAACAACTTTATCCCGATGTACCTGTAATTATCGGCGGACTTGAAGCATCACTTCGCCGTTTTGCACATTATGATTATTGGGATGATGCTGTTCGTCCGTCAATTCTACTTGACTCAAAGGCTGATTTGCTCATTTTCGGTATGGGAGAAAATCAAACTATTGAGATTGCCGAACGACTTAATAACGGCGAAAGCGTCGACACAATGCACGACATTCTCGGCACGGTTTATGCTGTTGACACAAAGGACACTCCATATGTCGGTGTTGAGTGTCCGTCATTTGAGAATGTTTGCTCATCAAAAAAGGAATATTCCAAGGCGGCTCGTATCGAACAGGACGAGCAGGATCATATCAGAGGTAAGGTTATCAAGCAGAAGCACGGCAAAAAAATGGTTGTTCAAAATCAGCCGATGCCGCCGCTAACAACAAAGGAACTCGATTGGGTTTATTCACTTCCGTATATGCGTGCTTATCATCCGATGTATGAGGCGCAAGGCGGTGTTCCGGGAATTCAAGAGGTTGAGTTTTCAATCACTCACAACCGTGGTTGCTTCGGTGCTTGCAATTTCTGTTCAATTGCTTTTCATCAGGGCAGATACATAACTACAAGAAGTAAAAAAAGCATTATGATTGAGGCTGAAAAGCTCACTCATATGCCTAATTTTAAAGGATATATTCACGATATAGGCGGTCCTACGGCTAATTTCCGTCAGCCGTCTTGTATGCTTCAAGAGGAACACGGACTGTGTAAAGGCAAAAAATGTCTTGCTCCAAAGCCGTGTAAAAACCTCGTTGCAAATCACGAGGAATATCTTGATATACTCCGCAGTGTCCGTCAACTTCCGGGCATCAAGAAAGTGTTTATTCGTTCGGGCATAAGATACGATTACCTTTTGCAGGATAAGGACGACAGCTTTTTCAGAGAACTTGTAAAATACCATGTATCGGGTCAGCTCAAGGTTGCTCCCGAACATTGTTCTGCCGCTGTTCTTGACAAAATGGGCAAGCCGCATATTGAGGCTTATATTGAATTTTCAAAGCGTTATTTTCAGTATACGGGCGAGATAGATAAGGAGCAGTATTTGGTGCCTTATCTTATGTCGAGTCACCCGGGTTCAACCCTTAACGACGCTATTGATTTGGCTTTGTTTTTAAAGAAAAATCATATTCGCCCTGAGCAGGTTCAGGATTTCTATCCTACTCCGGGCACAATTTCCACAACAATGTTTTATACAGGGCTTGACCCTTATACTATGGAAGAAGTTTATTCGGCTAAAAATCCGCACGATAAGGCACTTCAAAGGGCACTTTTGCAGTATTATAACCCAAAGAACTTTGCTCTTGTTGAGGAAGCACTTAAAAAAGCAAAGCGTTTTGATTTAATCGGTACAGACCCAAAATGTCTTGTCCGTCCGCAAAATTCAGCTCATCAAAAGCAGGGTACAGGCAGAAACAACGGTAAAAATAATAACAGAAATAATAAGAATAGGCAAAATTTTGCTCCCAAAAAGCAAAATAAATACGGTAGAAAAAAGAAAAGCAGATGAACGCAAAACAACAAGCAATGTTTATGATTGGCGTTGCACTTTTTGTTATGGCAGGAATTTTAATTTATGTGTCGCAGTCATCACCCGGAGTTTATACGGAAACTGCAACAGTTCAGCAAGAGGTCGCATCGCAAAAAGCATCCGAGTCCGTCAATTCAAAAACTGTAGCTTCCGATGAAGAAACTACATCTGCACCAAAGACCGAAAAGACTGTGACCTATCCCATAAACCTCAACACCGCAACTGTTGACGAGTTGGTTACTATTAGAGGAATTGGCGAAAGCAGGGCAAGTGCAATAATTGAATATCGTGAGTATCTCGGCGGATATACAAGCGTTGAGCAGATTAAGGAAATCAGGGGAATCGGTGAAAGTACATATTCCAAACTTGCACCTTATTTGACGGTGTAGTTATGATTAAAGATTTGTTTAAGACTTTTTCGTGGTTCGTGTTCACTCGCCGTTGTGATATTTGCGGTGAGGTTGTACCGCTTGGGCAGGGGAGATGTGACGATTGTCTAAATGCTCCCAAAATCAAAGGTGAAATATGCAAAACCTGTGGTGCAATAAAGCAAGATTGCAGGTGCAAGGATTCGCATCATAAACCTGAATACGAGGAATTTGTTGCTCCGTTTTATTATGACGGCAATATTAAAAAAGCTGTTCACAGATTAAAGTTTGCGGGATATTCCGAATTGTCAAAGGGAATGGCTGATGAAATCGCCAAAACGATAAAAAGGGAGTTTAAGCACATTAATTTTGATGCTATAACATATGTTCCACTTTCTCGAAAGAGGGAAAAGGCACGAGGCTATAATCAAGCAAAACTCATAGCTGAGGAACTGTCAAAGATTTTAGATATTCCGCTTGAAGATACTTTTTATAAGGCGTATGAAAATCTCTCTCAACGAAATCAATCTGCACGGCAAAGGCGAGCAAATGTGTTCGGTGCGTTTGATGTAAATGAGAACATTGATCCGGCAAACAAAACTTATCTTGTTGTGGATGATGTAAAAACGACAGGCGCAACACTTTCGGAATGTGCCGCTGTTCTTGATTGCTACGGTGCAACGGCAACCTATGCAACAGCCTTTGCAATGCGAAAACCAAAAAGTAAAAATAAGGATAAAGATAAAACGCAGTAGATTTTCGTCCACTGCGTTTTAGTCTGTCGATAAAGCTCCTGAAACACGCCAAAATAATATCAACCGAATTATGCCTCCACTTTTTTTAAAAGAGGAGGTGGCAACACATAGTGTTGACGGTGGGGTTAAAAAAGCTGTAAGTATTGAACTTACAGCTTTTTTGGTGTTTTTCGTTTTTTGCGAACAAGCAAATATAAGGCTTCTAAAAAATCTACGGATTTTTTGGAAAGAGGAAAAACATATGTAGTATACTTACAAAACTATGTTTTATTCTATACGGAATATGTTTTGACGAGGTACAGCAATGTTCGCAAAAAAACAAAATTCAGAACCTTTCTCAACAGCCTCTCCGTATTAAATACTATGAATCAAGCAACTTCTTCTGCTCTTGCCATAGCTTCCTTGAAGTCGTGCTGTTCTGTGAATACATCCTGCTTGTAAGGGTTGATGTGCTTTTGCTTTGACTTCTTGATGATTGCCATAATGCAGATTACATTTGCAACGATGGCAAGTACAGAGATGATGCCCTGTGCCTTTGGGTCTGCATCAGCCTGTGTGAGTGCAAGATTTGCATCCATAACACCGTTTTGGATCGTTGTTCTGATTTCTTCGCCTCTTGCACCGTATACTGTCGGAAGCACGGTGAAGATACTCTGATTGAGGAATGTAGGGCAAACTTGTGCAAACATACACCAAAGTGCAAGTGTGTTTGCTCTGTTTTGAATCCAACCGCCCTTGTTCCAGAATGCGTTTGCAAATGTCGGTGCAAGAAGAAGCGCAACACCGCAATACCAAGTGTGAAGCGGAAGATTGTTGTATGTGTATGCAAAATTCCAAATGTCGTATGCAATGATAAAGCACCATGTCATATCAGGCCAAAGCATATCTTTTTGGTCCTTTGATGAATAGATGCCCCACCAGCTTGTCATACAGAAAATGTTGATGATACCGGCAATACCGTTAAGGATGTTCCACCATCCGCCGTAGAGCCAAACGCCTTCGTTTGAGTACCACCAGCCACCTGCGATTGAGCCTGCTTGGAAGCCTTTTACAGCTGATTCAAAGTCAGAAGCAACTGCAATAAGGATGTTGATTGCAACGATTACAAACGGAAAAACTTTGAACCAATCTTTTTTGCCAATGCCCCATTTGTATTTGATGAACATAAAACCGATACATCCGATCGTTGCGGCATACAGCTTGGCGTAATGGAACCATCCGCCCATTTGCACAACCGTTTGGTTGTTGACTGCCCAATCGGCACCTTTTGCGTTACCTATTGCAAGAGCAATGAAGTAAACTGTGAGCACAGCCGGAACAACCAAGAAACAGAAAATTCCGCCTGCTTTTGAACGCCTTGCAACTTCGTTGAGAAGCACAAGTGCAGCGAATACCATCACCCAACCGAGAAGTTGGTATATAGAGGTATCACCATAAATTTGGAAAAACACGAGTAATTCCTCCTTTGAATAATAATATATTTACGGTTCAAGGAAGTGAGCCGTTAAGCTTTCAAAATTATTTGTTTTTTGATGCTTTCTTGATTTTGATTTGACGCTTAATCATATATGGCAAAATCTTCTTCATCTTGTCCTCCGCCTTAACCATATTTGAGCAGTTAGGGCGTTCTCTGACAATCTTAATAGCATCAAATTCACACTTTGTTGTGCAAATACCGCAACCAACGCATCTGTTTTTGTCAACGATTGTTGCACCACAGCCGAGGCAACGGGCAGTTTCAGTCTTGACTTGTTCTTCTGTGAGGAACTTGTCGTCATCTCTGAATCCAAGCTCTTTAACCTGCTTTGTGGCTTGTGGAATTTGACGGGAAGAATTATCGTAGCTTTCAAGCACAATGTCATCCTTGTCAAGCTCAACATAGTATCTTGGATTCCTGCCGATTGTAAGTGATGAATGTGGCTGAACAAATCTGTGGATAGAAATTGCAGCTTCCTTGCCTGTTGCAATAGCGTCAATTGCAAAGCGTGGACCTGTGTATGCGTCACCGCCGACAAAAATATCTTCTTGTGCTGTTTGAAGTGTCTTTTCATCAGCCTGAAGTGTACCGTTTTTGTTGATTATAGTTGCGGCACCGTCAAGCAAATTGCCCCAAACAATGCTTTGACCTATACTCAAAATAACATTGTCGCATTCAACAGTGATTGTGTCGTCCTCGTCATATACAGGAGCAAATCTGCCTTGTTCGTCCTTAACCTGAACACACTTTTTGAATACAATTGCCTTAACTTTGTCTTTTTTCTTGATGATTTCCTTTGGACCCCAAGAGCAATTAATCTTTACTCCGTCCTCTTCGGCTTCCTCAATTTCATAGTCAGCCGCCGGCATTTCGTTTCTTGCTTCAAGGCAGAACATCTGAACATTCTGGCCACCGCATCTTCTTGCAACTCTCGCTGCGTCAATTGCAACATTACCGCCACCGACAACTACAACATCTTTGCCGAGGTCAAATTTTTCTGTTGCGGCACATTCGTGGAGGAATTCAACAGCAGTGAACACACCCTCTGCGTCTTCACCCTCAATGCCTGCTTTTCTGCCGCCTTGTGCACCTACGGCAATGTAGAATGCTTTGTAACCCTGCTTGCGAAGTTCGTCAAGTGTGATGTCCTTGCCAACCTCTACACCGCATTTGATTTCAACACCAAGCTCCTTGATGATGTCAATTTCGGCAGAAATAACATCCTTTTCAAGTTTATAGTTTGGAATACCGTAGCGGAGCATACCGCCGGCTTCTTCGTTCTTTTCAAATACGGTTACATTTACATAGCCTTTTTCTGCAAGATAATATGCACACGAAAGACCTGACGGACCTGCACCGATGATGGCAATCTTTTCATCAAATTGACCTCTGACACTCGGCACAACCTTTTTTGGAACATATCTTGTTTCGGCGTCCAAATCCTTTTGTGCAATGAATTTTTTTATGTCGTCAATAGCAACAGCTCTGTCAACAGTGCCTCTTGTGCAGGCATCTTCGCATCTCTTGTTGCAGATTCGTCCGCAAACGGCAGGGAACGGATTTTCTTTTTTGATGAGTGCAAGAGCATCTGTGTATCTGCCTTGAGCAGCCATCTTTATGTATCCCTGAACCGCAATGTGTGCAGGACAAGCTGTTTTGCAAGGAGCAGTGCCTGATTCGTGAGTGTTGATACGGTTTTTATCTCTGTATTCTTCTTCCCACTTTTCAGGTCCCCACTTTGTTTCGTCAGGAAGTTCCTGCTTTGGATATTCAACTTCACCGTGCGATGTGCATAGTTTTTGACCGAGTTTGAGTGCACCGGCAGGGCAGTGCTCAACACATCTTCCGCAAGCAACGCAGTTGTCCTTATTTACATCGGCAACATATGCACTTCTTGAAAGGTTAGGTGTGTTGAAAAGCTGTGATGTACGCAGTGCGTAGCAAACATTTACATTGCAATTGCAAATGGCAAAAATCTTGTTTTCGCCGTCAATGTTTGTGATTTGGTGCACAAAGCCGTTGTCCTCTGCTTTTTGGAGAATTTCGAGTGCTTCTTCCTTGGTGATGTATCTGCCACCTTTGTTGGTTTCAACAACATAGTCTGCCATATCACCCACAGCAATGCACCAATCGTTTGTGTCGTCTGCACAGCCCTCGTCATATGTTTTTCTCGAACGGCGACAGCTACAAGGGGAAGCCGCATATTTTCCATCATATTTGTCAAGCCAGTATGAAATATGTTCAATGTCAAGTGATTGATTTTGCGTGTCAATAGCCTTTTCAACAGGAATAACATGCATACCGATTCCTGCACCGCCTTCAGGAACCATTGGAGTAACCTTTTCAAGCGGAATACGGCTCATTCTTTCAAAAAATCTGCCCATTTCAGGATGCTCAGCAAGCACACTTTCGCTCATATTTGTGAATTCGGCACTTCCCGGAACATACATAGGAAGCACCCATTGCTTTTCGTGCTGTGGATTTTCCCAGTTGTATTCAAGGATACCGACTTCGCTCAAGTCGTGAAGCAACTGCTCGAGTTTTTCGTCTGTCATATTAGGCATTTTTTGAGACAGTTTTTTCATATCTGCCCAGGTTCTCGGCTTTCTTTTGCCCATAAGAATAGCAAGTTCTGCCATCTCGTCTGTACATATAGGAGCAAGTCCCCAGTATTCAGGCGATTCCTTTGTGATTTTTTCCTTGCCGATTTTAACAGGCAATCTGTCTGTTATGAGCTTTCCAAGTCTTACGATAGGCTCACGGATAGGCTCGTCATTGTTCATTGTGTCAGGAACAAATCCTGCAAGTTTGTCTGCCATAGTCCACCTCGTTAATATATATTACATTATTATATTGTGGTTTATAACCTCTGTTTGCCCTTATTTTATTACAGGTGTATAAAAAAGTCAATATATAAATTTATACTATTTTTATTTGACAAAAAAAGTTTTAATAATTATAATAGAATATGGTGTGTCAAAGTGCCGCTTTTTTTCGCTTTGTCAAACTCAATACCTGCCCGTAGCACAGCTGGATAATGCCTCCGACTCCGACTCGGAAGATCACGAGTTCGAATCTCGTCGGGCAGGCCATTTTTTAGTCTTATTTTAAGATTTTAGTAAAATAAATGTAAAATTTTCTTGACTTTTATTATATATTATAAGATAATTTATATGCATATTATATAAAAGACATAGACTAATTTTGTGTAAGAGGAAAATATATGGGTATATCTAACATCATCAGCCTTCTTGGCGGTCTTGGTTTGTTTTTGTTCGGAATGAAATATATGTCCGATGGCTTAAATCAGGTCGCAGGTAACAAGATGAGATTGCTTCTTGAAAAGCTAACTCGTAACAGATTCAAGGGATTTTTGCTCGGTGTTTTGGTAACAGCTGTTATTCAGTCATCATCTGCCACAACCGTTATGCTTATGGGCTTTTTGAACGCCGGCATTATGGATTTGGCACAGGCAACAGGGGTTATTATCGGTGCAAATATCGGTACCACAATCACCGCTGTTCTTATTGCTATTGATGTTTCTGCCATTGCACCGTTTTGCATTTTTATAGGAACGGTTATGGCTTTGTTCAGCAAAAAACAAACACAAAAGTTTATCGGGCAAATTATTCTCGGCTTTGGTGTTTTGTTCTTTGGTTTAAAGTATATGAGCGGTCCCGAAGCTATGGGAGTGCTTAAAACAAGTGCGGCATTTCAGACATTTATTACAAAAGCCAATAATCCGTTTCTCGGCCTTTTGATTGGCTTTATTATGTGTTCCGTGCTTCAAAGCTCAAGTGCGTCAATCGGTGTTTTGCAGGCTCTTGCAATGACAAGTGCAAGCCTTATGCCGATGAAGTTTGCAATTTATCTTATTATCGGTATCAATGTAGGCTCTGCAATGCCGCTTTTCCTTTCTGCTCTCGGTGCAAAAACAAATGCAAAGCGTGCCGCAGTTATTTACTTTATTTTCGATTTTGTGGGTATGCTGATATTCACACCTATTGCACTCATATTCCCACAGTATGCCGAGTGGATAACAACCTTGTCGGATAACGGCTCGGTGCAGGTCGCTATTGCACATATCATTTTCAAGGTAGTTACTGCCTTTGTTATGTTGCCGTTCATAAAATGGGTTGTTAAACTCAGTGAAGTTATTATCAAACCTAAAGAGCACGACACTCGACTTCGCTTTGAGTTTATTGACAAGAAAATCAGCGAAAACCCTATTTCAACCGCACTTCAAATCGGTAGTGAGGTTGAGCGTATGGCAAGACTTGTCAGACATAATTTTGTCATTGCCTGCGAGGGATTCCTTGTTATGGACAATAGCAAACATCGTGAGCTTGAAGAAAATGAAGAACTTATAAATTGGCTTAATCATAATATTTCCGACTTTATGATAACCGTTACTTCAAAGGAAATTACCGGTGATGTGTCGGAATATATTGGTAAACTTTTCCATGTAATTACCGACCTTGAAAGAATCGGTGACCATGCAGAAAATATTATGAGAAGAGTGACCACTGCAAAAGAAGAAAATTACGAGTTTTCGGATATAGGTATTGCAGAATTTAAGGAAATATATGAGGTTGACCTTGAACTTCTCGACCGTGCACTCGGTGCTTTCACAAACAAGCATTTGACCGATGCAGAGGAACATCAGCTTCATTATCTTGAAGATACAATTGATTATCTCACATTGCAGGCACAGGACAATCATGTTCAACGACTTCGTGAAAAGAAGTGCCACACTTCGTCGGGTGTTATATTCACAAAGGCACTTCAAGACCTTGAAAGAGTCGGTGACCATTCATATAATATTGCTTGGGCTGCAAGGATTGATAAGGATTTGATTAGACAAATTTAGTGATTATTAAAAAATAATATATTTAAAATATATTATGGAGGAGATATAACAATGGCAAATATCAGAGAGGTTATTGATATTTTTAATTTTAAAGGCGATTTTGTTGATGTTGAGGAGTTTGGCTCAGGTCATATCAACAAAACATATCTTGTAAAATTTAATAATGAAGGCTCGGAGCAAAGATACATTCTTCAACAGCTTAATGACAATGTTTTTAAGAATATCGAACAGCTTATGAAAAATGTTTTTGCCGTAACGTCATATCTTCGTTCTGTTATTAAGAAAAACGGCGGTGACCCTGACAGAGAAACATTGCACTATATCCACACTAAGGACGGCAATGAATTCTATAAGTCACCGGAGGATAATACATATTACAGAGCATATATCTTTGTTCGTGATTCTGTCAGCTTCAACACTGCTGAAAATGCAGAAATGTTCAAATCGAGTGGTGAGGCTTTCGGCAAGTTCCAAAGACTTTTGTCTGATTTTAATGCGGAAGAACTTACAGAAACAATTCCGCACTTCCACGATACTTTGTGGAGATACAACAACGAGTTTGTTCCTGCTCTTGAGAAGAATGCTTCGGGTAGACTTGACACTTGCAAGGCAGAGGTTGATTTTGTGAATAAGTATGCCGATGAAATGGGCAAACTCACCGCAATGACCGAGAAGGGCGAACTTCCGCTCCGTGTAACTCACAACGACACAAAGCTCAATAATGTTATGTTTGATAAGGATACAAACAAGTGCGTTTGCGTTATCGACCTTGACACCGTTATGCCGGGTCTTGCTCTTTATGATTTTGGTGATTCAATCCGCTTTGGTGCATCAACCGCTGCCGAGGACGAAACCGATCTTGATAAGGTAGAAATGGATTTGGATTACTTCAAGGCTTATGCAGAGGGCTTTTTGGGCGAAGCAGGTGAGTACTTCAATCAAGCAGAAATTGACAACCTTGCATTTGCCTCAAAGCTTATGACTCTCGAATGCGGTATGCGTTTCTTGACCGACTACATCAACGGCGATGTTTATTTCAGAACAGAATATCCTGAACATAACCTTGACCGTGCACGCAATCAGTTCAAACTTGTTGCTGATATGGACAGCAAGATGGACAAGATGGAAGAAATTATTAAAAATATACAGAAGGCATAAGGGTGGTTATATACTGCCCTTAACTTAATTTATGAGTATTAAGAAAAACGATGATATAACATTAAAAATTGAAGATATGACAAACGAAGGCTCGTCAGTCGGTCACTATGACGGTATGGCGGTTTTTGTTCGTGGCGCAGTAACGGGTGATGAAATTATCGCTCATATTATCAAAGCCAAAAAGAACTATGCAATCGGCATTGTAAAAGAAATTCTCAATCCGTCACCATGCAGAATTGAGTCCGTTTGTCCTGTGTCTGACAAGTGCGGAGGCTGTTCGTTTAGAAATATGACTTATGATGCCGAGCTTCAATATAAGCAGGGCAGAGTAGCAGACGCCGTTAAAAGAATAGGTCATATTGATGCTACGATCAAGCCGATTATCGGTGCCGATACGGTTGATAATTATCGCAATAAGGCACAATATCCTGTTTGCATCACAAACGGCGAACTTCAGGCAGGCTTTTATGCTTACAAAAGTCATAGGATTATTCCGTGTGCAGATTGCCGACTTCAGCATAGTAGCTTCAAAGATATTCTCGACATAATCGCAAAATGGGTGCGTGCAAATAATGTTACATCTTATGATGAACAAACTGGCAGGGGACTGCTCCGCCATATTTATATTCGCAGAGCACCGATGACGGCAGAAACAATGGTCTGCCTTGTCATCAACGGCAAGAGTGTGCCGAATGAAATCGACCTTGTTGCTTCGCTTAAGCAGCATGACGGAGTAAAGTCAATTTGCTTAAATATTAATCGAGAAAACACAAATGTAATTCTCGGTAACGAAACAAAACTGATTTACGGCGAACCGACTGTTACAGATGTTTTGCTTGGCAAAAAGTTTGTGATTTCGCCAGAGTCATTTTATCAAATCAACCACGACCAATGCGAAAAATTGTACACTAAAGCTGCCGAATATGCAGGTTTGACAGGCAACGAAACCGTTGTTGACCTCTACTGCGGTGTCGGTACAATCGGATTGACAATGGCAGATAATGCAAAGCAGATTTTCGGTATTGAGATTATCCCGCAGGCTATTGAAAATGCAAAAATCAACGCCAGACAAAACGGAATAACAAATGCAGAATTTTTCTGCGGTGATGCCTATGACGGTGCAAAGGAACTTGAAAAAAGAGGAATAACTCCCGATGTCGTTATCCTCGACCCACCTCGCAAGGGCTGTCAAAAAGAACTGTTTGATGTTGTTGAAAAAATGAACCCAAAGAGAATAGTTTATGTTTCGTGCGACAGCGCCACCCTCGCCCGAGATTTGGAAATTCTACAAACAAAAGGCTACCAAACCCTCGAAGTCACCCCGGTTGATATGTTCCCCCGCACTCCGCACACAGAAGCAGTGGCACTTATTGAAAGAAATTAATAGATGCATAAATTTTGGAGGTATGATTATGTCCGATATGTTAGATGTTATGAAATCAAGAAGAAGTATTAAGAAATACAAGTCCGCTCCTGTGGCTGACGAACTTCTTGACAAAATTGTTGAAGCCGGTCTTTATGCCGCAAACGGCAGAGGTAACCAAAATTCAATTATTATCAAGGTGACAGACAAAAAAGTTCGTGATGAACTGTCTGCACTTAATTGCAAAATCGGAGGCTGGAAGCCTGATTTTGACCCGTTTTATAACGCTCCTGCCGTTCTTGTTGTTCTTGATAAAAAGGACAGCTCAACCTGTGTTTATGATGGCAGTCTTGTAATGGGCAATATGATGCTCGAAGCGCACGCTTTGGGTCTTGGCAGTTGCTGGATTCACCGTGCCAAGGAAGAATTCGAAACCGAGCAAGGCAAACAACTCCTTGAAAAACTGGGCATCACGGAGGAATATGTCGGCGTGGGTCATTGCATAGTCGGTTATCCTGACGGCGAAGCACCAAAAACACCAGACAGAAAGCCTAACAGAGTTTACAGTATTTGATAATAAAAACTTTACAATTTATGTAAAACTCCTTGATTTATAAAATCGGGGAGTTTTTGTTGTATATGGCGGTTTCATATTGTATAATAAAATTGTAAAGATTGATTGTAAAGAAAAATTTGCAATTTTACTTAGATTTTACAAACCTTGTGTTTTTGATTTTACTTTTTCTTTGTAATATTAAAGTAAAGAAAGGCGGAATAATTATGATTTACTGTATAGAAGATGACAACGGCATCAGAGATTTGATTGTATACACTCTTACCGCCTCCGGATTTGAAGCGAAAGGTTTTGCGGATTCAACCGAATTTTGGTCTGCCGTTAAGGAAGAAACTCCAAATTTGATTTTGCTTGATATTATGCTTCCGAATGAGGACGGTATCAGCATCCTTAAAAAAATCCGTTCCGACAACAGAACGGCTGATATTCCCGTTATTATGGAAACGGCAAAGGAAACCGAGTACGACAAGGTTGTTGCTCTCGATTTGGGTGCTGACGATTATCTCACAAAACCATTTGGTATGATGGAAATGGTGTCAAGAGTAAGAGCGGTTCTTCGCCGTTCTTTAAAAGAAGATAAAAAGCAAGATTTGAAACTTAACGATTTGAAAATAGACACAGCTAAACATATTGTTTATGCCAATGGCGAGGAAATCAATTTGACCTTGAAGGAATATGATTTGCTCAAACTGTTTATGGAAAATATCGGCAGAGCATTTACTCGTGATCAGCTTTTAAGCTGTGTTTGGGGCACAGAATATGTTGGCGAAACAAGAACGGTTGATGTGCATATCGGCACGCTTCGTACCAAACTCGGGAAATGCGGAGATTATATAAAAACCGTTCGTGGTGTCGGTTACAGAATGGAGGATAAATTATGACAAAAAAGATTTTTCGCTCTATTTGTTCCGTTGCAGTTTGTATCACTCTTGCTGTGCTTGCCATAATTTTGGGCGTGCTTTATAATTACTATTCCGATATTCAAAGGCAACGCCTTGACACGCAGGCAGAATATGTTGCAAGTGCGGTTGAACTTGACGGTATGAATTATCTCAATAAAATTGATGACAAAACCTATCGTATGACTTGGATTGATAAGAACGGCAAGGTGCTTTTTGATAATGAAGCAAATACCGATGAAATGGGCAATCACCTTGAGCGTTCGGAAGTCAAACAAGCAATAATGACAGGCAAGGGAAGCGCAGACAGATATTCGGAAACCCTTACGGAACATCTTTATTATACCGCCGTTCGCTTGGATGACGGTAGCGTAATGCGACTTTCCGTCAACGAACTTTCGTGGTGGGCACTTCTTCTTGCAATGCTTCAGCCGATTATAATTGTGTTCTTGGTTGCGGTGCTTGTTTCACTATATTTTGCATATAGACTTTCAAAGAAAATCGTTGAACCTCTTAATCAAATTAATCTTGACAAGCCTGATGACGCAAAAGTATATGAGGAACTTACACCGCTCCTTGAAAAAGTCAGAATTCAGAAAAAACAGATAAAAAATCAACAGCTTGAACTTGAAAAGAAACGAAACGAATTTGAAGCGGCAACCGAAAATATGTCAGAGGGAATTATTCTTCTTAATTCCGACGGCGTGATTATCAGTATAAACAAAACCGCTTCACGACTTCTCGGCATAAGCAGTTATTGTGTAGGAAAAGATTTACTTCTTTTCAGCAGTGGCGTTGAGGTTCAGGAGCTTCTCCGCAAGGCAGAAAACGGCAAGCATAGCGAAATCATCCTTGATATTGATGATGTAAGCTATCATTTCAGCGCAACTCCGATTATGTCGGGCGACAAGGTAACAGGTGTTGCACTTATTATCTTCGACTTTACGGAAATGGAAAAGGCAGAGGAAGTTCGCAGAGAGTTCACGGCAAATGTTTCACACGAGCTTCGCACTCCGCTTCAAACAATCGCAGGCAGTGCCGAACTTCTTTCAAACGGTATGGTTGCCGAAAAAGATGTTCCGCAGTTTTCACAGAAGATTTACAAAGAAGCAAAGCGACTTATCACTCTTGTTGAGGATATTATCAAACTTTCTCATCTTGACGAAGAAAGTTCGGATATAATTTCCGAAAAAGTTGACCTTTATGATGTGTCAAAAATGACGGTTACCAACCTTACTCCTGTTGCAGAAAAGGCAGGTGTTGAGCTTGCTGTAAAGGGTGAGCCGTCAATCATCACCGGCAAATCACAGCTTCTTACAAGTATTGTATTTAACCTTTGCGATAATGCCATCAAATACAATCGTCCGGGTGGCAGAGTTGAGGTTGAGGTTAAGAATTGTGTCGATTGTGTAAAGCTTTCTGTAAGCGATACGGGTATAGGTATTCCTCTTGACCAGCAGTCAAGAATATTTGAGAGGTTTTATCGTGTAGATAAAAGCCGTTCAAAAGAGGTTGGCGGAACAGGTCTTGGTTTGTCAATCGTAAAGCACGCCGCCAAACTTCACAATGCCGAAATCGAACTTAGAAGCGTGGTAGGCAAGGGAACAACAATTATTCTCACTTTTCCAAAATAATTAAACAATCAAGGCTCTCTTTGATTTACTTTCAAGGGGAGTCTTTTCTGTTTTTTAAACATATAAAAGCTTTACACTTTACATTGATTTTACATAACCTTGATAATAGATTTGATGTAAATTTGATATTCTCAAACCGTAAAATAATAATTTTAAAAATCAAGGAGTAATTATGAGTATATTTGACGCATTGAAAATGGTGGGAGGACTTTGTCTGTTCCTGTTCGGTATGAATACTATGGGTGAGGCTCTCGAACGCAGAGCCGGTAATAAACTTCGTGGCATTCTTGCAAAAATGACAACCAACAAGTTTGCGGGATTTCTCACGGGTTGTGCCGTAACTGCGGTTATTCAAAGTTCTTCGGCAACTACTGTTATGGTGGTGGGTTTTGTTAATTCGGGACTTATGAATCTCCGTCAGGCTATCAATGTAATTATGGGTGCAAATGTCGGAACAACAGTCACAAGCTGGATTTTGTCGTTGTCGGGCATCAGCAGTGAAAATGTGTGGGTGAGCCTTTTGAAGCCGTCATCATTCACTCCTGTTCTTGCACTTGTGGGCATAATTCTTTATATGTTCTCAAAGAAAAGTGAAAAGAAGGACAGTGGTATTGTACTCCTCAGTTTTGCAACTCTTATGTTTGGCATGGAGACAATGTCGGGTTCAGTCAGCGGTCTTTCCGAGGTTCCTGAATTTCAGCAAATGTTCGTTATGTTTAAAAATCCGTTTTTGGGCGTTTTAGTCGGTGCTGTTCTCACAGGCATTATTCAGTCAAGTTCTGCATCGGTCGGCATTTTGCAGGCTCTCGCTGTCACCGGTCAGGTTTCCCTCGGTGCGGCAATTCCAATCATTATGGGTCAAAACATCGGCACTTGCGTAACTGCTCTTATCTCATCAGTCGGTGCAAATAAAAACGCAAAGCGTACCGCCTTTGTTCACCTTATGTTCAATGTTATCGGTTCAATATTTATGCTCGTGCTGTTCTCGATTTGGAAGTATGGCTTTGAACCTGCGGTTCTCGACACTCCTGCAACCGCTTTCAGCATTGCCGTGGTTCACACAATATTTAATGTTTTGTGTGTTGCACTTCTTATGCCAAATGCAAAACTTCTCGAAAAACTTGCACTTAAATTCATCAAAGATGATGAAGAACCTGAAGAGGTTGAAATCCTCGATTCTCGTCTTCTTGCAACTCCAACTCTTGCACTTCAGCAGTGCTACAGCGTTGCAATAAAAATGGCAAATTGCTCCGAGCGTGCAATTGAAAAAAGTATAACTTGCATAACAAATTATACCGATGCCGATGCCGAACGCATAAGAAAAGATGAGGCAAAGTGCGACAGATACGAAGATGTAATCGGCACTTATCTTGTTAATTTGAGCTCACAAAAAATGGGCGATGAGGAAAGCGAGCAGGCAGCTGCACTTCTTAAAATGATAGGCGACCTTGAACGAATTTCGGACCATGCGGTTAATGTTCTCAATTCCACTGAGGAACTTCGTCAAAAAGGATACACTCTCACTGAAGACGCTATCAAGGAACTTGACATCCTCACAGGTGCAACAAAGGAGATTCTCGATATAACATTTAAGGCGTTGAAAGACACTGATACCGAGATTGCAAAGAGGGTTCAGCCTCTTGAACAGGTCATTGATATAATCAAGGAAAAAATGCGTACTCATCATATTCGCCGTATGCAACAAGGCTTGTGCACAATCGAGGCAGGCTTTGTGTGGTCAGATTTGCTCACTGATTTGGAGCGTGTGTCCGACCATTGTTCAAATATTGCAGGCTGTTTGATTGATGCATCAATAATGCACAATCTCTCAATCCACGAAACACAGCGTATCGCCGAGGATTCATCAAGCGACTATGGCAAATTGTTCAAGGATTACAGCAAAAAATATAGCTTCTCAAATATTTAGACTCTGTTTGGGGGATGCCGTTATATGCGGTGTCCCTCTTCTTTTATTGTCCGTTTTTCGGTACTGTACATTTGAGCTTCGTTGACATAAACATCCTTTGGTAGTATTATTAGTACAAACAATAAGCCAAGACGAATTTATATAAATATACCAAATGAGGAGAGTTGAAAATGTATTGTATTAATTGCGGAACAAAACTTCCTGACGGTGCAAAATTCTGTTTTGAGTGTGGTTCGCCTGTAAATGTTGTGCCTGTTGAAGATGATGAATACAGTATTAAAACATCAACTGCAGATGAAATTCAAAATACAGAAACGGAAGATTGGATAACTCATACTTTTGTTAACGACTTATCATCAAAGGGCAAGGGCAATCCTAAAATATACAGGAGTTTTAGATTTCAAGACCGCAGAAGTAACGACACTTTTTTGTTTGTGACTCCTTTTGATATAAGGCAGTCAATAGATGTGATTTACAGTGCTTTTAAGAGATGCGGAGATGTAAAAAGCGTAAACCCGGAGCGTGGATATATTAAGGCACAATTAGTTGAATCAAGCCTCGGTAAGATTATTTTCGAAACATATATTACACCGATAGAAGACGGAAACGGGTGCAAGGTAAGAATCGTTATACAATCGGTTTGGGGTTCAAGGCAACTTTTGCCTCCTAAAACTTCAGACAATGTATATGACAGATTTTTAAGAGAGCTGTTTACAATAGAACCTAATGTTAATTTCGGCGTCAGCTTGGCAAACAAAGCTCCTTATGTTATTGCGGTTAATCAAATCGGCAGTAATATCGCAATGCAAACCGATTCGATTATCGAGCAAATTCCTAATGTCGGAGGAATGATTATCGGCGACTTTCTCTTTGGCGAAGCCGGTGCCATTGTCGGCGGTATGTCGGGAACGAGAAGAAGCACAGGCGTTACAAGAGAGGTTTTCGTCCAAAACAGACTTGCAAGCGTAATATTCAATAACGGTAAAGTGTACGAGGGCGAAATAAGAGTCGGCACACCTCTTTATAACGAAGTTATGGCAAAAATTTAATAATGTAGTATTATCAATATCTAAACTTTGTAAATTTACGAATTTTAGATATTGATTTTTATTTATAATATGGTAAAATGTATAAAGGGTATTATGTGATACTGTGTTCAGTTTTGCTGATACAACAAAAATGAGCCAACTTCCCCTCATTTCAATGGAAGTGTTATGTTTTTAAATGAGAGGTAAAAAAATGACTAATAAAGATTATGATGTAATTATTATCGGTGCAGGTCCGGGCGGTATCTTTTCCGCATATGAGCTTATCAACAAGCATAGTGATTTAAAGATTGCCGTGTTTGAAGCAGGCAACGAGCTTGCAAAGAGAAAATGCCCGATTGACGGCGACAAGGTTAAGTCTTGTATTCAGTGCAAAACCTGCGCTATTATGAGCGGTTTCGGCGGTGCAGGAGCATTTTCCGACGGTAAGTATAATATAACAAATGATTTCGGCGGCACACTTTACGAGTATATCGGCAAGAAAAAAGCCATCGAACTTATGAAATATGTTGACAAAATCAATGTTGAACACGGCGGACAAAACTGCAAACTTTACACAACCGCAGGTTCGCATTTCAAAAAACTTTGTATCCAAAATCAGCTTAACCTTCTTGATGCTTCCGTTAGACATTTGGGTACGGATATTAACTATGTGGTTCTTGAAAATATCTATAATGAACTCAAGGACAAGGTTGAATGGCATTTCAACACTCACATTGATTCTGTTGAAAAACTTTCAGACGGCTTTAAGGTTGAATGTAAAAAAGGCGAGTTCACTTGCAAGGATTGTATCATTTCCGTTGGCAGAAGCGGCAGCAAATGGATGGAGGGTATATGCGACCATCTCGGTATCGTTACTCATTCAAACCGTGTTGACATCGGTGTTCGTGTTGAACTTCCTGCTGTTGTTTTCTCACACCTTACAGATGAACTTTACGAGAGTAAAATTGTTTACAGAACAAAGAATTATGAGGATGCTGTTCGTACTTTCTGTATGAATCCAAAGGGCAGTGTCGTAAATGAAAATACAAACGGCATCATTACCGTTAACGGTCACAGCTATGAGGACCCTGAAAAGCAAACCGAAAATACAAACTTTGCACTTTTGGTTTCAAAGCATTTTTCAGAGCCGTTCAAGGACAGTAACGGCTACGGCGAAAGCATTGCACGCCTTTCAAATATGCTCGGCGGCGGTGTAATTGTTCAGCGTTTCGGCGACCTTGTATCAGGAAGAAGAAGCAATCCGAAGCGTATTGAAGAGGGTATGGTTGAGCCTACTTTGGCAGCCACTCCGGGCGACCTTTCGCTTGTTCTTCCAAAGAGAATTTTGGACGGCATTATCGAGATGATTTATGCACTCGACAAGATTGCTCCGGGCACTGCAAATCCGGATACACTTCTTTACGGTGTTGAAGTTAAGTTCTACAATATGGAGGTTGAACTCGACGAAAATCTCGAAACCGTGCACAAGGGTCTTTATGTTATCGGTGACGGTTCAGGTGTTACTCATTCACTTTCACACGCTTCCGCAAGCGGTGTTTATGTGGCTCAAAGAATTATTGACGAAATAAATAATAAATAAATTTTATATAAGGGGTAATTATAATGAAATTAAAAAAGGGTATTGTATTAGGTAATATTGACGGTCAGGATTTTGCCATCGCAACAGGCAAACTTTCAAACGAACTTTCAGGTATTATCAACAATAATGAAACCGCAAACTACATCTTCACTCTTCTTCAAAAAGAGCAAACTGTTGACAGCATTGTTTCTGCAATGTCTGCAAGATATGATGCTCCAAAAGAAGAAATCGAAAAGGATGTAGCAGATTTTATTGAAACTCTCGATGGCTTCGGAGTTTTGGAGAAGTAAGAATGAAATATGCAAAGGAAGATGTTTTTTCTTTAGTTTATCTTCTAACTTGTGCAATCAAAGGTGAAGAACCTGACTATTCAAGAAATATCAATTATCCTGCCATTCTTGAATTGGCAAGGGAACATCAAGTATATAACATTATTATATCAATCGTTCAAAATGCACCGGATATTTCATCGGAGTATAAAAAGTTATTTAAGGATTATAATTTGTCCGAAATAACAAAAATGATTGTTGTTAATAATGAACGAGAAAATGTTTTTGAGTTTCTTGAAGAAAATTCCATAAAGCATATGCCTCTTAAGGGTCTTATAATTCGTGATTATTATCCAAATCAATCTATGAGGCAAATGAGTGATAATGATATTTTGTTTGATATATCTTATCGTGATGAAGTTGCGCACTTTATGAAGAAAAATGGATATAAAGCTGTTGCAACAGGCGAAAACTCTGATGATTACAAAAAACCGCCTTATTGTATGTTTGAATTTCATAAGGATTTGTTTTTTAAAGAAAACGATTTTTGCCCCGTATTTGATAATTTGTGGGATAATGCAGTGCAAGACAGTGAGCATCCGTATTTGTATCATATGGGCATAAATGATGTTTATATTTATTCCGTGTGCCATATGTATAAGCATTTTTCCACAGGGGGCTGTGGAATTAGATTCTTGATTGATCACTATTTGTTTTTAAAAAAGGAATATGATAATCTTGATTGGAATATTATCAATGCTTTCCTCGAAAAATATAATATTTTGGAATTTGAAAAAATAACAAGATCAATAGCTTTTAAATTGTTTGACGGCGATGAACTTGACAATCAAGAACTTGAAATGTTTGAGGCTATTATAAATTCCGGAATATTTGGAAATGAATCTGTCAGATTAGTAAACGAAATCAGTAATATGGATGTGTCTTCTGTTGAAGAAGCAAAACGAATTATTATGTGGCGCAGACTTTTTCCTCCAAAGAAAAAGATGATTGCCGATTACAGAATTTTGGAAAAACATCCGTATTTGTTAGTGGGTACTTATATTTACCGTTTGTTTAAGGCTTTGTTTAATGGAAAAAGAACTTTGAACGAAGTTAAAACAATAAAAAATATTGAGATAGACGAAAAAAATTAACGGAGGACAACTTTTTTGTCGGTTAATAAAAACAACATTAGAAACTTTTCAATTATAGCCCATATCGACCACGGCAAGTCAACTCTTGCAGACAGATTGCTTGAACTTACAAGTTCCGTTCAAAAGCGTGATATGCAAGAGCAGATTTTGGACGATATGGACCTTGAGCGTGAGCGTGGTATCACAATCAAAGCCCACGCAGTAAAACTGAATTATACTGCCAAAGACGGTCAGGAATATATCTTTAATCTTATAGACACTCCCGGCCATGTCGATTTTAACTATGAGGTTTCCCGTTCGCTTGCGGCTTGTGAGGGCGCTATTCTCATCGTTGACGCTTCGCAGGGCGTAGAGGCACAGACCCTTGCAAATACCTATTTGGCTCTTGACCACGATTTGGATATTTTGCCTGTAATCAACAAGATTGACCTACCGGCTGCAGACCCCGAAAGAGTGGCACAAGAGGTTGAAGAAATTGTTGGTATTCCTTGTATGGATGCTCCTCGCATCTCTGCCAAAACAGGTGAAAATGTTGAGGAAGTCCTTGAATATATCGTAAAAGAGATTGCTCCGCCGCAGGGGGATGATAATAAGCCTCTTAAGGCTCTTATTTTCGACTCGGTTTATGATAGCTATCGTGGTGTAATCGTTTATGTAAGAATCAAAGAGGGCAAAATCAAAGCCGGCGACACAATGCGTATTATGTCAACCGGTGCAGAATTTACCGTTGTTGAGGTTGGCTATATGCGTGCAACCTCTATGGAAAAGGCAAATGAACTCACAGCAGGCGAGGTTGGATATATCACTGCTTCAATCAAAACTGTCGGTGATGCTCATGTCGGTGACACAGTCACAACTGCCGATAACCCTGCCGAGGAGGCTTTGCCGGGCTATCGTCATGTGAACCCAATGGTGTATTGCGGTCTTTATCCTGCCGACGGTGCCGATTATGAGGCACTTCGTGACGCACTTGAAAAATTGCAACTCAATGACGCATCTCTTTCATACGAACCTGAAACTTCGGGTGCTCTCGGCTTTGGTTTTAGATGCGGTTTCTTGGGACTTTTGCATCTCGAAATCATCCAGGAACGCCTTGATCGAGAATATAATCTTGACCTTATTGCAACTGTTCCTTCGGTTGTATATAAGATTTATCTTACCGACGGCACGATGGTTGAGATTGATAATCCAACAAATTATCCCGACCCTGCATATATTGATTACTGCGAAGAACCGTTTGCAGATGCACATATTTATGTTCCGAGCGAGTTTGTCGGCACTGTTATGGATATGTGTCAGGATAAGCGTGGAATATTCAAGAATATGAACTATATCACTCCCGACAGAGTTGATATTCACTATGAACTTCCGCTTAATGAAATTATTTACGATTTCTTCGATGCACTCAAATCAAGAACAAGAGGCTATGCTTCTTTCGATTATGAAATGAAAGATTACAGAAAATCTGATCTTGTTAAGGTTGATGTAATGCTCAACGGTGATATTATTGACGCACTTTCATTCATCATTCATCGAGAAAAAGCATATTCCCGTGCAAGAAGAATTGCAGAACAACTCAAAAAATATATTCCTCGTCATTTGTTTGAAGTTCCTATTCAGGTTGCAATCGGCGGTAAGGTTATCGCAAGAGAAACTGTTAAGGCACTCCGCAAGGATGTACTTGCAAAGTGCTACGGCGGTGATGTAACCCGTAAAAAGAAACTCCTTGAAAAGCAAAAAGAGGGTAAAAAGCGTATGCGCCAGTTCGGATCTGTTGAAGTTCCGCAAGAAGCCTTTATGGCAGTGCTCCGCTTGTCCTCCGATGATGACGATTAAAATATGATATAAATAATTAATCCCTAAAGCGTTGTTGCTTTAGGGATTGTTTTTTAGTATTCAACTTTTAAGTTTTCTTCGGCTTCTGCCACTTTTAGCATAATCGCACATTCAATTCTCTTTCTGTGGAGTTCACAGCCGAATTCGTAAACGCCGTTTACACTGCCTGTGGTGTGGTATGCGTTTGCGGCACATCCGCCCGAGCAGTACAGCTTTGCAAAACAGTCCTTACACTCTTTGTGAGAATAGACATTACATTCTTGGAATTGCTCAAGCACATTCGGATTTGTAACTCCGTCATAAATGTTGCCGAGCTTGAACTTGTCATCACCGACAAATTGGTGGCAAGGGAAGAGGTCACCGCTTGGAGTAACCGCCATATATTCCGTACCCACTCCGCAACCGCTTACTCTCTTGACGATGCAAGGTCCGTGGTCGAGGTCAATCATGTAATGATAAAATGTAAAGCCGTTTCCGCTTCTGTATCGTTTGAGCATTTCGTTTGCAAGAATTTGGTATTGTTCTTTGAGAATAGGCAAGTCGCTTTCCCTGAGTGCCCACGGCTCTTTAGGGTCGCACACAACAGGCTCAACCGATAATTCCTTAAAACCGAGGTCTGCCATATGCAGCAAATCGTTTGAAAAGTCGGTATTGAAGTGAGTGTATGTGCCTCTCATATAATAGTTCTTTTGCTTTCTGCTGTCGGCAAATTTTTTGAACTTGTCAATGATTAAATCATAACTGCCTTTGCCGTTTGGAGTTTTGCGGAGGTTGTCGTGAACATTCTTTCTACCGTCAAGCGAAAGCACAACATTGCTCATTTCCTTGTTGCAAAAGTCGATTACTTCATCGTCAACAAGCACACCGTTTGTTGTAAGAGTAAAGCGGAAATTTTTGTCAAATTTCTTTTCCTGCTCTCTGCCGTATTTGACAAGCTCTTTGCACACATCCCAGTTGAGAAGCGGTTCTCCGCCGAAAAAGTCAACTTCAAGATTCTTTCTTGTTCCACTTTGCTCAATCAAAAAGTCGAGTGCTCTTTTGCCGACTTCAAGACTCATCAAGCCTTTGTCAGCACCGCCGTATTCGCCTTTGCCTGCAAAACAGTATTCGCAGTTGAGGTTGCATCCGTGTGCAACATGAAGGCAAATGGCTTTGATTACACCTTGACGCTTTTTGAATTCCTTTGCGGTTGCTTCAAAAGTGTCCTCTGCAAAAAGTCTGCCGTCTGCAATAAGGCTCTCAATATCCTCAAAACATTCCTCAATATCCTCGTCGGTTACATCTGCTCTGTCGGAATATTTGTCAAGAATATATGCCTTGATTTCGTCTTTTGTATTTTCTTTGTATCGGGTGATAATATCATATGCAACCTCGTCAACGCTGTGAACACATCCGCTGTTTTGGTCAAGAATGATATTGTATCCGTTCATTTTGTATGCGTGTATCATAATCTTTTCCTATCAAAATTGTACTTATAACATAGAAAAACGGTAGCCTAAAATCAGCTACCGTAAGTCCGTTGTAATTACTTCTTAAGTTGCTCGCACTGTTGGTTTGCTACTGAGCAAGAAGTTTTTGATGCTGATTGGCAAGATGTCTGGCATTCACCGCAGCCGCCCTTCTTAGCTGATTCGCAAAGATTTCTTGAGCTTAAAGTATTAATTCTCTTCATAAGAACACCTCATAAAAATTTATTACAGGCTTATTATAGATTATAAACCCGCTTTTGTCAATATTTTATTGGGAAGTTGACCGCTGTCGGATATAATATTCACTCCGTCAGCCATTGCATTTTTGATGTAATCAACCGCTTCTGCCGTGATAATTTCGTTTGGAGCAATTATCGGAATGTCGGGCGGATAGGCATAAACAAATTCGTTTGATACCTTTCCGACACATTCGTTTGTGTCCGTCAAAATTCCGTTGTCTGCAATAGAAACAACGATTTCGTTCCTGTCAACAGGTGGCTTTCTAATCGGCTTTGCAGGTGAGTATTCAAGTTTGGCATCGGTTTCAAGAACAGCCATTTTGAGCAGAGCCAATCCCTCGTCTGTGTCGCCGATGGTTGCCATAAGCAAAATGTAATTTTGCGATACCGCTTCGGGTTCGATTTTGTATTTGTTTCTGAAAATATCTGCAAGTTCGCTTCCTGTGATATTTGTGCTTGCACAGGACAAAACTATTTTTGAAATGTCGTCATTGTATTGAATTTTTAAATTGTCTGTTTCAACAAGCCTTAAATCACAAAGTTTTTCGTAAAATTTGCCAAATTCGTTTCGGCAATTCAGCACATAATCACAGCAGATGTCAATGCTGTTCATCAGCACATAGCTTGGCGAGGTCGTTTGAAAAATATCCATATATCGCTTGACTTTGTCGACGTATTTCTCGTTAAAAACATTCACAACCGATGTTTGAGTGAGTGACGGCAAAGTTTTGTGAAGTGAAGATATAACAATATCGCCGCTCGGATATTTGGGAAAGTATGGCATACCAAAATGCGCACCGTGTGCCGCATCAATTATCAGCGGTATATCGCATTTGATGTCGGACACAAACCCCTCATATGTAGGTGATGTTATGATAAACGCTTTTGCCTCCGGATTGCGGCTTATCGCACTGTTTACGGCGTCTTGTTTAAGGTTTGTGTAGTAACCGTTTGTAAGGTCGTATTGAGGTTCTATAAATATGATTTTCAGTTTCAACAGCATACAGGCATTGTACACGCTTTTGTGGCAGTTGCGTGCAACAATCACGGTGCCACCCTCGTTGCACACAGCAAAAATTGCGGCAAGTATACCACCGCTCGAACCGTTAACACTTATGAATGAACGCTCGCTTTTGTATATGCTTTTGAGTTTGTCCTCGGTGTTTTTTATCACTCCGCTTGGGGAATGTAAATTGTCAAAGTCGTCAATTTCGGTTATGTCTATCTCACTACCCAAAATGCCGAATTTGTCGTTTCGTTTGTGCCCCGGCATATGAAACGGATATGTGTCAATGTCTTTTAATTTATCGTGTAAGTTCAACCTTTTCTCTCCTTAAATTCACAATGCCAAGCAGTAAATATCCTGCAAATATCGGAAATGCTTCTATAAGTCCTGTTTCTTTGAATATCAACAAGCAAATCAAATCCGCTATCAAAATCGTTGCCGTGATGTATGTAAAAATTTTGAATATTCTGCCTTTTTTGTAGTTTAGCAAAAATAAAAGGAATATCGTTATTCCCGTTACTGCCGAGAATGTAAGTGACCCTGTGCAATGCAAAAAATACTGCACCTTGTTGTCGTAGTCAAAATCGTTGGTAAGCGTCAATATCATTCCGATTCCCGATATTGCAAGGAGCGGAATATATGCTTTTGTTTTTAGATATTTTTGGTATGCCAATGTGATTGCCAGTGCAAGTGCAACAAATGTCAAAATGCCCCAAATTGCAAATAAACCGTGGTGTTCCAACCCGATTTTTGACAGTGCACCCGAGTTTTTGTATGGCGTTCCAAAGTGCATATACCAAATTGTGTACGCTGTTGCAATTGCCGACAGCACACAGCTGATTGTTCTCTTCATTTTATCACCTGTAATATTATACCATATAAATTATAATTATTAAAGATTATATTTGCAATAGTAATTAGTCTATTGTATAATTAGGGTGTAATATATCAATGTGAGGTAAAAAGATGAAATTTATTTCTTGGAATGTAAACGGACTTCGTGCCTGTGTTACAAAGGGCTTTAAAGATTTTTTCAACGATATTGATGCAGATATTTTTTGCGTGCAGGAAACCAAACTTCAGGAGGGTCAGATTGATTTTGCTCCGGAGGGCTATCACGCATATTGGAATTATGCCGAGAAAAAAGGATATTCGGGAACGGCGATTTTCACAAAGAAAGAACCAATCAGTGTAACTTACGGTCTTGGAATTGACGAGCACGACAAAGAGGGCAGACTTATTACCCTTGAATTTGACGATTTCTATTTTGCAACGGTTTATGTTCCGAATTCAAAGCAGGAGCTTCTCCGCCTTGATTACCGTATGGTATGGGAGGACGATTTCAGGGAGTATATGCTCAAACTTAACGAGAAAAAACCTGTTGTGTTCTGCGGTGACCTGAATGTTGCTCATAAAGAAATTGACCTTAAAAACCCAAAGACAAATCACAAAAACGCAGGCTTTACCGATGAGGAAAGAAGCAAGATGACTGCACTTCTTGACAGTGGTTTTACAGATACATTCAGATATTTTTATCCTGATCAAGAGGGTATCTATTCATGGTGGTCATATAGATTTAAGGCAAGAGAAAAGAATTCAGGATGGAGAATTGACTATTTCATCACTTCAAATTCTCTTAATGACAAATTGCAGGATGCCAAAATTCACACCGAAGTTATGGGCAGTGACCATTGCCCTGTTGAACTCGATATTGATTTATGATAAAAATAATTTTGTGGGATATTGACGCCACACTTCTTGATTTTTTAAAAAGTGAAAATATGGCACTCAAAAAAGCGTTTGCTCGCTTTGATTTGGGCGAATGTACCGACAGCACGGTTGCCGAATATTCCGCTATCAATCAAAGTTATTGGAACAGGCTCGAAACGGGTGAACTCACCAAAGAACAGGTGCTTATCGGCAGATTTGAGGAATTTTTGAATGTAAAAGGTTTTTGCGATGTTGATGCAAATGAGTTTTGCGAATTCTACGAATCGTCATTGCCCGATCGCGTTGAATTTATCGGCAATGCAGAGGAAACGATAAAAGCTCTTTCAAATTCCTATTATCAATATGCAGTCACCAACGGTGCAAAAAATGTTCAAACAAAAAAACTTGCAGTGTCGGGAATTGACGGCATATTCAACGGCGCATTTATTTCTGATGATGTCGGCTATGCAAAACCGTCAAAGGAGTTCTTCAATTTTGTTTTGCAGAATATACCAAAGGTTTCTGATGATGAGATTTTGATTGTCGGCGATTCGCTCACTTCCGACATCAAGGGTGGCAATAATATGGGATTCAAAACCTGTTGGTTCAATCCCCACAACTTGCCATTGAGTAATGGGTATAGTGTTGATTATCAAATTGATAATATCGACAGCATTTTTGATGTGCTGAAGCAAGAAAACAGTTAACCGATGATTTTGTTATAAACAAAAGGGGTGTTTTTTATGTCAGATAAATCTAAAAAAGTCGGTGCTTTGTCAGCAAGAACTTGGACTTCGATTTTGCTTTTTGGCTTAATCGGTCAAATTGCATGGGTTGTTGAAAATATGTATTTTTCACGATTTATGCAAAACGAAATAACAAAAGCACCTTATGCCACAACGCTTCTTGTTGCTTTTTCGGCAATATTTGCAACATTGGCAACGCTTATCGGCGGTGCTCTGTCTGACAGAACAGGCAAGAGAAAGGTGTTCATCTGCTGGGGCTATGTTGTTTGGGGTTTCACAATCGCCGCATTTTCGCTTGTGCCTATGCGACCATCAGCCGACAAAGTTTTGCCTATGGTTATTCTTGTTGTTGCAATGGATTGCATTATGTCGGTCATCGGTTCAATCAGTAACGATGCCTCATATAACACTTGGATAACCGATGTAACAAATACCGCAAACCGTGCAAGAGTTGACACTATTCTTGCCGTTATTCCGCTTTTCGCCATGGCAATAGTTTTCGGCGGATTTGACAGTATGACAAATTCATCCGCAACGGTTGAATCTTGGCAAAAATTCTTTATCATTATGGGAATTATGCCAACTGTCGGCGGTGTAATCGGCTTGTTTCTTATGAAAGACAAAGAGGGTATCAAACCGAATAAATCAAACTCATTCTTTAACGATTTTACATATTCCTTGAAGCCGTCAACAATTAAGCAAAACAAAATGCTTTATGTTTGCCTTTCGGGATATATGATTGCTTCTATCGGCTATCAAGTGTATATCAATTATCTTTTTAACATTGTTGAGGGCACACTTAAAATAAAGAATTACATAATACCTGTTGGTATAATTATGGTTCTTGCGGCGGTAGGCTCTGTGCTTATCGGTATTGCAATGGATAAAAAAGGCAAACAGAATTTTTATTATCCTACAATTATCGCAGGTGTTATAGGCTGTATAATTATTTGGAGTGCCAAGTTCTTTGTTGATAAAAATGAAACTGCCGAGATAATTATTCTTATTATCGGCGGAACTCTTACAATTGGTGTAAATCTTGTTATGGCAGGACTTTTTACCGCCTCATACAGAGATTTTATTCCTGACGGAAAAGAAGGACTCTTCCAAGGTTGCCGAATTGTTATGTATGTTTTAGTGCCTATGATTATAGGTCCTGTTGTTGCACAAGTCATTATTAATATGGCAAACAGAGGAGTAGCAAGTGAAGACATCGTTTATCCTATGGAACTGTTCCTCGGTTGTGCAGTTGTTCTTCTGTTCTGCTTCATCCCATCTCGCATTGTGCGTATTGAGGGAGCAAAGCACCACGAGGAACTTATGAAAGAATTACAAAATGATATTAAGGATTAATTATGTTTGAGATAAATACGGATTACGGCTACTTTTTGCATCTTGCAAAATGTGCCTTGAATGATTTACAACCAAAGGAAAAACCGCCCGAGGTTATATTTGAAAATGTATTTCAAATTTCTCGCAGACATTCGCTGTCGAACCTTTTGTGGTACAGCGTAGAAAAACTTAATAACAAGCCGTCACCCGAATTGATGGCACAGTGGTATTCCGATTACGGAGTGCTTCTTCGTCAAGCCGCTTATCAGGAAATGGAAACGGAAAAGCTAACTCATATATTCACATCCCGTGGCTTTGATGTTATGCCTATTAAGGGAAGCCAAATCCGTGCTTATTATCTACAGCCTGATATGCGAACAATGGGCGATATTGATTTTATGGTGAAAACTGACGGCTCAAAGGTTCAGCGTGATGTTGTCAAACAGATTATGCTCGACAATGGATATGTTCCCGATGTACTTGATGACGGTCAGGTAGACGCATTTAAAAGAGATGACAATAATGATATTTATATAGAAATTCATTATGAATTTATGCACCAAAAACATCCGCATTATAATGACTTTATTGTTGATTGGAATAGTCTTTTGACAACAGAAACAGACGGCCTTTATAAAATGTCGCTTTCCGATTTGTATTATTTTAATATCGGGCATTTTATAAAAAATATGTTTTCAAAGGGGCTTGGTGTAAAAAACATTGTTGATGTTTATGTTTTGTGGCATCAGCTTTCAAAGGATGAACAGTTCAAAATGAACTCTCGACTTTTATCGGCAGGACTGAATGATTTTAATATCAGCCTTGTAAAAATTGCAGACATTTGGTTTGGCAATAAAGAGGATGACGGTTCAACAAAAAATGTTCAAAACTATATTCTTTGCAATAGCGAATATGGTTTTCATCGCAATAATGACATCCTTAATATGATGAAAAACGAAGCGGTATACGGTCAGGCAGATAGAAAAAAATATCTTAAAGACAGGATTTTTCCTTCGGCTTCAGAATTGTATAACCGTTTCGGAATAAAAAAGAAGTTGCCGTTTTTGCTTCCTGTTTTATGGATTGCAAGGGTGATATTGCTGATTTTCGCCCCTAAAAAGAAAATAGAAAAAATCAAAAAGGAAGTTGAAGTTATCAACGATATTTCACAGGATGAAATTGACCGTGGAAAAAAAGTTTTTGAAGAATTCGGCATAGATTATAAAAAGTATTAGATGTAGGAAAAAGGTATGTTAAATCAATTTTCAAGAACCGAATTGTTGCTTGGCACTGACGGAGTTGAAAAACTGAAAAAATCGAGAGTTGCCGTTTTTGGTGTCGGCGGTGTGGGTGGATACACCGTTGAGGCGCTTGCAAGAAGCGGTGTCGGCACAATTGATATTGTTGATGATGACGATGTTGCACTTACAAATATCAATCGTCAAATAATCGCAACTCACGATACCGTCGGAATGGCAAAGGTTGATGTTGCAGAAAAGCGCATAAAATCAATCAATCCCGACTGCGTTGTAAACAAACACAAATGCTTCTATCTTCCCGAAACTGCGGATAAGTTCGATTTTTCACAATACGATTATGTTGTTGATGCAATAGATACCGTTAAAGGAAAAATTGAACTTGCTATTCAGGCAAGAGAAAGCGGAACGCCGATAATTTCATCAATGGGTGCAGGCAACAAACTTGACCCGACAGCGTTTGAAGTTGCCGATATAAGCAAAACTTCCGTTTGTCCTCTTGCAAAGGTGATGAGAACAGAACTTCGAAAAAGAGGCGTCAATCATCTAAAAGTTGTTTATTCAAAAGAACCTGCAATTAAGCCTTTTGAAAATGCAGATGTTATTGAAGAACTTGGAGATACTCAACGGCGTTCGCTTCCCGGTTCGGTGTCGTTTGTTCCTTCGGTTGTCGGGCTTATAATCGGTGGAGAAGTGATAAAAGATTTAATAAAATAGATACATTTAATGTCTTGTAATTTGTCTGCTTTATGATAAAATATAACTTATTATGATATATAAAATTTGCGGCTAAAGAGGTAAAAAGCTATGATGCGTAAAACGAAGATAATTTGCACAATCGGTCCTGCAACCGATGACAAAGAGGTGCTTCGTCAAATGATGCGAAGCGGAATGAATGTTGCTCGCTTTAATTTCAGCCACGGCGAGTATGACGAGCACGAAAGAAGATTCAAAGAGGTTACGGAGGCTCGAAAGGAAGTCGGACTTCCTATTGCAACATTGCTTGATACAAAAGGACCTGAAATCAGACTTGGAAAATTTGAAAAACCCGAGGGTGTAGAAATAAAAACAGGTGATAGCTTTGTGCTCACAACCGAGGAGTGCGTTGGAACAAGCGAAAAGAGTTATATCAATTATGACGGACTTCCAAATGATGTTCACCCGGGAACAACTATCCTTATCAATGACGGTCTTATGTCAATGACTGTAAACAAAGTTGTCGGCAAAGAAATCTATTGCACAGTTGTTGACGGCGGTATTCTCACCGACCATAAGGGTGTTAATGTTCCTGATGTAAAACTCAATATGCCTTATCTTTCACAAAAGGATATGGACGATTTGAGCTTTGGCAAGAGAATGGACTTTGATTTTATCGCTGCTTCGTTTTGCAGAAGTGCAACCGATGTCACAATTATGCGTAACTATCTTGAAGCAATCGGCTGGAAAACTCCAAAGATTATTGCAAAGATAGAAAACCGTCAGGGTCTTGATAATATTGATGAAATCATTGATGTGGCAGACGGTATTATGGTTGCTCGTGGCGACCTCGGCGTTGAAGTTCCGTTTGAGCAAATTCCGTCTATCCAAAAGAAGATTATTGAAAAAGTGTATGAGGCAGGCAAGATTGTTGTCACAGCCACTCAAATGCTTGAATCTATGATAGAAAACCCAAGACCGACAAGAGCAGAAATCACCGATGTTGCTAATTCTATTTATGACGGTACATCTGCAATTATGCTTTCGGGCGAATCGGCAGTGGGTAAGCATCCTGTTGAGGCAGTTGAGATTATGAACAAAATTGCTCTCACAACCGAAGCTGATATTGATTATAAACATCGCTTTAATCAGCGCCCGTCAAATGAGGATGTCACAACCGCTATTTCTCACGCAACCGTAACAACTGCTCACGACCTTAATGCTGTCGCAATCGTTACCGTTACGAAGAGTGGCACAACTGCCCGTATGATTTCACGCTTCAGACCGTATACTCAAATTGTGGGTGCAACAACCGATACAAGAGTGTATCGTCAGCTTGTTCTTTCATGGGGTGTTATGCCTGTTATGTGCGAACTTAAAAATAATACCGATGAACTTTTCAATCACGCTGTTGAAGTTTCAAAAAATGCCGGAGTTCTCAAGCAGGGTGACCTTGCAGTAATCACAGCAGGTATTCCGCTTGGCATTTCAGGCACAACAAATATGCTCAAGGTTCATGAGGTTTGATGAATTAATAACACAAAATTTAATATAAAATAATTTTTCTAAAAGGGGATTTTAATATGGAAAGATTAAAGTATTTTGTAAACAACGAGTTCAAGGAATCAGGCGCAGAAATTTGGTACGATTTGCACAATCCGTCAACAGGAGAGGTGACAGGTCAAGCTCCTTGCTGTACCAATGATGAGGTGCTTGAAGCAATTGAAGCCGCAAAGGCTGCTTTTCCTGCTTGGAAAAACACTCCTGCCCGCAAAAGAGCCGCTGTGCTTTACAAGGTTCGTGAACTTCTCAATGAGCATCTTGATGAACTCACAATGCTTGTTTGCGAAGAAAACGGCAAAACTTGGTCAGAGGCGGCAGGTGATGTCGGCAAGGCTATTGAGGGCACAGAACTTGCAACTCAAGCTCCGTCACTTATGATGGGCGAAAGTCTTATGGACGCATCAACAGGCTTTGACACGGTTAAGTATCGTGAGGCTATCGGTGTTTTCGCAGGAATTGTTCCTGTTAACTTCCCGGCAATGATTCCGTTCGGCTGGATGGTTCCTGTTTGCGTTGCTTGCGGTAACACAATCGTGCTCAAGGCAGCTTCTCTCACTCCGAGAACTGCTATGCGTATTGCCGAACTTTATGTTGAGGCAGGAATTCCAAAGGGCGTTGTAAATATTGTTACTTGCTCACGAAAAGAAGTTAACACTATTCTCGACCATCCTGATGTAAAGGGTGTAACTTTCGTTGGCTCAACTCCTGTCGGACTTAAGGTGTACGAAAGAGCTGCCGCATCAGGCAAGAGATGTCAGGCTCTTTGCCAGGCAAAGAATCACGCTCTCATCCTTGAAGATTGTGCTCTTGAAAGAACTGTTGCCGGTGTAATCAACTCTGCTTTTGGTTGTGGCGGTCAAAGATGTATGGCTCTTTCTTGCTGTGTTGTTCAAGAGAGTATTGCAGACAAATTTGTTGCAGAACTTAAAAAGCAAGTTGCTTCCGTAAATTGCGGTCTTGCTTGGGATAAAAATACCCGCCTTGGTCCTATTACATACGAAAAACACTATAAAGAAGTGCTTGCAGATATTGAAAAAGGCATAAATGAGGGCGCAACTCTTGTTGTTGACGGCAGAAATCCTGAACTTCCTGCCGAATGTAAAAACGGCTACTTTGTAGGTCCTACAGTGTTTGACAATGTAACCGAGGATATGTCAATCGGTCGTGAAGAAGTTTTCGGTCCTGTTCTTTGTATCAAGAGAGTTAAGAACTTTGAAGAAGGTCTTGAACTTATGAACAACAATCCGTATGCAAACGGCTCCGTTATTTATACTCAAAGCGGTTACTACGCTCGTCAGTTTGCAAGATACACAGACGGCGGTCAGGTTGGCATCAATGTTGGCATCCCTGTACCTGTCGGCTTCATTCCGTTCAGCGGTCACAAGCAATCATTCTTTGGTGATCTTCATTGCCTCGGCAAAGATGCTTATCGCTTCTTTACAGAAAGCAAATCTGTAACTCAACATTGGTTTGATGAAGAAGAAATGAAAGCAAAAGAAGTAGACACTTGGGACGGTCTCCTTTAATTAATGTATATGAAAAGTCGTGATTATTTCACGACTTTTTTCTTGATATGTATTGCTTTTTGCAATCTCTTATGATAAAATGTTAAAGAATTATTTACATTTAGAGGGCTTTATAGTGAAAAAATTTATATGTATGCTATTATCTTTGATAGTGGCTTTGTCAACTTGTGTTGTGTCAGTTTGTGCACAGTCAGAAAGAAAATCCAAATTTGAAGCAATGAAATGGGCAAAATCTCAAGTTGATCAAAGTGTTGATTTTGATAATCAAAATGGTGCGCAATGCGTTGATTTGATTATGGCATATTATGATTTTTTAGGTGAAAAGAGAGGTATAGGAAACGCTGTAGATTATGTAAGGAACAAAATTCCTGACGGCTGGAAAAGAATAAAGGATGCAAAGCCGAGAATGGGTGATGTTTTGATTTATGAAGGTGAACCGGATATTTATTATGGTCATTTAGGGATATATGAATCAAAAAATTCATCTTATCATCAAGCAAACGGAGTTGTTTATAATACAAATAAACCATATTATATGATAACTTCATCAAGGGGAGCACCATATTGGGGTGTTATTAGGCCTGTTTTTGCTGATGATGAAAAAGACGAAAGCACCTCTGACGTTTCTGTAACTAAACCGAATAATAGCTTTAATACAGGTTTTGCTGAAACCGAGTCCACAACACAGACTGCTCAAACAACGCAAAGCGTTTCGTCTTCTGTTGTTTCTCAAGTGCATTTGTCAAGACCTTCGATTAAATCCGCAAAAATTAAAGGCAAAAGTATTAGAGTTTCGTGGAAAAAAATCAATAATGCTGATGGTTATCAAGTAAAATATTCAACAAATAAAAAGTTCAAATCAAAATTTACAAAAACTAAAATAGTTAAGAATAAAAATAGTTATAAAATAAAAAAAATAAAATCAAATAAAAATTACTATGTTAAGATTAGAACTTATAAAAAAACAGGTAATAAAACGATTTATTCTAAATGGAGTAAAAGAATAAAAGTTGTTTCATAAGATGTATGGTTCAGTATGTTTTCAGTATATTATTTTTTGGTAACATACAGGTAACATATTGCAAATTGTTTTTAGTTATGTAATACTTTATCTAATAATTAAATGGTGGTGATAAGATGCAATTAAATAGCAAAATGTCCAAAATTCTATTTGCTATATTGTTATTTTTTCCATTTTTTGTTGGTGGATATTATGTCTTTTATTCCGCAGCGGTCGGCATTGTTCTTTTGATAGCATTGCTTGTACATATCTTCAAAACAAAAAGTATCAAATACAGCAAGTCGTTTACATTTTTTGTTTTGCTCTTTATGAGCGTTATGTATTTCTTAACAAAATTTTGGGCTGTTGATAAATCTATGTCTATACATGGGTTTGTCAAGTTTTTTACTGCCTTTTTGTTTACATTGGCAATAATTCAAATAAGCAGAGAAGAACGGCAACAGCTTTTGTATAGTGTCCCTATAACTGCTGTTATTATGACTGTTTTTACTGAATTGATGGGATTTACAGAATTCGGTAGAAATAGATTTTATGATAATATTGGCGATTTGCACGGTGCGTTTGAATATGCCAATGCGTTCGCAATTTATCTTCTTATCGC
>NZ_FUWW01000010.1 GCF_900167205.1 Eubacterium coprostanoligenes
TTCACTTCGCTACGCTCCGTTTAATCATCACATTGTCCTTTTCCCAATACTTTTTATTTTAATATCTCGGTGTCACATCATTGACAAATGAACAATAATATATATAAATATTATAATATATTATATAAAGAACGCACAAATAAAAAACGGCAAACTCATTGGTTTGCCGTCAATTGCCTTGTTTAGTTGTTTAATGTAACCGTAAAAGCGGTGCCTTTTCCAAGTTCGCTTTCAACACTGATTTCGTTGTTTGTCAAATCAATAATTCGTTTAACCAAAGAAAGTCCGAGCCCATTGCCTTTTTCGGAATGGGAAGTGTCGCCCTGATAGAATTTTTCAAAAATATGAGCCTTTGTTTCTTCGTTCATTCCGCACCCTGTATCAGCCACCGAAACAACAATTTTATCTGCGTGCTTAACAAGGTTGACGGTTATTACACCGCCTGAAGGAGTGAATTTTATTGCATTTGAAAACAGGTTTGCCCACACGATTTTCATCAGTTCTTCATCGGAATTTATGTATACATTATCTTCAACATTGAATTCAATTCCGATATTTTTGCTTTCCCACAGATTTTCCATATCAAGCAAACTTTGCGATAATTGTTCCGAAAGATTATAGTTGCTTTCTTTTGTGTTTGTTTGATTGTTTTCGATTTTGTTCAGTTTCAAAATGTTCGAAACAAGAACAGATAGCTGTTGGGTTGAAGCGTAAATTTTGCTTGTGTATTCTTTTCGCTCTTCTTCACTCAAATCAGGATTTTGCAAAATAGTTGCATATGATTGAATTACCGCAAGCGGTGTTTTCATTTCATGAGAAACATTTGATATAAAATCATTGCTCAAGCTGTCAACTTTTCCGAGCTGTTCAACCATAATGTTAAAATTCTGTGCAATGTTGATGAACTCAAGGCTTCCGAGTAGAAGCTCGTCCATATTAATTCTTACAGAATAATCGCCTTGAACAACTTTTTCGCTTGCTTTTGCAAACTCCTTTGTAGGCTTTTCAATCATAAGTCTGGTGAACACGAGTTGCCAAACTGTGTAAAAAATAATCAGTATAATCGAAAAATATATTAACTCGCTGAAATTTTCAGTTGTGTCCAAACCCGGAACTTTGCTGTTTGTAGCCTTTAAAAGACTGACAGTGCCAAGTGTTGAAAAGCAAACAAGAAGTGCCATAAACAAAAATGAGTTTATGACATTTCTAACATGGTATTTGTAACTTAATCTTCCACGCTTTAAGTCGTGGATTAAAAGAGGCTTACTCGAATTCTTCATTGATAATCACCTTGTATCCCAAGCCGTGAACGGTGACAATTTCAAATTCTTTGCATTTTGAAAACTTGTCACGAAGTTTTGTCATATAAACATCAACTGTTCTTGTGCCGGAGGTGGTGTCTGCACCCCAAAATTCATCCATAAGCTGTGTGCGTGAAAATGTTTTTTTAGGGTAGGAGAGCATTTTGTAAATAATGTTGAATTCTCTTGATGTGAGATTGATTTCCTCGCCGTCATAGGTTACGCTTCTTTCATCGGCGTTTATGCTCAATTTGCCGATGTTGATTTTTTTGCTCTCTGCAATTTTTGCACGGCGGAGCAGGGCGTTGATTCTCATAACAAGCTCGTCCAAGTTGACAGGCTTAACCATATAATCGTCAATTCCCAAGCTGAAACCTAATTGCTTTGATGCAATGTCGTCCCTTGCGGTCATAAAAAGAATAGGAATGTTTGTTGACAGCTTTCGTATGTTTTTTGCAAATTCAAAACCATCTTCACCCGGCATCATAATGTCCGATATGATGATGTCATGAACATTGTCATACATTGCGCTGTATGCCTGTGTTGTATTGTAGCAACCCTCTGCATCAAATCCGTTTTTTCTCAAAAATGTACAGACGGCGTTGTTGAGGTCTACATCGTCTTCTACTACTAAAATTCTAAACATGGCATTATTCCTCTCCTTTTTTAATAGTTTGCCGGGATAATTTGTGAGATTAAATGTTGTAGTCAATTGCAACTGAAGATTCTCTTACAGCGTGCATATGTTTTTTTACTACATTGCAGTGATATTCGTCATTTTGATATTTTTCAAGAGCTTCCGCATTGCCCAAAACGACCTGAAGAATGATGTCGTATGAACGCTCTGAATGTAAAAAGTCAACACCAACCTCAATATCTCTGATGAGGTCAACTTTTCCTTCCATAGAACGCAAAATCTCCGCAGCCTTGTTGCATTCTTCAGGGCTGTTGTCTTTTAACTTAAAGCATACAATGTGCTTAATCATAATATTTTTCCTTTCAAAATACAAAATAGGGCTACCGCACGGCAACCCTATTGTAATAGTTATTTTTTACTATTTTGCAACATCTGAGTGTCGGCTTTCACGGATGATATTAACCTTAATTTGACCCGGATATTCCATTTCCTCTTCAATTTTCTTTGCAATTTCGTGTGCAATATATGGCATCTTTTGGTCAGAGATTACATCCGGCTTAACCATAACTCTTACTTCACGGCCTGCCTGAATAGCATATGCCTTTTCAACGCCGTTAAAGCTTGTTGAAATTTCTTCAAGCTGTTGCAAGCGCTTGATGTAGTGCTCAATGTTTTCTCGTCTTGCGCCCGGTCTTGAAGCAGAAACAGCGTCCGCAGCCTGAACAAGACAAGCAACGATTGTTTTGCATTCGACATCACCGTGGTGAGCCTGAATTGCGTGAACAACAGCTTCACTTTCTTTGTACTTTCTTGCGTATTCAACGCCGAGAGCAACGTGGCTTCCTTCCATTTCGTGGTCAAGAGCCTTGCCCAAGTCGTGGAGAAGACCTGCTCGTCTTGCAAGTTTTTCGTCTGCTCCGAGTTCTGCGGCCATAAGACCGGCAATGTACGATACTTCAAGTGAGTGCTTGAGAACGCTTTGACCGTATGATGTACGGTATTTGAGTTTACCTAAAAGTTTAACGAGTTCAGGGTGAACAGAACCACAGTTTGCGCTGATAACGGCCTTTTCGCCCTCTGCTTTGATTGTTTGGTTGATTTCTCTCTTTGACTTTTCGTACATTTCCTCAATTCTTGTAGGATGAATACGACCGTCTTGAATCAATCTTTCAAGTGTCAAACGGGCAATTTCTCGTCTTACAGGGTCAAATGAGCTTACTGTGATAGCCTCCGGGGTATCGTCAATGATAAGCTCAACACCTGTGATTTTTTCGATAGAGCGGATGTTACGACCCTCTCTGCCGATGATGCGTCCTTTGATTTCGTCTGACGGAAGCGAAACAACCGAAACAGTGGTTTCTGCTGTGTGGTCAGCCGCACAACGCTGGATAGCGGTACCGATGATTTCTCTTGCGATTACATCGCTTTGATCCTTAATCATTTGCTCGTGTTCAAGAATTCTTTTGCTTTTTTCAATATCAAGTTCGGATTCAAGGGAATTCATGAGTTGAGCCTTTGCATCCTCTTGTGATAAGCCCGAAATTCTTTCAAGCATATCAAACTGACTTTTCTTGATGCCATCGATTTCAAGTAATTTGTCATCTGCCGACTTAATTTTTTCACTTAAACTTTCATTTTTCTTTTCCAGAGTGTCAGCTCTTTTATCAAGATATTCTTCACGCTGGTTAAGTCTTTTTTCTTGTTTTTGAACTTCGTTTCTTCTTTCACGGATTTCTTTATCTGCGTCTGAACGAAGTCTGTGTATTTCGTCTTTTGTTTCCAAAAGCAGAGTTTTCTTTGTGTTCTCCGCTTCTGAAAGAGCATTATTCAAAATTTTTGTTGCCTGTTCTGTAGCGTCACCGATTTTTGCTGTGTCCGATTTTCCTCTTTTTGTATATCCGAACAAAAATCCGAGTACGGCAAAAAGCACTGCACATACAACGGCAATAATTATAGTAATAACAATACTTATCATATCAATAGCACCTCCTTCTGTTCTAAATTTTTACATAATTGTTAATTTCATCAGAAAAGGTACAGTTTTATGCAATTTTGACATTTGTAAGTACCATATACAATAGGTTTATATACAGAATGTCACAAATATAATACTTCAATATATAGTATTTGTCAAGAAAATATTTTGCGTACGGTACTGTGTTTAGACTGTGTTTAGAAATTTAAAAAATGTTACTTGACAAACAAAATCAACAGTGCTATTATACATTCAAATGAAGAATATGATAAATTCTTTGATGAGAATATGACGGCTTTTGGGCGACTTCAGAGAGCATCCGGTTGGTGAAAGGATGTGTCAAGCAGAGTTTTGTTACCACCTCGGAGTGCCTTTAATACAGGTCGGGAGCTCCCGTTACAGAGCATTGAGAGGCGATTGTTCAATCGCAATTCAGGTGGAACCGTGGATTTTATTCACCCTGTTTTTCAGGGTGATTTTTTTATTTTTAAGGAGGATTAGATTATGAAAATCACATTAAAAGACGGCTCAGTTTTGGAATATAACGAAGCAAAGACAGCCGGCGACATTACAAAAGACATTTCTATGGGACTTTTCAGAAACGCAACCTGCTGCAAGATTAACGGCGAGGTTAAGGATTTGAGAACAGTTATAGATGCCGATGCCACACTTGAAATCCTCACCTTTGATGACGAGGATGGCAGAAAGGCATTCAACCACACCGCATCTCACATTATGGCACAGGCAGTTAAGCGCCTTTATCCTGAAGCAAAACTTACTATAGGCCCTGCTATTGATAATGGTTTCTATTATGACTTTGATGTTGAAAAGTCATTCTCACCGGACGATTTGGCAAAAATCGAAGCAGAAATGAAGAAGATTGTTAAGGAAAATCCTGAAATCAAGAGATTTGAACTTCCTGTTGACGAAGCAATCGCTCTTATGGAAAGCAAGAATGAGCCTTACAAGATTGAACTTATTAAGGAGCATGCAGAAAAAGGCGAACCGATCAGTTTTTATGAGCAAGGCGAATTTACAGAACTTTGCGCAGGTCCTCACCTTATGGATATGAAGGTTGTAAAGGCATTTAAGCTTACACAGTGCACAGGCGCTTACTGGAGAGGCGATGAGAAAAACAAGATGCTTTGCCGTGTTTACGGTACCGCATTTCCTAAGGCTTCAATGCTTGAAGAACATCTTGCAGCTCTTGAAGAGGCTAAAAAGCGTGACCACAACAAACTTGGCAGAGAGCTCGAACTCTTTACAACAGTTGATTACATCGGTCAGGGCTTGCCTATTCTTCTTCCAAAGGGTACAAAAATTATTCAAACTCTCCAGCGTTGGGTAGAGGACGAGGAAGAAAAGAGAGGTTGGTTGCTTACAAAAACTCCTCTTATGGCAAAATCGGACCTTTATAAGATTTCAGGTCACTGGGATCACTATAAGGAAGGTATGTTTGTTCTCGGCGATGAGGAAAAGGACAAGGAAGTTTTCGCACTCCGTCCTATGACTTGCCCGTTCCAGTATCAGGCATATCTTAACAGAGCAAGATCATACCGTGACCTTCCGCTCAGATATGACGAAACATCAACTCTTTTCCGTAACGAGGCATCGGGCGAAATGCACGGCCTTATCCGTGTTCGTCAGTTTACAATTTCAGAGGGTCACTTGATGTGCCGTCCTGATCAACTTGAGGACGAATTCAAGGCTTGCCTTGAACTTACAAACTATATGATGGATGTTTTGGGACTCAAAGAGGATTTGACCTATCGTTTCTCACAGTGGGACCCTGAAGATACGGGAAAGTATATCGGCACAAAAGAGCAGTGGGATGAAGCACAGGGCGTTATGAAAACTATCCTTGACGACCTCGGCATCGACTACAAGGTTGGTATCGGCGAAGCTGCTTTCTACGGTCCGAAACTTGATATTCAAATCAAGAATGTATTTGGCAAGGAAGACACTCTTGTTACAATCCAAATCGACCAGATGCTTGCAGAAAAGTTCGGTATGGAATATGTAGACAAGGACGGTCAAAAGAAGAATCCTTACATCATCCACAGAACTTCAATCGGTTGCTACGAGAGAACCCTTGCTCTCCTTATCGAGAAGTATGCAGGTGCATTCCCAACTTGGCTTTCTCCTGTTCAGGTTAAGTTCCTTCCTGTTGCAGACAGACATCAGGATTATTGCCGTGAGGTTATGTCAAAACTTCAGGCAGCAGGTGTTCGTTGCGAACTTGATGACAGAAGCGAAAAGACAGGCTTCAAGATTCGTTCTGCTCAAATGGAGAAAGTTCCTTATATGATTATTGTTGGTGATAAGGACATCGAAGCAAACACAATTTCTGTTCGTTCAAGAAAGAACGGCGACGAGGGCGCAACCTCTGTTGACGAGTTCCTTTCAAGAATCGTAACCGAAATCGCAACAAAAGCAAGATAAGATAGTACAAGCCCCTGTAAAGAGAAAATCTTTACAGGGGCGTTTTTATTTTTCAATCATTTTTCTTGCTTCAAAAACCGAGATGTCTTTTTCTTCCGCAATTTTTACAATATCATCAAATTCGATTTTTTCGGTTTGTGTGCCGTAGCCGTGCGAACGCTTTATGCGAACACCGTTTTTTTCGTATATTTCTCTGTCGAGGATTGCACGAACACACTCAATCTGCCTTATGCCAAGCGTTGTTGTGTGTTTGAACATCTGCCGTGTGAGTTCGTCTTTGTCGGCAGGGGAGCAGATGACCGTAAATTCAAAGGCGGGTCTGCTCTTTTTCATAACAATAGGCTTGATGTATGCGTCTTTTGCTCCGAGGGCGAGCATTTTGTTCAGTGCATATCCGAGTTCCTCGCCCGTCATATCGTCAATTTGACAGCGAAGTTCAAACACGGTGTCGGTATCGCTTTCTTTGATAAAAGTCCTTATTATGTTTGGCTTTTCAAAGTTTTTTGTGCCTGCACCGTAGCCGACTTTTTCGTATTCGCCGTTTGAAGCGGAAAACTCATTTGCAAAGAATTTGACAAGTGCCACGCCTGTCGGAGTTGTCAGTTCGCCTTTTATGTCTCCCGTAAAGCACGGTATCGAACTTAACAGTTCCGCAGTCGCAGGAGCAGGAACAGGCATAATTCCGTGCGCTGTTTTGACTTTGCCAAAGCCTGTTGCAATCGGTGAGCAAACGATTTTGTCAATCTGCAAATAATCAATCAGCAAACAGCAGGCGGTGATGTCAATTATGGCATCCTTTGCACCGACTTCGTGCAAGTGAACATCGGCAACCGTTGTGCCGTGCACTTTGCTTTCTGCTTCGGCAATCAGTTTGTACACAGCTTTTGTATTTTCTTTGACTTTTTGCGGAATGTCAAAACCGTCAATAATTTTGTATATCTCGGATATGCTCGTGTGAGTGTGTCCGCTTTCTTTTATTGTCACATCAAATTTTGATGCTCTGATACCGCTTTTTGTTGTTGTGTTTAGGCTGACGGTCACATCACATAATAATGTATTTAATTTATTTATTATATATTCTTTGTCTTTTTCATTGAGTGTGTCAAGCAGAGAAGCGCATAGCATATCGCCTGCAACACCCATATTACATTCTAAATATAAACTTTTCATATGTTATTCCTGATGATTTATCATACTTGCAATATAAGCTGCGCCGAATCCATTGTCGATATTCACTACGCTGACATTGCTTGCACAGCTGTTGAGCATTGCCAAAAGAGCCGAAACTCCGCCAAAACTTGCACCGTAGCCAACACTTGTCGGAACGGCAATAACAGGGCAGGAGGCAAGTCCGCCCACAACACTTGCAAGTGCACCCTCCATTCCGGCAATTGCAATGACTGCCTTGGCATTTGACAAAAGTTCTGCCTTGTCAAGCAATCTGTGAATTCCCGCAACGCCGACATCATACATTTCAACAACTTCGTTGCCGAAAGCCTTTGCCGTAATTAACGCCTCTTTTGCGCAGTATAAATCTGAAGTTCCTGCACAGCAAACAACGATTTTGCCCTTGCCGTTCGGTTCGGGTATTTTGCCTGCAACGGCAGTTCTTGATTCATTGTCGTATTCAAGAGTGATTGTGCGATTTACATATTCAGCCTTGCTTTCGTCAATTCTGGTGATGAGCACGGTTTTTTCTCCGTTGTCAATCAGCTTTTGTGCAATAGCCCTGATTTGCTCGGCACTTTTGCCCTCGCCGTATATCACTTCTCCTACCCCATGACGGAGTGAGCGTGAAGTATCAATATTTGCAAATCCAATATCTTCATACGGTGCAAGTTTGATTTTTTCAAGTGCGTTGTCAGGGGAAATATCGCCGTTTTGCACGCCTTGTAATATGTTCAATAATTGTTCTTTGTTCATTATATCACCTAATAATTATTATCCATATAAAAGGGGTGTTGTCAAGTTTTTTTAAAAAAATACAGAAAACCTATTGACATAGTGGGTATTGTGAGTTATAATGCAAACATAACAACAAAGCCTACCAATAAAGTAGGTAATAGGAGATTGGTTATGAATAATTTATTTGAACGATTGTTACGCCAAAATTTCCGTTTTGGGCGAATGTGTTTTTGCTGTTGATTTATTAAAACCGATTATCACAAAAACATTTTTTAACTTGAAAGGAAATTATTATCATGGCTAATTATAAATTTGAAACATTACAACTTCATGTAGGACAGGAATCACCGGACCCGGCAACAGATGCAAGAGCAGTGCCGATTTATCAAACAACATCATATGTATTTCGCAACAGCGACCACGCACAGGCAAGATTTGGTCTTGCAGATGCAGGCAACATTTACGGCAGACTAACAAACAGCACTCAAGATGTCTTTGAACAAAGACTTGCGGCTCTTGAGGGCGGTGTAGCAGGCTTGGCAACAGCTTCGGGTGCGGCAGCAATTTCTTATGTATTTCAGGCACTTGCTTCTGCAGGTGACCATATCGTAGCCGCAAAGACAATTTACGGCGGCACATACAATTATCTTGCACACACCTTCCCACACAGCGGTGTTACAACAACATTTGTTGACCCTGATGATGTTCAGAATTTTGAAGATGCAATTCAGGACAACACAAAGGCTATTTTTATTGAAACATTGGGCAATCCAAATTCAAACATTATCGATATCAAGGCAGTTTCCGAAATCGCTCACAAGCACAACATTCCGCTTGTAGTTGACGATACATTCACAACTCCATATCTTCTTCGTCCAATCGAACTCGGTGCGGATATTATTGCTTCATCCGCAACAAAGTTCATCGGCGGTCACGGTACAACCCTCGGCGGTATCATCGTAGACAGCGGAAAGTTTGATTGGAAGGCTTCGGGCAAATTCCCGCAAATCGCAGATTCAAACCCAAGCTATCACGGCATCAGCTTTGTAGATGCCGTAGGTCCTGCGGCATTTGTAACTTACATTCGTGCAATCATTCTTCGTGATACGGGTGCTACAATTTCGCCTTTCAACGCATTCCTTCTTCTTCAGGGAACAGAAACTCTCTCACTTCGTGTTGAGCGTCATGTTGAAAATGCAAAGAAAGTTATTGAATACCTCAACAATCATCCGCTTGTTGAAAAAGTAAATCACCCGTCACTCGACCCTAAGTATCAGGCACTTTACAATGAATATTTCCCTAACGGTGCCGGTTCAATCTTCACATTCGAAATCAAGGGCGGAGAAGCAGAGGCAAAGAAGTTCATTGACTCGCTTCAAATCTTTTCAATCCTTGCAAATGTGGCAGATGTTAAGTCGCTTGTTATTCACCCTGCAACAACAACTCACTCACAGCTCAGTTCCGAGGAACTTGCAGAACAGAACATCAAGCCGAACACCATCCGTCTTTCAATCGGCACAGAGCATATTGACGATATTCTTGCCGATCTCGCTCAGGCATTTGAGCAAATTAAATAACCCTCTCTGTATATTTTATGTTAAAAATAAAAAGATGAATCGTGTCTCATGGTGCGGTTCATCTTTTTTGTTGTCTTATCAGCAAATTCTCGGAAGTCCCTCGCCGATAAGCACATTTATTTTTCTTTGTCCGCCGAGCCGTGTGTTGAGTATAACACCCTCGCCGTTCGTGATTTTGCCGATAATCGTGGCATTTTCACCGTATTTGCTGTTTTTCATTATCTCCACAGCCTTGTTTGCTTGCTCACTCGGAACAATTGCAACCAACTTGCCCTCGTTGCCCATATGCATAATGTTAAGTCCCAGGATTTTTGAAAATGCCTTGACTTCATCGCTGATTGGAATTGCGGTTTCTTCAATTTCAATTTGTTTTTGAGATGCGTTTGCAAGTTCATTCAGTACAGTTCCGAGTCCGCCTCTTGTGACATCTCTCATACAGTGGATGTCAATTCCGCCGTCAATCAGGTTTTTTACTATGTCGGTCAGCGGAGCATTGTCGGATTGAATGTCGTTTTCAATTTCCATTCTTGCAGAGAGAATTGTTGCGTGGTGGTCGCCCATAGTACCGCTGACAATTACGCAGTCGCCGTTTTGCAGATTGGTTGAAACAATGTTTTCATTGTTCGCAAAGCCTATGCCTGTGGTGTTGATGTACACTCCGCCGTTGCCCTCGATAACCTTTGTGTCGCCTGCAACAATGCACACTCCCGCTTCGTTTGCTGTTTTTGCCATTGATGATGCAATAGCCTCAAGCGTTTCGGTGTCTGCACCCTCCTCGATGATGAATGCGGATGTAATGTATTTTGCCACAGCACCTCTCATGAGCAAGTCGTTCACCGTTCCGCAAACTGCAAGTCTGCCGATGTCACCACCCTTGAAAAACAGGGGAGTAACAACAAAACTGTCGGTTGTTATTGCGATTTTGCCGTAGCCGTCAACAACTGCGCTGTCCTCCATCATATTCAGTATCGGGTTGGAAAAGTGGCGTGCAAAAATTTGGTCAATAAGCTCGCTTGTCGCTTTTCCTCCGCTTCCGTGTGATAATGTAATTTTCATATTTTTACTTCCTGTTGTTAGTTATATAGTTGTAGCAAGTACCCTCAATGCTCACCATACAAGCGCCTTTTGGATTTTCGGGTGTGCAGATTTTATTATATAAAGGGCAGTCGGTCGGTTTCTTGTTGCCCGAAATTATTTCACCACACAAGCACCCTTTTTGGTGTGAATAATCGTTCGTGAGTTCTCGTGAACCTGCATCATATTTTGTATATTCTTTTTTTAATGCTATTCCCGAGCCTTTTATAATGCCCAATCCTCGCCATGGTGCATCATATTCTTCAAAATATTTGTGCACAATTTCAAACGCTTTTTCGTTTCTTACGCTTGTTACCGCTGATTTGTAAAGGTTGATTACTTTACCTTGTTTGCGAAGTTTAATAAGTGCATATATTGATGCAAGTATTTCTTCCGCTTCAAATCCGCTGACAGCAAACGGCAAGCTGTATTTTTCGGCAAGAGGCACAAATGCGTTGCTTCCCGTAATAACCGCAACATGCCCCGGTGCAATAAAACCGTCAATCTTGTTGTCGGCTTCGCAAAGGGTGGCAATAACATTCGGCATAGTTTTCAGTGCGGTCAAGAGTTGCACGTTTTTAATTTCTTGTTTTATGATTTCATCAAGCAATAGTGCATAAATCGGCGTTGTGGTTTCAAATCCGACTGCCGCAAACACAAAATTTTTGTACGGTTCAGCTTTTGCAAGTTCAATCGTTTCCATCGGGGAATAGATCATTCTGATGTCCGCACCGTCAGCCTTGATGTCTTTTAGTGCTTTTTCTCTGCCCGGAACTCTAATCATATCACCGAATGTGACTATTACATTGCCCTCAAGTGCAAGTTCAATCAACTTGTCAACATAGTCCGAAACAGTAACACAAACAGGGCAACCCGGACCGCTGATAAGATGAATTTTGTTGCTTATAAGTGACGGAATAGCGTTTTCGCTGATTGATGCGGTGTGAGTTCCGCAAACCTCCATAAGCGTGATTTCTTCGCCGTCATATTCTTTTAGAGCCTTGATTACATCGTTTATGTTCATTGTCCAAGTTCCTCAAGGTCTTTGAATAGGTCAACCATATATTCTGCCTCGTTTTCGGGCAAAACCTGAATTATTAGCCCTGCGTGAACTAAAACCCAATCGCCCACCTTGCAGTCAACTATGCCTTTGTTGACCGTTGTGATGTTTGATGAGTAGTCGATTTTTGCCGTGTTTCCGTTTATTTCAATTATTTTTCCCGGTGCCGCAACACACATAGCCTACACCTCTTTCTGTTCGTCAAGTGCTGTCAAATATGCTTGACCGAGGCAAATTCCTTGGTCTCCTGACGGCACTTTGTTGTTTATGTATACTTTTATGTTGTTTTGCTTCAAAAGCTCAAAGGTTCGCTCGGTAAGTATTCGGTTGTTGAAACAACCTCCGCTGAGCGTGACCTGATTTGCGTTGTGTTTTTTTGAAATATTCAGTATCAATTTTGCAAGCATATGATGAAATCCAAGTGCGATTTCTTCCTTTGGTGCGTTTGCGTTTTTGATTTCTTCAATTATGGCTTTTGGTGATAGGGTAGGAGTCAACTCGAAAGCCTTGGTTGCTTTTCGTGCCGTGCGTTCAAGTGCTATGGCACATTCGCCCTCATATGTGTTGTAGTGGCAGATGTCAAGCACCGATGCAACGGCATCAAACAGCCTGCCCATACTTGATGAGTTCACCGTGTTTATGTTGTGCTCAATCGCACTTTTGACAAGCGGATTGCTTCCGTCATAGCAGGCAAGGCAGATGTCCGCATTTTTTGAAACCTCGTCACTTGCAAGCATTTTTGTGTATTCAAGGTGCTCAACTCTTTCTCTGTTGAAGAACACTTCACTGCCCCAAATTGCACCGTCTGTTCCGTAGCCTGTGCCGTCAAATACAAAACTCAACACATCACCTTTTAGTCGGTGCTCTGCAATAACGCTGTATGCGTGTGCCAAATGGTGCTGGTGCTTGTAATCTGCTTTTGCTACGGTTGAAGAATAGTACAGTGGGTGCATATCGCAAACGGTTTTTTCAGGTGTGAAGCTGTGGAGTCTGCAAAAACGGTCAATGTTGTTTTTGTATGCTTCAAAACATTTTGCATCTTCCAAATCACCAAAGTATTGTGACGGATAAATATAGTTGCCGTGCATAATTGCAAAACTGCTTTTAATGTCACCGCCAAGTGCAAGAATGTCGCTTTTCGCCTTTGTTCCGACATCTATTGCAAGCGGAACATAGCCTCTTGCACGGCGGATGAACTGTACCTCTCCTGCGTTGATTTGCACCACGCTGTCATCAAGAGGTGTTAGTATTTCTCGGTTGTGAGATAGAATTTTCATGCCGAATTTTTTTATTTCTTCATCGTCAATTATTATCGGCTCACCCGATAGGTTTGCACTCGTCATTATGAGTGGCGAAACCTTGTCGAGTATAAGTATTTGTATCGGATTGCACGGCAAAAACGCACCTATAAAGTCCGAACCGTCGCACACTCCAACGGGAAATTCTTTTTTCGCTTTGAGCAAAACTATCGGCCGTGCAGGGGACAGCAGGAGTTCTCTTTCTTTGTCGGATATTTCGCAGTATTCGGCAATTTCGTCAATGTCCTTGAACATAACTGCAAACGGCTTTGTTTCTCTGCCTTTGATTTCACGGAGTTTTGTTGCGCACTCTGTTTCGCATAGGCACGATAGGTGGTATCCGCCAATATCTTTGATTGCAAGGATTTCGCCGCTTTTCAGCGTCTGCACAGCTTCATTGATTGTAATACTTGTTGCAGGTCCGCAGTCGTTGCATGCAATGGTCTGTGCGTGGCATCTGATGTCTTGCGGTGTCGTGTATTCCTTTTGACACTCGTCACAAAGAGGGAACACGCTCATTGTAATGTTTTCTCTGTCGTATGGCAGAGTGTTGATTATGGTATATCTTGCTCCGCAGTTGATACAGCTGATAAACGGATGGTTGTATCTGCGGTTGTTTTCGTCTTTTAGTTCTCGTTCACAATTCGGGCAGGTTGCCAAATCGGGAGTGATGAACGGAATGTCGTTGTCGTTGGTGGAATGAATGATTTTGAATTGGGAGTAGCTTTTGTTTTCTGTAATTTCTTGATTGAATGATTTTATGTTAAACAAGCCGATAAGGCGTCGGATAAATTCCTCCAACGCCTCATTTTCTGCCTGTGCGATAATTTCAACATTACCGCCTGTGTTTTTCACTTCGCCTTTTATGTCAAGCTCCTGTGCGAGCCTCAGGGCTGTGGGGCGAAATCCGATACCCTGAACGATACCTGAAAAGGTGTATTTTTTAGTAATGCTTTACGCTTCCTTTTTGTAGGTTACTTGTCCGCTTTCGCCGTCGTCTTTTGCGTAGCTCAAGCTGTGGAATTTCAAGCAGGCGTCAATGCATGCACCGCACTGCACACATTCGTCACGGTTGATGCTCCAAGTTTTCTCGTTTCTGTCAACTGTGATGGCGCTTGACGGGCACTTCCTTGCACAAAGTCCGCAAAGAATACACTTGCTCATATCGTTTTCAATCTTGCCCGATGTAAGAGCAGGGGAGTCTGCTTCAGCTTTTTCTGCCTTTGGAGGTTCTGGAATCGGTTGAGAATATGAGTCAACCGTCATAGTCCTGCTTGGTTCTGTGTAGCCCGGTTTGATGTGCAGGCATTTTTTCGGACAGCCCGAAACACAGTTTTCGCACTGCACACAACCCATTCTTTCAATCGACCAGGTTCTTGTTGCACGGTCAACCTTGATTGCACCCGATGGGCACTTTCTTTGGCACATTCCGCACATAATGCAGTTATCTATGTCAATTTCAATGTGACCCCTTGAACGCTCCGGATAAACCGCAGGTTCGGCAGGATAATTCTTTGTTGCCGGCTTGGAAAAAAGGTTTTTCAGAGCAAAGCCGGTAAAATCCATAAACTTCATATCTTACTCCTCCTTATCTTTCCGTACAGCTTATGCACGGGTCAATTGTGAGCACCTGCATAGGCACATCGGCAAACTCACTGCCCGGCAAAATATGAATGAGCGATTGAATATTTGTAAAGGTAGGAGTACGGATTCTGAATCTTTCAAGGAATTTTGTTCCGTTTGCCTTTGCGTAGTAAATTGCTTCGCCACGAGGCTGTTCAATTCTTACAAACGCTTCGCCGTTTGGGTTGCCCTTTTGTGGATTGCATATAGAACCCTGCGGCATTTTTTGAGCACATTGACGGATGATTTCGATTGATTGGAAGATTTCGCCGATTCTTACAGCGCATCTTGCATAACCGTCACAGTCGTTTGATGTGATGATGTCAAAATCAATCTTGTCGTATGCTTCGTAGCCTGTCTTTCTCATATCCATTTCAATGCCGCTTGCTCTTGCCATAGCACCTGCGGCACTCAATCTGTGTGCATCCTCTTTTGTGAGAATACCGACACCCTTGAGCCTTTTTTGAACAGAATAGTCGTTGAGGAAAACATTTGTCATTTTTCTGATGTCTTTTTCCATTCCGTTCAGTATGTCAACAAAGCTGTTAATCATACTGCTGTCCATATCTTTGAGAACACCGCCGATTTTGTTGACCGAAAAGATAACACGACCGCCTGTTGATTCTTCAAACATATCAAGCACTTTTTCTCTCATTCTCCACGCTTGCATAAACAATGCGTCAAAGCCGAATGCGTCTGCAAGAAGACCGAGCCACAAAAGGTGAGAATGTATACGGCTCATTTCAAACCAAAATGTACGGAGAAACTTTGCTCTTTCGGGCACTTCGGCATTGAATATTGCTTCAAGCGCTTCACAGTAGCCGAGTCCGTGACCGAATGAACAAATACCACAGGTTCTTTCAACAACATATTGATAGTCGTTGAAATCTCGCTTTTCTGCAAGCTGTTCAAGTCCTCTGTGAATAAAGCCGATTGACGGGATTGCTTCGATAACTTTTTCGTCCTCCAACACAAGGTCAATGTGTATAGGCTCCGGCAAAACAGGGTGTTGAGGTCCGAAAGGAACAATTGATTGCTTACTCATCCTTTGTGTCCTCCTTTTTTATAACCGTGATTTGCTTTTTGAACGGTGTTTCTTCTTTTATTCTGTAAAATTTGTTGTGGTAGTCAATGTTCATACCGACAACTTTGACGCCCCAAAGCTCCTTGATTTCGTTTTCGTAGAGGGTTGCGGCAGGGAAGATGTCTGAAAAACTTTTGATTTCCTCGTCAATCGGCAAGTCAATCTTGTAGTTTTCCATAAGATAGTCCTTGTTGACGGAGTAAATCACCTCGTTGTAGCCCTCAAAGGCTATTGAACAAATCTGCGAAAGACGGTAGCCGTCCTCGTATTTCTTTTGCATAATGTTATAAAGTTCATCTTTTGTGACCTTTGTGATTGCAAAATCGTTGTAGTTATTCATCTTTGAGTGCCTCCTTTGCTTGCTTTCTCTTTTCACTGAGCTTTTCGCTCTTTTCTTTGAGCAAGTCAAGTGATTTCACAACGCCGTCAATGATGGATTGCGGTCTTGCCGCACAGCCGGGAACATAAATGTCAACGGGAATAGCCTTGTCAACACCGCCCAAAACATTGTAGCAGTCTTTGAATACACCGCCGTTGCAGGCACAGATTCCGATTGCACAAACAACCTTTGGCTCTGTCATTTGTTCGTATATTTGCTTAACAACACTTTCGTTCTGTGAATTGACAGAGCCTGTGATAAGCAAAATATCTGCGTGCTTTGGATTTCCTGTATTGATAATACCAAAGCGTTCTATGTCATATAATGGAGTTAGGCACGCAAGAACCTCGATGTCACATCCGTTGCACGAGCTTCCGTCATAGTGCATAATCCAAGGTGATTTTGTTACATCTGCCATTTATATTACCCCCTTGCCTTTGAGAACTTCAATTACAATAAGGTTGAGCGCACCCAAAACTGCGGTGACAATCCATGTGTTGTCAAGCATTTGCTTCCATTTGAGTCTTGCATTTGTGTTGTCAATAAGAATTTCCGCAAAATAGCAGATAACCATACAAACTATTGCAAGAAGCACGCTCCACGGTTTTGAATTGAGGAAGAAGAGCGACAAAAGTCCCAAAAGAAAGACATTTTCGTACCAGTGCGAGATTTCAACAATCGCAAACATCTGACCGTTGAATTCGGTTGTGATACCTTTTACCATTTCCTGATGAGCATGGTGAGAGGTTGAAATGTCAAACGGGTGCTTTCTCAATTTGATTGTGAGAATGAATACAAATCCAAGGAATATGCCCGGCAAAAGTACTATTGCAGGCAAGCTGTCGTGGGTTGCAATTGCAGAAACTCTGAAACTGCCCGAAACAATGTAAAATCCGATTGCCGCAATAAGCACCATAGGCTCATATGCAAGCATCTGCACAAGTTCTCTGCTTGCACCCATAAATGCGTAAGGTGAGTGACCGCTTGATGCAGCAATTACAAGAAAAATGTTTGCGGTTGTGAGTGTAAAGAGAACAAGCATAATGTCGTAGCCTGCAAAGAAGAGTAAACCTGTTATGATGATGAAAAACAGGAATGTAAGCAAGTACAACATTTGAACTCGGTTGATGACTTTTGTTTGCTTCTTCAAAAGTTTGGCTACATCGTAAAGTGGCTGAAGAACAGGCGGACCTTGTCTGCCTTGCATTCTTGCAGTGATTTTTCTGTCAACGCCGGCAAGCAACGCACCAAAAAACGGAGCGAGCACAAAATACAGTACGGCGCTGATTATTGATAAAATGAGGTCTTTCATCAGCAAACACCTCCCGTTACTATTGCAGCAATTGTAAATGCCGCAATTAAGAATATTGATGTGTAAACGCTTGGCTTGTACATATGGCTTTCGCCAAAGATGTCCTCCATATACCAGTTGGTCAAGAATTCCTTTTTCTCTTTGCCAAAGGAGTCAACAAAACCAATTTGGTCGGGAGTGCCTACGCCGTTGAAATATCTATCTGCTTTAGGGAACGGTCTGTTCTTTGCAATAAGGAAGTAGTTTGCAATCGGAATTACAAAGATGAATATAACCATCAAAATTGTAAGAATAATATTTTCGTATGAGATAACCGCATATTCGTTGCGGAATACCTTTGCAGTGTATGGTTTAACAACATATTTTGAAATAAGAGGGAATACAAATACAATGAGAATCATAAGACCGCCGTGGGTGAAAAGAGATGCCCATTGATTTATGGAAATTGTGTTTTTGTGTCTTTTGTCCGATGGATTTGACGAAAGAACGGTTGCAAGCCACTTTGACCAATAGAAAAGTGTTGTTGCAGAACCGAAGCAAATGCAGAGTACGAGAAGGGTAGAAACAATGATTTCGAGTGTGTTACCGCTTGCAAGACCTGTGTCAACAAATGCTTTGAGAGCTGCCCATTTTGAAACCAGCATACCAAACGGAGCAAGGAACATACCTGCAATTCCCACAACAAGTGTCCATGTGAGATATGGGTATCTTCTTACAAGACCGTGCATAGTTTCTATATCTCTTGAGCCTGTTTGGTGTTCGATTGAACCGACTGTTTGGAACAAAAGTGATTTTGATACAGCGTGAAAAATTACAAGGAAAATTGCAGCCCAAACAGTTTCCTCTGTTCCGATACCTGCACACGCTGTAATAAGTCCGAGGTTGGAGAGCGTTGAATATGCCAAAACCTTTTTGCCGTCATATGCCGTGATTGCAAGCATAGACATAGCAAGGAAGGTAAGACCGCCGACAAGTCCAACCATATATCCGCTGAATTCTCCGCTCATTGCCGGAGCCATTCTGATCAAAAGATAAACGCCTGCTTTGACCATTGTGGCACTGTGCAAAAGTGCCGATGACGGTGTGGGAGCAACCATAGCGCCAAGCAACCATCTTGAAAACGGAAGCTGTGCGCTCTTTGTGAGAGCACCGAATGAAAGGCAAATTATAGGCAATACTATAAGTGATTTGTCTTGCTCAAGTATGCCTTGAAGGCTTGTAACGGAGTGATTAACACCGAGCATAACAATGCCAATCGCCATTCCGAGACCGCCAAGGAGGTTCATCCACAATGCCTTGAAACAGTTTGTAATTGCCTCTGCACTTCTTGTGTAGCCGATGAGGAGAAATGAGCAAACACTTGTAACTTCCCAGAAGAAATATAGCCAAATGAGGTTGTTTGAGAGCACAAGACCAAACATTGCACCGATGAATACATACATAATTGCAAAGAAAAAGCCTCGTCTGTCTTTCACTTCATTGCCGTGGTGGTGATGATAGTCGTCCATATATCCACAGGCATAAATTGTGATGAATGTGCCGACAATCGCAATAATCAGTATCATAATTATTGTGAGTTGGTCGCAATAAAAATTCGAAATTTGGTTTTTTGGTTTGATTCCTGAAAATTCATACCAAAATTCAAGTGCGGTTTGTGCTATTGACAAAACTGCCGCATAGTATTTTTTGTACTTAATTGACAGCACGGTGATTAGCACCACCAAGAATACTTCACCTGCAACCATCAGGTAGTCAACGATTTCCACAAACGGCAATCCGCCGATTAAGAATTCTTCGTTGAATGTGATATATCCTCCGCCCTTGATGTAATATGTTACCGTGAACATAAGAGCGGCAAATATAATCAGACCTGCCGATGTGTAGGTTATGACTTTTCTTGTCTTGTTGTCTTTCACGATTCCGTGCAACAATGCACTAACGAACGGAAAGCCAACAAGAAACGCAATCATAATTTCCATTTAGTAGCCTCTTTTCCTTATGAGAATTTAACAAATTTCTCGTTTGTCTAATAGGTATTAATATAATACCGCATAAATAATATCACAGTTTTTATACAAAATCAATGATAAATCTTTAACAATGTTTATAAATTTTGATTATATTTACAATACTAAAATTTACTAATAAATAATTGGTGTTTTCTATTGAATAAAAAAATTGTTTGTTGTATAATAATTTCAAATACAAAAAAGGAACTCGGAGGAAATTATGTCAAGAAAAATCAGATTGACAGGATTGTTTATTATGGCAGTTATTTTGCTTGCCGGATTGATTGCAATTTGTGGCGTTTCATCGCAAAATATCGGACCTGTCAAATCGCCCGTTGTTGTTGGCACATCGGATAATTCAGTAAAACTTTCGTGGAAAAGAGTCGGCTCGTCAGACGGGTATTTTGTTTATCAGAAAAAAGGCGACAAGTTCAAAAAGATAAAGACTGTAAAAGATCCGCAAAAACTCGGTTGCACAGTTAAAAATCTTGATGATTCCACTGCATATACATTTGTTGTAAAGGCTTTTAAGCAGAATAAGAAAAAACTTGTTGAAAGCGAAAAGTTCACAGAAGTTTCGGCTTTCACAAATCCAAAACAGCAGGTTGCAGAGGTAGAGGCTGTTCAGCCAAATTCCCTCAAAATCAGCTGGCAGGCAAATTCAAAATGCGGCGGATACGAAATTCAATATGCAAAGTCAAAAGATTTCAGTGACAAGCAAAGCATCAATGTCAAGGATGTAAATTCCGAATCAACAGATGTTATGGAACTTGCTGTCGGTGATGAATACAATGTCAGAGTTCGCTCTTATGTTTATTTCAATGAGCAAAAAATCAACGGCAAGTGGAGCAAAATCAAAAATGCCAAGGTGCTTGATGCAGCAGGCATTGCAAAGGTTGACGCAACAAAGCCTATGATTGCCGTTACTTTTGATGACGGACCGGGTTATAATGGAGCTTCGGACAGAATCCTTGATGTCATCGAAAAATATCACATCAAAGCAACATTCTTTATGATTGGCTCAAATGCTTCAAATCTCACAAAGAATGTAAAGCGCAAGGTGGCTCTCGGCTGTCAAATCGGCAACCACACCTACAATCATGAGCATTACGGCAAAAATGTCACTCCAAACGATATTATAAAGGGATCGGATGCTATTGAAAAGGCTTGCGGAGTTCGTCCTACTGCGTTCCGTTCTCCGGGCGGAATAACAACGGAGCTTATTCGCAAAACCTGTAAGCAGGAAAAAACGCCACTTTATTATTGGTCGCTCGACACCCAGGATTGGAAGAGCAGAAATGCCGACAAGGTGTACAATGCGGTGATCAAGAATGTATCGGACGGTGATATAATTCTTATGCACGAAATCTACGGTTCAACCGCAGATGCGTTTGAAAGAATGGTTCCTGTTCTTCTCAAAAAGGGTTATCAGTTTGTAACCTGTGATGAACTTGTTGCCGCCAAATCAGGCAAAAAACCTGAACCGGGTACACAGTATGTAGACGGCAAAACTATAAATAATAAAACATCGTAAATTTGATAAAGCTTCCGAAATACGCCAAAAGCACCGTAAGTTCGATACTTACGGTGCTTTTATAATCTCTCCGTCAACAAATCTTGGCGTGTTTCAGAGCTTTATCAACGGTCTACAGCGTATCAAAATACATTTTCGCAGTGCTTATTCTTCTTCTGCTTCCAAAACCTGGTATGTGCCGTCCTTTTCAATCTTGTCAAGAACGCCGTATTTCTTTGCCATTTCAGGAATGTACATTGATGTGAGTTTTTGCGGTGACTGAATATTCATTGTTGCAGGGTTTTTGCCGTTTTCAAGAATATCGTATGCCATCAAGCCTGCTTGGTAGCCGATTTCGTAATAGTCGATTGAATATGTTGCCACAGCGTTGTACTTGAGGCAAGCCAATGCTTCGGCACCGATAATCGGTGTGTTTGCGGTTTGGCAAACTTCGTCAACGATTGCACCGTTTGATGCAACAATATTGTCGGTTGGGATGTAAAGAACATCCGATGATGTTGCGGCCTTTTGTGCAACTGATTGAATATCGTTTGAGTCGGTGAATGTGTATGATGTAACATCAAGACCCATTTTGCTCATAATCCTTATCATTTCGTCTGCTTGAAGTTTTGAGTTAGCCTCTGCCGAGCAGTAGAGAATGCCAACTTTTTTAGCCTCCGGGAACAATGTTGCAAGCTGTTCTGCTTGTTTGTCAAGCGGTGCAAGGTCCGTAGTTCCTGTTACATTGATGCCTGTTGCTCCGTCAGCCGGCATATCAATGTCGAGTGCTGTGCCAAAGTGTGTAACAGCGGTTGCAACAATCGGTGTTTGAGATGCTGCGGTTGCTGTTGTGCAAGCCTGGAGTGCAGGTGTTGCAACTGCCATGATGAGGTCGTAGTTTGATGAAACAAACTTGTTTGCGATTGTTGTGCAGTTTGCTGTGTCGCCTGATGCGTTTTGAACATCAACTTCAACTTTGTCGCCCAACTTTTCCTTGATTGCAGCTTGGAAACCCTCTGTTGCTTTGTCGAGTGCAGCGTGCTGAACAAGCTGACAAACGCCAACCTTGTACACTTTGTTGCCGTCATTGCTGTCGCTCTGTGTACTGCATCCTGCAAACGCTCCGCCTATCATAAGCACAGAAAGTGCCACGCAGGCTACTCTTTTGATTGCCTTTTTCATTTTAATAACCCCTTTAAAATTTTTTATTACAACAACAGTGTATCACCAAAATAATTTATGTTCAAGTGTTTGAACATTAAAGATTTTTATCGTATGTAGAAATTAAATTCAATCACAATGACAAAAACCGTAAGATAATAGAAATTGTCTTACGGTTTTAATAGTTATAATATTGAACAGATGTAATCCATAACAGTTTGCATTGCAGGGGTAATCCACTTGCTTTTGTGGTAGAGCATCTGAATCCAAATTTCATCGCTGATGGTGTCAACTTCAAATTGCTTAACCTTGCCTTTGGCAACATATTCGTCAGTAATGAAGTCAGGAAGATACGAGATTCCCATATTTTTTTCAACCAAATGGCAAATAAGTTCGGTGTCGCCAATTTCCAAAAACGGATTGATTTCCATAGATTCTTTTGCAAGATAATCGTCAAGCCTTTGGCGATAACTCATACCTTTTTCGGTGAGTATGAACGGCTGTTCGAGCACATCCTCAATGGTGATTTTGTCCTTTTTGAACAGCGGATTTTCATTGCCCATAATGAAGTGAGTTTTCACCTTGTGCTCTTTTACAATCGTGTAGTTGCTGTCGTAAATATGCTTGTCGAGTGTAAAGATAAGGTCAACATCATTTTGGTTCGCAAGGCGGAACATTTCTTCCGTGCTTGCAGGAAAAATCTTGAGCGAAATGTTTGGATATGTATTGTGGAAATGGTCAAAATTATCCCAAAACAGCCAGTGACAGAGGGAGTCGCACATTGCAATTCTAACTTTGCCGTTGATGTCTTTCTTGCTGCTTGCCGTGTTTTCAATATCTTCAACGGTTGCAAGCAATTTTTGTGCAAGCTGAAGTATCTGCTCACCCTTTGGCGTCAGCTTTACAGTGTGGTTTACACGCTCAAAAAGAAGCACTCCGTATGCGTGCTCAAGCTGTTTGATTTGTGCCGAAACCGCCGACTGCGTGTAGCCGAGTTTCTTCGCCGCTTTTGTAAAACTGTTTTGGTCTGCAACCTGTATAAAGGTTTCAAAATTTTTAATGTCCATAGTACAAATATGTTCCTCTCAAATAACACAATTACACTTTCTATTATAAATGATTTTTATCATTTTTTCAAGTTTTATTATTTTTCTTTATATTGTAACAATTTCTGACGCTGTTCTATTGACATTTTACTGGTAACGATATATATTTAAATAAGTATAGTTAAAAATAAAAAAATTTATTATAGGATTTTAAGAGTATGAAAAATGATAATTTTATAAAAACTAATACAGTAATTGTCGGTTCCGGCGTAGCCGGACTTTTTGCCGCACTTTGCTTGCCGAAAGAACAGGATGTTTTGGTAATCACCAAGGAAAATCTTGATGACTGCGATTCGTTTTTGGCACAGGGCGGAGTGTGTGTTCTTAAAGACATAAACGACTTTGACTGCTATTTTGAGGATACTATGAAAGCCGGACATTATGAGAATAATCCGGAGTCTGTTCGTGTTATGATTGAGTCGTCGCAGGATGTCATCGGCACGCTTATTGATTTGGGAGTAAAGTTTGATACCGACGGTGACGGTGAATACGACTACACTCGAGAGGGTGCACATCGCCGCAACCGTATTCTTCATCACAAGGACGAAACAGGCAAGGAAATAACCGCAACGCTTCTTGACATTGCAAAAACAAAGACTAATATTACATTTGTTACACGCACAACAATGATTGACCTAATTGAAAAAGACAATGTGTGCTATGGCATTGTTTGCTATGATGAATATGGCGAAAAAGGTGCAATCCTTGCAGACAATGTTATTCTTGCAACAGGTGGTATAGGTGGTCTTTTCAAGAATTCAACAAATTATCCGCATATTACAGGCGACTCGTTTGCTCTTGCTCTCAAGCATGGCATTGAGCTTCAAAATATGAACTATATTCAAATTCACCCAACTACTCTTTACAGCAAAAAAGAGGGCAGACGCTTCCTTATCAGCGAGAGTGTAAGAGGTGAGGGCGCTGTGTTGCTCAACGAAAACGGTGAGCGTTTCACAGATGAGCTTCAACCGAGAGATGTTGTTACAAATGCTATTGTCGAGGAAATGAAAAAGTTTGGCACAGACCATGTGTATCTCAATCTTCCTACTATGACAAGCGAGGAAGCAAAGAAAAGATTTCCAAACATCTTTGAGGCTTGTATGGAAGAGGGATACGATATGACAAAGGACAATGTTCCCGTAACCCCTGCACAGCACTATATGATGGGCGGCGTCAAGACCGACACAAACGGCGTAACTTCTATGAAAAATCTTTATGCCGTAGGCGAAACCGCTTGCAACGGTGTTCACGGCAAAAACCGTCTTGCATCAAATTCGCTTCTTGAAAGCCTTGTTTTTGCAAAGCGTGCAGCCGATACAATTGCAAATGACACTTCGGTTAAACCGAGTGATGTTCCTGAGGTTGACCTTGAAAAGTACACTTCAAAGGAAGAAATACAAAAAGAATTTAAACATATTATTATGGACGAGATAAAGAGAAAGGACCCGGATTTTTATGCTAAATGGTGTAACGATGAAGATTAATGTTGATGATTACATTATCAACACATTAAAGGAGGACATCACCTCCGAGGATGTAAGCACAAATGCCGTTATGCCCGAGGACAAGCAAGGCAGAGCAGACCTTATTTGCAAGCAGGACGGCATAGTTTGCGGTCTTGATGTTTTTGAACGCACATTCAAAATCCTTGATGACACAAGCCGGTTTGAGGCTAATTTTAAGGATGGCGATTTTGTGAAAAAAGGCGATTTGATCGGTGTAATTTACGGCGATGTAAAGGCTATTTTGTCCGGCGAAAGAACTGCACTCAATTATCTTCAGCGTATGAGCGGTATTGCCACTATGACAAGAGAATATGTAAACGAGCTTGACGGCTACAAGACTGTTTTGCTTGATACAAGAAAAACCACACCTAATATGCGTCCTTTCGAAAAGCACGCTGTTAAGGTCGGCGGCGCAACAAATCACAGATATAATCTTTCTGACGGTGTCCTTCTCAAAGATAACCACATCGGTGCAGCAGGCTCTGTTACAAAGGCTATCGAAATGGCAAAAGCTTATGCTCCGTTTGTAAGAAAAATAGAGATAGAAACCGAAACTCTTGAGCAGGTCAAAGAAGCTCTTGACGCAGGTGCAGACATCATTATGCTTGATAATATGGACAACGACACTATGCGCAAGGCAGTTGAGATGATTGACGGCAAGGCTCAAACAGAGTGTAGCGGTAATGTAACAAAAGAGCGACTTAAGGAAATTGCAGAAATCGGTGTTGATTTTGTTTCTTGCGGTGCTCTCACTCACTCTGCAATGATTATGGATGTCAGCCTTAAAAACCTGAAAACTATTGATTAATCTATAAATATTCAAACATAACTAAAAGGGGTGTTGTTATGCTTTACAAACCACAGTTTGACGAAACGGGAAGAAAATATCTTTGCCGAATGAACGGCGAAAACAGCGATATGCTGATGGATATTTATGTTAAGAAATTAGCCGATGGTGAAGTTTTGACCATTGAAGATGAGAGCAACGAGTGTGCAATTCTTCTTCTTAAAGGCGCAGTCAATTTTGCTGTCGGAGATAGTATAAACGAGGATTGTGAGCGTGCAAATCCGTTCCAAAGAACACCGTATGCCGTTCATTTTTCACACGGCACAAAGGCTGTTGTAACCGCTCACAAAGAGAGTGAAGTTATTGTTCAGATGACCGATAACGACAGAACTTGGGCACCTGTTTTTTATAATCCTGATAATTGCTTGTATCAGGAATTCGGTAAAGGACAGTGGGGTGGCACAGGTCACAGAATCGTGTCCACAATGTTTGACCTCGACAATGCACCGTATTCAAATATGGTTATGGGCGAAGTGTTCAATCAGCCGGGCAAGTGGTCGTCATATCCTCCTCATCATCACCCACAGCCGGAGGTTTATTATTATCAATTCGACCACGAAGAGGGCTTTGGCGCAGGCTTTGAGGGCGACACTCCGTACAAAACAGAAAACGGCTCTTGCCTTTGCATCCGTGGGGGCAATGCTCATCAGCAGGTGACCGCACCGGGTTTTGAGATGTACTATGTTTGGATGATTCGTCACCTTGACGGTGACCCGTGGGATAAAACAAGGATTTATGTTCCGGAATATGAGTGGTTGGCAAATGCAGAATAAAGGTATAATTCTTGAAAGTTATCAGCAGATTAAGGATATTTTTGAGCAAAACAATGTCAAAAAGCCTTTTGTTTGCTGTGGAAAGAGCTTTCAACAAACAGAAATTTTTGAATATTTAAAGCAGTTTAACATTGTTGTTTTTGACAATATCAGACCGAATCCGAGGTTTGAGGATATGGTTGACGCTGCCAAGATTTTCAATGATGAGGGTTGCGATTTCATAATTGGTGCAGGCGGCGGTTCACCGATTGACAGTGCAAAAATGATTAGACTTATGGCAACAAATGATGTGTCAAAATGCCTTAAAGAGCCTATGGAAAACAACGATATAAAGTCGCTGTATATTCCGACAACCGCAGGCACGGGCGCAGAGGCAACAAAGTCGTCTGTGTTCTACATCAATGAGGTTGACAAGATAAGCGTTGCAAATCTTGATTTTTTGCCTGATTATGTGATTCTTGATTCAAGCCTCTTGTCAACACTTCCGCTTTATCAACGCAAGTGCACAAGTCTTGACGCTCTTTGTCATTCTATCGAGAGTTATTGGTCTGTAAAGGCAAACGACGAAAGCCGTGAATATGCCAAAAAGGGAATACTTGGCTTTATGGCAAATAAGGACGGATATATCAACAACACACCTGACGGCAATGAGGGTATGCTTTGGGCTTCTTATTATGCAGGCAAGGCTATCAACATCACGGGCACAACTTCGGCTCACGCAATGTGCTATTGCATAACAATGAACTGTGGCACTTCTCACGGTCATTCCGTGGCTTCGGGCTTGTCTGTTATTTGGGAATATATGCTCAATAACAGAGGCAAGGAGGCGTACGCAGGTGCGTATGACAGATTCGACGAAATCGGTGTCCTTTTAGGTGGCAAGGATGCAAGAGAAGGGCTTGAAATTTTCAACGGAATTCTCAAAGATTTTGAACTTCCTTATCCAAAAACAGATGAAAAGAATATCCCGATTTTCACATCAAAGGTTGATGTAACCCGTCTTGGCAACAATCCTGTCAAATTCACATCCGAAGATGTTTCGAATATTTACAAAGAGGTATTTTCAAGATGATGAAAAAATCTTTGAGTATATTGCTTGCGGTTATTGCGTTGGCGTCTGTTTTCTCTGCGTGTTCAAAAACGGAGCAACCGCCAAAGGAACAACCGTCAACAACCGAAGTGCAGGAACAGTTTTATGATGCAAAGGGAAATGCCTATTCATCAAAGTTTGATGTCTTGTTTTATGATGAACAGGGCACAGCATATAAACTTGAAATGACCGAAGATTATTTGCCTGATTATGTCAATCAAACAACAGGCGAAAAGTTGAACGGCTTTCAGTGCTATGTGACCGAGCAGGGCAATTTTTATTTTGACAAGGATAATAAGCTGTCGCTGAAAAAGGACAGTATGTCAATATATTACGACAGCAATAAAAATGTTTACTACGACATTTCAACCGTTTCTTGGGAAAAAGACGGCACAATGAAACATAAAAATTAAATACATATAAAAATAAAAAATCGTGCAGTGTGCCCCAACTGCACGATTTTTTGTTTGTCTTGTTTTGTTTTATAATTCGGCGATAAGTTCAACCTCGCAAAGAACGCCCTTTGGCAAATCTTTTACTGCCACACAGCTTCTTGCCGGCTTTGATGTGAAATACTTGCCGTAAATCTCGTTGAAAGCGCCGAAGTCGTTGATGTCTGCAAGGAAGCAAACAGTCTTTACAACTTTGCTCATATCAGTGCCTGCCGCTTCAACAACAGCCTTAAGATTTTTGCAAACTTGAGTGGTTTGCTCCTCAATTGTTTTTGCCTCAACTGTGTTGGTTGCAGGGTTGATTGCGATTTGACCCGAAGTGAAAAGCAAGCCGTTTGCCTTTACTGCCTGTGAATAAGGTCCGATTGCGTTTGGTGCATTGTTTGTTGCAACATATTCCATGATTTTTATCTCCTTTGTTTGTTATTCCAATACTTTAAATCCTGCGTCTGTAAGAGCTTTTTTAACAGCAACAATGTGCTCAAAGTTCCTTGTTTCAACGCCGATTTTAAGATAGCAGTCTGTAATGTTCATATCAAGGTCGGTTGAGTCGTAGTTAACGGAAACAACATTTGCGCCTTGCTCGGCAACAATTTGGCTTACGCCTGAAAGCTGACCCGGTTTGTCAGACAAAGCAATAACAATGTCTGCGGTTCTTCCGCCCATTTTAAGACCACGCTCAATAACTCTTGAAAGGATTGTGACATCAATATTACCGCCCGATACAACGCAAACAACATTTTTGCCGTCTACATCAGGAATTTTGCCGTTCATAACAGCGGCAACAGGCACAGCGCCCGCACCCTCTGCGATAAGCTTTTGTTGCTCCAAAAGTGTGAGGATTGCAAGTGCGATTTCGTCATCTGTTACGGTAACAATTCCGTCAACATATTCGTTGCAAATGTCATATGTAAGCGAACCCGGAGTTTTAACCGCAATACCGTCCGCAATAGTATTTACATAGTCGAGTGTTTCGATTTCGCCGTCTGCAATTGAGTGTTCCATAGACGGAGCACCGGCAGCCTGAACACCGTATACCTTGCAGTTAGGCTTCAACTGTTTGATTGTGTAGGCAATACCGCTGATGAGTCCGCCGCCGCCGATTGGCACAACAACCACATCCGCACTCGGAAGTTGATTGAGAATTTCAAGTCCGATTGTGCCCTGACCTGCGATAACATCAGGGTCGTTGAACGGATGAATAAATGTAAGACCCTTTTCGTCTTTGAGTTCAAGTGCTTTGTTGTATGCGTCATCATAAACACCTTTTACAAGGCAAACTTCTGCGCCGTATCTCTTGGTTGCTTCTACCTTGCTGATAGGAGCACCGTCAGGCAAGCAGATAATTGACTTTATGCCGTTCTTTGTGGCTGCAAGCGCAACGCCCTGTGCGTGGTTACCCGCAGAGCAAGCGATAACGCCCTTTTTCTTTTCTTCTTCTGTTAATTGACTGATTTTGAAGTATGAGCCTCTGATTTTGAATGAACCTGTAACTTGCAGGTTTTCTGTTTTGAGATAAACATTACAACCTTGGTGTAGATTCGGTGCCGCAATTAAATCTGTTTCTCTGATGATTTCTTTGAGAATTGTTGAGGCTTTGTACACTCTGTCTAATGATAACATATGATTTTCCTCTTATTCTTTGTAATAGTAATGATTATATTATAAACCTTTTATTATCATTGTCAAGAAAGTTGAGTGTAAAACATATGCAAAAAATGGTATAATTTCTTGACTTTGATTTGTGAATATTATAAAATTGAATTATACGAATGGGGGAATCCTTATGAAATTAATCAAAAAAATAGGAGCTGTGCTTTGTGCTGTTGCAATCATTGCAATGTGCTTTGCCGGTTGTTCAAATCAAAATGCCGAAAAATACGGCACTGATGTGGCTGTAATCGGGTACACAAAAGAGGCTGCACCGTTTATTACAGATGTCAAAAACGGCAAGGCAAAAGGTTTTGAGCCTGAGTTGTGGAATGGAATCTTTGACAGTGTAAAAGGCGATCTCAAATCTTTCCGTTACGAACAGGTTGCCGATGGTTATATTCTTGAAGAAGACGGCGGATTTTTTGACAGCAATAACAGGGAATACAGTGCGTGCCTGCTTTTCGGTGCTGTGTCAAAAAACAGCGGTACTTTCAATAAGGACTATTCATACACAGAACCTATTGTTACAAACAGAGTAATCACTCTTGTTCCAAAAAACAGCGGTATTAAATCATATGCAGACTTTTCGGGTGCAAAGGTTGCAGTTGTCGGTGACACTGCAAAAACTGCTTTTGAAAAGAATTCTGCCATATCCGGTGCTTGCGCAAGTGTTGATGTTGTGCCTTTTGACAACGCTGTAAATGAATTGAGCAAAAAGTATGACGCAGTAGTTGTTGACGAATTTACATATCGCCAAACAGAAACCGCAAAGTCTGACAGCTTCAATATTCTGAACGGCGAACTTGACACAATCGAGTATGTTATCGCTTGTGCAAAAAACAGCGGTTGGAAGGATTCAATCAATGAGGCTATTCGAGAAATGAAGTCGGAAAACTACGGAAAAGGTGACGAGTTCACTCCGCTTGTTGAAAAGTATTTTGGCTACAATGCTTCGTCGTTTGATTATCAAGCTGACGGTGATGAATAATAGTAAATCAAACTGCTTTGCAAATAATAATGCAAGGCAGTTTTTGAATATACGGTGATGATATGAAAGTGGATTTGCATATTCATTCAACTTTTTCGGACGGCACACTTACCGTGCCTCAAATTGTTGAATTTGCAAGAAAAAATAATTTTGAATATATTGCGATAACCGACCATAATAATTTTCAAAGTGTAGGTGTTTTAAAGGGAATGACTGATGAATTGCCACACAAAATCGCAGGCATTGAGCTGTCAACAAAGCATAACGGCAAAAAGCTCCATTTGCTCGGATATTTCAATGTTAACAGCGATTTTGACAGCGAAAAATTTGCTCCTTTAAGGGCGCTTATTGACAGGGAGGCAGAGTCAAAATCTGTTCAGGTTAGGCAGATGATTGACAATCTTTCGGTTGATTTTGATGTCAGCTATGATGAATTTTTGTCAATGCTTAACGGTGACGGTTTTGTCAATCGTGTTCATATTGCAAGGTATCTGACGGATAAGGGAATCACAGATTCTGTGAGCAATGCGTTCAAGACCGTAATCAATACAAAATCAAAGTATTTTGTCAAGCGTAGAGAAATGACCTTTGAAGAGGGTTTGTATGCTGTTGTGCAATGCGGCGGATTGCCGAGTATCGCTCATTTTGTTGAGTATAGATTTACAGATGAGGAAATAGATGAAATAGCGACTATCACGGCAGATGCAACCGACACGGTGGGTGTCGAATTGTGGCATTACAAGCAAAATGCCGACTTTCGCCGGCAGATAATTGAGAGGTGCAAAAAATATAATAATCTTAATATTGTCTTTACGGCAGGCTCTGATTTTCACGGAGCAAACAAGGTGCAAAATATCGGTGAGATTTCACCTGACGAATTGAGCGCAGAAGAACAACGATTTTTTGATGACCAAATCAAACACACACTTGAAGTGTTTAAAAACAGAAATATAATCTAAAACCTTATGTGCCTCCTCTTGCGTGAGCAAGGGGAGGTGGCAACACGAAGTGTTGACGGTGGGGTTGACAAAATGAAAAGAGTTGGATTTTGTCCAACTCTTTTAAACTTTTTATGCGTTATAATCCCCAATATTTTCTGTCGAGTGCTCTGTATTGCAATGCTTCTGCAATGTGCTGAACCTCGATGTTTTCGCTGTCGTCAAGGTCGGCAATTGTTCTTGCCACACGCAAAATCTTGTCGTATGCTCTGCCCGACATTCCGAGTCTTTCAAAGCTGTTCTTCATCATTGCGTTTGCTTGCGGTGACATTGTGCAATATTTTTGAGTTGCAGACGGTGTCATCTTTGCGTTGCAACTGATTTCCGTGCCCTCAAACCTCTTTTGCTGAATGGCTCTTGCCTTGTCAACACGCTTTTTGATTTCTGCCGAGCTTTCGGCTTTCTCCTTGCTTGATATTGTTTCGTATTCCACATTTTGCACTTCAATGTGAATGTCCATTCTGTCAAGCAACGGACCCGAAATCTTGTTTTGGTATTTTCTCTTTGCTGCGTCTGTGCATTTGCACGGTGTTGTCGGATGCCCAAGATAACCGCACGGGCAAGGGTTCATTGCGGCAACAACCATCAGGTTTGCAGGATAACTGACTGTGCCTCCTGCACGGCTGATTGTAACTCTTGAATCTTCAAGCGGTTGTCGCAGTGATTCCTTTGTTCGTCTGTCAAATTCAGGGAACTCGTCCATAAAAAGTACGCCGTTGTGTGCAAGCGACAGTTCACCCGGTCGAAGATTTGTTCCGCCACCGGTCAAGCCCTGTGCAGAAATTGTGTGGTGCGGGCTTCTGAACGGTCGTTTTGATATAAGCTTGACATCTTCGGGCAACATTCCTGCAACCGAATAAATTGCTGTTGTTTCTATTTTTTCATCAATTGTCATATCAGGCAAAATTGAACCGATTCTTTTTGCAAGCATTGATTTACCCGTGCCCGGAGGTCCAATCATAATCAAGTTGTGTGAGCCTGCCGCAGCAATTTCAATTGCTCTTTTTGCGGCTTCTTGACCTCTTACATCAGCAAAGTCAAGCTGTTCTGCAAGGATGTCGTCCTCGTTTATATCGTGCGAAACAGGCTCAATCAGTTTGCCAAAATCAAGGTGAGAAACAATTTCTTTTATGCTCCTTGCAGGGAGAATATCAATGCCTTTAACCACACTTGCTTCAAATGCGTTTTGATACGGCACAAAAATTGCCCCCAAGCCTTTTTCCTTTGCTCGCAAAACCATCGGCAAAACACCGTTTGCCTTTCGAATTTCGCCATCAAGCGACAACTCACCTATGAATGCAAAATCATCCAAATTCGCTTTGATTTGACCGCTTGCTTTTAGTATCGAAACGAGTATAGGCAGGTCATATACAGCTCCTGCTTTTTTGATGTCGGCAGGGGCAATGTTGACCGTTATTCTTGAAACAGGGAAGTCAAAACCACAGTTTTTGATTGATGCTCTCACACGCTCACGGCTTTCTTTAACCGCTGTGTCAGGCAAGCCAACAAGGTCAAACCTTGGCATACCGGAGCTGAGGTCTGCTTCAACTTCAACATCGTAACTTTCTATTCCTAAAAGTCCTTCACTTTTTACTTTAGCAAACATAGTTTATCCTTTCAGCTTTTCTTTGCGTGAAAACAGCTTTTGTGATACCTGATTGAACATCGGATTTCCACAGAAATACGCAGTCAGTATTGCAACAGGAATGATTAAATATGCCCAACTGTTTGGAAAAACGGATTTAAATATATTTTGAATCTTAATCACATATATTGCTATGTGTATGATAACATAATGGAACATATATATTCCGAGGGTGCGTTCACCCAAAGAGGTAAAGCCTTTGATTTTTTTCCTCGGAATAAGGCTAATAAGCAAAAATATTGCCGCAAATGAAATTGCATATGTCAAAAGTCGCAGTTCCCATCCGTAAGGTGCAAATCTGCCCAATTCCGAATATGTGTGCCTTGCCGTATTTAATCTGCTGATTTTGTTTGCTTGCTTTGGATAGAAATATATCAGCAAATAAATTGCAACAAAAAATATTACAGCCGTGATTTTTATGCTTATCTTGTTTGTTGCTTTTTCGATTTTTTCACTGTCAAGGCAGTAACCAAGATAGAAAAACGGATAGAATATCAGTGTTCGCATCCAAGTGAAAAAGTCGGGATTTTCTGTTTGTGCAAATTCGCACATAACGCCTATAATCAGTGATAATATAAATATGTATTGTGGTTTGTAGTCCTTTAGCACCATTGTAATTAGGAACATAAAGAACATAGACATTAAGTACCACGGCAGTCCGCTCGGACTGAACAGTTCAATTGTAGGTTTCCAACGAAGTGCCGATGCCGACAAAAACATTATTACCGTTGTTGCAAAAAAGCAAGTTAAGTACGGCAACACTTTTTTGATGTCTTTTTCGTTCACGGCTCTTTTTGAGAACAATCCTGTTGCAAAAATAAAAGCCGGCATATGAAATGAATATATAAAAACATATATTCTTTGCATAATATCGTTGTCAGCTCTTAATTGTTGCGTGTAATGACCTATTACAACCAATATAATCAACAGGAATTTTAGGTTGTCCCACAATGCAATTCTCTTTTTCATCTTATCACCTATGAGTAAATTGTTAATAAATATTATACATTATATTTGAAATATTGACAATACAAAATAATAAGTTTAAAATAAGCTTGAATTTTCAAATAAATATTTAATTGATTAAGGAGTTTCTTATGGACATTAACGCTTTATATAACGAGTGGTTGCAAAAGGCAACAGGCGACCCTGACCTTACGGCAGAACTTGAAAGCATAAAGGGCAATGACGATGAGATATTGGATAGATTTTATCGTTCACTCGAATTTGGTACTGCCGGACTTCGTGGAGTAATCGGAGCAGGCACAAATAGAATGAATATTTACACTGTCGGCAGAGCAACACAGGGACTTGCGGATTTCCTCAACGCTCACTACGATTCACCGTCTATTGCAATCGGCTACGACAGCAGAATTAAATCGGAATATTTCAGCAAAGAGGCGGCAAGCATTTTGGCTGCAAACGGAATTAAGGTTTATCTTTATGACGAGCTTGAGCCTACTCCTTGCCTTTCATTCGCAATTCGTCACTTCCACACATCAAGCGGTATTATTCTCACCGCTTCACACAACCCTGCAAAGTATAACGGCTATAAGTGCTATAACCCAAAGGGCTACCAAATGACTGATGAGGAAGCGTCGGAAACATACGAGTTCATCCAAAAGGTGGATTACTTCACAGGTATCAAAAAGGTTGATTTTGACAAGGCTGTTGCCGACGGCACAATTGAATATATCGGTCAGGATGTTATCGAGCTGTTCCTTGATGAAGTTCAAAAGCAGTGCATCAATCCTGATATTGTAAAGAATGCGGACTTGAAGGTTATTTACACTCCACTTAACGGCACGGGCAACAAGCCGGTTCGTGAAATTCTCGACAGAATCGGTGTTAAGAATGTTTATGTTGTTCCGGAACAGGAATATCCTGACGGCAATTTCCCAACTTGTCCGTTCCCAAATCCTGAAATCAAGCAGGTGTTCGAACTCGGACTTGAAATGAACAAGACTATCAAGGCAGATTTGCTTCTTGCAACCGACCCTGACTGCGACAGAGTGGGCATTGCCGTTCCTGATGATAAGGGTGAGCCTGTTCTTTTGAGCGGTAATGAAGTTGGTGCAATGCTCCTCAATTACATTCTTTCAGAGCGCAAAGCAAATGGCACATTGCCGTCATCTGCAATTGCCGTAAAATCTTTTGTTTCAACCGACCTTGCAGAAGTTATTGCTAAAAAGTATAACTGCACATTCAAGAATCTTCTCACAGGATTTAAGTATATCGGTGAGCTTATCACAAATCTTGAAGCAGAGGGCAGAGCAAGCGATTTTGTTATGGGTTTTGAAGAAAGCTACGGCTATCTTGCAGGCACTCACGCAAGAGATAAGGACGCAGTTGTCGCTTCAATGCTTATTTGCGAAATGGCAGCTTATTATAAAACAAAGAATATGAATCTTGTTGATGTTATGAATTCTCTTTATGACGAGTTTGGCTACTATGCAAATGTTGTTGAGTCATATACCTTTGAGGGCGCAGCAGGTATGGACAAAATGGCTTCTATTATGGACACTCTCCGTACAAATCCGCCAAAGGAAATTGCAGGTATGGCAGTAACAGCCGTGTCTGATTACGAAAGTTCAACAATCACTTATGCAGACGGTTCTCCGTCAAAGACTATTGATTTGCCAAAATCAAATGTTCTTGCGTTCGACCTTACCGATGGTAACAAGCTTATTGTCAGACCGTCAGGCACAGAGCCAAAAATCAAGGCATATATCACTGCAATCGGCACAGATAAAAACAGTGCACACAACCTTGCAGATACTTTGGTTGAGGCAGCCGGAAGATTTATGGAATAAGAGGAATAGCTAATGAACAGAACATGGGTAAAAATAACGGCTATTGTATTGGCAGTGCTCATGGGACTTAGCGGTCTTACTGCCGGTGTATTTGCGTTTATAAATTAATGAAGTTTAATCGGATAACCGTTGGGTTGTCCGATTATTTTTTGCCCAAAATGACTTTGATATTTATTTGTCAAGCCGTAATTTCAAAGTAAAATATTATAATGATACAAAAAGTTGTGGTATATTTTGTGATAAATGTATAAAATTGAATTAGTTTACATTTATTTAATATATTTTGTTGATAAAAACTGTGACTTATGCTATAATTTCAATGTATATTAGGCATTCGTATGTTGAATTTTAGCAACGACAGAATTAAGGAGGAATTGTTTTGAAAGAAGCAAAATCAATGGCATTTGTCAATGCGTACGGCGTTCTCGCAACATTAGAGAACCTTTGCGATATGGTTGACGAAGCAAAAGCAGTTTGCCGAGGACTCAAAAAGCCTGTTTCATTGTGCTTTGATGTTACAGACGGTCCTTGCGTAACTTATCATTTCACACAAGATGGATGCAAAATGACAGAGGGCGACTATGGTTGCACCTGCAAGATGAAGTTTGCATCTCCTGAAAAATTCAATGCCCTTATTGATGACAGCAAGCCTGGTATTCCTGCAAAGAATATCGCACAGGTTTTGTCATTCCTTATGGGTCCTTTCACAAAGCTCACAAATATCTTGACAAAGTATCTTATGCCGAGTGAAGAAGATTTGAAGGATAAGGATTTCTTCAGAAAGTCAACTATCCTCACAATGTACACAATCGGCGGTGCTATTTGTGCATTAGGCAACACTGATTCAATCAGCAAACTTTCTGCATCATATATCCCTGACGGCGACATTCAGATGGGTATCACAGACGCTTGCTATGTAACAATCAGAGCAAGAGATCATCACCTTGAACTTATCAAGGAAAAGCCTGACACTCCAAGAGCAGTTATGGAATTTAAGACTGTAGAGCTTGCAAATGCACTCTTCAACGGCACTGCATCAACAATGGCAGAGCTTTGTGCAGGCAACATCTATATGTGCGGTATGATTAATATGATTGACAATATCAACAGAATTCTTGACAGAGTTGCTGTATATTTGGGCTAAGGAGGACACGGTATAATGAGCAAATTCCCTGAATATAAACACGAAAAATCACAAGAGTGGTTCAACAGAGCCCTCAACGCAATTCCTTCAGGTGTTTACGGTCACCTTGGTCCGTCTGAAGGCTTGTTCCTCCCAATCACAAAATGGCCTTTGATGTCAGATCACGCAAAGGGCACATATTTTTGGGATGTAGACGGCAATAAGTATCTTGACTTTATGTGTGCTTACGGTCCAAATGTTCTTGGCTATTGTGATGAGGATGTAGACGCAGCCGCTATGGCACAGCTCAAGCAGGGCAACTGCACAACTTCTCCGTCATATAAGATGGTAGAGTGTGCCGAACTCCTCAAGGATACTGTTGCAACAGCAGATTGGGCATTCTTTATGAAGAACGGCTCTGACGCAACAACTTTCTCTGTAATGTGTGCAAGAGCACATACAGGCAAAAAGAAGATGATGTTCTTCAAGGGCTACTATCACGGTGACTTCCAGTGGGCACAAAAGGCTGACTATCCGGGTATTCTCCCTGAAGAAGTAGAAAACAATGTTGTTGTTCCTTGGTTTGATATGGACGCTATGCAAAAGGCATATGATGAGGCAAACGGCGATTTCGCAGGTCTTATCGCACAGCCATATGACCACGGTAACTTCTTTGATAACACAACTGCAACCAAAGAGCAGTGGGCAAAGGTTCGTAAGTTCTGTGACGATCACGGTATGGTTCTTATCATCGACGATGTTCGTACAGGTTTCCGTCTTGACCTTGCCGGTTCTGACCATTACTATGGCTTTAAGGCAGACCTTATCTGTTTCTGTAAAGCACTTGCAAACGGCTACAATATGTCTGCTGTATGCGGTCAGGAGCATATGAAAAATACTGCTTCATCAGTTGTATATACAGGTTCATATTGGATGAGTGCCGAGCCATTCGCTGCTTGTCTTGCTTGTATTCCAAAGATGAAGAGACTTGATACACCTAAGATGTTCAGAGAAAAGGGTACACTCCTTTGTGACGGTCTTGTTGCCGCAGGTAAGGAGCACGGCTTCAACCTTAAGGTTTCAGGTGAGCCTGCACTTTTCTATCTCCGTATCGCAAACGATGACAGCCTTATGCTTCATCAGGAGTGGATTGCTGAATGTGTAAGCAGAGGTTTGTTCCTTGCTTCTCACCACAACCACTTCATGAACGCTGCCGTAACAGATGAGGACATCAAGCTCGCTGTTGATATTGCAGAAGATGCTTTCGGCGTTGTTGCTGCAAGACACCCGGAGTTGGGTCTTAAGTAATTTGAATTAAATAATTTTTGGAGTAAATTATTTTAATAAAAGAAAGGGGTATTTTTATGCCAGCAAATTATGTGCCATTCGATAAAGAAGAATGGCTCCGCCTTGAAAAAAAGGCTGACTTTTTAAGACGCTACTGTTTGCAGACTGCCGTATGGGGCGGTTCGGGACATGTAGGCGGCTCGTTATCTGCAATGGATTGTATGACAATTCTCTACAATCGTTTTATGAAGATTGATCCTCAAAATCCGGATATGCCGGACAGAGACCGTTTTGTTCTCTCAAAGGGTCACTGTGCAGTAGGCTACGCTCCTGTGCTTGTTGATTGCGGTTTTATGCCTGAAGAAGAACTTAAAATCTTCAACCTTACCGGTGCAAAAATCGGTATGCATATGGACTGCAACAAGGTTAAAGGTGTAGACTGCTCAACCGGTTCACTTGGTCACGGCCTTTCTCTTGCAGTAGGTTTTGCACTTGCAGGCAGAGTAAACGGCATTGACTATATGAACTATGTTCTTACCGGTGACGGCGAGCTCAACGAGGGTTCAAACTGGGAGGCTGCAATGAGTGCCGCACAGTTCAAACTTTCAAATGTTGTTGTTTTTGCCGATAACAACAAGTGTATGATTGACGGTCGTGTTGATGATGAAATGAAGGTTGAACCTCTTGATAAGAAGTTCGAGGCTTTCGGCTTCAATGTTTTCCGTGTTGACGGTCATAATATGAAGGAACTCAACGACGCTATCGAAGCTGCTATCAAGAATCATCAGGATGGCGGTGACAAGCCGACAGCTATTATTATGGACACATTTAAGGGTGCCGGCGTTGACTTTATGCAGGATGACTACAAGTGGCACTACGGTTCACTTGATGATGAAAAACTTGCAAAAGCATATGCATCACTTGACAAATATTTGGCAGAGCGTTGTGCTCGTGTAGAAAAGGAGGCGTAAGATATGGGTGGTATGTCTTATACAATGACAGATACAACAAAGCTGTCAACAGCAGAATGCTACGGTATCGCTCTTTGTGAGCTCGGTGAAGAACATAAGGATGTTGTCGCTCTTACAGCCGACCTTGCAAAATCAACAAAAATCGGAATGTTCGGTGAAAAGTTCCCGGATAGATTCTTCAATGTAGGTATCGCAGAGCAAAATATGTTCGGTGTAGCAGCAGGTATGGCTAAAAACGGATTGATTCCTTTTGCTTCAACATTTGCTATTTTCACCGCAGCAAGATCTCTTGACCAAATCCATACAGACATTTGCTATCAAAATGTTCCTGTAAAGATGATTGCAACTCACGCAGGTACATCATTCGGTCAGGCAGGTTCAACTCACCATGCACTTATTGATATGGCTTGTATGAGAACTTTGCCTCACATGACTGTTATTTGCCCTTGTGACGGTGCAGAAACATACAATGCAGTTAAGGCTGCTTATGATATTGAGGGTCCTGTTTATATTCGTATCAACAGAGGTTTCGACCAGGTTATCTATAAGAGCCCTGAGGAGTGCAACTTCGTTTGGGATAAGGCTTCTGTTATGAACGAAGGTACAGACATCACTGTTATCGCTTGCGGTTCATGTGTATTCGAGGCTATGCAGGCTGCTCGTATCGCTGCATCAGACGGCGGTCTTTCAGTTCGTGTTCTTAATATGCACACAATCAAGCCTATTGATAAAGAGGCTGTTCTTTCAGCAATTTCAGATACTCGCCGTATCATCACTGTTGAGGACCACGAAGTTATGGGTGGTTTGGGCTCAGCTGTTGCAGAGGTTGTTGCTTCTTCAGGTAAGGCTTGTGCATTCAAGATGCTCGGTCACCAAGACGCATTCTCAACAATCGGCTTGCAGGAAGACCTTCTTGCTATGGCAAAGATTGATGCAAACGGTATCGCAGAAACAATTCAGGAAATGATGCACGCTGATTTTGAGGCAGACGATGCTTGGGATGATGAGTTCTAAAGAAAATTCACCAATCTCAATTGTTATCTAACCGAAAGGAGTGTATTATTATGCCAAGCGATGAGGTTCGCTACACAAATAAAGTCTTTATGGCGGGCGCAATGCCACTTTTAAAGACTATTGCTACCGATGTTCCTGAACTCAAAAAGAAGTTTGAGGGCGTGGACGCAATTTATCAAGTTTCCGCAAGGGTAAATGCGGAAGATGTTGAGGCTGTTCACTTTATTATCGAAAACGGTGAATGGACTGTTAAGCTCGGTGAATATCTCGGACAGAAGAAGATTGATGCAGAGCTTGCTTTTCCGTCAATGGAAAAGATGAATGAATTTATGAAGGGCAAGGTTGCAAACCTTCTCCCTGCTTTGAGAATTAAGAATTTCGGCAAGTTCTTGAAGTTTATGCAGGTTCTCCTCAAGATGTCATCACTTTTGGGCATCAAGGACCCTGACAGCGTTGATGAGCCAACCGCAATTCTTCTTTGCAAGCTCTATTTCTACTTGCTTTCATCGGGTATCTCACAGCTTAATAAGCTCGGACATCCTGACATTCACGAATGGGCACTTAAATCACCTGACCGTTGCTATCAATGGGAGGTTATCGGCCATCCTGAATGTACAGCGTATATTCGTATCAAGGCAGGTAAGTCGAGAGCCGGCAGAGGCGAGTACAAGAGAGCAAAGCCGTTCTTCAATATGAAGTTCGACTGTCCAAAATCTGCTCTTATGATTCTTCTCGGCACAGGCGATATGTTCAAGATGACTGCTGAAAAGCAACTCATTATGGACGGCGGTCCTGAATTTGGTGTTCAAATCGGCGACTATATGATGCTTGTCGGAGCACTTGCTTCATAAAATAAAATCATAAAACAAAAATCGAGGCTACGGATTTCCGTAGCCTCTTTGTGTACTCAGCCGTTAGTTACAACCGCAACCGCAGTCGTTGTTGTTGAAACCGCCACATAAAAGAAGGATGATGATAAGGATAATTACCCAAGAAGAATTACCGCATCCGCAATTATTGCAACAACCCATTGTGCGACCTCCTTTCGTGTTTTCTAACTCATACTATGAAAATCGCACGGAAGTGTTACAATTGAAAAAACCACACTGAATTTCGATGTGGTTTGCAGAATGTATTGTCTTATTGTCGCTTAAAAGGATATGAACACCGTAGGGACGAACTGTGTTCGCCTAATTACTTTTTTTATAAATAAAAAGCCTCCCTTTATATCAAAAGGGAAGCCGTGTTTGATTATGTGGCTTTTTTAGCCCAAGAACTTTGTCATCTCAAGTGCCGCATTTACGTCGCCGTCAACTGTGAGTTTGCCGGTTGTGAATGCAACAACAGGGTTGAGTTTGCCGTTGATGAGCTTGATCCAGTTTGTGCCGTTGATGTGAATAATAGCATTTCTGTCATAATATTCATAAGGCTCAACATGTACCTGACCGTCTTTTATTTCTATGTAAAAAATGCCGTTGACTGCTTTGCCTTCAATGTTAATCTGAAAAGCCATTGTACCTTGTACGTTTGAAACATCTGCGTTGTAGAATTTTGTTCTGGTAGCTGACACGATTGATTCATATGTCATACCTGCCATGATAATTCCTCCTTAAAATTTATTGTACTTATATTTTATCATACAATATACATAAATGCAATAGTACTTTTATAGGTACATTTACCAAAAAATAAGGCATTTTGGATGCTCTTTTATATTTATGGTATATTGAATGTTGTCTGATTTTGTGATAAAATATTTCAGTAATTTAAATATAGTGAGGAATTTTTATGTCTGAATACAGAAATATGACAAAAGAGGAACTTCTTGCAGAAAAAGAAACTCTCCTTAAAAAGTTTGATGAATTTAAGGCAATGGGTCTTAATCTTGATATGTCAAGGGGTAAGCCGTCAAAGGAACAACTTGACCTTTCAATGGATATGCTCAAGCCTATTGATTATACAGAGGACGGTTTTGATGTTCGTAACTACGGACTTCTTGACGGTATCAAGAGCTGTAAGCAACTTTTTGCCGATTTGCTCGGTGTTGAAGCAAAGAATATCATCATCGGTCCGTCAGCTTCTTTGAACCTTATGTATGACTATATCTGCCAGTGCTATTGCGAGGGCGTTCTCGGTTCAACTCCTTGGTGCAAACTTGACGAGGTTAAATTCCTTTGTCCTGTTCCGGGTTATGACAGACACTTCACAATTTTGGAGCACTTCGGCATTAAAATGATTAATGTTCCTATGACAAGCGAAGGTCCTGATATGGATGTTATCGAAGAGCTTGTAAAGGATGAAGCCGTAAAGGGTATGTTCTGCGTGCCAAAGTATTCAAACCCACAGGGCATCACTTTCTCTGATGACACAGTTCGCCGTATTGCCGCACTTAAGCCTGCCGCAAAGGACTTTAGAATCGTTTGGGATAACGCATATTGTGTTCACGATATTAAGGACGAGGGCGACACACTTCTCAACATCTTTGATGTTTTGGGCGATAACGAGGATATGGTTATTGAGGTTTGCTCAACTTCAAAGATGACTTTCCCTGGCGCAGGTGTTTCTGCACTTGCTGCAAGTGATGCAAATATTGCACAAATCAAGAAAAGACTCAACTGCGAAACAATCAGCTATGACAAGATGAATCAACTTCGCCATGTAAAGTTCTTTGGCAATGTTGACGGACTTCTTGCTCATATGAAGAAGCACGCAGCTATTATGAAGCCAAAGTTCGATATGGTTATTGAACATCTTGAAAATGAACTTGGCGGTTTGGGTATCGCTGAATGGCTCGATCCAAAGGGCGGATATTTCATCAGCCTTGATGTTATGAACGGCACTGCAAAGAGGGTCGGCGAGCTTTGCAAGGAAGCAGGAGTAACTCTTACAACAGTCGGCGCAACTTATCCGTACGGTGATGACCCTAACAACAGCAACATCCGTATTGCTCCGTCACTTCCTCCTGTTGCAGAACTTGATCTTGCAACACAAATCCTTTGCACAAGCGTAAAACTTGCGGCAATAGAAAAGTTGGTGGGCTAATGCAAGTAGGTGCTTCATCATCCTGCTTCTTTCCGTTGGTAACGGAAAAGTCGCTTGATAATGTTTTATCTCTCGGATTCAAGCAAACAGAGGTGTTTTTCAACACTTCTTCAGAGCTTGAGGAGCCGTTTGTAAAGCAACTTCGCAAAAATACGGACGACCACGGAGCAAAGGTTTTGTCGGTTCATCCGTTTTCATCAGCACTTGAAAGTAACTGCATCTTTGCCGAATATGAGCGTAGATATGACGATTTTATCAGTCTGTATCAAAAGCATTTTCACGCTGCCGCTCTCCTCGGTGCAAAGAATGTTGTTATTCACGGTTCGGTTGCCGTTCAAAAGAGAAATATGAGCGAGGAATTCTATTTCGACCGCTTCGCTTCTCTTGTTGAACTCGGCAAAAAAGAGGGCGTCAATGTTTGTCAGGAAAATGTTGTTCGATTCAGAAGTCAAAGTGTTGATTTCCTTAAAAGAATGAGAGATTATCTCGGCGATGATTTTCATATGGTATTTGATGTAAAGCAGGCTATCCGCAGCGGTTACGACCCGTTTTATGTTGCCGATGAATTTAAAAATGAAATCACACATATTCATTTGAGTGACAATACTCCCGAGGTTGATTGTATGCCTCCGGGTAGGGGAACTTTCGATTTCAAGCGTTTGTTCCAAATGATGAACGATGCCGATTATAAAGGTGGATATGTGATAGAGATTTATTCAAAAGGCTATGATGTTATGAATGAATTAGCCTTTAGCAAACAGTATTTGGACAGTATTAAATTATGAATAAGTTAAGCAACAAGACAAAGGGAATTTTATGTATACTCTTTTCCGCATTATGCTTCAGCGGAATGAGTTCGTTTATCAATCTTTCGGGGGATGTTCCTGTTCCGCAGAAGGTGTTTTTCCGCAATCTTGTTGCTCTTTTTTTCGCTTCGGCGGTTTTGCTGAAAAATCACGAACCGTTTAAACCTACAAAAGGATGTCTAAAATATCATTTTTTGCGTTCAAGCGTGGGTCTTTTGGGAGTGTTCGGCAATTTTTATGCTACAACCCATATGGCACACACGGCAGATGCGGCAATGCTCAACAAACTTTCGCCGTTTGCAACGCTTCTGTTCTCCGCAATTTTTCTCAAAGAAAAGGTTAAGCCAAAACAGGCGGTTGCGATTATTGTAGCCTTTGTTGGTGCAATGTTCGTTATCAAGCCTACAATGTCAAACATTGAGATTGTGCCGTCAATTGCCGGTTTTGTGGGCGGACTCAGTGCCGGTGCAGCATATACTTGCGTTCGCCATATGGCAAATAAGGGCGAAAACGGCAGATTTACAGTATTCTTCTTCTCCCTGTTTTCGGTTGCTGTCACAGCGCCTTATCTGATTTTTAATTATTCTCCAATGACGGGTAAACAGTTCTTGTATCTTATGCTTGTAGGTCTTTGTGCCGCAGGCGGTCAGTTCGGAATTACCGCCGCATACGGCTTCGCTCCGAGTAGCGAAATCTCAATTTTCGATTATTCAAATATCATCTTTACTGCTATTGAAGGCTACTTTTTCCTCGGTCATCAAGTGCCCGACACCCTATCCGTAGTGGGCTACACAATCATCATTGCCATGGCAGTTTGGATGTTTATATACAATAACAAGGATAACTCGCTCAAAAAAGCATAACATAAACTATATATAGATTTGTTGTTTTTCTTGCATTTTTCTATATGTTGTGGTATAATAGCAATTATTCAATAAGAAACAACTGTTGCATTGGAGGAAAATGCTATGAAATGTCCGTTTTGCGGTTATACCGAAAGCAAGGTTATCGATTCTCGACCGACCGACGAAAATGAGCGTATTCGCCGCCGCAGAGAGTGTATTCAGTGTTCAAAAAGGTTCACCACCTATGAAACCATAGAGGATGTTCCTGTTATTGTAATCAAAAAAGATAGGTCAAGAGAAGTTTTTGACAGAAATAAAATTCTCAAGGGTATGCTTCGTGCCTGCGAAAAGCGTAAGGTTACCGTTGCAGAACTTGATGAAAAGATTGATGAAATTGAGGCACAGCTTCAGTCATCGGTTGACCGTGAGGTTTCTTCATCTCGTATCGGTGAGCTTATTATGGAAAAGCTCAAGGAAATTGACGAAGTTGCCTATGTTCGTTTTGCATCGGTTTATAAGGAATTCGATTCTGCCGAATCATTCCGTGATGAACTCGCAAAACTCGGTGAATAAAATATAAAATTAAGTGCTTCCTCTGTTTAGGGGAAGCACTGTTGTTTTTTAATCCATATGTGTGTTTGTTTTTTGGGGGTTGGTGTTCGGTTCTTTTTGCTTGATTTCTTCTTTGCTCTTTCTGCCGTTCTTGCTGTTTCGTTTTTCGTTGAGTTCCAAATCAATGAACATCATAAAGAAACTGATTGTCAGCAATGCACAGCATACCCAAATTGCTTTTACACCGAGTTGCTTTGTTATAACACTGCCGAGACCCGCACCGATTGCAAACACGCCGATAACGCTGAAATATACAATTGCCTTTTCTCTGATTTTTTTGTCCTTGTACTGAAAATATGCAAACAGCGAAACAATTGCACTTCTCATATTTCCTATGCACATTGTGGATGCGTAAACCTGGCCACGAACCTTGTGGAATGTTTGCACCTGCATTGCGCATACAAATGAAACAAGAGCATTTGCAAGTGCGTTGTGTTTTTGTGAAATGAACCCAACAGAAAACAAAAGCACAATTTCGCAAAGAATAATGATTTGTCGCCAGTGTATTTTTTCAAGATATTTGAAATAGTAATGTACATGCTCCGCAACATATGTGCCCACCATAAATGATATTAACGGCACCAAATATCTCACACAACTTTTGAATTCGCCTTGAAAGAGGTGTGAACTCATCAAAACAATGTTTCCCGTTTGAGCGTTTGCAAAAACCTTATCTCTGCACATATATGTGTAGGCATCTTGAAATCCGCCTGAAAGCACAACAAATATTGCTGTTATGAACGAATCGGACATCTGTGATATTTTCACTTTTTCAAAAAACGATTTCATCTTTTATTCCTTCGTTTATTTTTTGTCAAAATGATTATATCACAGGTAATTTTTGTGTTCAATAAATTGTTGCCTTTTTTGTCAAGTTTAACAAATTTTCCAAAAAAACCTACATATTAGCATAATTTTTGACTATATAATTGCACTTTGTTTTTATTTATGTTATTATTATTTTTGGTGATTATATGACATTAAAATTTAATAACGGAAAATTCAGAATACTTATGATAGCCGACACCCAAGAGGGCGCAAAGGTTAATTCAGATACAATCAAACTTATTGAGGCTTCTCTCGACAGAAGTCAACCGGATTTGGTTATTTACAGTGGTGACCAAATTTGGGGTAAGCACAGTTTTAAGGGAGATGCCAATAAGGTAAAAGAGGTGCTCTCAATTCTTGTTGAGCCTGTTGTAAAACGCAAAATTCCTTTTGCAATATGTTTCGGCAATCACGACAGACAGGTCGGACTTACAAACGAGGAGCAGTTTGAGATTTACAAAACCTTTGAGGGCTTTGTCGGTGAAAGTGATGACGGTGTTGACGGAGTCGGCAACCATTGCTTCGAGATTAAGGACGGCGATGAAGTTAAGTTCCTGCTTTATACAATCGACAGCCACAGCAATCTCAAGGTAGGCTATGACTGTGTGCACGAAAATCAGATTGATTGGTATCGAGCAATTCGTGACAGCTATGAGCAAAAACTCGGCAAGGTTGTGCCGAGCGTTGTTATTCAGCATATTCCTGTGTGCGAGGTCTTTGACCTGCTCAAAAAGGTTAATTTCACAAAGCGTGGCTCTGTAAGAGGATTCAGAACTCACGAGGGCGAATACTTTGTACTCAAAAAGGATAGGGTAAACAAGGAAGCGTTTATGAAAGAATCTCCTGCCGACCCACAGGTTAACAGCGGAGAATTTGACGCTATGTGCGAAAAAGGCGATGTAAAGGGTATTTACTTCGGTCACGACCACAATAATTCCTTTAACGGCGAAATCAACGGCGTAGATGTTGGCTACACTCAAGGCGCAGGCTTCAATGTTTACGGTCCGGGTATGGACAGAGGTACAAGAGTTATCGACCTTTTCACTGACGGACATATTGAAACCTATGATATGCGTTATAAAGATATTGTCGGCAGAAAAGTGGACAATCCGCTCAAGTATATCATTATGCAACTTTGCCCAACCAATACTTTTGATGCCGTAACCCGTATTGTCAAAGCGTTTGTTACAATCGCAGTTATTCTCGTTATTATTCTTTTGCTTACAATGTTTTTAAAATAATTTAACCTCACGGATACGCTTTTGCATCCGTGAGGCTTTTTTATTGCTCGATATAATCCTTGACTCCTTGCAGGAATTTGTCCATTTCTTCGTCTGTGCCGATAGTTATACGCACATATTTGTTGATTCTCGGCTGGTTGAAGTATCTGATAAATATCTTTTTCGTCTTTAGGTACTCAAACATATCTTTGATGTCGAGCTTGTCATTCGTTGCCATAATAAAGTTTGTTTGAGAATCAAGAACCTCAAAGCCGAGTGACCTCAATTCATCGGTAACTCTCTGCCTTGTCGCTTTAATCATTGCAACGGTTTGGTTGAAGTATTCAACATCGTTCATCGCTTCAACACCAATTGCTATTGAAAGTGCGTCAACCGTGTATGAATTGTAGCTGTTCTTCACCGCTTCAAGGGTGTTTATCAGCGTTTCACTGCCGATTGCAAAACCGATTCTTATTCCCGCAAGGCTTCTCGATTTTGAAAATGTGCCTGTAACAAGCAGGTTTTCGTATTTCTTTGTGAGCGGTACGCTTGTTTCACCGCCAAAATCACAATACGCCTCGTCAATGATAACAACGCAGTCTTGATTGAAGTTGAGGATCTTCTCCACAAATTCCGTGCTCTCGCCGAGCGAAGTCGGGGCGTTCGGGTTCGGAATAACTACACCGCCGTTTTCTGCCTTGTAGTCATCGGCGTTAATTCTGAAATTCTCATCAAGTTTCGGGTTCGTGTATTCAATGTTGAAAAGACTGCACCAAACAGGATAAAAACTGTATGTGATGTCGGGGAAAGCAATAGGCTTGTCGCTGTTGAAAAACGACTGAAACGCAAGTGCCAAAACATCGTCCGAGCCGTTGCCGACAAAAACATTTTTTGCCTCAACACCGTAGAAATTTGCAATAGCCTGCTTCAACGGCATACTGTCTGCCTGCGGATAAAATCGCAGTTTGTCCGTGTCAAAATTTTTCAGAGCCTCAACAGCTTTGGGTGATGGGGGATATGGATTTTCGTTTGCGTTAATCTTCACAATATCCTTGTCCTTGCTTTGTTCACCAGGTGTGTACGGCTCAATATTTCTCAAATTGTTTTTCCATAAATCATTCATTCTTATCACCTTTTAACATATTAGCACATTAAAGCGCTAAATGCAATATAAAAAACAAAAATTTTCTCTTGACATTGGGGCGTGCTTTATGTATAATATCATTGCTGTAAAGAACAAATACTTTACAAAGGCAAAATACTTTACAGGGAGGGTTCGTATGGCTAAAAATCTTGAGATTTCGTACCTTTTGGATTTTTACGGTGAATGCTTAACAGAAAAGCAGAGAAGCTTTATTGACTTCTATTATAACGACGACCTCTCTTTGTCAGAAATCGCAGAGAACGAAAATATCACCCGTCAGGGTGTGCGTGACGCTATCAAAAGGGCAGAAAACACTCTTATTGATTTGGAAAACAAGCTTGGCTTTGCAAAGAAAAGCTCGGAGCTTACCAAATGCCTGAATGACATCAGCGAGTGTGCGGATCAAATCTATGATTTCAACCTCACCACAAATGTGTCAAAGGATATCAATGATAATGTCGCAAAAATTAAGGCTCTGTGTGAATATCTAAATAGGATGTGATTACTTGGCATTTGAAGGACTCAGCGAACGCCTTGAAAATTCATTTAAAAAACTTCGTGCCAAGGGTAAACTTACCGAGGCAGATGTTAAGGAAGCTATGCGTGAGGTGCGACTTGCACTTCTCGAAGCCGATGTAAACTACAAGGTAGCAAAAGAATTCACCAACAAAGTTACCGAGCGTGCTATCGGTGACGATGTTATGGAAAATCTGACACCGGGTCAGATGGTTATCAAGATAGTTAACGAGGAACTCACCGAACTTATGGGTGGCACAGAATCCCGTCTTTCTATCGCAAAACACCCACCAACTGTTCTTATGATGTGCGGTTTGCAAGGTTCGGGTAAAACAACTCATTCCGGCAAACTTGCCCTTAAACTTAAAAAAGACGGTCACAGACCGCTTCTTGTAGCCTGTGACGTTTATCGTCCGGCTGCTATCAAACAGCTTCAGGTTGTCGGCTCACAGATTGATGTTCCTGTGTTTGAAATGGGCACAATCAATCCTGTCAACATTGCCGAGGAGGCTGTAAAGCATGCTAAAGACCACGGCTACGACTATGTTATCATAGATACCGCAGGTCGTTTGCATATTGATGAAGCTCTTATGGAGGAGCTTCAGAATATTCGCTCAACGGTTCACCCAAATGAGATTTTGCTCGTTATTGACGCAATGACAGGTCAGGACGCAGTAAATGTTGCAAAGAGCTTTAATGAGTCGCTCGGTATTGACGGCGTTATTCTCACAAAGCTTGACGGTGACACCCGAGGCGGTGCGGCGCTTTCTGTTCGTGCCGTAACAGGCAAGCCAATCAAATTTGTCGGCACAGGCGAAAAACTTGAAAATCTTGAGGTTTTCCATCCGGCAAGAATGGCGTCCCGTATTCTCGGTATGGGCGATGTGCTTTCGTTTATCGAAAAAGCCGAAATGGCTCTTGATGAAAAGAAAGCGGCAGAGCTTGAAAAGAAACTCGCAAAAAACAAATTCGACTTTAATGACTTGCTTGATCAGTTTGAGCAAATCGAGCGTATGGGTTCACTTAAGGACACAATCAAGATGATTCCGGGTATCGGCAAGCAAATTAAAGATGAAGATATAGACGAAAGGGCATTTGACCGTTTGAGATGTATCATTTACTCAATGACAAAGCAAGAACGAGCAAATCCTGAAATTATCAATCCATCTCGCAAACGCCGTATTGCGGCAGGTTCGGGCACAAGCATTGAAGATGTCAACAAACTTATGACACAGTTCAAGCAAATGCAAAAGATGGTTAAGCAGGTCGGCGGTCGCAAAGGACCAAAGGTTAGCAAAAAGATGCGTCGCTTGATGCAACAAAATCCTGAAATGGCTCAAAAAATGATGGGTCAAACAGGTGGCAACAATAATCCGTTCGGATTTTAACAAATCGTATTAACCCAATTAAGTTTTTTATAAATTTGGTTGATAATTATAACTATATATTTGGAGGTAAGAAAAATGGCAGTAAAAATCAGACTTCGCAGAATGGGTGCAAAGAAGGCTCCTTTCTATCGTGTAGTAGTTGCAGATTCAAGATATCCTCGTGACGGTCGTTTCATCGAAGAAATCGGAACATACAACACAATGGTTGACCCGGCTGAAATTAAGATTGACGCTGATAAAGCTAAGAAGTGGATTGCAAACGGTGCTCAGCCAACTGACACAGTTAAGTCAATTCTCAAAAAAGAAGGCATTCTTTAATCTTGCATCAAAACAAGATTATAGTAGGAGGTGTTTTCTTTGGAGGAATTGTTGATATCCATTACAAAGGGTCTTGTTGATGATCCAACCAAAGTTTCCGTTGATATTGACGAGCCAAACGAAGAAGGCGTAACAGTTTATCATCTTCATGTTGCAGAGGGTGATATGGGCAGAGTTATAGGCAAGCAGGGCAGAATAGCCAAGGCTATCCGTGTTGTAATGCGTGCCGCAGCTACCCGCAATGATGCAAAAATATCAATCGAAATTGATTAATCCTAAAATCCCGTGCAAAACACGGGGTTTTTCTTTTGTATAATTTGTTTGCATAACATAAAAACTTATGTTATATTAATATCGGTGATAAAATGAAACAGTATTTGGAAATAGGAAAAATAAATAACACTCATGGCTTGCGTGGTGAAGTAAAAATGCTTATGTGGTGCGATGATATTGACTACATCAAGCAGTTGAAAACAGTGTATCTTGATGATGAGGGCAAAAAGCCGTTAACTCTCTTGTCGGCTCGTCAGCAAAAGAATGTCGCTATTCTTAAATTTGCCGAAATCACAACTATTGACTCGGCAGAAGAACTGAAAAACAAGGTTTTGTACTGCAACAGGGACGATGCCGTTATTGATGACGATGCTCATTATTTGGCAGATATTATCGGCTGTGCCGTTGTTGATGTTGACACAAACGAGGAATACGGCAAAATTACAGATGTCCTCAATTACGGCGCAAGTGATATTTATGATGTTGAACGGAACGGCAAGCACACTTTGATTCCGGCCATTGATGATGTTGTTGTTGAGATTGACACAGAAAATCAGACTGTTCGCATAAAACCGATGAAAGGACTTTTTGATGAGGATTGATATAATGACGCTTTTCACCGATATGTGCGATAGCGTGCTCGGTGAAAGTATTATCGGCAGAGCAAGAAATGCAGGCAAGGTGGAAATTAACACCGTTGACATCCGTGATTATACCAAGGATAAGCACCGCAGAGTAGACGACAAGCCTTATGGCGGCGGAATGGGTATGATTATGGCACCACAGCCTATATATGATTGTTTTAATGCTATTTGTGATGAAATAGGGGCAAAACCGCACCTTTTGTATATGACTCCGCAAGGCAAAACTCTCACTCAAGACAGAGTCAAGGAACTTGCACAGATGGATAATATAGCCATTTTGTGCGGTCATTATGAGGGCATTGACGAGCGTGTAATAGAGGAACTTCAGCCGGAGGAAATCTCAATAGGCGACTATGTTCTCACCGGTGGTGAATTGCCCGCTCTCATCGTTGCAGACAGCATTTCCCGTATGCTTCCGGGTGTTCTTTCGGATGATGAATGTTTTGAGGACGAAAGCCATTTTAACTCGCTTTTGGAATATCCGCAATACACCCATCCTGCCGAGTGGAACGGTAGGGAAGTGCCGGAGGTTTTGCTTTCCGGACATCATCAAAATGTTGATGCTTGGCGCAGACAACAGTCTATCAAAAGAACTTTTGAACGCAGACCCGATATGCTCGAAAATGCAGAGCTTTCAAAGAAGGATAAATTGTATCTTTCAGAACTTAAAGCAAATGAAAAACATAGCTAAAGTTTTTGTTAAATCTGCACAAATAAAGTGATTTTTTGTTGGCTATAATTAAGTAGATAAACGAAGTTTGTTTTTTTAAGTTGACGATTGCAAAAATAGTGATATAATACCATTGTAAAGTTAAATAATTAAGTAGTGAAATACTGCTATGTTTTAAGATTAGTTGAGAGGTAATATTATGTTCGTAAAAGATGTAACTGTTGAAAATCAGGTTGGCTTGCATGCTCGTCCTGCAACCTTCTTTATCCAAAAGGCTAACGAATTTAAGTCATCAATCTGGGTAGAAAAGGAAGAGAGAAGAGTTAACGCAAAGTCACTTTTGGGCGTTCTTTCACTCGGCATTATGGGTGGCACAGACATTAGAATTATTGCAGACGGCTCTGATGAGGAAGAAGCAGTAGAAGGTCTTGTAGCACTTGTAAAGAGCGGTTTTAACGACTAATTCTACAATAACAAAACGGTACGATTTTGATTGTTGTACCGTTTTTTATTTTGCTTGATAGATAAAAAATAAAAGCGGTAAAGATTTTTGTCTTTACCGCTTTGTTTCGTTTTGGATTAGCCCTCTTTGTGCTGTGCGTTTGAGATACCCTGACGGATTCTGCGAACGTCTGTAAGTGCCTTGTAGAGTGCATCGTCAATTGAAAGGAGAGTGTCGTCTGCATAGTTGTTAACAGCTGTGAGCATCTCTCTTGACTTGTTTTGAGCTGATGTAACCATCTCGTTTGCCTGTGTTGTTGCGTTGCTCAAAATCTCGCTTGCTTGGTTTTGAGACTCGGTTACCATCTGCTTGCCTTGCTCATTTGCCTTTGCAATGATGTCGGCAGCTTCAGCCTGTGCAGTCTTTGTGATTTCATCCTTGGCAACAAGCTCTCTTGCTTCTTCCTGTGCCTTCTTGATGATCTCTGCAGCTTCTTTCTTTGCCTCTTCAAGAATTGTGTTTCTTGAGTCAACAATAGCCTTTGCCTGCTTTGTTTCCTGCGGTGTGTTGAGTCTGATGTCCTCAATAATAGTCTTTATTTTATCAACATCAACAGCACACTTTTTAGAAAGCGGAATGGATGTAGCGTCATCAAGCACATCCTCAAGATCTTCAAGTAAAATATCGGTATTAGTCATTTTGTTGATCTCCTTTGCATCTTTTATAAATATCGTTTATTATTTCTTTCGGAACGAATGAAGAAATATCCCCTCCGAGGGTACAAACCTCTTTTACCATACTTGATGACAAAAACATATTTTTGCCTTCAGAAGTTAAAAATATAGTTTCAACCTTTGGGTAAAGTGATTTGTTTGTAAGCGCCTGCTGGAATTCGTATTCAAAATCCGACATAGCACGCAAGCCCTTAACAATTGCGACTGCGCCTTTTTGTTCTGCATAGTTAACCAAAAGACCGTCGTATGTATCAATTTTTACATTTTTGGAATGTACTGTCCTTTTTAGCAGGTCAATGCGTTCCTCAATAGTAAACAGTGATGTCTTTTTTGACTTGTTGCTCATTACCAAAACGATAACTTCATCAAATAATTCGGCTGCTCGCTCAATAATGTCAAGGTGTCCAAGGGTTACGGGATCAAAACTTCCCGGACAAATTGCAATCTTCATTTTCGCTAACCCTTTCTGTAATAGGTGAGCAATGTCTTGCCATATTTTTTTTGCTTTGAGATTTGCCAAGAATTAACTTCTTGCGGAAGCTCCTCGTCTTTGGCAGTTTCGCAAATAATCACGCCGTCCTCGCTCATAAGGTTTGTAAGGCTTGGCAAGCAATCCACAACAAGATTTTGGTGATACGGCGGGTCTAAAAATGCAATGTCAAAGTTGTCTTTTTTCATCAAAAAGCTCTTTGCTTCCGAAAAAACCAAATTGGCTTTGTCGGCAATTCTGCATCTTTCGAGGTTGCCCTCGATGATTTTGTATGCGCTTCTGTTGCTTTCAACAAAGGTGCACACTCTTGCTCCTCGTGAGAGTGCCTCGATTCCGAGCTGACCCGAGCCTGCAAAAAGGTCAAGCACTTTTCTGTTCTCTATCTCAAATTGAATAGAGCTGAACAGCGCTTCTTTTGTGGCTTGTGTTGTTGGTCTTGTGACTTCGTCACCGCTCAAGGTTTCAAGATTTCGTCCTCTTAAAGAGCCTGTAATTACCTTCATAAAAACATTTCCTTAATTTTTTACTATTATATTATACAGATACAACTGCTTTTCGTCAAGTTTTCTTTTGTATTTTAATCATTTCTGTAATATTGATAGACACTTTCTGCGTTTGCTTTCGATATTCCGCTAACCTCTGAAAGTTCCTCAACGCTTGCTTCTTTGATTGCAGAAATTGTTTTAAACTGCTTCATAAGTGCTTTCGCCTTTTTTTCTCCTATGCCGTCAATCTTTAGCAGGGAGGAGGTAAACGATGATTTTTGGTGTTTTTTGTGGTGGTAGGTGATTGCAAATCTGTGCACCTCTTCTTGTATGCGTGACACAAGGGTGAATGCACTTCTGTGCGAATTTATTTCGATTTCGCCACCGTCATATGCTATTGCTCTTGTTCTGTGCTTGTTGTCCTTGACCATACCAAAGACAGGCACATCAATGTTCATTTTTGCAATAACCGGGAGCACAGCGTTGACCTGCGGTTGACCGCCGTCAAGCAAAATTAAATCAGGCAAAATTTTAAATGTACTTTCGTCATCGTCTTCGTAGTAATGCTTGAATCTGCGTTCCAAAATTTCGTTCATTGAGCCGACATCGTTTTGCCCGTCAAAGCCTTTTATGGCAAATCTCTTGTATGCTTTTTTCATCGGTCTGCCGTTGTGGAACACAACCATTCCCGCAACATTGTCTGCGCCGAATGTGTGCGAAATATCGTAGGATTCAATATATTCGGGAGGCTTCGGCAAACCCAAAAGTTCCGCAAGTTCTTCAAGTGCGGCAAATTCCTTTCCGAGTCTGCCTTGGTTTTGTGCAAGGTGTTCGTTTGCATTTTTGATGCATAGGTTAACAATCGACAGATGCTCGCCCTTTTGCGGATGTATGAATTCAAGCTTCTTGCCACGCTGACTTTCAAGATATTCGTGCAAAAGTTCTTCTTCAAGTATATCACCGTCAACGGCTATTCTGCCGGGAATGTCTGAACGCATAGAATAATATCTTTCAATCAAGTCAAATCGTGCTTCCGCAAGGTCGTCAACGCTGTCAATTATCCAGTGCTCGCTGTCAACAAGTTTGCCGAATTTGAAACGAATAACCTCAAAACAAGCCTTTTTGTTGGAGTTGACAAGTGCAAAAACATCCTCTTCCGGAACATTGATTGACACTACTTTTTGCTTTTCTTCAAGGTTGCGGATTGCCTTTATTCTATCTCGGAGTTTTGCGGCTTTTTCAAATTCCATCGCTTCGGAATATTCGTACATTCGCTTTTCCATATCCTCAACGGATTTGATTGCTCCGCCCTTTAAAAAAGCTATTGCATCGTTGATTGAGGCTTGATAATCCTCCTTGGATATTCTGCCGTTGCACGGTGCGGAACAAATGCCCATAAATCCGTTCAGGCACGGACGGGATTTGTTGTAGTCCTTTGGGAATTTCTTGTTGCATTGCGGAAGTTTGAATATTCTCAAAGTTTCTTCAACCGCATTTTTTACCGAGAAGTTAGAAACAAACGGACCGATGTATGTTGCTCCGTCATCAAGCACTTGTTTTGCTTCGCTGATTTTTGGGAATTCTTCTTTTGTGATTTTGATGTAGTTGTAGCCCTTGTCGTCTTTTAAAAGAATGTTGTATTTTGGTGTGTGCTGTTTGATGAGCGAACATTCAAGCACAAGAGCTTCGAATTCTGTGTCGCACAAAATGTAGTCAAAATCATCAACATTTTCAACCATTCTTATTACCTTGAGTGAATGATTTGTGTGCGAGCCGAAGTAGGAAGAAACACGGTTTTTGAGAGCCTTTGCCTTGCCGATGTATATTATTTTTTTGTCCTTGTTTTTCATAATATACACGCCGGGATTGAGTGGCAATGCCATTGCTTTTTTTCGCAATTCTTTTTCTGTCAAGGTGTATCCTCCTTTCGATTTTGTTTTGCTATTTTATTTGCTTTTTTTGCAACAAGAGGTCACAACCCTTGATGAACCGTTAAATGTGTTGCTGTAAATGTCAAGGTTTGTAACGCCCTTTGCTCTGATTGGCACATCTCTGCCAACAAGGAAGTAGTTGCTGCGGATTGTGATGTTTTCGTGCACCTTGCTGTTCATTTTGCCAAATGTGATTGGCTTGATGAGAATAGCAGGGCATTTTGAATAAATAGATGGTGAAAGCAAAAACTTGTTTTCATATATCTCAACATCTCTTACAGGACCGCTTTCGTACCAAAACATTGAGTCGTCACTGATGAAAATATGAGCCATTTGACTGTGCTTGAAAATGTTGTGATGAATTCTGACCTTGCCCGATGTTGTGCAGAGAATATCTCTTGTCGGAATAGCGGTGAATACACAATCGCTGATTTCAACATTTGGACAGTAGGTCTTGTTTTCAATAACAATATTTGATTGATGAAGATGCTTTTCGCCGATGTTTTGCGGAAGTGTTTCGTTGAATGTTACCTTGCAGGTTTTGCCCTCAAGGTCATCAACAACAGCCTTAACTGTGAAGTCACCCGGAAGTTCGTTGAGATTTGTACGACGGTAGAATTTTGCCTTGTCGCCCGGATAGAAGTTTTTGTGACCGCCTTGCTGATTGTGCACAAATTCAAAAACTGCTGTGTGGTCGTCAACCTTTTCTTTGAATCTCATAAATGAGCCGTGAATGTTGATGCAGTCATCGTGTGCGTGTGAAAAATAGCTGTTTGTGATTGTGACATCACCCTTGCATCCGCAAATATGGATGAGGTCGGCAAATGATGATACAATGTGGTCTTTGTCACCCTTAAATGTGATGTGGTCAAAGCTCATATTTTCACACATTTGAGAGAGCCAGGCAAATCCTGCCATATAGTTTACGGTGATGTTTGTGCTTTTAACATTTGCACATTCGCCAAAGAATATACCGCAGGTGTTTCTGTTCTTGTTTGTTTGGTTTGTGAGAATGTCGCCAACCTTGAAGAACTTGTTTACTCTGTACTTTATTTCAAGTTCGGTTGCACTTAAACGCTTCATTGATTTGATGCCGGAGAAAACACCCTTTTGGTTTGGAATACGGTATACAGTGTTGCCGTCTGCACCGTGGTATACACCGTTGTATGAGTTTTCATCGTTTCTGAACTCCCAATAATTCTTCTTTGTGTATGGGCTTTGTTCAAAGAAAACAACTGTGTTCTTCTTTGTGTCGTCTATGTACCAAAGCTGTGAACTCGGAAGTGAGAATTTGTATGTCTTGCCTTTTTTCTCGATTACTTTAAGTTCCGAGCAGTTTGGACTTGCATAGCGGATTGTCAAATTGTTGATGTTTACATTTTGGCAGTTAATCATTCCTAATGAGCATATGTCACCGTGGATAACAAGTGTTGCACCGTTGCCCTCAATGTTAAAGTTCTTTTTGTTCTCAATAAACATTCCAAAGTATTTTTTTGGATTTTTGAAACTGTCTGTGTTTGTAAAATGAATATAACGCTCCTGGCTGAAATCTTTAAAAAGGTGATATTCCTTGTTTTCAAAAACGAGGGTATCGCCGTCATTCAAATCTTTTATAGCTTCCGTAAGAGGCACTGAAAAGCAGTTGGCACTGCCGTATTTGTCTACCTTGATTTCCATATTTTTTGTTTCCTTTCAAATCAAAACAGGCAATTATACAAAATGGTGAATTTGCACAGTTTTCGTATATCAATATATACAATAATAACAAATATAGGCTGTTCGTTCAACTATTTATTGACGAATTTTTTCAAATATTGTATCATTTATTAGAACAAACTATAAAGAGGGAGCTGATAATGATATGACTTGGCAGGAGATATATCAATCAAAGCTTACCACCGCAGAGGAGGCTATCAAGCTAATTCATGACGGTGACAAGGTCGTAACAGGTTTTGCTTGTGGCGAACCTATACATATTGAGCGTGCGTTGGCAGCTCATTACAAGGACTACAAAGATGTTGAAATTGTAACAATGCTTACTCTTATTGAAAGCCCGTGGTCTATGCGAGAATTCAAGGGGCATATAAAACTCAACACTCTTTTTGCGTCAAAGTCCACACGAGCAGGAATCAACAGCGGTGACAGCGAATTCACCACCTCTCATTTTTATGAAATTCCTGATATTATTCAAAATTATATTTGCCCGAGAGTGTCGATAGTTATGGTTTCACCTCCGGATGAACACGGTTATGTTTCGTTTGGCACAACTGTTGACTACACAAAGGGTACAACCGATTATTGCGAAGTCGTTATTGCACAGGTCAACAAGTGTATGCCTCGTACCTTTGGCAACAGCATAAAGCATGTTCGTGATTTCACTTGCTTTGTTGAGTTCGATGAGGAACTTCCTGAAGTTGTTAGCGGTGAGCCAAGTGCAATTGATATGGAAATAGGCAAAAACTGTGCTTCTCTTATCAATGACGGTGATTGTTTGCAACTTGGTATCGGTGGAATTCCAAATGCCGTATGCGTCCAGCTTACAGATAAAAAAGATCTCGGACTTCACAGCGAACTTGTTGGTGACGGCGTTGTTCCGTTGCTTGAAAGCGGTGTTATTAACAATAAGAAAAAGCAAACTAATGTCGGCAGAACAGTGCTTGGTGCGGCATTTGGTTCAAAAATTCTATGCGATTATATCAATGATAATCCATCGGTTGAACTACATCCGATTGATTATGTAAACAACCCTATTGAAATTGCTAAAAATGACAATATGGTGTCTATCAATTCTTGCTTGCAGATTGACCTTTTGGGACAAGTTGTGTCCGACACAATCGGTCTTTCGCAGTTTTCTGCGGTAGGCGGTCAGGTTGACTTTGTAAGAGGTGCAACAATGTCAAAGGGCGGTCGTTCAATCATCGCTATGCCGTCAACTGCAAAGCACGGCACGGTTTCACGCATTGTTCCGCTCATCACAGAGGGCAGTGCTGTCACAACTCCAAGAAATGATGTCAATTATGTTGTAACGGAATACGGCATTGCACAACTTAAGGGCAAAACTCTCAAGGAGCGTTCCAAGGCTCTTATTCGTATTGCACATCCGTCTTTCAGACCGTATCTTATGGAAGAATATCAAAAGCGTTTTTCCGAAACTCCGTTCACAGATGAGGAAATGAAAAGTTTTAAGGATACCATTGCGGAGATAATTCAAACAAAAAGAGAAGAATTCCATTCCACTATTGAACAGAAAATAGACAAGTTGATTTCAAAAAAGTAATGTAAAATATAGCGCAGATAAGCGTAAAGTTTTTGTAAAATTTATTTGTGCTATATTGTTTTTTTGTGTTTTTTGTGATAAAATATACATAACTTTTGTGGAAAAAACTAAAAGGACTTATAAGGAGGATAAAATGGCAATTTCCAAATCTACTCATTTCGGCATTGCAAGAAAAATTGTGTCGAATATGACCGCTCAAAGTTGGGAAGAAATTCCACATGCAGGGTTGGTTTATGAGCCTGAGGTTACTGCTTTTCTTGCGGAGTGTAAAAAGCTTAACGAAGGCTGTACTGACAAATCAAAGAAAATCACTATCAACACTGTTATGATGAAGGTTATTTGCGAGGGACTTAAGGTTGCCCCAAAGATGAATGCTCACCTTGAATTCAACCGCAAACTTGTTCGTGGTTGCCTCCACGAATTTGACCATGTTGATGTTTCTATGCCGGCACTTTTGCCAAACGGTGAAATGATGACACTCAATATGCACGATATGGGCAACAAAACTCTCACGGAAATGACTGCCGCTATTCATGACAGCTTGCGCAGAGCAAGCAATACCGACCTCAACGAAGTTATGTATGAGGTGTCACTCGACAACACTCTTCAAGGCTTGAAGCAGGGCAAGGTTCTTCAGGCTATTCGCCGTCTTTACGGTTCAAAGACAGGCAAGCATAAAGTAAAAACTCTTTCGGGTCAGGCAAAGAAGGATTATTATTCTATTCCAACAACCGAAAGACTTACAAAGCATGATATTGAACAAGGCACAATCACAATTTCAAATCTCGGCTCAATCAAGCGTGATTTCAGAGGCAGTTGCACATTGCTCGAGATCATTCCGCCACAGGTTGTTGCCATTGCAATCAATTCATCACAGCAAAAACCTATTGTTGTTGACGGTGAAATAAAGGTTGGCACAGTTATGCCTCTTTCAATTTGCATGGACCACAGAGCACTTGATTACGGAGATATTGTTCCGTTCTTCAACAAACTTGATGAGATTTTTGCTCACCCTGAAATTATCCAAACTTGGAAATAAACAATAGTCTAAATACACTAAAACCGCAAACGATTGTCTGCGGTTTTTTCTTGTGCTAAAAAATATTTGAAAGTGTAATTCTTTGGTTCTCGTGGTATGCGTAGGTCAACGCTCGTATTTCTGCGAGAGCCTCTTTTTGTTTTTCACCGCTTTTGCTGTCCAATTGCTCAATGCTCACCGCCAAATCGTCTACCATATCGTGCTCCGAAAAAATGTAGATAACATCATTTTTCTTTTTCCACAATTCCTTTATTCCGTCAGCATCCTCGTGCTCGGTCATATACACCACCTTGTCGCAAAAATCCTCAATATATATTTGTTCGTATGTGCACAACCCTGCCGAAATTATCAACAAGGCAACCGCAATCCAAATCCTTTTCATTGCTCCTCCTTTGCAACGATGTATGCCGTGCCGTCATTTTTGATTGTCATAACAAGAATGTTTTGAGGTTGTTCGCCGTTTGAAATTGCAATCAGCTTTGCTTCGTTTTCGTCAATGTTCACATTGCCAAAGCAGTCTGCAACCGCCTTTCCGTCAACAATTGCAGTAATCGGCACTTGTGCACCTTCCGTTTTTATTCCCATATCTTTTGGCGTCAGCGGAGCATACTCGGACTTCTTTTGAACAGATACAACTCCGTTTGTTTCTACTATTGCATTTGCAACCTGCGAAATGTCAAATACTCCTGCCTGCCTGACTGCGTCTGTCAAATCATCAATGGTGAATCGTAGTTTCGTCAACTCGCCTTGCTGAATTTTTCCGTCTTTGATGATGAATCTCGGCTTACCCTTTATCAGCGCCCTGAATTTGATTGATTTCATCGAAAGCGTGGAATTGATGATTTCAAAACTGATGAATATCGCAATCGGTATCAGCGAATTTGCAAGTGGCATACCGTTGTTTTCGAGTGGAACGGTTGCAACCGCACTGATAAGTATGGTTATAACAAGCTCTTGCGGATTCAGTTCTCCGATTTGTCGCTTGCCCATAACTCGCATTGCCACGGTTATAAAAATGTAAATGATTATTGCTCTCAATAATGTTATAGACATATACTCACCAAAATTAAGTTATCCTCATTTTTGCATAATATACATAAATCATTTCATAATAAAAACGGTGATTATTATGAAGTTGTTTGATGATTACGAGCTTAATTTGCTGACATTCAAGGATGATTTCAAAGATTCTTCGGATTTTTTATTGAAAGAACTGAAAACGAAAAATTCAAGAATGTTTCTTGCCTGTATGGACGGACTTGTTAATTCGTTGTTGCTCAGTCAAATGATTGTTGAGCCGATTTGTGATTTTGACAAAAAATGCGAAAGTCCTAGAGAATATCTTGAACTTCTCCAAACGCAGATTGTTCATTGCCCGGAGCAAAACGAGGTCACAACCTTTGATGACGCTTATTATTTTTTGATGTCGGGCTTTGCTGTTGTTGTGATTGAGGGATGCTCAACCGCACTTGCATTTGGCGTGCAGGGTTGGAGCAGACGAGATACTTCCGAACCGTCAACCGAGGCAAATGTAAAAGGTGCAAAGGAGTGTTTTGTCGAAACTCTGAATGACAACAAAGCACTGCTTCGTAAAAGACTCAAAACCTATCATTTGAAGCAAAAACAGTTGAGCCTCGGCAACAGTGCACGCACTCCTGTTGCAATTTGCTATATTGATGATAGGGCAGACAAGACTATTGTTGATGAGGTAGAAAAACGACTGAAAGAGGCGGATTTCAACACCGTTCTTGATTACGGCGAACTACTGCCGTTTATTGATTCGGATGTAAAAAGTTTCTTTTCTTGTGTCGGCACAACTGAACGCCCCGATGTTTTGGCATCTAAACTGCTTGAGGGCAGAGTGGCTGTTATGGTTGAGGGCACACCATTTGTGATGTACACTCCGTATCTGTTTTCGGATAATTTTTCATCACTTGATGATTACGACAATCCGCCGTTTTATTCAAGTTTTATACGGATCATCAAGTACGGTGCGTTTATTGTTTCGGTGTTCTTGCCGGGTTTGTTTGTTGCGGTCGGCACATTTCATCAGGAGCTTATTCCGCCAAATCTGCTGTTCTTGATTGCAACAAACGAGGCAACAACACCGTATACCTTAACCGTGGAAGCTGTTTTTGTGCACCTGGTGTACGAGATAATGCGAGAAGCGGGATTGAGATTGCCCGATAGTATCGGTCACGCAATTTCAATTATCGGTGCAATAGTCATCGGTGATGCGGCGGTGTCGGCAGGTATAATCGGTGCACCGATGCTGATTGTCGTTGCAGGCACGGCTATATCGTCATATGTGATTTATCCGCTGTATGAAAGCCTTGCCGTCATCAGAATTATATTTATTATTATTGGCGGAGTTTTTGGGATTTACGGTCTTATGCTTGGTGCGGCAATGTTGTTTTGCAATATCTGTTCGCTTAATCCGTTTGGTGTTCCGTATTCGTCACCGCTGTCACCGCTCACAAAAACAGCGCTTGTTGATGTCCTGTTCAGAGGTGGCTGGCGCAGACTTGTAAAACGCCGTGTCCGTGTCACAAATTTGGAAGGGGTGTCTGTTGATGATTGATGCAAAAAGAGGCAAAATATCACCCCGACAGCTCTTTTGCATATTCTTTGTGTCAAGAATTGTTGTGTCGCTGACCTATGTTCAGTCGGTGTCTGTCGGCAAGTTTGACACCGATGTTCCCATCAGTTTTGCTCTTTCTATGCCACTTACTTTCTTGATGTCCGTTCCCGCCGTTTTGTGCGTAAAAAAGAAGAAATCACCGCAGTTTTCATCAGCACTTGGTATTGCATATTTGCTGTATTTTCTGTTCTTTTCGTCACTCACGGTGGAACGATTTGCCTATTTTGCAACAACAAAAATGAACCCCGAAAGTCCTATGCTTATGTTCATTATTTTGGCTTTTGTTGCAGTGTGCTACGGTGCATATTTGGGCATTGAACCGCTTGGCAGATTTGCTTCTCTGTGCGGAACTTTGCTCGCTGTTGTTATCGCTGTGGTGCTTATTTTTAATATCAAAAATTTTGATTTTGTTAATTTCTTCCCTATGATGCAAAACGACACAAAACACTTTTTGATGAATTGTGCACTGTTCACTTGCAATTGCATTGAACCGATTTTGCTTTTAACCTTGTCGGATAAGACTAACGGCGACAGCATAAAGCCATATTTTTCAGGGCTTGGCTGTGCATATGCAGGAGTGTTTTTGCTGTTATTGTTTTGTTCGGGAGTTCTCGGCAACAGTGCCGATTTGCAGTCGTTTCCGATATACACCTTGTTTCAGATGGCTTCGGTTAACGATATGTCAAGGCTCGATATTCTTCACACTTCGTTTTGGATTTTTGCCGTGTTTTTGAAAACCGCCGTTATGCTGTTTTGTGCAAGCACGCTGATAAAAAAATACAGCCACAAGACAAAGGTGCTTGTGCTTTCCGGCGTTTCGTTGCTCGGTTCGGTGTTTTTTGATAAGGTCCTCGGTATGCGGATTGCCGAAGTGTCCAAATATCTTACGGTCGGTATGTTTTTGGCTTTTGCGGTCGTTGCTCCGCTTTGTATTTTGATTTTTGACAGGAGAGAAAATGTTGAGAAAAATATCTAAAATAATACTGTTGCTTTTGTTGGTTGTACTTCTTTTTTCGGGTTGCAGCGACAGCTTGTCCGAAATGTCGGTGGTGCAGGGTGTCGGTGTTGATAAAACTCAAAAAGGCGTTAAGGTTTCTGTTCAGTATCTTGATTTGACAAAGGGAAGCGGAACAACCGAAAATTTTGGCGGAAATATTACATCTGTTGCTTTTGGCACCGCAGGGAACATCAGCAAGGCTGTGTCAAAAACTTCTGCCAATATTTCAAGTCCTGTGTTTTTTGGGCAAAACAAGGTTATTGTTTTTGGCAATGATTATGCACAAAACGGACTTGAAAATGTTGTTGACTACACCTTGCGTGCGGTTGACAGTCGCCCCGATGTATTTGTTGCGTTGAGCAAAACCACCGCCGAGGATGTTATGAAATCCTCCGAACACAGAACAAAAGTGCCTGTTCAGGAAATTTATGATATGCTCAAAACAGGCGAAGAAACAGGACTTTCCTGCGCTGTTACGGTAAAGGATTTGCAAAATCACTTTTTGTCGGAAACTTCCGATGTGTATTTGCCTGTACTTTCAACTCACAACAACAAAACAAGCCTTGACGGAATAGGAATTTTCAGCAAAGGCAAATATGTTCAAACTCTTGATGAAACCGATACGCTCGGTTTTTTGCTTGTCAATGATAAGGTTAAAACCGCAACGGTAGTCCTCAAGGATAAAAAGTTCGGCAAGGTGGGTGTTGAAGTCACAAATATAAGAGTAAAAAACACTGCCTATTTTGATGACGGAGTGAAGTTTTGCTCTCGAATAAAGTTCGATATAAATTTGAACGACCTCGAACGAGGCGTTGCTTCAAAGGTGACCGATGCCGATATTAAACGCATTGAAAAACTTGCAAAGAAGAAAATTCAAAAAATCGCTTTGAGTGCGATTCGCTCCTGTTTTGAGAAAAAATCCGACCCGTTTTTTGCGGGCAAACTTCTTTCGCGATACAGCTTTGATTATTACAAAAAGCATATCAAAACTTGGAGGGATGAACTCTCCGAGATTGATATTTCGGTCACCGCTTATCCAAAGTTTAGCCTCGTCAACGGCAACTACACAAGAAAGTGATGCACGAGTTAAATAGGGTTACAAGCTCGCTTCCGTTCGAGGCGGGCTTTATCAGCGTCAGCATAGGCAACAGTAGGGTTGCAAAGAAGATTATTGCAAACAAAATCACGGCTCTTTTCAATTTACACGCTCCTTGACATAAATTTTATTATTTAGTATAATATATTTTAAAAATGGTTTTTTATGCATTGCATATAACCGTATTCTGAATTTATCGAAAGGAGAAGTTAAGATGGGCACACAATATATTTCATCAGTTTCTCAGGATTATATTTCAGGTTTGTGCGGCGAACTTGAAAAGAATAACATTATTAAACCCGGCGATTTTCAAAAATATCGTGTAAAACGCGGACTTCGTAACCCTGACGGTACAGGCGTTATGGCAGGTCTTTCCCATGTTTCGTCCGTTGAGGGTTATTATATTCTTGATAATGAGCGTATCCCTAAAGAGGGTAAACTCTCATATCGAGGTTATGACATTAAAGATATAATCGCCGATTGCGTAGCCGATGACAGATTCGGTTTTGAAGAGGTCGTTTGGCTTCTTATTTTCGGCAGTCTGCCGTCAAAGGACCAAATTGCGGAAATCAGAGAGGTTCTCGGTAAAAGCCGAGCTTTGCCGGATGAATTTATCGAAGATATGATTATGAAGCATCCGTCAAAGGATATTATGAACAAGATGGCACGCTGTGTCATGAGCCTTTATTCTTATGACGAAAATCCGGATGATATTTCAACGCCTAATGTTCTTCGTCAGTCGCTTCAACTTATCGCACAGTTTCCTACAATGATGAACTCGGCATATCAAATAAAGCGCAGAGCGTTTTATAATAAGTCGATGTATCTTCATCCTATCAAACCGGAACTTTCAACCGCAGAGTCGATTTTGCGTCTTCTCCGCTCGGACAAGAAGTACACCGATGAGGAAGCAAAACTTCTTGATATTTGCCTTATGATTCATGCAGACCACGGCGGCGGTAACAACTCAACATTTTCCACCCGTGTGCTCACATCAAGCGGTACGGATACATATTCTGCAATCACGGCAGGTCTCGGTTCTCTCAAAGGTCCCCGTCACGGCGGAGCTAACATCAAGGTTGCTCACCAAATGGAATATATTATGGAAAATCTTGATGATTCAACAGATGACAAACAAGTCAGAGATATGCTTGCAAGAATAATGAAAAAAGAAGCAGGCGACGGTTCGGGACTTATCTACGGTATGGGTCATGCTGTTTATACACTTTCCGACCCAAGAGCCGTTATTCTTAAAAGAAGTGCCAAAAAGCTTGCCTTTGACCACGGCTTTGAAAAGGAATTTATGACTCTTGACGCTATTGAGCGTCTTACTCCGCAGGTATTTGCCGAAATTAAGGGAGTGGAAAAGACGATGTGTGCAAATGTCGATTTGTACAGCGGACTTGTTTACAGAGTTCTCGGTATTCCCGAAGATTTGTATACTCCGCTTTTTGCAACGGCAAGAGTTGCGGGTTGGTGTGCTCACAGACTTGAGGAGCTTACCACATCATCAAAGATTATGCGACCTGCATACAAGAGCGTAACAAAGTACAGAGCGTACACACCGCTTGAACAACGCTGATTTTGATTGGAAATGGGGGAGAATGGTGAAAATCGGATATTCTCAAATATCGTTGCTTTCGTTTTTGATTGCAATAGTTCTAAAAGCAGTATCCGTTTTTGCTGTTGATTGTACGGCTGTGTCGGTTGGCTTTTTTGTTGCCGTACTTTTGGGGCTTGTCCTTATGGGTATTGACGCTTGTCGTCAAAAGCATTTCGCTCCCGCATTTGTTTTTGAAAACAAATTTCATTTGTCCTTTTGGGCAGTTCTCGGCAGTGTCGGGTTCTTTGTTGATTTCGTTTCCGATTCGCTTCGTCTGTATGGTATTGTAAAAGACGGAGACTACAATTTCGTTGTCGGTGCCGTAACGGTCGGATTTGAGGGTGCATTTGCCATCATCAGCTCAATTTGTATGATTATGGTGGCGCTGTCGTTTGTCAAAAATGCACGGTATGATTTCAGAGAACTGAAATTGCTCAATGTTTTTCCGCTTTTGTGGGCGGTGCTGAAGGGTGTTGCCCTTTTGTCGCAAATCGAGCATAATTTTTCTTTGACCGAAACCGTAATGTATTTGACGGTGATTTCCGCTATCGGTGCGTTTTACTTTTTCGCCAAAGAGGTGGACAACAAAAAGGGTGCGTTTGCATCCTCTGTTTTCTCGTTTGAGGTGTACGGCTTTTCGGCAACGCTCTATTTTGTGTGTCAAGTGCTCGATGCCGTTTCGGATGCGTCGTTGATTGACGAGGGCTTTGTCCTGTCGTGCACGGCTTTTTTGACGGGTGCGTTTGTGTATTTTCTTGAAAAGAGCATCCGACATTATACAAAATTAGATTAGAGGTAGATTTATTGGCTGGATTTTTGGACAACTTGCAAACAGTTGCCGTTCAGGTTGTTATTTTATATTTGATTGCCGGTGTCGGCTTTGTTGCGGATAAAACAAAAATATTTGTCCGAGCAGACGCAACCAAGCTTGTTGATTTGCTTTTCAATATGATATTGCCGGTTGCAATCATCAATTCGTTTCTCTCTATGGAGCGAACAAAAGAGCATATTGTGGGACTTGCGGTCTCCTTTTTGCTTGCTTTTTTAACTCATTTTCTCGGTATGGGAATTGCCGAACTTTGCTTTAAAAAGCGTAGCTTGCTTGAACGAGGCATATATAGCTATGCAATGGTGTTTTCAAATGCCGCATTTTTGGCGTTGCCGCTTGCTCAAAGTGTTGCAGGCGAGGAGGGCATTTTCTATTCCTCTTGCTATGTTGCGGTTTTCAATATTCTTGCGTTCACTTACGGTATCAGGGAAATATCGGGAAGAAAAGCAAAAATAAGCATAAAGCATGTTTTTCTTAATCCCGGCTCTATCAGCGTGTTGATTGCTATTCCGCTGTTCTTGTTGCAGGTTAGATTGCCTGAATTTTTGATGGATACTGTTGCAAGGGTAGGTGCTTGCAATTCACCTATGGCAATGATTGTTTTCGGAACATTCTTTGCAAATTGCAATTTCAAAAATATTTTTGCAAAAAAAGAAGTTTATTTGGTTTCGCTTGTCAGACTTATTGTCATTCCGGTTACTATGCTATTTGTATTCAAACTCATCGGAATAAAGGGCAATATGCTCACGGCACTTACAATTTCGGCTTCTGCACCGGTTGCCACAAACACAGCAATGTATGCCGCCAAGTACGACAACGACACCGCACTTTCGTCCGAACTTGTGGGGCAGACAAGCATTTTGTCAGTCATCACAATGCCGATTATTGTTGCATTGGCACAAATTATTTGATTTTAAAGGAGGGTTTGTCTTGAATTTTGAAGATTTTGTTGGAAATGAAAAGGTCAAGGAACAGCTCTCTTTTCTCCAAGCGTCAGGCAGATTGCCTCACGCAATAGTTGTTGAGGGTGATGAGGGGCTCGGCAAGCGAACTTTTGCTCGAGAGATTGCACTTAACTTGCTTTGCAAGGGCGAAAATAAGCCTTGCAGAAATTGTCCACAGTGCTCAAAGGTGCTCAAAGGCGTTCACCCCGATTTATACGAATACAGTGCAACAGGCGGTGCAAGGTCGTTTCATGTTGATGTTGTTCGTGATGTAAAAGAAAATGTTTATATGCAACCCAATGAGGCTGACTATAAAATATATATTTTGGGTAATTGTCAATGTATGAACGAGAGTGCACAAAATGCTCTGCTCAAGGTTCTTGAAGAACCGCCGAAGTATGCAATGTTCATTTTGACTGTTACCAATAAATCCGCTTTGCTCGAAACTGTGCTTTCCCGAAGCGTAGTTCTCACTCTTGAGGGTGTCAATGAGGTGCAGGGTGCAAAGTATATTTGCTCAAAGGACGAAACGGCTGATTATGACGAAGCACTTAAGGCGTGCACCGTTTGGGGCGGTAATATAGGCAAGGCTATTGAAAGCCTTGGCGACAGCAAACTTTCAAAAATCAGCGGTATTGCCGTTGATGTGTGCAATGCTTTAACGAGTAATGATGAATATTCGTTGCTCAAGGTTTGCTCGGTTTTTGATAGGGATAGGGAAACTCTTGTGTCAACCTTGACTTTGCTCAAAACCGTGTTCAGAGATGCAATGGTTTATTCGAACGGTTCGGATGTTCTGTCCGGGCAGAGAGAAACTGTTGCCAAACTTGCAACAAGCTTCAGCAGAAAGAAGCTGATGAATTTGATTTTGGCTTGTGAAAATCTGCTTGATTTAACGCTGAAAAACGGCAATAATGCAATTCTCATCACAAAGACTTGCTATGATTTTCGCCGTGCAATAGGAAGATAATAATCTTGAATGGAGATATACATATATGATTAAAGTTGTTGGTGTTCGCTTTAAGGACACAGGAAAAACATATTATTTTGACCCGCAGGGAATAGATGTCAAAGCAGGCGATGTGGTTATTGTTGAAACTGCTCGTGGCATCGAAAACGGCATGGCGGCATCAGGCATAAAAGAAGTTCCGGATGACGAAATCGTGCCTCCGCTTAAACCTGTAAAAAGAGTTGCCACCAAAAAAGACCTTGCTCAAATCGAAAAAAACAAAGCTGCCGAAAAAGAGGCATATGTTGTTTGCTTGAAGAAGATTGAGGAGCACAAACTCGAAATGAATCTCACCGAGGTTGAGTATACATTCGACAATTCAAAGATTGTCTTTTACTTCACCGCAGAGGGCAGAGTAGACTTCAGAGAGCTTGTAAAGGACCTTTCTTCAACTTTCCACACTCGCATTGAACTTCGCCAAATCGGTGTTCGTGACGAGGCAAAAATGGTTGGCGGACTCGGTGTTTGCGGCAGACCTTTCTGTTGTTCAACATTCCTCAATGATTTTCATTCTGTTTCAATCAAAATGGTCAAGGATCAGGGACTTTCTCTTTCTCCGACAAAAATCAGCGGTTGCTGCGGCAGACTTATGTGCTGTTTGAAATATGAACAGAATTCATATGAGTATTTGAACAAAATCACCCCTCGTGTCGGCTCAACGGTTGAATGGGGTCGCAACAACAGAGGCAAGGTTGTTGACGCTGCTGTTCTCACCGGCAATCTCAAGGTTATGCCTGACGATGCTCCTGAAGGTTCGATTCCTGTTTCACTTACCCGTGATGAGGTGAAACTTGTAAAAAATAAGTAAATATGTTAATATTAAACATATTATTCAATGTATATTTTTAAACATTTGATTAATTTATACCAAAAAACTATTGCTTTTTTCATCTTGTAATGATATATTAAAGTCAATAGAATTTGGAAAATTGCTATTAATCTAATTAGGAGGTATTATATAATGGCTTACGCAATTTCAGACGAATGCATTTCATGTGGTGCATGTGCAGCTGAATGCCCTGTTTCTGCTATTTCAGAGGGTGACAGCAAGTATGTTATCGACGCTGATGCTTGCATCGAATGTGGTGCATGTGCAGGTGTTTGCCCTGTAGGTGCTCCGGCACAAGCATAATGTGGGATTAATGTTTAAATATTAAACACAAAAACGCAGAGCCTTTTGTAGGTTCTGCGTTTTTTATGTTTGTTTATTTTATTTTGTGATTAATTCTTTTTCTTGCTGTTCTTCTTCGTCCGTGATGTAGTCCTGTGCGGAAAAATCCTCAAACATATTCACTTCATCATCCGATAGCTGAATTGTGCCCTCTGCCATTCGTAGGGTGGCCTCCGCAAATCCTAAAAACAAGAAGAATACCATCATTTCCTTTGGCGATTGCAATGTGTGTTCATAAAGCGACATTGTAATGAATCCGATAATTGATGATGTATAAAGCACGGCATACGGTCTGTATGCGTTGTTTTTGAGATAGAATAGTTTGAAAAGATTTTTTGCAAAAACAACAATGATTGCTATTACTAAGACAACTCCGATTATACCGCCCTCGGTCGCAATTTCAAGGAACAAATTGTGTGCGTGTGAACGGTTGATGCCGATTCTTTGAATGATCTCTTGGTGGATGTTCTCCGTTCCTGCACCCATTCCGATTATAGGGTGTTCGGTGAATAGGTCGGCACACACTCTCCAAATTGCAAGCCTGTTGTTGTTCGATGCCAAAAATTCGTTGCCCGATGAATTGTTCTTGTATCGTAATGATATGGTGAGCGGAATTCCGATTGCAAGCACAAACATAAACGGCAATAACTTTTTGAATATTTTTCTACTGCTGATGAGCAAGGTCACAATTGACAATGCTATTGCAATGTATGCTCCTCTCGATTCAGTGCAAAGTATTCCCAAAAGCGAAAAAGCAAAACAAACTCTGCTTAATTTTCTGTGCTTCGAATGTTTGAAATATACCGATGAAAATGCACAAAACGGAGTTGTGATAATCAAAAATGTTGCCAAAATCAGTGGATTGTCAAATGTTGCTGCCGCTCTTGACGGATATTGGCTGTTGATAATTTCAAACGGGAACAGGCTGAATACCCAATCGTTTAATTGATAATACAGCGGATTGGAAATCGTAAAGTTGAATCCGTCAACATATTTTGTCAGGTTATAGGTTGCAAATTCAAGTGTTGCAATAAGTCCCATAACTCCTGATGAGATGTTGAGTGCAAAGATTGCATTTTTCAGCTTATCCTTTGTGTTGATGATGTTTGCCGATTCTATGTAGAACAAAAAGCATCCCATCCACAAAAGTCCGATAAGAGAGGACAAAAGATGTGTTCCGCTCCAAATCCCCGACATAATCATATAGCACATATATGCCATAAAGGCTTTGCCTAAATTTCCGATTTTTGCATTTCTGCCTGTTTTTTTAAAATGCCTTAAAAATGGAATATAAAAGAAAAAAACAAACAGCGGAGCGATATACTCCGGCAGGATAAACGAAACCCCAATGATTGTAAGCAACCATGTGAATATCTTTTTATCCTCTTTCATAACTGTAACAGTCATATTGTCACCTTAACAAATTGTCAAAAAATGTTGAAATCTATTTCTGCAAAGATAATAACATATAAGTTATATTAATGCAAGATGAATTTATTAACATTCACTTTACATTATATTTATAATTAATAAATAATATAACTATTGCAAAAGTTTGTAAAGTGTTGTATAATTTATGCGTATTTATTATATTTATAGGAGTGATTTTGTGGACGAAAAGGATTTTGAAAAGCAAAATGAAAATCTCAATTCATCTGAAGAAAAAGATGAAAAGGTTGTAGCTCCTGCCGAAGAAATACAAGAGGCACCAAATGCCGAGGCAGACGCTACTTATGAAGAAAACGACAATTGGCAGTTTGATGGCGAGGCTCATACCCTCAATAGCAATGTGATTGAAAACGATGTGTTTGAAATTCATATTCCTGAATCTAACCCGTACGAAACTGCCGAAAGACCAAAAAAGGTTTCTGAACCTCAACAACAGGAAGCTCCTGCAAAGGCAAAAGGCATCAAGGGCGACAAACTTCAGTTTGTACTTATCTCTATGGTTTTGGCTGTTGTAATTGCCGTGCTTGCTGTTTTGGGCACATTCTATTACACAAAGCCTAACACTGATGAGAGAATGAATCCGGGCAATGTTGCACTTAAGGTTAATGATACACCGGTTTCAATCGGTATGTATAACTATTATTACAGCTGTATCTCTCAGAACTATATCTCATATGCAAGCTCTGGATATTATGACCTTGACACCACAAAGTCGTATGATGTTCAAACCACTACAAACAGCGACGGCAAGGAAGTTTCTTGGTCACAGCTTTTCAAGGATGAAACAATCAAGCAGATTCAGTACATCACTACTTATTATGAAAAGGCTATGGCAGAGGGTGTAACCCTTTCGGCAAGCCAAGAAAAATCCGTGAAGTCAACTCTTGAAACTCTTAAGGATACTGCAACAAGCAGTAATGTTTCTGTTGATAAGTATATTTCTGACACTTATGGTGATTATTGTGGCTATGCAACTATCGAAAAGATGCTCAAGCAGTGCTACATTGCAGAGAATTATTATCAAAAACTTTCTGTAAGCAAAAAGTTCACAGACAAAGAAATTCAAAAATATTTTAAAGAAAATAAGAACGAATACGAAAATGTAACTTTTGCTTATCTTCAAGTTCCGTACGAAAATGATGACGCAACCGCTACAATGGAAAAGTGCCAAAAGTATGTCAAGAAGATTAAGTCTGAAGACGATATGAAAAAGCTCATTCCGGTTGCATGCAAGGATATGATTGACAACTATGTTCAGCAGGGCTATGCTCAGGATGCCGAATCTTGTGCAGAACTTTTGAGCGCAAATATTGAAGTTTCAATCACAGCAAAAGAAACAGGAATTGTTGAAGAAGCCGTAAATTGGCTGTTTGATGACGGCACAAAGGTTGGCGATGTAAACGCATTTGACGATTCAAAAAATAAGGTTGTTTATATATTCTATAAGGTTAGCGAACCGCAGACAGACAACGAAGAAGTTTACTCTGTTCGTCACATTCTCATTATGCCTGACGGTGTGGACACATCTTCTTCCGATATTAATCTTACAGATGAACAACTGGCAGAAGCAAGAAAGAAAGCCCAAAAAATTCTTGACAAGTTTAATGCCGGCGGTAAGACAGAACTTGAATTTGCAAAACTTGCCGAAAAGTATTCAAAGGACACACAATCTACTTCAAGCGGTACATCAGGCATTTATGGCGGACTTTGTGGTGGCGTTCAGCAGGGAACAATGGTTAAAAGCTTCAATGATTGGTCAATGGATGATTCAAGAAAATACGGCGACACCGGAATAGTTGATTCAAAATACGGTTGCCACATTATGTTCTTTATCAGCAAGCAACCAAAGTATCTTTATGATTGCGAATCCGACCTTAAAGAAAAGACCGAAAAGGAATTTACCTATAATTCAAAGGTTAAAGAATATAAGGGTGCAATGAAGAAAGTAAAGGTTGCAAAGCCTGATATTTCAAGCAATACCAATACTTCGGGAAGCAGTTCTTCGGCTGAATAAAAAATA
>NZ_FUWW01000003.1 GCF_900167205.1 Eubacterium coprostanoligenes
AGCAGATGTTATTGTTATGAGCGAGCCCATTCCGCCTTTTGGCGGAACAGAGGCAACAACGCCGTCTTTAACTTCTGTTATTTTTATATCACCAAGAATGATATTCTCTTTTTTTATTGACACTATCACGCAAATTGACTAAACAAACTAAATATGATATATTACCAATGTAGCCACTTTGTTGGAAGCCAATGGGCAGACCCTTTTTAGGGTCAACGAAGCCTATCTGTCTTACCAATTTTGTGGCTATTTTTATTTTTTAATAACAAGCTACTCCCCTTTGATATTGAAATCATAAGAGAAACATTCTATAATTTAAGCAGAAATAAATTTGAAAGCGATGATGAAAATGCAGACATACACCTATGTTTCACAAGGAAAATTTGAATTGACCGAAAAACCGAAGCCTGTGCTTATGCACGAGAGAGATGCCATTGTTAAGGTGACGCTTGCAAGCATTTGTTCAAGCGACCTGCACATCAAACACGGAAGCGTTCCTCGTGCCGTTCCCGGCATAACTGTTGGGCATGAAATGGTCGGAATCGTTGAGGAAGTCGGCAGTGCGGTGAGTACCGTTAAGCCGGGTGACCGTGTGACCGTGAATGTTGAAACCTTTTGCGGAGAGTGCTTTTTCTGCAAAAAAGGATATGTGAACAACTGCACGGACAAAAACGGCGGTTGGGCACTCGGTTGCAGAATAGACGGCGGGCAGGCTGAATATGTGCGTGTTCCGTTTGCCGACCGGGGCTTAAACAAAATCCCCGACAGCGTCACGGACAGGCAGGCTTTGTTTGTTGGTGATGTGCTTGCAACGGGATTTTGGGCAACACGAATTTCTGAAATCACAGGAGATGACACGGTGCTTATTATCGGCGCGGGACCAACGGGAATTTGTACATTGCTTTGCGTAATGTTGAAAAATCCGAAGCGTATCATCATTTGCGAAAAAGACGAAATCCGAATTAAATTCATCAACGAAAATTATCCTGATGTGCTCACGGTTTTGCCGAGCGAATGCCTGAATTTTGTTCAGGCAAACAGCGAACACGGCGGTGCGGATGTTGTGCTTGAGGTTGCAGGTGCGGACTCCACATTCCGCTTGGCGTGGGAATGTGCTCGACCAAACGCAATTGTGACAGTTGTTGCGTTATATGACAAGACACAAGCTCTCCCCCTCCCTGATATGTACGGCAAAAACCTGACCTTCAAAATCGGCGGAGTTGACGGTTGCGACTGTGAGGAAACTCTTAAACTTATCGCACAAGGGAAAATCAACACAGAGCCTCTTATCACCCACACATATCCGTTGAGCAAAATTGACGAAGCATACGACCTTTTTGAAAACAAAAAAGACGGTGTTATCAAGGTTGCCGTTGATTGCCAAAAATAATTTGCGAAAGACACACTAATTTTGTGTTAAAACAACAAAAAAGACATTAAAAAATCTATTTGTGTATAAACTGTTTATATGCTATAATATACATCTGTTCTGTTGAAACATTTTTATGAACATTTTTGGAGGACATAAAAATGAAAAGGGTACATAAAAAGAGATGAAAAAACAAACGATGAAATCATCAACATTATGGTGAATAACTGCTAATAATCAAAAAATATGTGTAAGATGAAAAAAATAATGTTCGTTTGCCACGGCAACATTTGTCGCTCGCCTATGGCAGAATTTATACTAAAGGATATGGTAAAACAAAAAGGATTGCAAAATGATTTTGTCATCTGTTCAAGTGCCACAAGCACGGAAGAGATTTGGAACGGAATCGGCAATCCTGTATATCCGCCGGCAAAAGCCGTGCTCAACAGTCACGGAATCAACCCTGACGGCAAGCGTGCCGTGCAGTTAACCAAAAGCGACTACGACAAATACGATTTGTTCATCGGTATGGACAGTGCAAATATTCGAAATATGAAGCGTATTTTAGACGGCGACCCTCAATTCAAAATCCACAAGCTTATGGAATACACCGACAGCACCGCCGATGTGTCCGACCCTTGGTACACACGAGATTTTAACAGATGCTACAATGATATCCACAAAGGTTGCGAAGCACTGCTGAATTCTTTAATATAAAACGAACTCAAAGGGAAGTATCAAAATGATAAACAAATTGCATTTGGCAATGATAGATTTATATAACGGTGACGCAAAGAGAATTCAACATTTTTGCAAAGTTCACAGCTATGCAAAACTCATTGCAGAAGCATAAATTTTGAGGTTTTTGATATATTTATCTTGAAAAAAGAAGGCATATAAAAATATGCCTCGAAGTTATTCTTATTTATCTTTATCTGAATTTCCGGAATAACCTATTTCTGATAATATCTTTCCTAATTCACCCATATAATCTTCATCACAATAAGCATATAGAGCGGTATTTCCAACTCGAATTGTTATATAATATACTCCTTTTGACTTCAAGGAATACATGGAATAGTTATTATAACCCTCATCTCGTTCAATCATATCACCACTTTGATAAGTGTGCATTTGAGAACAAGCATGGTTATATACATTAATTGCACTATTGTCATTATCAAATTCAAAGAAATCAAAACGGATTTTTTTGTTGTCGATTGTTACACTCTTTTGCAAATTTGAATCATCTTCAATATATAATGATGTCGTATCAATTGGTTCATATCCTAAATTTATAATCTCTTCATAAACTCGTTGACTTTCTACAGGTGTTTTCTCTCCAGTGTTAATTGACAATATTCCCCAAATTATTGCGAACAATATTATAATGAATGCTATGCTAAGATAAATTCCTTTGTTTCCGAGTTTTCTAAACTTTTCAAACATATATTTACCCTCATTTAAATTAATATAGACTCAGTATAGCAAATGTCAATATTTTAATCAAGTTAATAAAACATCATATTTTTCGCAAAAGTAAGAAAGACTAACTATTAAAAGTCAAGTCCAAAAAAGAAAAATATTGCGAATTGATTGACAGTAAAAAAGGCATAACGAACGCTTTTATTTCTACAATTGACAATAAATTTTAAGTAATATACAATAATGTAAAGATTGAAAATTTACACTATCGAAATGTTACTGTTGAGGCGTGTTGTAACGGTATCAGGTTTCACGCAAAGAAAAGTGAAATCGTCGAGTGATTTTTCATTAAATTTACTTTTTTGTAAGCATTTATGTACTGAATAATACTTATTTTATATTGCTTTCTTTCCATAACATACCTCGTGTTTTTTATCGAAAAACGGTGGATTTTTAGTACGATTTATAGTACAATGAGTTCACTAAATTATGAAAGGAAGATACCTATGATTAGAAAAATCATTAAGATAGATAAAGAAAAATGTAACGGTTGCGGTGCCTGTGCATCTGCCTGCCACGAGGGTGCAATAGAAATGGTAAACGGCAAAGCCGTTCTCACAAGAGAGAACTATTGCGACGGCTTGGGAGATTGCCTGCCCGCCTGTCCTGTTGACGCAATTTCGTTTGAAATGCGAGAGGCTCCGGCTTATGATGAGGCGGCGGTTAAAGCAAGTCAAAAAACAAAGCAACACGCACATTCAGGTTGTCCCGGTTCACGCTCAATGAGTATAAATCACGAAAAGAAAACGGATAATGCCGATGTCTCGATATCAAGTCAGCTTTCACAATGGCCTGTGCAGATTAAGCTTGTGCCTGTTAACGCTCCTTATTTTGACGGTGCAAATCTCCTTGTTGCCGCTGATTGCTCGGCTTATGCCTATGGCAATTTCCACAACGATTTCATCAAAAACAAGATTACCTTAATAGGTTGCCCGAAGCTTGATGATGTTGATTATGCAGATAAATTAACTGCAATTCTTGCAAATAATAATATTAAGAGCGTAACGGTTGTTAGAATGGAGGTGCCTTGCTGCGGAGGTATCGAGCACGCAGTTAAAACAGCACTTCAAAGCAGCGGAAAATTCATTCCGTGGCAGGTCGTAACAATCTCATCAGACGGAAAAATATTATCATAGGGTAACGGTAATAAGGAGGATAAATCAATGGCATTTATAAAAAATGTAAATCACGAGGAAGTATTTGCCTTGGCAAATCAAGTGACTGTTCAGCCCGGACAGGTAGTAAGCAAAACCTTGGCGCAAAACAGTGCAGTCAGCGTAACACTGTTTGCCTTTTCGCAGGGCGAGGAAATCGGCACACACGACTCAACAGGTGATGCAATGGTTACTGTTTTAGAGGGAACAGGACAGTTTACTGTTGACGGAAATGTGTATCTCTGCAACGCAGGTGAAGCTATTGTTATGCCCGCTAAAAAGCCACACGCAGTCTATGCTCCAACTGATTTCAAAATGCTTTTAACAGTAGTTTTCCCACTTGAATAGGCAATAAAATAACCGAGAGTGATTAAATCGCTCTCGGTTTTGTTGTTGTGGTATTTACGGTAAAATTTCAAGCCGATAGCCGTCGGGATCTTAGATGAAATAAATGCCCATTTCGTGATTTTCACATTGGTTTTATTATTTGTGAAAAATGCCTAAAAAACCTTTATTTTTAATGATGATTATAGTATAATCGTAATATAGATTGTACGGAGGTTTTAGCTATGGCAAATTGTATATCTGAAAAAAATGCCGAAAAAAAGTATGTTTCTAAAAAAGAGCTTGTAAATTTTCTTGCAGGTCTTTCGGGTCAAAATCTTGTTTATTCGCTGATTGGCGGCTCCTTCTTTACATATTTTATGACGGATATTGCTCTGTTTCCTGCAATAACCGTATCGGTATTGCTTATTGTTATGAAGGTGTGGGACGGTATTAACGACCCTGTTGTAGGCTCATTTATTGACCGCCATACCTTTAAAAGCGGTGAAAAGCTGCGACCGTTTTTGAAATATACGCCGCTTCCCGTCGGTGTGTTTACCGTTTTGCTGTTTCTTGTGTTCAGCACAAACGAGAATTTGCTTTGGCTTCGGGTATCGTATTTCATCATAATGTATATCTGTTGGGATTTGGCATATACCGTTCAGGATGTCAGTGTGTGGGGAATTACCGCTGCAGTATCGCCTAATTCCTCCGAGAGAGACAGATTTGTTCAGTGGTCAAGAACTATCGGCAGTATGGTTTACAGCGCCTTCAGTACCGTTATTCCTATGGCACTTGAAATGATTGCCAATGCAAAGGGAATGAGTATGTCGCTTGTTACCTTGGTGTTTGCGATTATATTCGGCTTAGGCGGCTCAATGCTCAGCTACCGCTGCTCATATGCCCGGGAAAGAATTGCCGTCAACAAGGATGAGCAGCAGGAAACTCTGCGTGAAAGCTTTCTGCTTTTGTTCAAAAACAAAATGCTTTTGCTTGTAACGCTTTCAAATCTTTTCGGCTCTTTCGGCTTCGGAATAAGCCTTGTTACATATTTCTTTAAATATGAAATTCCGTCGGATTTTCTCGGAAACGGAATTATCGGCGCGCTGGGACTTACAACTATTTACTTTATCATTACAGGCTTGCCGGGCTTTATCGGAATGTTGTTTGCCGATTGGATGAAAAAAAGACTTGGCGGATATGTTAATGTTCTTATACTTATTCAGGTGTTTAATATCGTTGCAAGAGCAATTGCATTTTTCGTTGGCTTTGAGGGAAAAAGGCTGTGGATTTCAATGATAATAATCGGCATAGGCAGTATTCCGTCGGGTGCGTCGTCAATAGCGCAAACATCAATCTTTTGCGACAGTATTGACTATATGGAGTGGAAAACAGGCAAGAGAACAGAGGGCATTACCTTTTCTATGCAAACCTCCTTTACAAAGATTTCAAGCGGCATAACATCGGGACTTGCAACCCTTGCACTTCATCTTCTCGGATATAAGGCTATTGATAATGCGACAAATTATTTAGGCACTCAAACAGCCGCCTTTGATAGCTGGATTTGGCCTCTTGTAGTTCTTACTCCTGCTGTTGCAAGCGTTTTGTTTATAATTCCGCTTCTGTTTGTTAACTATACAAAGGAAAAAAGAGCACTTGTGGAAAGTGACCTTAACGCTCGCAGAAACGGCTTGGCAGAGTCAGGGGAATCACCCTATGCTGAAAACAGGCAAAAAGACTGAAAGGATATATAATTTATTATGAAAGATTGGTACAAGGAATTAGTTGTTTATCAAATTTGGCCTCGCTCCTTCTGCGACGGAAACGGCGATGGCATAGGCGATTTGCAGGGCGTTCTCTCAAAGCTTGACTACATAAAGGATTTAGGCTGTAACTGTATATGGTTTTCTCCTCTTTATCCCTCGCCCAATGCCGACTACGGCTACGATATTGCCGACTATAAAAATATAAATCCCGAATACGGCGACCTCGACCTTTTCAAAAGAGTTTTAGACGAAGCTCACAAGAGAGAAATTAAGGTTATTATGGACCTTGTTGTTAATCATACCTCCGACGAGCATCAGTGGTTTATTAATTCAAAGGATCCAAAATCTCCGTATCACAATTATTATATTTGGCGCAAGGGAAAGAAAAACGGCAAGCGTCCGCCGAATAACTGGCTTTCTTGCTTTGAGGGCGGTGCATGGGAGCAGGACGAAAAATCGGGCGAATACTATCTTCATGTGTTTGCCAAGAAGCAGCCGGACCTTAACCACGATAACCCAAAGGTAAGGGAGGAGGTTAAGGATATTATGCGCTTTTGGCTTGATATGGGTGTTGACGGCTTCCGTGAGGATGTTATAACCTTTATATCAAAGCGACCGGGTCTGCCAAACGGCTTTCCTATTCCTGCTGCCTGCGGAATTGAGCACTATATGGATGGACCTAATATTCATCAGTATCTTCAGGAATACCGCAAGGTAACTGATATGTACGACTGCTTTACCGTTGGTGAAGCTCCTATGATGACTCCTGCAAAGGCTCTCAATTATATTGACGAACGCCATAAGGAGCTTGACTTAATGTTTCATTTTCAGCATATCGAGGCAGATTGCTTTATGGTTGATTATATTCAAACGAAGTTCGATTTGCGAAAAATGAAAAGAGCCTTTTCCGATTGGCAAAGAAAAATCAACGGCAGAGCGTGGAATACCCTTTATATCGAAAATCATGACCACCCACGCATTATATCGCGCTACGGCAGTGAAAAATACAGAACAGAGTCAGGCAAAATGCTTGCCAATATGTATATGCTTCAGCAGGGAACAGCCTTTGTTTATCAGGGGCAGGAAATAGGTATGCTCAATACCGAGCTTGATTCTCTCGACGAATACGAGGATTGCTTCGTAAAGAATAATTACAATGTTGCACGAAACAAGGTGCATCTTAACGAGGAAAAATGCTGGCAGTGGGCAGTTAAGTCAACAAGAGATAACTCAAGAACACCTGTTCAGTGGAATGCCGAGGAAAACGCAGGCTTTACAACAGGCAAGCCCTGGTTTCCCGTAAACAAAAACTATACCGAAATTAACGCCGAAAATGAAGAGAAAAATCCAAACTCAATCTTAAATCACTATAAGAAGTTAATCAGATTTAAGCGTGAAAATGAGGTGGCAATTTACGGAGATTACAAGGAGCATTACAAAAGCTCCTCAAAGCTATATGTTTATGAAAGGAATTATAAGGGCAAGCGATTGCTTGTAATTAATTCCTTTAGTGATGAACGGGTACCATTTGAAGCACCTAAGGGCTTTGATTTGGAAAAGGGAACACCTATGCTTTGTAATTACGATAATCCCACTGTTCAGGGCAACGGCTTTATGCTCCGCCCATATGAAACAAGAGTGTATTACTTTGAATAACAATAATTGAGCAATAAAAAATAGGCTTGTTCATTGTGAACAAGTCCGTAAAAAATGGACAATAGAAAAAACAGACCTCCTATGGTAGAATAAAAGGAACTACCATAGGAGGATATTTTATGCCCAGAAGTTACAGACAAATAAGTCAATATGAGAAAGAAATCATAGAGTTGTATAATCAAGGAATAACCAAATCGTTTATTATGATAAAATATCTGGACATTAAAACTCCTTTGTGGTATGTTGTGGTTCTGCAAGGGAGTGATTTTATGTCAACACTACAAGAACTATGGTATGGAAATATCAGACCTAACGAAGATAAGATTATTAGCGATGAGGAGAAAAGGTTGATTGAACTTATCGCTCGACATCACGAAACATTATCCTCTTCCCTCAAAAAATAATGACTTGAAAGTGTTTGAAAAGTATGTTGATTGCTTTACCGAATACTCTTCGCTGATTGAATGCCAGGCATTTGAAATCGGTTTCAAATTAGCAGTAAAACTGTTGAAGGAAATAGAATAGACTCACTCATTTAATTTTAGAGAGCCTAAAAAATGACAACCAAAAACAGTTATTTACAAATTCAAAATTCACTGTCAATAAAGGCTCTACAACACTCAAAAAGGCTTCACCTTACAAACGTTGGGTGAAGCCTTTGCTTTCATACAATATCACTTTATATATCAAACAGAAAACAAAAAGTTCATTCCTAATTGATGTTTTTTAATATATAATCAAAAAACTTTTACTTTCCAAAAGTATTGCTCTTAACAGCTGCTGCCTTTCCGGCCATACTGCTTGTAGAATCATACAATGATTTTGTTGGAGCAACAGGACACATCAAAACTTTACCGGTGCCACGATATACATTAACGAAGCCTTCGCCGCTAATTGCAGAACCTGTTAATGTTTTTGTAGTTCTCTCCACTGTGAAGTCAAGATTAGAAGACCAACAAACTACAAGATTTCCATCAACTTTAAGAGTATCGTTATCAAGTTCAATCTCGATTAATTCTTCCATAGGAACATTGCTTTCAAGGGCTGCTACACCTGTTCCTTGAAGACTTAGGTTGAACAATCCTTCTCCACCCATAACAGCAGAAGAAATACTTGAACGAACAACAATTTTCTGCTGTACGCTTTGATCACACGCAAGAAACATTCCGTCTTCAATAGTAACGCCTCGTCCCCATTCGCCAACATTCAAAAGAAGAATGTACTTATATGTAGGCTCTAACATTAATAGTCCTGATCCACTATACATCGGTTTAACAGTTGATTCTTTGGTAACCGAACTCTTTAGCTTTTTCAACACCAAATCGCCAACGCCTTTTACACCGCTACCGGCTTGAATAGGTCCTGCCATCCATTGCATTGAACCTGCTTGTACGGTAACTGCACTATTGTTTAGATTAACCAACACTTGACGCCTTCTTACGCCCATTTTTCCCATGAAATACTCGACTTGTGCATTTCCGATATTTACAGAAGAGTCTTTTTCATACTCAATTACGCTGAAAGCACCAAGTTGATTCACAACCTTGCGATTTGAGTTGCTCAAGTTGTTAACTTTAATTCCCATATTCTTTTACCTCTTTTTAGTATTTTCAAATTGTCATAGACTTGATAATTATTATAGTGATATAATATAATTACTCCAATAGCTCTAAATTATAATCGCTTAACAATTCATTGACTTCTATTAGATTTGAACCCTTGTTAAGACAATAGATAAATACACTGTCTCGTGGATTACGGGCATATAAGTCGGAAGAATTTGCGATTTTTAAAAGCTTTCTTGTTTCTAATACATTCAATCCCATTCCAAAAGCGAGCATAATCATTTTATCTCTGGATGGGTTATCTTTATTGCCATTAAAGATTTGATATGCGTAATTCTTATCAATATTGCTCTTTTTGATTACTTCGCTCTTTTTGAGCTTCTTATCATTTAACAGTAGCTCCAAATATTCTGCAAGTGATGAAAATACAAGCTCATCTATTTCTTCCTTGAAGTAATCGCGTATTGATTTTTTGTTCTTTAGAATTTCCAATAATTCTTCTGTTGTCTTTTTCATAAGGGCTTCCTTTATTGTGCCGGGAGACTACCACATAGCACTATAATTATGATATAATATATTTATTGTAAAATCAAGGAGTTTAGTGCGAAAAATCATATTAAGCCGATTGTTCTACATTTGGGGCACACAAAATTCCTGATAGAAATTTTTTAAAAACCTATTTGCAGTCGGAAAGGCTATGGGAAATAAAATGAATTATGAAATAATCAAAAATCTAAATGACCAAACAAAAATAGCAAAGTACGGTGAAGAGCTTTTTGTACTTAAAGAAATTCCTTTATCCGATACTGACATGTACAAGAAATTGATTAACCTTAATTGCAGCAATATAGTTAAATTCTATGATACTGTTACAATTGACGGCTGTTTCTTTGTAGTTGAAGAGTATGTAAACGGAATCACTTTAAAAGACCATATTGATACAATAGGCTGTCTTGATGATGAGCAAACAAAGTATATTGCTCTGCAAATCTGTAATGGGCTGAAAGAAATTCACAAGCTTGGTATAATACATAGGGATATTAATCCAAATAATATTATGATTACTTCTGATGGATCTGTAAAGATTATTGATTTCGGAATAAGCAGAACCGTTAAACGAAATCAAAGCTTTGATACAGAAATATTAGGAACACAAGGCTTCACAGCGCCTGAACAATTTGGGTTTCATCAAACCACGGCTAAATCAGATATTTACTCTATTGGTGTGCTAATAAACTATATGAAGACTAAACAGCTTCCGGGTGTTAAACTTACGAACGGCTGGCTAAGTGAAATTGTGTTAAAATGCACTCAAATAGATGAAATAAACAGATATGATGATATTGATGATTTAATCAAATCAATAGAGAAGAAAAATAAAGCTAACCACTTTTTTAAATCCATTCCCAGATTTAGGAAAGGGGTATGGTGGCACTATATCATTTCCATTGTGTATTACATAACATTATTTGTTTTTTTACTCTTTTCTTTATTTACCGGCATATCGGCTAAAGATAGTATCCTTACTTTCGGTTTCTTTTTCTTTGCCTTTGCTTTACCCGTACCAATACTAACGAATTACTATAATTGGACAAGTAGATTTGAGTTTATCAAAAACAAAACAAGGTTTAAAAAAATCCTAATTCAAATTGCTTTTGCCTGTTTATCTGTTGTCGTTTCTTTTATCTGTATTATAGCAGATGCAAATCCTTAAATGTTGTGCTGTGAGCACACCAAATCTCTTTTTTATTGTTGTATAATAAAATCATCAAATAAAAAGGAGGTTTGCAAATGGCAAACGAAGCTGAAGTTCAAATGGCTGTTGATCAGGCATTGAAAGACCAAAAGAAAAAGAAGAAAAAAAGAAATTAATTATCTTCGGTGTAATTATCGCTATCATCATTATTGCTGTTGCTATTGGCAGCAAGCCAAAAGATTATGATTTTGATAATCCCGTAGCACAAGTAACGGTTGATACTATTCTCAACGACTTCAACAATGACCCTGCTACTGCTTCTGAAAAATATTCAGACCAAGTAATCGCTATAACAGGTCAAGTAGGCTCAATCCAAGATAGTTATGCTTGTATCCGTTCATATGACGATGATAATTGGCTCTACAATGCTAATGTCTATATGGAAAACAATGAAGACTTGAAGAATTTTAAGGTTGGCGACACTATTACAATCGAGGGTGTATGCGACAAAACAACTATTTTCGGAGATGTTGATGTTCGCAAGTGTATAATTACTGACAAATTCGCTGTTATTCCTGATTATGACAATGCAGAAAAGGTTAATATCAATGATTTTGTAAAGGCATATAAGGATAATCAAGTTAGTGCCGATGATAAGTACAAGGGTAAGACAGTAGAGTTTACAGCTGAAGTCACTTATATAGCTGATGATTATGTTGTTGTCCAGCCATCAAACGCAGATGCATTCGACTGGGATTGCGATGTGCAGATCTGCTTTGAAGATATGGATGATTTGAAGAAGGTTTCTGAAGGAAATAAATTCACAATTGTTGGCGAATGCTGTGGTAAGGCTGATATGTATACATCAAAGATTTGTCGTGCTATTGTAATATAATAGATTATAAGCCAATCGTTTTGCTTGAATTAAACGCAACGAGCTTTATCTTAAAATAAATTTCTATAATGCAATATGTGCAATGTCTTTGCCTGAAAAATGTTAGGTGAAGCCGAGATCGGGTTCAAGTTTACCGTAAAATTCTCAAAGAAAAAATTAAAATTTTGAAATTTGACATTGCCAAATATTTTCATTAGTATTTTTGTTTGCGATACACAAACTATTTTTGCAAGCGGTTAACAAAATGATTTGCAGGGGCGCAATACGTTCGTGTACATCATTTTCGCCCTTGTAAATTAAGATAAAGAGAGGTGTATACACAATGGCAAAGAACACAGTTCCAGAGGCTAAGGACGCTCTCAACCGCTTCAAGATGGAAGCTGCTAACGAGGTTGGTGTTAACCTTAAGCAGGGCTACAACGGCGACCTTACTTCAAAGCAAGCCGGTTCTGTCGGCGGTCAGATGGTCAAGAAAATGATCAAGGCTTATGAAGAATCAATGAGATAATTGTTGATGAAGAAAAAGGCTATGAATCAAAACGGTTCATAGCCTTTTGTTTTATAATCATTTGAAATTTTACTGTTCATCTGTTGTGGAGCTATCGGCAGTTGTTGCGCCGGAAACCTCGTAATATCCACCGTGATTGGATGAACCGTAGCCGATGTATGACTTGCCCGGATTGAGTTTTACCTCATTGCCCTGTGCGTCCTTCATCCAAAGTTTGCCGTCCTTAACGCCCCATGTGATTTCAACACAAGTGCCCTCGGAGCAAACAATTCCCTTTCCGCCTGACAAGTTATAGTTACAATAAGTTTCGCTGTTGCCTGCGTGCTTATAGTTGTGCTTAACAATATACTCGGTTTCGTCAAGCAAAAAAATCAAATTTTCCCACTCAACACCCGAAGTGCCGTACTTTGAGTCAAAATCGGTTGTTGTGTACTTATGCTTTTCAGCATCATATGTGTACTTACCGAGTTTTGGACAATAGCCCTTTGACCACTTGAACGAAACTTCGTTTGCAGTATTTGATGACAAAGCCTTTGCCTCATCATTGAATTGAAGTTTTGTGAACTTGCTTTCGTTCAGTTTCAAATTAATCTTTGACTTTTGAAGCATCTCGGCAGTGTGTGCACCCATAAGACAGCCTGTGTGCTCGATTGTGCTTGTTCTGCTCTTATCTCTGTGGAAATATGAGCTTGACTCCGAAAAGCTCAAAAGGTTGATGTGGTCAACATTTTCATTCTTAAACACTTCGTCTGCGCCGACATAATTATCCTTTGAATGTGAAAGACCTGCGTGGATGAACACAGCGTTGAACAACTGTGAAAAGCGAATAAACGGCGGTCGTGCAGAGCGTGCCGGACCTACTTGCTCCGGAACTTTGTTGTAATCTGCCCAGAAAAGCAACATTCTTGTTGAGAATTCGCTTTCGCCCTCAAGAACTATATCTGCATCTGCAAGTCCCCACTGCGGTCTTACGGATGAAGTTGAATACTCGTTTTCAACAACAACGGCAACAGGTCGTTGTGTAAGAGCGCTTTCGTCATATCCTGCTTCGCCTGTGAGCGGATTTTGAGGTCCAAGAGGTGAGGTTTCGGAAACAGCTTCTGTTGCCTGTGCTTTTGTTGCAGTTGTAGCTTCATCCTGCTTGTTGCCATTGAAGAAGTAGAAATATACACCCACTGCGATTGCAACAACAAGTGCCAAAACGACAAGAACAATAGCAATAGTCTTGCCTTTTTTCTTTGGCTTTTTTTCGTCAACCTGTTCTGCCATCTCGGGAAAATAAATATTATCCTTATCATCCTGCTGTGATGATTCTGCTTCTGCATTTTCTTCAGGATATTCTTCCTCGTACTCTTCCTCATATTCAGGTTCGTCAGTCTTTTGAACATCCTCAACCGCATCATCAGAGACTTCAATATATTCGCTGTGATTCGGTTCTTCTTCAATCAAATCGGCAATTTCGTTTGCAGGTTTGAAATCATCCTCGTCATATTCCTGTTGAGGGTTTTCTGAAACAATATGAAACTCCTCTTTTGTTTGCTTTGACGAAGTTTCAGCTTTTACCTCTTTTGGCTTTTCGCTATTTTCCTCTGCTTTTTTCACAGGTTTTTCAACAACCTTTTCAGGCTCTTGAACATCATCGGAATGCAGACTGTTGAGTATATCTTCAAAGCCTTCTGAATCCAATTCTTTTTTGTGTGATTTATTGTTTTTTATCTCATTAAGTATCTCTTCTAATTCGTTATCGTTCATAAAAAGTGTTCCTTTCATAGAATAACAGATTAATTATACCACAAAAACAGCAAATATCCACAAAAATTACTAAATTGTAACACTTTGCTAATATATTATGCACGCTCAACACGCACTATTGAAAAAATGCACAAAATGATATATAATATATTTATCAATCAAAAAAGGACAAAGCTATGCCTAAAACAATTCCAATCTTAATTACAAACAGAAATATTCTTGTTAAAGAAAAAGACGAAAATAAGTTTGTGGCATTTAATATGCCTGGAATAGAAGATATACCGAACATTCCGTTTTATCATCAATTTGCAAGCAAAATTTCGGAATGTCAGTATTATTTTAAAGAATTTATGCTCAAATTATACGGCAAAAAGGTGAGCAAATATGTTTTTGCAATCATTGTGCCTGATGACACAACCGCACTTGAGCATATCTTTTTAAACGAGTTCTTTTTGCACAGCGACACATGCAAAGCTGTTGCACAAACAACTATGGGACAAACTCTTTCAAAGGCACACACAAGGTATATTTCGCTTTCTCGCTCAAATCGAAACATCATTTTGCAATATGTCAGCAACAACGAAGTGCTTGCTGAAAAACAGTACGACACAAATTCGTTTGACCCGAAGCAAATAAAAGAAGACGCAAAAAGACTGCACATCGATGTTGAATATTCGGGCGCTCCAATCTACATCAACAATTTCAATATGAATATGGATGATTTTCTCGATATGGGGCAAGTTGTAACGACCAAAGATTTCCTTGATAAAATTGCTCAAGTTGATGTTGAAAAAGCATAAAATGAACACCTCTGCAAAAAATAATGCAGAGGTGATTTTTTATGAAAAAAGGCAAAAAGCCAAGCTATGAAAATAACGATTTGGGCAACACAAAAGAAATAATTGATTTGCGAAAATTCTTCCATCCCGAGGTTGTTCAGCTTGACGACAACGGCTCGTACACAGGCATAACCAAAGAAACCTACTATGACGGAGTTTTGGAAGAACCTATACAAGACGCAGATGATTTATAAAAATATATAATATTTTTTAGCAAGTTATTATAAAGAAAGCTTCTGAATTTCGTTTTCTTGCGAAGGAAGATCTACGATGGTACCTCGACTGAGCAAAAAACGAAAAACGCAAAAATGCTGTAAGTTCGATACTTACAGCATTTTTTAAACCCTACCGTCAACACTTCGCGTTGTCATATTCCTTTTTATAAATGAAAAGCATAATTTAATTGATTACATTTTGGCGTGTTTCAGGAGGTTTATTTAATAGATACCTTGTTCCATCATAGCTTCTGCGACCTTTTCAAATCCGGCAATGTTTGCACCTGCAACAAGGTTGTAACCAAGTCCGTATTTCTCGGCAGCCTCAACAGAATGTTTGTGAATGTTAATCATAGCAGTGTGAAGTTTTTCGTCAACTTCTTCTGCTGTCCAAGAAAGGCGCTGTGAGTTTTGGCTCATTTCAAGACCTGATACACAAACACCGCCTGCGTTAACAGCCTTTGACGGAGCAACAATTATGCCATCTGTATCAATAAGAAGATTGAGTGCATCCTCTGTTGTCGGCATATTTGCAACTTCAATATAATACTTTGTTCCGTTTGCGATAATTTTCTTTGCTTCTTCCAAATCAACCTCATTTTGAGTTGCACAAGGCATTGCAACATCAACTTTTACACCCCATGGTTTTTCGCCCGGGAAGAACGGAACACCGAATTTGTCGGCATAATCCTGTGCTCTATCTCTGCCCGATGCTCTCATTTCAAGGAGGAAGTTCAACTTTTCTTCCGTAACAATACCGTCCTCGTCATAGATATATCCGTCAGGACCTGAAATTGTAACAGGCTTTGCGCCAAGCTCTGCGAGTTTTTTGCATGCGCCCCAAGCAACATTACCAAAGCCTGAAACCGCAAAAATCTTGCCCTCGATGGTGTCACCCTCATGCTTGAACACCTCTTGTGTATAATAAACGGCGCCGTAACCTGTTGCTTCAGGTCTGATAAGTGAACCGCCGTAAGAAATGCCCTTGCCTGTGATTACGCCGTTTTCGAACGCATCTGCAATACGCTTGTACTGACCAAACAAGAAGCCGATTTCTCTTGTGCCAACGCCAATATCACCCGCAGGAACATCGACATTTGGTCCGATATGTCTGTAAAGTTCTGTCATAAATGCCTGGCAGAATCTCATAATTTCGCCCTTGCTTCTGCCTCTTGGGTCAAAGTCGGAACCGCCCTTTGCGCCGCCCATAGGCAAACCCGTAAGCGAGTTTTTAAATGTTTGCTCAAATCCGAGGAAATACATAATTGATGAATTTACACTCGGATGAAAACGAAGTCCGCCTTTGTAAGGACCGATAGCCGAATTGAACTGAACACGATAACCCCTGTTGATTTGTGTTTTACCTGCGTCATCAACCCATGCAATACGGAATGTAATAAGTCTGTCCGGCTCTGCCATACGCTGAAGCAAATCATCTTCTACATACTCGGGATGCTGTTCTATAACAGCCTCAAGCGACCTAAAAACTTCCTTAACACATTGAATATACTCGGGTTTTGCGTTATCCCTGCGTTCAACGGTTGCAATTACCTTTTCAATGTAATCATTCATAGTATTTTTCTCCTGTCGTTTTGTTGAGTGAGTAATGGCTCACCCTATTTACACTTAATACTATAACACTACTACCGAAAATTTCAATATATTTCTTATAATTTTGTGAAAAGTCACAAAAATAAACCGATTTTCTCTGTGTAATACACAGTGCAAAAATCGGTTTTTCTGTATTTTTCATATATATAAAATAATATAATTTTTTGTGCAATTTTTAATTTTCAAGAAGTTTATAATGCACCGTGTCGTTTATGCTCACGCATTCATCTATACCGACTGCAATATAATCAATAAAGTTGACACCGATAGGATTTACAAGAAATTTGAATTCAGAAATAAAATTGACATCATCGCCCAATATTTTGTCACTGCCGTATCTGATAACAAAAAGTGAATTGCAATTGTGACTGATTATATTTTCAACAACACAATTTTTTGCAACAATGTCAAAAGATGAAAAGCAAAAATCACCAACACAATCGCCGTCACCGCCGACAAAAACAACTCTGTATTTTTTGTCGTTATTAATCTGAAGTTTTGCAAACGCAAGACGATTTTTGCTATTATAAAAATCTTCATTTGTTGAGGAATTTGAACGCCTCATCAAATCACTATACATCATTATGTTTACGGCAGTATTTTTGCCGATACCGTTAATCTCAACAAGTTCGTCATAATCGGCTGAAAAGATTTTTTCGATACTGCCAAATCGGTTGAAAAGTGAATATGCAATAGGTTTGACATCTTTTCTCGGAATAAGTAGTGACAGAAAAAGCTCAACGATATGAACATCACTCATGGTTTCCGCACCGTTTGTAATGTAAGCATTTCTTATTCTGCTACGATGCCCTTCACGCCCAAATTTATTCAACCTTTTCACCTCCACACAATATTTATTTTATCACATCATATGTCTATTTACAACAATTTTGAACAGTGGATTGAATTTTTTGATGTAAAACTCACAAAAATGCAGAATATTCGCTTAAAACAAAAGAAAAAGGCACTCCGTAAGGAATGCCTTGAAATTGAGAAATGATTATCTCTTTGAGAACTGTAGGAGCGTTTAGAAAACAGTCCGGTGGACTGTTTTTAGCTCCGCCACAGCAACAGCGTTGCGAGGACCCACAGGAACAAAGAGATAAGTAACTCGTGCAAAAGAAAAACAACACTTCCAAAACGGAAGTGCTGTTGTAATAATCTGCACTGATTATCTCTTTGAGAACTGTGGTGCACGACGAGCAGCCTTGAGACCCGGCTTCTTTCTTTCCTTCATACGAGGGTCACGAGTGAGGAAGCCTGCCTTCTTGAGAGCCGGACGAAGTGATTCGTCATACTGAAGAAGAGCTCTTGAAAGGCCGTGACGGATTGCGCCTGCCTGACCTGAAACACCACCACCGTTTACACGGCAAACGATGTCGAACTTCTCAGTTGTTTCTGTAAGAGCGAGAGGCTGACGAACGATAAGCTTGAGTGTGTCAAGACCAAAGTAATCGTCAATATCTCTATCGTTGATTGTGATTTTACCTGTACCTGCATATACACGTACACGAGCAACAGACTCCTTGCGTCTGCCTGTTCCATAGAAATAAGGATTTGATTCGTACATAATCTATATACCTCCCTTATAATTCGTAAGCAACAGGCTTCTGAGCCTCATGCTTGTGGTCTGCGTTCTTGTAAATTCTGCATCTTGTGAGTTGCTTTCTGCCGAGAGTTGTGTCAGGGATCATACCTTTAACAGCGAGCTGCATAGCAAAATCGCTCTTTTCCTTCATAAGAGTGCCGTACTTAACATCCTTGAGGTTTCCGATGTAACCTGAATGATGATAAAAATGCTTCTTGTTGAGTTTGTCGCCTGTAAGAACAGCCTTGTCTGTGTTAATGATGATTACGAAATCACCGCAGTCTACATTTGGCATAAAAATTGGCTTGTGCTTGCCTCTGAGGAGAGTAGCAGCTTCAGCAGCTACACGACCAAGTGGCTTATCAGCAGCATCAATTACATACCATGCGCGTTCGATTTCGTCAGCTTTTGGCATAAATGTTGACATAATCTATAATCCTCCAAATTTTTTCTAATCTTTTTGATTGCCTGCATATCTTACCACAAAGCGAAAAAATAGTCAACACCTAAATTAAAATAATTTATTGTTACTCTTGTTTTCTCTTATTTTCTCTTGTTTTCTATGCAAAATCTAATTTATTATTTATCATTTTTCACACATAATGCTCTGCATATATACATTATATATAGGCGAAAGCGTTGCAAATTCAAAAAAAATTAAAGTAATTCCTAAAAACCTATTGACATAGTAGGCATTATATGCTATTATGAGGTCACAACAAAACAAAAACGAGATTTGGCAAACGGCTTTCACCCGGGCGACAATCCCAACAAAATGAAAGAAGGACACAGATATGGCACTCTATCAGTCAGTAGCCGAAACAATCGGCAACACCCCACTCGTAAAAATCAGTAATTTTGAAAAGGCATACGGTCTTGAGGCAAATGTTTACGCAAAGCTCGAATACTTCAACCCGGCAGGCTCTGTAAAAGACAGAGTTGCAAAGGCAATCATTGATGATGCGGTTGCAACAGGCAAACTAAAGGAAGGCGCAACAATCATTGAGCCGACATCGGGCAACACAGGTATCGGAATTGCATCATACGCTGCGGCAAAAGGCTTTAAAGTAATCATCACAATGCCTGAATCAATGAGCGTTGAAAGAAGAAATTTGATGAAAGCCTACGGTGCAGAACTTGTGCTCACAGACGCATCCCTCGGTATGAAAGGCGCAATTGCAAAGGCAGAGGAATTGCAAAAAGAAACACCGAACTCAATCGTTGCAGGTCAATTTGTGAACCCTGTTAACCCAAAAGCTCACTACGAAACCACAGGTCCTGAAATTTGGAACGACCTTGACGGCAAGGTTGATATCTTCATTGCAGGTGTAGGCACAGGCGGAACTGTATCGGGCACAGGCAAATATCTCAAAGAGAAAAATCCGAATGTTCAAATCATTGCTCTTGAGCCTGAAACATCACCTGTTCTCACAACAGGCAAAGGCGGTGCTCACAAAATCCAAGGCATCGGCGCAGGCTTTGTTCCCGACACTCTTGACACAAAAATCTATGACGAAGTAATCACCGTTCCAAACGAAGCGGCGTTTGAATTCGGCGCAAAGTTCCCGTCACTCGAGGGTGCATTGGTCGGAATCAGTTCAGGTGCGGCACTTTGGGCAGCAACACAGGTTGCAAAGCGTCCTGAAAACAAAGGCAAAAACATTGTGGTTATTCTTCCCGATTCAGGCGACAGATACCTTTCAACTCCAATGCTTGCAAAATAATCCCTCCAAATACAAATACATTAAAACACGACAGCGATTTACCCGTTGCCGTGTTTTTTTACAAAATTTTATTGAAGTATATATAAATATGTTATATAATAATTTACATTACATATAAGGCAGTGACAATATGTTCAGAGAAATGAGAAGAAAAAAGCAACAGCTTTCCGCTGACGAGGTTGAAGAAATACTCAAAAAACACAACACCTGCACCCTTGCATTATCGGGCGATGACGGTTACCCTTATTCCCTGCCGATAAGCTACGCTTACATTGACGACAAAATATATTTTCACTGTGCAAAAACAGGTCACAAAATCGATGCCGTAAAATCAAATGAAAAGGTATCACTTTCTATCATAGATTCCGACGAAGTTATCGAAAAAAAATACACAAATAAATACAAATCCGTTATCGTTTTCGGCAAAGCAAGAATTATCGAAAACAAAAACGAAGTATATAAAAACTGCGTACAAATGGCAAAGGCCATCTGCCCCCATATGGACGATAACGGAATCAAGGAAGAAACCGAAAGATTCATAAACGAAACCGCAGTAGTTGAAATCACACCGGAGCACATCACGGGCAAAGAGGGACTTGAATTTTACAAACTACGCAAATAATTTTGCAAATTTATACATAATATATTATATATCACTGCACAGAGGTTAAATATGAAATATAAATTGAGAAAAGACCCTATAAACGAAATACCAAAAGGACAATTGATATTTTGGATTATAGTCAGAGTGACAATGATTATATGTGCAACATACAGTTTTGTTACAGGCAATGTGGTAATGGGATTTGAAAGCATTTTTTGTTTCATTTTTTCACATCTTTGGGATATGTTCCAGATTTTCGGTCACACAAGTTTTATTATTGAAGTGCCGCCGTTGTCGCAAACTATGCTGAATTTGATTATTTTCATCGGCATTTTGTTCGGCTCGTATTTTAAACTGTTTGACAAAATCAGTTGGTTCGACAACTTTATGCACATTTTAAGCGGGTTTGTTTGCGCTGTTTTCGGTTATGACTTTGCCGTGATAATTCAGCGTAAAAAAGGGCAATGTGCCGCAACGCTTGCCGCACTTTTCAGCATAATGTTTGCGCTGTCAATCGCAGTTGGTTGGGAGTTCTACGAATTTTTGATGGACACCCTCCACGGCACAAACCTTCAACTTGCAAAATACGGCACTGAAACCGCAAACATTGACATTTCAAAATACCACAACGAGTACGGATATTTGGGACTTGTGGACACAATGACCGATATGATGATGAATGCAATCGGCGGAATTTTTGGAATGATATTCATGGTAGTTCTGCGTAACAAAAAGAAGAAAAGCAAATGACAACAGCCGAAAAAGAACAAGAACTAAAAAGAATAATCACGGAGCACGGCAAGGTTGCTGTTGCATTTTCATCGGGTGTTGACAGCACACTTTTGCTAAAGGAGTGTGCCGACACACTCGGAGCGGAAAATGTTGTTGCAATCACGGCGTGCTCTCTTGCGTTTCCGAAAAGAGAGCAAAACGAATCAACGGAGTTTTGCAAATCGGAGGGAATAAAACAAATCCAATTCAACATCAATCCGCTTGAAATCCCAAGTTTTTGCACCAATCCGCCCGACAGGTGCTACATATGCAAAAAGGCGATTTTTACAGAGGTTTGCAGAATTGCCGATGAGCAAAAATGCAACTGTGTTTTTGAGGGTTCAAACCTTGATGACGACAACGACTACCGCCCGGGGATGAGGGCAATACAAGAATTAGGCGTTGTCAGTCCGTTGAGAAAAGCAGAACTGACCAAGGCGGAAATCAGACTTTTATCAGAAAAGCTAAAACTCAAAACAGCGAGCAAGCCATCCTTTGCCTGCCTTGCAACAAGGCTTGAATACGGCGACACAATAACGGAAGAAAAGTTGAAAATGATTGACCGTGCCGAACAATTGCTGATTGACCTCGGTATAAATCAAGTGCGTGTGAGATTGCACGGCAAAACCGCAAGAATAGAGGTTGAGCAAGAGCAAATGCAAACCGTTCTTGAAAATGCCGACAAAATCACAACAGCTTTTCAAGGCTACGGATTTGACTACACGGCACTTGACCTCAACGGCTACAAAACAGGCAATATGAACAAATCAATACAACAATAAACAAAGCGTATGTCAAAATTTTTGGCATACGCTACAGCGTGTCTAAAAAGTATTTTTGACACGCTGTAGGCTGTTGAGAAAGGTTCTGAATTTCGTTTTCTTGCGAACTTTGCTGTACGATTGTACCGCTTGTGAGCAAAAAACGAAAAACGCCAAAAATGCTGTAAGTATCGAACTTACAGCATTTTTAAAACCCCACCGTCAACACTTCGTGTTGCCACCTCCCCTTATAAATAAGATGAGGCAAATGAGTTGAATATATTTGGCGTGGTTCAGGGGCTTTATCGACAGTCTGAAAGAGTATGTCAAATTTTTTGACATACTCTTTCATTTTATTCTCCGATTAAATGCTTGTACGAAGCTGTGACAAAGCCTCTAAACAACGGGTGCGGTTTGTTTGGGCGTGACTTGAATTCCGGGTGGAACTGACACGCAACAAACCATGGATGCTCCGGAATTTCTATCATTTCAACAATATGATTATTTGGGCTTGTGCCTGCAAAAATCATACCGTGGCTGAGCAACGAATCACGGAACTTGTTGTTAACCTCATATCTGTGACGATGACGCTCCCAGATTTCATCTGCGCCGTACAACTCATACGACTTTGATTCCGGATTGAGCACACAAGGATATTTGCCGAGACGAAGCGTTCCGCCGAGGTCGGTCAGGTTTTTCTTTTCAGGAAGAAAATCAATAACAGGATACCTTGTTTCGGAATCAATTTCGGCAGAGTTTGCACCATCAAGTCCCAAGACATTTCTTGCAAATTCGATAATTGCAATCTGCATACCGAGGCAAATTCCAAGGTACGGAATGTTGTGAGTTCTTGCGTAATTGCAGGCAAGAATTTTGCCCTCGATGCCACGACTGCCAAATCCTCCCGGTACAAGAATACCGTCAACGCCCTTGAAAACTTCGTCAAGGTCAACACCGTCTGCCTCAAGGCTTTCGGAATCAATCCAATCAATATCAACCGCACTTCTTGTGGCAATTCCGCCGTGTTTGAGTGCCTCGTTTACGCTGATATACGAATCGTGAAGTTCAACATATTTGCCGACCATTGCAATTTTTACGGTTTGTTTTGGATTACGAAGTGCAAAAAGCATATCCTCCCAATCGCTCAAATCCTGATTTGGGGCGTCAATGCCGAGTTTACGCAAAACGACCTCGTCCATTTTCTGCTCCTTGAGCATCATAGGCACTGCATAGAGAATATCGCAATTGTTGTTTTCAATAACGCAATCCTCACCAACATTGCAAAACAGCGAGATTTTTCGTTTGATTTCCTCTGTAAGCGGATGTTCTGTTCTGCACACGATAATATCAGGCTGAATACCGATAGACAGCATTTCCTTAACCGAGTGTTGAGTAGGCTTGCTCTTCAACTCGTCCGAAGCGGCAAGATACGGCACAAGAGTTACATGGATGAACACGCAATTCTCTCTGCCATAATCGCACGCAAACTGACGGATAGCCTCCAAAAACGGCTGGCTCTCGATATCGCCGATTGTTCCGCCGATTTCCACAAGGCAAACATCTGCGCCCGTGTCCTCATTACGACGGATATAATTCTTGATTTCGTTGGTAATGTGGGGAATGATTTGAATTGTCTGTCCGCCGTAAACGCCCTTTCTCTCGTCCGAAATAACCTTCCAGTAAACTCTGCCCGAAGTGAGATTTGAATTTTGAGACAAGCTCTCGTCAATAAACCTCTCATAATGTCCGAGGTCAAGGTCGGTTTCGGCGCCGTCATCGGTTACAAAAACTTCGCCGTGCTGAACAGGATTCATTGTGCCCGGGTCAACATTGAGATACGGGTCGAGCTTTTGAGCCGTCACCTTCAGTCCTCTTGACTTGAGAAGTCTGCCAAGGGATGCCGCAGTTATCCCTTTGCCAAGTCCCGAAACAACACCGCCTGTGATGAATATGTATTTTGGCTTTTTCATAAATTTGTCCTCCTATAAAATTTTATAAAAAAGACGGCAATACACCCTTTGGGGGGTGTACAACCGTCATTGATTGTTGTGCGACCCCTTGTGTTATTTATCGTTACAAGTGAGTCTGATTCCGAGTTCCTTAAGCACCTTTTCATCAACAGTGGAAACCATAACGGAACAGTGCATTTCGCTGTGCTTGAGTTTGTCAAGCTGTGCAAGTGCACGCTTTGCATTGTCATCGGTAACCGCTGAAATTGCAAGTGCAATAAGAATTTCATTTATGTGCAACTGTGGATTTTTTGCTCCAAGATGATGTGTTTTTAAGTTTTCGATAGGTTTGATAACCTCCGGGTCAATCAAGGTCACATCATCCAATTGTGCAAGTGCCTTAAGTGCATTCAATATTGTGGCACTCAAGCAACCCATAATTGCCGAAGTTTTGCCCGTGATGATTGTGCCGTCAGGCAATTCAACAGCTGCCGCAGGTGCATTTGTTTTTTCGGAAAGTTCTTCCGCAAACTTAACGCATTTTCTGTCGAAAACATCAAGGTGAGCATTGGTGAGCAAAAGCTCCAATTTATATATCTCGCTGTCGTTCTTTGCGCCACGCTTTTTGTTGCGCTTTGCATTGAAGTATCTTCGGATAATTTCATTGTTTGACGCTTCGCAAACTGCGTCATTGTCAATAATGCAGTTGCCCGCCATATTAACGCCCATATCGGTAGGCGATTTGTACGGACATTTGCCGTAAATCTTGTCAAATGTTGCCTTGAGCACAGGGAAGATTTCCACATCTCGATTATAGTTAACCGTTGCTTTGCCATACGCTTCAAGATGCCACGGGTCAATCATATTGACATCGTTGAGGTCTGCCGTTGCCGCCTCATACGCAATGTTTACAGGGTGGTCAAGCGGAATATTCCAAATCGGGAAAGTTTCGAATTTTGCATATCCTGCTTTTACGCCACGCTTGTTTTCGTGATAAAGCTGTGAAAGGCAGGTTGCCATTTTTCCGCTGCCCGGACCCGGTGCGGTAATAACAACAAGTTCCCTTTGAGTTTCGATATAATCGTTTTTACCGTAGCCCTCATCCGACACAATTTTTGAAATATTGTTTGGATAACCGTCAATCAAATAATGATGATAGGTCTTTATGCCTGCATTTTTCAGTTTTTCCTCAAATGCCAAAACCTTTGGAGTTGCGGTATACTTTGTGAGGCAAACCGAACCGACAAACAAGCCCTTGCTTTCAAAAGCGTCAATGAGTCTGAACACATCAACATCATAAGTGATGCCGAGGTCGCCCCTGATTTTATTCTTTTCTATATCATCCGAGCTGATGACAACAACAACTTCTGCCTCGTCTTTAAGCTGAAGGAGCATTTGAAGTTTGCTGTCAGGCAAAAATCCCGGCAAAACTCTGCTTGCGTGATAATCGTCAAACAACTTTCCGCCGAATTCGAGATAAAGCTTTCCGCCGAATTCCGCAATTCGCTCCTTTATTCTGCTTGATTGCATAGACAAATATTTGTCGTTATCAAATCCTATTTTATACATTCCTACTATTGTCCCCTCTTATGAACATTCTAAAAAAAGAAAAGACAGATGCACAAAACACCTGTCTGTACTTACTTATTATAAAGTATGGAGAGGAACTTTTCAATAGGTTAATTAAAAAATTTTAAATTTTTTGCAAGGCGAACACATTTCGCCCCTACAATATATATATATTATTTTGTTTTACCTTTAAGGAATGGACGAAGCGGTTTGTAAATCAATGCAGAAATCGCAACGCTGATTAAACCCTTGATAAATGTGAACGGCACATTATAAATCAAAATTGCCATTTCGATGCTGTTAACCTTGAAGAGTGCCTGATAAACGCCGAGCACAGCCTCTTTTGGCATAAAGTTGTAATAGAACGGATAAACAACAAAGAGGTTTGACGGATAGCTGACAACCGCCATAATGAGTGCACCGATTACACCTCCCAAGATTGCGCTTTTCTTTGTCTTATGTTTTTGATAAATCAAACCTGCTGTGAGAGTGAAAACTGCGCCCAAAATGAAGTTTGACAATTCGCCTACATATCCGCTTCTGCTGACTGCAAGGTGAATCACATTCTTCACAAGTTCAATGAGCACGCCGGCAATCGGACCATACGCAAACGCACCGAGAAGCGCCGGTAAATCCGAAAAATCGAGCGCAATGAAGTTGACGGGACTTGGGATTTCCAAATACTGAAGTGCTGTTGCAACCGCCGCCAACACGCCGCAACCAACAATGAGATGTGTTTTGTTTGCCTTTGTTTTTTCGTTTTGATTGATGATGTATTCCTTTGACATAGTCGTTCCTTTCCTGCCCGGGATGGCATAAGAAAAACCCTAACATAAATATGTTAGGGCGAAAGACAAATCCGATACTTGCGCACTCATCACTGCGCAAATACTATTAAGATTTTATATTTCTTTCATCCGGACTTTAACCGTCGGTTTCGGATTTTCACCGAATCAACTGTCTTGCGACAGGTCGTGGACTATACCACCGGTGAGGAATTGCACCTCGCCCCGAAATATTTTGTATAACTATAATAATACCGTCTATGCAGTTTGTCAAGAAAAATTATTTTCCAAAAACTATGCCGTGTAAATCGGTGAAGTGACGGCAAGGAGTTTTTTCTCTCCGTCAACCTTGCCCCAAAGCTCGGCACGGTACCAATGATTATTCTTGAGATTAATATGAATATGTCGCTCGGACACAGCAGTTTCCATAACACAAACACCGCCGTTTGTAATGAGTTTGATTGTTTGATACTCAACTTCTTCTGCACCTGAATTTTTCTCTCTTGAATGGAGGTCGGTGAAAAAACTGAAAACACTGCTTCCCTTTTTGAGCGTTTCACCGATTGTGTAGGTCACGCCTTTTTGATGAACACGGAAGAAAAATTTTACACCCGTTGAAGCAACACTTTTGCCCATACGCAAAGCCTTTAGCGCATTGTGCTGATTAATTTCGCCGTCTATATCAAGATAAGTACAACCGAAGTGACCGCTGTTTTCGTCATTTTTCCAATCTCTGCCATAGGTGCAGGCAATGTGACAACCCTTATCAAGAAGTTCTGTCCACATAGCAAGTGCCCTGTCATTTTCGGCATTTGCGAAAGTGAACGCACCGTGCCACACTTCAATAAAATCAATGTTGCGGTGATTGCGAAGATTGAATTTCCACGCACCGTTTTCATCAAACGGATGAGATATGCCGACAACTGTGCCGTTGCCACGAAGCTCCTGTATCACACTATCGATATTGTCGGGTGTTGTGTTTGAAGTGTCAACAGCAGAATCAATACCGAGTGCAAGCAGGCTTCCGTACGGAGTTGCACACTCCATACCTTTGATTGACGGAGTGACGGAATCGTCAAGTTCCGCAAAGCCATCGGTTGTGTTTTTATCGGTAATTGCTATTAAAGCGAGGTGGTCATCAGCAGATTTTTGCAAGAGTTCGCTGACAGAAAAATTGCTCTCACCGTGATTGCTGTGGCAATGAAGTTCGCATGGTAAATAGCTCATAAAAGTCATCCTTTAAATGTTAATGTAAATATTATATCACCATATAAACAGATATTCTATTGATAAACTTCAACAAATATTATATAATATTCTTGGTGATAACTATGAAATTAAATCTCAAAAAATGGATGGCGGACTTTGACAATAACGAAAATTTGTTTGAATTGACTATCCCCGGCAGTCACGACTGCGTCACTCAATTTGTGCAATTTCCGCATCACTTTCAAACACAAAGCCAAAACATATACGAACAGCTGAACATCGGCATTCGTGCGCTTGACATCAGGGTTGAAAGCAAGGGCGAACGACTGAAAATGGTGCACGGAGTAGTCAAGGCATTTTGCACGGCAAACCGTTCCGGCGGTCAAATGGACCTTGAAAATGTGCTTGACCATTGCTACAAATTCTTGGAGGAAAATCCGAGCGAAGCCATTATTTTTCAGTTCAAAAACGACAGCAACAGTGAAAACGAAAAGTGCTTTGACAACCTCTTTTACACCTACATAAAAGGCAACGAGAGCAAGTGGTTCACCGAAAATCGTGTGCCTAACCTCGGCGAATCAAGAGGCAAAATTGTGCTCATTCGCAGATGCAAAATGAGGACGGACAACAAGGAATTCACCGATGACAACACGGGAATTGACTTTTCTCGCTGGGTCGAACAAAGAACGGCAGAACCTCACGCACTGACACTTGAAACAAAGAGCAAGGACAATGCCGTGTTCATCATTCAAGACAGATTTAAATACAAGCCTGTTGAACGCTGGAACGAGTGCCTGAAGCCGTTTTTGGACAGTATGGGCGAGTTTGACGGCAGATACGTAATTAACTACACATCAACCGCAGGCGGTTCAAAAGGTCCGAGAAAGAACTCGAAAATTATCAACGAATATTTTATGGGTTATCAGCTTGACAAATCAAAGTACTACGGCACGATTTATCTTGATTTTCCGTTCCCGGAACTTACAGAAAAAATTATTTTACACAACTACAAATAATGAAAGCCCGAAGTACGCTTCGGGGTTTCAGACTGTCGATAAAGCTCCTGAACCACGCCAATAAAATAAACTAACCGCTTAATGCCTCCTTAAACGGAGGTGGCAACACAAATTGTTGACGGCGGGACTTTAAAAAATGCTGTAAGTATCGAACTTACAGCATTTTTGGCGTTTTTCGTTTTTTGCTCAGTCGAGGTACCACCGTACATCTTCCTTCGCAAGAAAACGAAATTCAGAAACTTTCTCAACAGCCTACAGCGTGTCAAAAACACTTTTTCGACACGCTTGTTTATATTAGCCTTTAAAATATTTTACCGCAAAGATTGACAAGCCGAGAATGACAAGGATTGCACCTGTTATACGGTTGAGGGTTGTCGGTTTTGCCTTGTTTGCGAAATATGCCGCAACCTGTGCAAAAACAAGGGTGCTGACAATGCAAACAACAAGTGCAAGCATATCGGGTTTTCCGCCGATTGCAAAATGGCTCACAGAACCTGTAAGGGCGGTTGCACTCATAATGAAAACGCTTGTTCCAACCGCTGTTTTAAGCTCATAACCGAGCACGGAAGTGAGCACCAAAAGCATCATCATTCCACCGCCTGCACCGATAAATCCGCAGATGAAACCGACCATCACACCGCAAAGCGCAGAACGGATTGCCTTTTGTTTATCCGTTGCCGATTTAAGTCTTTGCTTCGGCTCAACAACAGGCTTGACAATAAACTTGACACCGAGCAAAAAGGTCATAAACACGGAGAAATTGCCCATTGTTGTCCTCGGCACAATGCTTGCAACATAACTGCCGACCATTGTGAAGCACAGCACCGAAATCATCATTATAATTCCGTTTTTAATATCGAGATTTTTATTTTTTCCATATGTATAAGCCGACACGGCACTTGCCAAAACATCGCTTGCAAGAGCAATTCCGACAGCCATATACGAGTCCATATCCAAAAAAGTTATAAGCACCGGACTGATAACCGCCGCCGCACTCATACCCGCAAAGCCTGTGCCAAGTCCTGCACCCAAGCCGGCTATGATACAAATCAAAATTTTGAGCATTTTGTCACCCCCCCAAAAGTATAAAAGGTATTATATTGCAACAAAATACAATAATCAACGAAAAAATTGTTAAAAATATTTTTATATATTGTTAATTAATACTGTACTATTCCTATATTACTGTACTATTCCTATATTGATTTATTATAAGTTATATGTTATAATTTATAGGTTAAAAACACATTAAGAGGTTGGATATGCAGAAGTATCAGCTTGAAATAAACAATATTTTTGTTGAAAAAGGAAAACTGAATATTGAAGCTACTGCAAAATTTGAAATCAATCCGCTTGCAACCGTGCCAAAAATCAGACTGCTGTTTTGCGGGCAGGGGCAGACAAGACGCTTTCCTTTGCCTGTGCAGGAGTGCACAAAAGAAGACGGCATTTGCACTGCCAAAGCACAGTACAGCTACAATCTCTACTATTTGTTCTACGAGCAGACTTTGACAGAGCCTGCTGTGCTCACCTTTGATTTGGCATACGGTGCAGACGAATACGAAGCAGTTGAATTTACAATTAAAAGTTTTGACAACGAACATTTGAAAATTGACGGCAACCATGTTGTGATTGACGACAAAATCAAATATCACAAGCAACATTTTGGATTGCAGGATTTGACAAAGCGTTCAACATACACAATCACGCTCAAAAAACCGATTGTGAAACTCCTCAATATTTACTACAAAAAATATTGGAAAATGCCTGTCAAAATGAACCGTGTCACCTTTATTTCCGGCAGACGATCGGAGCTTACAGGCAACGAAAAATTCGTGTACGACAAGCTAAATGACACCAAGGGAATTGATTTTCAATTTTTGATGTTCAGCAGTGCCAAGGGGCATTACAATATTGAAAATATCAAAAGATTTTTTGAACTGTACACCACATCACGAGTTGTGATTGTTGACGACTATTTCAGGATGCTCAACATTGTGCCGAAAAAGGACGATGTAAAACTGTTCCAGCTATGGCACGCCTGCGGTGCATTCAAGACTTTTGGTTTTACCCGAATCGGCAAAGACGGCGGTCCTCGCCAATGGGCGAAAAATCACAGAATGTACGACTACGCCGTGGTGAGTTCAAAGAACATTGCAAAGCATTATGCCGAGGGTTTTGGTATTCCTGACAATTGCGTGTTGCCAAGCGGTGTACCGAGGACGGACATTTTCTGCGACAGTGAATACAAAGCTAAAGTGCAGACGGCTTTTTACGAAAAGCACCCACAGTTGAGAGGCAAAAAAATCATCCTCTTTGCTCCGACCTTTAGGGGCAAAGGACAGATGAGTGCATATTACCCGACCGACAAATTCAACCCTAATGAGATTTGCACGGCACTCGGAGAGGACTACGCAATCATCATCAAACTTCATCCGTTTTGCAAAGAGAAGTACGAGATTGACGAAAGCCTCCGTGACCGCATAATCGACCTTTCGGAAGCAGACGAATTGAACGACCTTTTGTTCGTTACCGACCTGCTGATAACCGATTATTCCAGCGTTGTGTTTGAGGCGTCATTGCTCGACATTCCGATGCTGTTCTACGCATTCGACCTTGACGAATACATTGAAAATCGTGATTTCTACTACGATTTCAAGGAATTTATTCCGGGCAAAACGGTTGCAACTCAAGACGAGTTGATAACCGCCCTTCGCAACAAGGATTTTGAGAGCGAAAAAGTTGAAAACTTTAAGCATAAATTCTTTGACGACATTGACGGCAAATCAAGTCAAAGAGTGGCAGACAAAATAATATCTTTACTTAATTTGGAGAATTAACATATGGCGTATAAATCAAAAACCGACCCTGCCTTGCAGGCACTTCAAACAGAAAATACATCAGCGGTATTTTCTCTCAAAAGAAGCATTTTGACTCATTTTCAGGATTTCACAAAAGATTTCCAGTCAAATATGCACCACAAAGGCTATCGCCGTTTTATGGACAAGCTTATGGACAAAGAAATTCCAAAGGCTTACAGAGAGGCGGCAAAAGCTCCTGTTGACGAAAAGAAAGTTGTGTTTGTTGAGGTTAGACATCCGCAGATTACAAACAGTATGCAGGTTATGTTTGACGAACTTGCAAACAACTACGACTACAACATCCACACACACTTTTTGCTTACAAACGGCACAATCAGAGCCGATTTCAGAAAGCGTTGCCTTGATGCGGTCAAGGATATTGCAACAGCAAAATATGTGTTTATGAACGAGGCGTCAAACACAATGTCGGCAATGCCTCTCCGCCCTGAAACAAAGATTATTCAACTTTGGCACGGTTGCGGTGCATTCAAAAAATTTGGTTTTTCAACCGCAGATTTGATTTTCGGTGCGTCAAAAGACGAACAACTCAAGCACCCGTTCAACAAGAACTATTCGCTTGTAACCGTAAGTTCTCCTGAAGTTATCTGGGCGTACAACGAAGCTATGAACATTGACGAGAGCAAAGGCATTGTTCAGGCAACAGGTTCAAGCAGAACAGATATTTTCTACAACAAGGAATTCCTCAAGGAAGCCAAAGAGCATGTGTACGAGCTTGTTCCGCAGGCAAAGGACAAAAAAATCATTCTTTACGCTCCAACATTCCGTGGCAGAGTTGCAAAGGCAGAAACACCCGATATGCTCAACATCAAAATGTTTTATGAGGCACTCGGTGACGAATACGTGCTTCTCATCAAGCACCACCCTGTTGTTAAGAATCCTCCTGCCGTTCCGGAGGAATATAAGAACTTTGCAATGGATGTCGGCAACATTTTGAGCATTGAGGAACTCCTCTCAACAGCAGACATCTGCATTTCGGACTACTCATCTCTTGTATTTGAATACAGCCTTTTCGAAAAGCCTCTCATTTTCTTTGCATATGATTTGGACGAATACTTTGACTGGAGAGGCTTCTATTATGACTACTACGAGCTTGCTCCGGGTCTTATCGCAAAGACAAACTTTGAGATGATTGACTACATCAAGCACATTGATGAACGCTTTGACAAAAAAGCAATTCAGGATTTCAGATACAAATTTATGCGTTCTTGTGACGGTCACGCCACACAAAGAATCATCGACACTGTTTTTGAAAATCCCGAAGCACACAGAAAAGAGTGCAAGAATTTTGAACACTTCTACACCGTGCCAAAGGTTGAAAGCAGTAAAACTCCGTATTTCAAGCGAGTTGAAAATGTCAAAAAGCAAAAGAAGAACGCAACAAAACTCTATGACGGCGTTAAAAACAGCGAGCTCGAAAAAGGCAGTGTTATTGCACTCGACATCAAATCAAAAGAGGTCAAGACACTTGCAAAGGCAAACGGCATAAAACTTGTTAAATCGAGCAATCTTGACGAGGCAATTCCTGCCATCGCACAAAGCGAATACATCATCATTGACAAGCCGAGCACCTTGCTTGACGGCATTGAACTTCGTGAAGAAACAAAGGTTATCTACCTTCCTCCAAACGCATTTCCGCTCAAGACCTTCGGTTGCGACACAAAGGGATACAGAAGCGGACTTCGCAGAGAAATTTACGAAACCGCACCGCTGTTCAAGAGCGTTTCTGCCGTTACCGCACCAAGTGAAGCAACAGGCGAACTTTTCAAAAAAGAATTCGGCAAGGATGTCAAGGTTCTCAACATCGGTGACATAAAGACCGACATTTTCTTTGACGAAGCAAACAAGAAAAAAATCCTTGATAAGATTTACGAAACCAATCCAAAACTCAAGGGCAGAAAAATCATTGTTTACATCTCAACAAACGGTGAAGCAATTGACGATTCGGCTATGTACGAATATCTTTACAAGGATTATGTGCTCCTCAAATGCTACACAAATCTCAACAATGCAACCGAAACATTGATTTATTATTCAGACAGCATTGTTGATGTGAGCAATATGTTCAAGCCGTACGAACTTCTTTCTGTTGCAGATATTGCAATCGGCAACATCAACGCTCCTGTTTTGTCGTTTATGTCAACAGGCAAGCCTGTGTTCCTCTACACAAAGAACACCAACAAGGCACTTTCGGAAATGGAAACGCTTGTTGATGTAAAAGAAGACATCAAGCTTCCTATATACAACGACATTGAGGATGTAATAAAACAAATTTTAAATATTGAAAACTACGATTATTCGGGTTATAATCAAACCAAGGACAAGTACCTTGCAAACTGCAACGGAAAGAGCCTGGAAAATTTGCTTAATCAATTAAAATACATTAACAAACAATCTTAATTTAAGGAGATATTATTATGACATACGGTGTTATTCTTGCCGGCGGTATCGGCTCAAGAATGGGTGGCGACAAGCCAAAACAATACCTTACCGTAAAAGGCAAGCCTATCATCATATACACTATCGAGAAGTTTTTGGTAGTGCCTGAATTTGAAAAAGTTATCGTTCTTTGCCCAAAGCAGTGGGTTGAGCACACAAAGAACCTCATTGAAAAGCACATTGCGCCTGCAAAGGACAGAGTTGCTGTTATTGAGGGTGGCTCAACAAGAAACGAAACTATTATGAACGCCATCAAACTCATCGAATCGGAGGGCAACCTCAACGATGACACAATCATTGTTACTCACGATTCTGTTCGTCCTTTCGTAACACACAGAATTATTGAAGAAAACATCAAAGCTGCCAAGGAATTCGGTGCTTGCGACACAGTTGTTCCTGCAACCGACACAATTGTTGAAGCTATGGACAACGCAACAATCTCAAACATTCCTGACAGAAGCAAAATGTATCAGGGTCAAACCCCTCAATCATTCAAGGCTCTCAAGCTCAAGAATATGTACGAAAGCCTTTCTGACGAGGAAAAGGACATCCTCACAGACGCAGCCAAAATCTTTGTTATCAAGGGTGAAAAAGTTGCTCTTGTTCAGGGTGAAACATTCAATATGAAAATAACCTACCCTTATGATTTGAGGGTTGCAAAGTCTTTGTTGGAGGACGAAACCGATGATTAATACAATCTATCGCTTGGTAGCTCCAAGACGATTTGAAATTGCATTTGAGGACATCAATATGTTTGGCGAAAATGCAATTGTAAGACCTACAAATCTTTCTATCTGCAATGCCGATATGAGATATTACCTCGGCACCCGTGACGCAAAGGTGCTTGCAGAAAAGCTCCCTATGGCACTCATCCACGAGGGTATCGGAGAGGTGCTCCACGACCCGTCGGGCAAGTTCCAAACGGGCGACCTTGTTGTTATGGTGCCTAACTGCCCTACCGAAAAGGACGACTATATTGCAGAAAACTACTTGCGTTCTTCAAAATTCTGCGGTTCTTCTATGGACGGCTTTTTGCAGGAATTTGTTGAGATTTCTCCAAACAGACTTGTAAAACTTCCGCAGGACATTGACAGAAATGTTGCGGCTTTTACCGAAATTATTTCTGTATCCGTGCACGCAATCACCCGATTTGACAAAATTGCTCACGCACGCAGAGATGTCATCGGTGTTTGGGGTGACGGCAACCTCGGCTACATCACTTCATTGTTCTTGAAGTATATGTTCCCTAAATCAAAAATTGCTGTTTTCGGCACAAACAGAGAAAAACTCAACGACTTCACCTTTGCAGATGAAACACATCTTGTAAACGAAGTGCCTGACGGCTTCACAATGGATCACGCATTTGAATGTGTGGGCGGAAACGGCAGTCCTATCGCAATTGAGCAAATTATCGGACTCATCAAGCCTGAATCAACTCTTTCTATTTTGGGCGTCAGCGAATATCCTGTGCCTATCAACACAAGAATGATTCTTGAAAAAGGCATCCGTATGTTCGGCACATCAAGAAGCGGTGTTGCCGACTTCCAAAAAACAGTTGATATGTATGTTGAACACCCTGAAATCATTGACTATCTCGGCAATCTTGTAAGCAGTGTAAATGTTGTGAGAACAACGACCGACATCAAGAATGCTTTTGAAAAAGACACTCAAAAATCATTCGGCAAAACCATTATGAAATGGGAAGAATAGTGTGAAAAATCACACTATTCCGATTGTATGCCCTCAAAATTTGCCGATGGCATAATTTTGAGATGGCAAAATTTCCATTATACGCCTTCTCCGGCTACAGCAATGGCGTATGTGATTTTTAATGAACTATTTGTAGCCGGAAAGGCTATGGAAATTAATATGATATTTTTTGTACTCGTTCTTTTGCTGTTGATTTTCAACAAGATGGAAATAAGCAAGCCGGGCGAATTCAACAAAGATTATATTTCGCCCGACGGCACGCTGGCAATCAAGGGAATATTTGTTGCACTCATTTTGTTGAGCCACGGCAAGGGATATATTGAACTCGGCGGAATTTATGACGAACCGTATATTGCAATGCAAAACCATCTCAACCAAATGGTGGTGGCAATGTTTTTGTTCTACTCGGGATTCGGAATGATGGAAAGCATAAAGAAAAAGCAATTTGCCTATGTCCAATCCGTTGCAACAAAAAGGTTTCCGAACCTGCTGTTGAACTACGATTTGGCGGTTCTGCTGTTCTTTGTGCTCGGATATATAATCGACCGTCCGTACACAGCCAAACAACTTCTTATTGCATTGACCGCTTGGGAAGGAATAGGCAATTCGAGTTGGTACATTTTTGCAATACTCGTGATGTACATCGCTGTTATGATTGCGTTTTTGCCAAAGAAATTCAATCAAAGCAAAGCACTCGAAATTGTGTCTATTGTCGTTTTGACGGCACTCAGCATTGCTGTTGTGTGGGGATTGAAGAAAGTCGGAAGACCCGGTTTTTGCTACAATACAATCATCCTTTTCCCACTCGGATTTTGGTACAGCTACTTCAAGAACACAATTGAAAAGCTGTTGATGAAAAACGACATCATCTATTCGTGCACATTGGCTGTTGTTGTGATTGCATACATCCTTGCATTTATGCACAGATGGGACAGATTACTGATTTTTGAAATTTGGGCAATGCTTTTCTGCGCACTTATGATATTGCTGACTATGAAAATATCTTTGCAAAATGAGGTTCTCAAGTTCCTCGGCAAGCATATTTTCAGCATCTATATTCTTCAAAGAATACCGATGATATTCCTTGACCACTACGGTGTGTCGGATAGACATAAATACATCTTCCTCATTGCTTCGTTTGCGCTAACCATAGCAATGGCAGTTGTCTTTGACTTCGTGACAGGCAAAATATCAAGTGCCATATGGAAAAAGAAGAAATTAAACTAATAAACAATATAGCAAAAAGAGACGATTTACATCGCCTCTTTTCTATATTTATTTCCCTTGTTGTCTTGGCAAAACAACCTTGACCTTGAACAAGTCGCCGTCAATGTGGATTTCCATTCTGCCGTGCATTGCCCGGCAGAGGTTGTCTGCAATCGAGAGTCCCAAACCATTACCCTCCTCGTTGCGTGACTTATCACCACGAACAAAGCGTTCTTTCAGTTCATCCGCCGAAATGTCAAGCGGTTGAGCCGAAACATTTTTGATTTCAAACACGGCGGTGTTGTTCTGCTCGTAAACATCCGCATAAACTCTTGAGCCTTTTGCAGAATATTTGCGTGCATTTGACAACAAGTTTTCAATAACTCTGTATGTCTTTTGACCGTCTGCTATTGCCGAAAGGCTCTTTTTGTCGCCCTTGAAGATGAGTTCAAGTCCGTTGTCGGCAAATTCCTGCTGATGTTCAACGACTGCCTGGGTTGCAAGCTCTCCCAAATCAAGCTGTACCAAATTGAGCTTTACCACTCCGCTGGTAATCTTTGACGCTTCCACAAGGTCGTCAATAAGTCGCTTCAGCCTGCCACCCTTTTCGTCAAGAACACCGATGTATTCTTGCGCTTTTTCGTCTTTAATATCGCAGTGCTTCAAGAGGTCAACATAAGTGATAATTGATGTGAGCGGTGTTTTCAAATCGTGCGAAACATTTGTGATAAGTTCGCTTCTCATTCGCTCATCCCGAACAGCCTTGTCAACCGCACGGTTAAGTTCCTCGGCTGTGTATTTTTGTGCATCCACAAGCATCTTTAGGCTTTGCGGAAGTTTTTGGTAGTTAACTCTCGGCGGTCGTCTTTCGTTAAACGCCTTGATGATTTCGTCAAGGTCCATAACATATTTTACAATAAAGACAAGGCTTGCCACATTCATCCCAAACCAAACAAGGCAAAGGAGCCATCTCACTCCGCCCTCATCACAAAACCACACAAAGAACATCAACAGCAAATTGACAACACCGTAGCCGATGAGATATGCCATTAGTTGCTTTTTAAATACATCAGGACGGTATTTTAAGAACGCAATGCCTTTCTTTGCAGGCTTTGCAACAACCGTCTTAAAGAGCCATACAAGGCACTTTATCAGCATATAAACAAGTGTGTTTTTGAAAAATCCGCTGTGAGCCTTTACCTGTCTTGCCACCGATGTGAGCCACTCGCTCATAACAAGGAAAATTGCAAAAGCAAGAGCACAAACAAGAGGCATGAACATATTTGAGTTTATAACAACGGCAACCATATCCGCTAAAGTGCTGTAAATATCCGCTTCGGAAAACAGGCTTCTAGCATAAAAATAAAGTGAATTAACCAACAGGAAAAATCCGCCTGTAACAAGTCCGCCGCTTACAAGAAAATGCAAATCGTTTGGCACTTTGTCGATTTTGAAAGTTTTGTATTCACTGCCTTTTCTGCCTGCAAGCACGCAGTTCCAAACAAGGAGCAACAGCAAAAGTATGATGCAGGCAACGCTCACGGCAAAGTTTTTCATCGGATTATGATTGACTTTGTCAAAATTTTCCTGAATTTCGGAATAGTAATCATCCTTTGCCTTGCTCATATCAATTTGAAAATAAGCCTGCTTTGTGTTATTGGTGTAGAAATCATCATAATTGCAAAGCGAATAAAACCTGTTTCTGCCCAAATTGTCCTCGCCGAGCCAAAAGCCTTTATCTGCCGTTGCATTCTTTTTGAATGCGTTTACATCATCAACATTTGTGTAAACGATACCGTCTTTTGACTCAATGTAAAATTGCAAAGCATCCGAAACTTCGGTTTGAGTGAGATAAGGTCCGAGATTTTTGGTTACTTCGTTATCAAACTTTTTTTCAAGGTATTTTTGTGCCTGTTCGCTTGAATATGAGAACGGAACAGAACATGTAAACCACAAATATCTTCCTGCTGAAAGTTCTCCGGAGTATTGCTTTTCAAAGTAGAAAACATCATTTCCGAACTCATCATATTCATGTTGAATGTTATACAGCGATAATGCGTCGTCATAATCAACATCACTTTCATCATCTTCGTCATAATATTCATCATTATACGACTTTTGTAACGCTTGACTGTTTGCATCATAAAAGCTTTTTGATTCAAGGTATTTTGAAAGCATACCGTCAATGAATTCTGTTTTCTTTTTTTCAACCTGCTTTTGCATATAGTTTCGATTTGACCAAGCAAGCACAGAATTAACATCTGTTTTAAAATCATTTTCAAATCCGTTTGTATCATAAACAGTGAGGTCATTGCGTAGGCAATCGTCAATGCCAAATATATATGCCGATTTGACAACTTCAATTCCGTTGAGCATACCCACAACGATAAAAATCAACGCAAGCAAAAACGAAATGACTCTTGATGCCTTTTGAATTTTAATATTTTTCAATTTTGTATCCAAGTCCATACACCACCTTTAGATATTTAGGGTCTTTGGGGTTAATTTCGATTTTTTCTCGGATATTTCGTATATGTACGGTTACGGTTTTTTCAATGCCGAACGAAGCCTCGTTCCACACAGCCTCATAAATCTGTGAAGAAGAAAGAACAACATTCATATTCTGCATAAGATATTCAAGAATTCTGTATTCACGGGCTGTGAGGTGAACCTCCTCGCCGTCAACGGTTACACGCTTTGACTTTGTGTCGAGCACAAGACCGCCCGTGATGAGCTGACTGTCGGTTTTCACCATTGAACCGAGAGTTGAATAGCGTCTGATTTGGCTTTTCACCCTCGCCACAAGCTCAAGAGGATTGAACGGCTTTGTAACATAATCATCGGCACCGAATGAAAGTCCCGTGATTTTGTCCGTGTCCTCGCTCTTGGCAGAAAGAAGAATAATCGGAAAATTCTTGTTTTCTCTGATTTTGAGCATAGCGTTCAAGCCGTCAATCTTGGGCATCATAATATCAAGGATGAGGCAGTGCACTTCGTTATTTTCCGCAACCTTGATACATTCCTCGCCGTCAGAAGCGGTGAGAACATTGTAGCCCTCGTTTTCAAGATAAATCTTAATTGAATTTTGAATTGCGATGTCGTCATCGCATACTAAAACCGTGTACATATATTTCCCCTCCGGTGATTGTATTAAACCATACCGAATTTAATAATTGAACAAGAAAAAGTAAAGAACTGTCAAAGAATAAAATTTACTTTTTTGATTTGATGTAGTGATACTTTTTGTTTTGAGTGAAAATGAACACTGCCGACATCACGAGTGCAAAAGCCTCTGCAACCGTGATTGAGAGCCAAATTGCCTGCTTGCCAAACAACAGTGGCAAAGCAAAAATACAAACGATTTGGAACAAAAGTGTTCTCAAAAACGATATAATCGCACTGACAAGTCCGTTGTTGAGTGCCGTGAAAAATGCCGAAGCGTAAATGTTATATCCGACAATCAAGTACGAAGTTGCAAACAGTCTGAACGCCATAACCGTAAGGTCAAACAATCCCTTATCGTAGCCGACATAAATGCTTGCAATAGGTCCTGCAAGGAACACAGAAGCAACTGTGATTATGCCCGAAAAAACGAACAGGGTCAAAAGGCTTTTTCTGAATATATTTTGAAGTTCCTTATAGTTCTTTGCGCCGTAATTGTAGCCGACAATCGGTGACGAGCCAATAGAATAGCCGATGAACACCGATGTGAACAGAAAGTTGATATACATAATTGTGCCGTATGCAGCAACGCCGTCCTCGCCGTAATACTTCATAAGTTGAAGATTGTACATCATATTCACAAGGTTGACGGATACATTTGTCATAAGTTCCGATGAGCCGTTACCGCAAGTTTTGAGTAGTGCCCTACCGTCAAACTTTGTTTTGCAAAGACGGAGCGAACTTGAATTTTTGCTGAAGAAATAAATGAGCGGAGCAAAACCGCCGATGCTCTCACCCGTTACGGTTGCGACTGCTGCGCCGACAAGTCCCCATTTGAAAATGCCGACAAACAAAAAGTCCAAAATAATATTTGTAACCCCTGCAATAATTGTTATTGCAAGTCCGATTTGTGGCTTGCCTGCGGTGACCATAAAACTTTGGAACATAACCTGAAGCATAAACGGAATGGAGCTGATCGAGATAATTCTACCGTACAAAATGCAATATTCAATCATATTTTCGTCTGCACCGAGAACTTTTGCGATTTGCGGCATAAAGATTTCTGCAAGAACAAAAATAACAGAACCGAAAATAAGAGTTATATAAACAAGCATAGAAAAGACTTCGTTTGCCTTTTTCTCTTTACCCTCGCCGAGCAATTTGGACACAATGGCATTACCGCCTGTGCCGAACATAAAGCCTATTACGCCCATCATTAATAAAAACGGCATAACAAGATTAACGGCGGCAAACTGCGTTTTGCCCGCATAGTTTGACACAAAGTAGCCGTCAACAACATTGTAAATGCTTGAAAATATCATCATAACGATTGACGGAATTGTAAATTGTATCAACTTCTTAAAATTAAAATGGTCTGATATTTGAACTTTCATTTTCCCTCTCCGAATCTATTTTACTCAATGACTATACCATATATATGTAGATTTGACAACCGTGAATGTAAAAACCGCAAAAAACAAAAAATCACCCGTAGCATTTCTACCACGGGTGCAATAAATTACTTTACTTTGTTGCTTCAACAATGCCCTCTGCAAGTCCGGCAATAGATTGAATTTCCGACGGGATAATAATCTTTGTTGCCTGACCGTCAGCAGCTTTTGCAAACGCTTCAAGTGCTTTAAGTTTCAGCACAGCCTCATTGGCATTAGCCTCGTTGAGTAGCTTGATTGCCTCTGCGCTTGCCTGTTGAACAGTTGCAATAGCCTGTGCCTCACCCTCTGCTTCTCTGATTTTTGCTTCCTTGACAGCCTCTGCACGAAGAATAGCCGACTGCTTTTCTGCCTCTGCTTCAAGGATTTTTGACTCTTTATGACCTTCTGCCACAAGAATTCTTGATTGCTTTTCACCCTCTGCACGGAGAATTGCCTCACGGCGTTCACGCTCTGCCTTCATCTGCTTTTCCATAGCGTCCTGAATTTCACGAGGAGGGATAATGTTTTTAAGTTCAACTCTGTTAACCTTGATGCCCCACGGGTCGGTTGCTTCATCAAGAATTACACGAATTTTTGCATTGATTGTGTCACGGGATGTGAGGGTTGAGTCGAGTTCAAGCTCACCGATGATGTTACGGAGTGTTGTTGCCGACAGATTTTCAATAGCGGAAATCGGGCTTTCAACACCGTAGCAGTAAAGTTTTGGGTCGGTAATTTGATAGAACACAACCGTGTCAATCTGCATAGTAACATTATCTTTTGTAATTACAGGCTGTGGTTTGAAGTCAACAACCTGCTCTTTAAGCGACACAACCTTTGCAATTCTGTCGATAAACGGAACTTTCACATGAAGTCCTGTTTGCCAAGTTGTAAAGTAAGTGCCGAGTCTTTCAATAACATAAGCCTTTGATTGCGGAACAACTCTGATGTTTGCAAAAACGAGAGCCAAAAGTGCAACAACGAGCACAACGATTACTACAAATAATTTCATAAATTTTCTCCTTTAAATAATTCTATTATATGCTAATTTTTTTAACTATTAATTTTACGCCGTCGATTTTTTCAACAGCAACAAGGCTGTTTGGCGGAAGAATTTTGTCATCACAACTTCGGGCAGTCCAAACCTTGCCGTCAATTTTCACCGTTCCGGTCTGTGCAATGTTGTTGATTTCCTCAACAACCACAGCAGTCTGCCCGATGACTCGGTCTGCATTTGTCGGCTGAACCTTTGTTTTCAGCTTTTTGCGAACAAGCGGTCTTGTCACCAAAAGTGCAAGCACGCTGACCGCAATACAGATAATAACTTGAAGGTAAATCGGAGCGCCCAAAAGAGCCGCCACAAGACCTGCAACCGAGCCGATAACAAACCAAATCGACACAAGTTGAACAGTCACTGCCTCCAAAACACCGAAGCCAACTATTGCCACCGCCCAAATAATATACATCATTGAATCAGACACATCTTTCACCTCCATAATAAATTACATATGCGCTGTTCCATATGTTGTGCACATTATACCATATTTTGCGGAATTTTTCAATATGTTGTGAATAGTATGAATGAGATTTACAATCTGTTCATAATCCGATACCACGGGAATAACACAAATATTTTTAACATACAACCTATTGTGGTTAAATTTTGACACTTTACATATAAAAAAGAAGCCATCCAATACGGATGACTTCCTAAATTATGGATTAAGTTTAAACTAAAATTACTTAAGTTCAACTGTTGCGCCTGCTGCTGTGAGAGCTTCCTTAAGAGCTTCAGCGTCAGCTGTTGGCATTGCTTCCTTAACTGTTGAAGGAGCGCCGTCAACGATTTCCTTAGCTTCCTTAAGGCCAAGACCTGTTGCTTCACGAACTGCCTTGATAACCTGAATCTTGTTTGCGCCTACTTCTGTAAGAACAACATCGAATTCTGACTTAGCTTCAGCTGCTGCTGCGCCACCTTCTGCCGGAGCTGCTGCTACTGCTACTGCTGCTGCAGTTACGCCGAATGTTTCCTCGATAGTTTCTTTAAGTTCTTTGAGTTCAAGAACTGTAAGTTCTGCGATTGAATCTACAATTGCTGTAATCTTTTCTGATGCCATGATTTTTCCTCCGATATAATTAGAATTAAATTTAGTAATTATTCTGCCGGTGTTTCAGCCGGTGCTTCTGCCGGAGCTTCCTCTGCCGGAGCTTCCTCAGGAGCTGCTTCAACTGCTGATGCACCGCCCTTTTCTTCAAGTGCGTTAACTGCACGAGCGATACAAGCGATAGGTTCTACTACAACACTTGCGATAGTTGCAAGGAGAGTTTCTCTTGAAGGAAGCTTAGCAAGTGCTACAACTTCTTCGTTAGCGATGATTGCACCGTCGAGATAACCTGTCTTGATATTGAAGCTTTCATTTTCTTCTGCGTACTTGTTGAGAATACGAGCTGCTACTACATAATCATCAACAGATGTTGCAACTGCTGTTGTACCTTCTACAACAGAATCCGCAATCTCAAGTCCAACTTCTTCAGCTGCACGCTTAAGGATAGAATTCTTAACTACTGTGTAAGTAACGCCTGCTTCACGAAGCTCTTTTCTGAGCTTTGTATCGTCTTCAACGTTGATACCCTTGTAGTCAACAACTACACCTGCGCATGAACCCTTGATGCGTTCTGCAAGATCGGCAACTTGTTGCTTTTTCTTTTCAAGAACTACTGTACTTGGCATTTTAGTTTACCTCCATAATTATTTTGCCGCACAAGCGGACTTTGGAGCTATCCAACAAATATAAAAGTGCATCCCCAAATCGAGGATGCACGACATTACATAAATTTGCACGAAAGTGCTACATAATGCTCATTCCTCGGTAGGCGACAAAGCTTATGTCACAGGGACACCTACTGTCTTTGGTTGAACAGCTTGTATATTGTATCACAAGAGCTTGCTCTTGTCAACAACTTTTTTATTCTGCAGATGCTACAGAGCCAACCTTTGAAGGGTTGATTCTTACGCCGGGACCCATTGTTGAAGCTACTGCGCATGACTTAATGTATTGACCCTTTGCTGCTTCAGGCTTTGCCTTGATAATTGCGTCAAGGAGAGCATTGAAGTTTTCGAGGAGCTTGTCTGTACCGAATGATACCTTACCGATTGGGCAGTGAATGATGTTTGACTTGTCAAGACGGTATTCAATCTTACCTGCCTTTGCTTCCTGTACAGCCTTTGCTACATCCATAGTAACTGTACCTGCTTTTGGTGAAGGCATCAAGCCACGAGGGCCGAGAACCTTACCCAAACGACCAACAACGCCCATCATATCAGGAGAAGCGATACATACATCGAACTCCATCCATCCGCCTTGAATCTTCTGCATCAAGTCCATATCGCCAACGAAATCTGCACCTGCATCTTGAGCAGCCTTTGCAAGATCGCCTTTAGCGAATACTGCAACCTTAACATCCTTACCTGTACCGTTTGGCAAAACAACTGCGCCACGAACCTGCTGGTCAGCATGACGAGAGTCAACACCCAAACGAACATGTACTTCTACTGTTTCATCAAACTTAGCCTTAGCTGTTTTTTCAACGAGGTCCAAAGCTTCTTTTGATGTGTATAAATTAGCGCGGTCAATCAATTTTGCGCCGTCTGTATATTTCTTTCCGTGTTTCATTAAAAATTACCTCCAGTGGTTAATCGGATTTTTCCTCCCACATTGGGAATCAGTCTTCTACTACAATACCCATGCTGCGAGCTGTACCTGCGATCATTGACATGGCAGCTTCAAGTGATGCTGCGTTAAGGTCAGGCATCTTCTGTTCTGCAATCTTTTGAACATCAGCCTTAGAGATTGTTGCAACCTTTGTCTTGTTAGGTACGCCTGATGCCTTGTCAATACCGCATGCCTTCTTAATAAGAACTGCTGCAGGCGGAGTCTTTGTGATAAATGTGAATGTACGGTCTTCATATACAGTAATTACTACAGGAATGATAAGACCTGCGTCATTCTTTGTTCTTTCGTTAAAGTCTTTTGTAAAAGCAACAATGTTTACACCGTGCTGACCAAGAGCCGGTCCTACAGGTGGTGCCGGAGTTGCTTTACCGGCAGGAATTTGAAGTTTAATTAAACCTACTACCTTTTGAGCCATAATTATTTTCCTCCTAAAAAATGTGGTTATTGGCGGAGAAGCATATCTCCTCCCACTCATAAGATGCTATAAATAACACCCTACGGTAAATGCAGCAAAGCTGCTGATTACTAAAATCAATCTTTGACCTTTTCCAATTGGTCAAGTTCAAAATCAACTGAAGTTTCACGACCGAACATAGATACAATTGCTTGTACGCTGTTGTTGGCAGTGTCTATTGATTCAACAGTACCGGTGAAGCCCTCAAGAGGACCGTCAATAACGGTTACCATATCGCCCACTTCGTACTGAACCTCTACGCTTACCTTTTCTACGCCAAGGTTTCTAACCTCTTCTTCGGTAAGGGCAACAGGCTTGCCTTCAGGTCCTACAAAACCTGCACAACCTCTTGTGTTGCGAACAATGTACCAAGTGTCGTCTGTCATTATCATCTTTACCATAATGTATGAGGGAAAAATCTTTCTTTCGATTTCCTTCTTTGTGCCGTCGTCCTTAACTTCAACAACGGTTTCGGTAGGAATGACAATATCCTGAATCATATCAGTAAGATTAAGGTTTTCGACCTTATTCTTAAGGTCGGTTGCCACCTTGTTTTCATAACCTGAAAATGTATGAGCAACATACCATTTTGCTTCTTCCATCGTGTGCCTCCTTGATTATTCGGCAGTGGTGGCTTCTGTTGTAGCTTCGGTAAGAGCCTCGGCTGTTGTTTCGGCTGTTGTTTCCTCTGATTGGCTTGTAGTTGTCTGTGCCAACTGCTTAATGCCCTTCATACCGCTTGTAAGACCAAGGTCGATAACATAAATTACCGCACTTACAATAGCGATTACTACGATAACAACGAGGGTGTTCTTTAACACTTCCTGTGCCTTAGGCCATGAAACCTTTTTACCTTCACTGTTTACACTCTTAAAGAAACCTGCAATTGACTTGAACGGATTTTTCTTAGACTTCTGCTTATCGTTCTTTGACTTTTTAGCGTCTGTCTTCTTAGCCTTTTTATCTTCAGCCATCGTTATTCCTCCGTTACTTTGTTTCTCTGTGAAGTGTGTGCTTCTTACAGAAACGACAATACTTGTTCATCTCAAGTCTGTCAGGTGTGTTTTTCTTGTTTTTCATTGTGTTGTAATTGCGTTGTTTGCATTCAGTGCAAGCTAATGTAATCTTAACTCTCATTTTGGCACCTCCTAATTAATTTCGATAACAATCTCCCTCGTGCTGTCTGGGTTCGCAACGCTTACGAACCTGTCGAAAACAGGGCACAAAAATAAAACCCTTTTTACGAGGTACAAAGACTATACCACAAATGTCAATCAATGTCAAGGTTTTTTTGATGTGAAAGCCCCGCAAAAAACATATTTGGAACATTGTATATATAAGTGATAAAAATTTATGTTGAAATTTATTTATAATGTATTATAATATATATACAATTTTATTACAACAATTTATTCGCATACAGGGAGAATAATATGAAGGCGGTAATAATCGGTGGCGGTGCTTCGGGCATTGCGACCGCTGTCAGAATAAAACAGAATAATCCTAACCTTGATGTGACAGTGCTGGAACATCTTGATGATATATTGAAGAAAATTCACGCAACAGGCAACGGCAGATGCAACATTGCAAACAAAAACGCCGAGCACTACAACGAGGTGCTTGAATTCTTGAATTCCCTGGGTATTGTTTTGCGTGAGGACGAATGTGGCAGAATGTATCCGTATTCTCTTCAAGCCTCAACTGTTGTTGAAGTGCTCAAGAACCAATGCGACGAACTCGGCATAAATATCGTGACCGAATGTGAAATAAACAGAGTTGAGCATTTTGGTGACGGATTTTATGTTTACACAAACAAGGGTGTGTTCGACTGTGTTACCCTTGTGCTCGCTACGGGTGGCAAGGCGCAGAAAACACTCGGCTCGGACGGCAGCGGATACGATTACGCAAAGGCTCTCGGTCATTCAATCACCGAGCTTTCCCCTGCTCTTGTTCAGCTCAAATCATCAAACAAGAATTGCCGTTCGCTCAAAGGCACAAGAACAAAATGTCTTGTTAAAATCGAAACCGACGGTGAGATTTTGGGTGAAGAATACGGCGAATTATTGTTTACGGACTACGGTCTTTCGGGAATCGTTGTGATGAACCTTTCAACCCTCATCAACGACAAAAGGCTTCAATCCGGACAGGACAAAGCTGTTGCAATCATCGACTTTGTTCCCGAAATGAGCGAAGAACAGCTTGTGGCTCACTGCGAAAAATTCCATTCCTTTGACGGAATACTACCGTTGAAACTTGCAACAATAATTGAAAAGCAATCAGGCGGTGACATCCAAAGAGCCGCAAGGTGCATCAAAAATCAGCGAATAATCATCACAGGCACAAAGGGATACGAATTTGCCCAAATCACGAAGGGCGGAGTTCCAAACAGCGAGTTGACAGACGAAAACGAATCAACGCTTGTGCCTTTCCTTTACATAGTAGGTGAACTGACCGACAATCAATTTGAATGTGGCGGTTTCAACCTTACATACGCATTATACAGCGGACTGAACGCTGCAAACAGTATTACAAAAAGATTGACATTGAATAACTATGATAAGAATTAACGAAATAAAATTGTCGCTTGACGATGACGAGGCTCTCCTCAAATCAAAAGCGGCAAAGACCTTAAAAATAAATGAAAAATACATCACAAATCTGACGATATTCAAAAAGAGCGTTGACGCTCGACGCAAGGATGATGTTCATTTCACATACAGCGTTGATGTGACAATATCGCTTGACGAAGAGCAGATTGTTGCAAAGTGCAAATCGAACAAGGCTATGATAGTTAAGCCTTACAAATACGAATTGCCTGCAAACAACAGAGGCTCACAATTCCGTCCGATTGTTGTCGGCTTCGGTCCGGCAGGAATGTTGGCAGGGCTTATACTTGCACAGGCAGGAGCACAGCCGATTATCCTCGAAAGAGGCAAGGACATTGACGCAAGACAGCGTGATGTAAACGAATTTTGGACAAAGCGCAAGCTCGATGAAGAAAGCAATGTTCAGTTCGGTGAGGGCGGAGCAGGCACTTTTTCTGACGGCAAGCTCACAACGGGAATCAAAAGCCCGTTCATCCGCAAGGTACTTGACGAACTTTATGAAGCAGGTGCTCCCGAGGAAATTCTATATTCCTCAAAGCCACACATCGGCACTGACAGGCTTGCAATAGTTGTAAAAAACATCCGCAAGAAGATTGAACAACTCGGCGGAGAGGTTAAACTCGAATGCAGACTTGACAAACTCCACACAGCAAACGGAGCGGTTCAGGGTGTGTCATATATCTGCCACGGAGAACGCTTTGACATTGAAACCGACAGCGTAATTATGGCAATCGGTCACAGCGCAAGAGATACCGTTGAAATGCTGTACAACCTCGGAGTTGAGATTATCCAAAAGCCGTTTTCGGTCGGTGCAAGAATCGAGCATCCGCAAAGCCTCATCAACAAGGCTCAATACGGCAAATTCGCAGGACATCCGAAATTGGGTGCAGCCGACTACAAACTTGCCTGCCACGGACTTCACGAGCGTGGCGCATACACATTTTGTATGTGTCCGGGCGGTACTGTTGTTGCAGCCGCAAGCGAAAAAGAGGGCGTTATCGTGAACGGTATGAGTTCGCTTGCCCGTGACGGAGAAAACGCAAACTCCGCACTTTTGGTTGGAATCGAGCCAAAAGACTTTCCGTCTGACCATCCGCTTGCAGGAATATATTATCAAAGAGAAATTGAGCACAAAGCATTTGAACTTGCGGGCGGAGATTACAGAGCACCGGCACAGCTTCTCGGCGACTTCCTTGCAGGCAAAGAAAGCAAACAGCTTGGTGATGTTCAGCCTACTTGCCCTACGGGAGTTACGCTCACAAACATTGAAGAATGTTTGCCACAGAAAGTTTCGGCAACAATGAAAGACGCAATAGTGCAAATGGACAACAAGCTCCACGGCTTCAACCTTTATGATGCAGTGCTCACAGCACCCGAAACAAGAAGTTCAAGCAGTGTCCGTATTTTGCGTGACGAATTTTTGGAATGCAACATTCAGGGCGTTTATCCGTGCGGAGAGGGTGCTGGATACGCAGGAGGCATTGTTTCTGCCGCTGTTGACGGAATCAAATGTGCCGAGGCGGTGCTCAAAGACGAGCATTACAAAATAAGTTGACTAAAAACAATATAAATAGTATAATATAAGACATCAAAAATTGGAGGACATTTCAATGTTAAATTCTGAAAAAACACTTGACCAAATCGTTGCTCTTTGCAAAGGCAGAGGCTTTGTATATCCGGGCAGTGAAATCTACGGCGGACTTGCAAACACTTGGGACTACGGTCCGTTGGGTGTTGAACTCAAAACAAACATCAAGGACGCTTGGAGGAAGAAGTTTATCCAAGAGAACAAATACAATGTAGGTCTTGATTCCGCAATTTTGATGAACCCACAGACATGGGTTGCTTCAGGACACTTGGGCGGTTTCTCTGACCCGCTTATGGACTGCTGTGAATGTAAAACCCGTCACAGAGCAGACCAAATCATTGAGGACTTTGACGGCACAAATGTTGCAGGCTGGTCAAACGAAGAACTCAGCAACTACATCAAGGAAAAGAACATTCCTTGTCCAAACTGCGGTGCTCACAACTTCACCGACATTCGTCAGTTCAACCTTATGTTCAAGACTTTCCAGGGTGTAACAGAGGACAGCAAGGACGAAATCTATCTCCGTCCCGAAACCGCACAGGGTATCTTTGTTAACTTTGCAAACATCCAAAGAACAACAAGAAGAAAAGTTCCTTTCGGTGTTGCTCAAATCGGTAAGTCATTCAGAAACGAAATTACTCCGGGCAAGTTCATCTTCCGTGTTCGTGAATTTGAGCAAATGGAACTTGAATTCTTCTGCAAGCCGGGTACAGACCTTGAGTGGTTTGAATACTGGAGAGGTTTCTGCAGAGATTGGCTCTACTCACTCAACATCAAGCCTGAAAACCTCAGACTTCGTGACCACGACCCTGAAGAACTTTGCTTCTACTCAAAGGCAACAACCGACTTTGAATACAACTTCCCATTCGGTTGGGGCGAGCTTTGGGGCGTAGCAGACAGAACAGACTACGACCTCACACAGCACATCAAGACTTCGGGCAAGAATCTTGAATACTTTGACGGCACAACAAACGAGAGATACATTCCGTATGTTATCGAGCCGTCACTCGGTGTTGAAAGACTCTTCCTTGCAGTTCTTTGCGAAGCATATGACGAAGAAATGCTTGACGAGGAAAAGAACGACAAGAGAATCGTTATGCACTTCCATCCGGCTCTTGCACCGTACAAGTGCGCAGTTCTTCCTCTTTCAAAGAAGCTCAACGAGCAGGCTGAAGAAGTGTTCCAAAACCTTTCAAAGAAGTTTATGGTTGACTATGATGACGCAGGCTCAATCGGCAAGAGATACCGCAGACAGGACGAAATCGGTACTCCGTTCTGCATCACATACGACTTTGACTCTGTTGAGGACGGTTGCGTAACAGTTCGTGACAGAGATACAATGGAGCAGGTTAGACTTCCTATTTCAGAACTCGAAGCATTCATTGAAGAAAAAATCGCATTCTGACAAACATAACAAAAAGGCTACTTTGGTATTCACACCAAAATAGCCTTTTTTATTTTCGATTAGCTTGTCAACTTTGTTCCGAGCAGTTCATCCATACTGACATCAAAAAGGCTTGCCAAATCAGTCAACTTTTTCAAATCGGGCATAGCCGTGCCGTTCTCCCATTTGGAAATATTCTGACGGGATGCATTCATTTTCTCCGCAAGGTATTCCTGTGAAAACTCCTTTTGTTTTCTAAACGCTCTCAAATTCTCATCAAATTTTATATAAGCTACCTCCTTTGCTAACCTAATGATAGCAAAAATCAACCGTTTTAGCAATCAAAAAACGGTTCCATAATGTAAACTTACGGTTGCGAAAAACAAAACGCATTCAGTTTTATCCGAATGCGTTTCAATTTCAAATTATTTTACAACTTCAACATCACTTGCAAGAACAAATTTATCGCTGTCCTTGGTGTAGGTAACTTTAACCTTGTCGCCCTTGTTAATGAGAAGAACATCCATACAATCGGTCACGGTGATGTAATAATACTTGCCCTTAACCTGCAAGTAGTAAACCGTGTTGCCGTCATTTACAGAAGTTTTGATGTCCTTAACTTCGCCTGTAACAGTGAGTTTTTGTTCTTCCTGCGGTTGTTCGGTTGTTGAATCCGCCGAAGCATTATCACCGTCAACCACAGTATTTGACGAGGAGTCATCAACCTTGTAATCATCGGCATTTGCGTCTTGGTCAACTTTATTCTTATCTTTAAGAGCCGAAATATAGTTTTCAACCGCCGCATTAAGTGCGTTTGAATGTGACTTTTCATTATCAAGAAGTCCTGTACCTACGATAGTTTTGTCATCAAGGTTTACAAGCGCATAGCCCTTAACCGTGTAGCCGTCACCATAAAGCGACATAAAGTAGGTTGGCTGACCCTCAATATCAAGAAGAATCGGGAATGTAGCCTGATAACGATATTGCTGAACCATATCAACAGCAGAAGCCTGTGCCGAACTTTCCTGAGCACCGCCGTTTTTGTAATATCTGAGTTCTTTTGTGCGCTGATTGCAAAGGATGAAGCCGAAGTTTGATGTGTCTGCCTCAGCAGATGTAACGCCTGTGTAAACCCACACATCATCGTCCATAGCAATAACTCCGCTGCCGTCCGATGTAACATTTACATCATTTTGGAAAATAATTGAGTTCCAGAAGCCGTGTGAAAGCTTGCCGTGATAGTTATATTGCTGAATAACAAGATTTTCGTTGTAAACAACATCAATCCAGTTGAGAGAGTCATCCGTGCGGATTTGACCCATACTGTAGTATTCGCTTTCGCCTGTGAGTGCATCGGTTACGATTGCGCCCTTTACATCGGTACCGCCGAAAAGACCGATTGTTTTGTCAAGTACCGGAGTAATCCAATAAGGGTGTGCCTCATCGTCAATTTCAAAATTAGGGGTGTCAAGAAGTGCGGTTGGATACTGAAATCTCAAATGACGGATAAGTTTTTCATTAAAAAGTTCCGTTGGAGAATACTTGATACCGCTGCCGAATTTTTCAACGCAGTTAACAACAGTTACATTTTGGCTGACAAGGTCTGTGAGCATATATGCCGGCAAACCGTTCTTTGTGTTGTTGAACCACTTGAAAACATTGGCATATTCAAGATATGCAACTCTGACAGGATGATTTTTGTAATTGATTTGAGTCGACACATTGGAAACAACATATTGGCTCTTGTATTCCGAAAGTGAGCCAAGCTGTTGGTCTGCAAGAACCTTTGATGTGAGAGCATCAAGACGAGGAACATCGGTGTAATTAATATCCTTGAAGTCCTCGGAAAAACTGCTTTCCTTAACATCGACAAGTTCGCTGTAGCTCTTTGCACGGAAAAGTGTGCAGCCCACAAGCCAGCCGACCGCCATAACAACAAGCATCATAGCAACCAACACAATCGGAAAAATCGAGCGTTTTTTGCAATATTCACGGCGTTCTACTTTTTTGTTTGCACCGCAAAGAAGATAAAACGAAGCGCAGAAAATTGCAATGATTATAAACCAAAATGTGTAAAAATCTGTTGATTTGAAATTCATTGCAGGAATCATCATATAATAAACGCCTGCACCCGCAACCAAGGTAATAAGAAGTGAAATCAAAAATTTAAGACCTACTTTTGGCGGCTTAACAACCACTTCGACCTCGTTGCTTGATGGCCATTTGAATTTTGATTTGAAACTGTCGATTACTTCGTCAGCGTCATAATCCATATTTGGAATTTTATCACTCATAAAAAATCTCCTTTAAAAATAGTATAAATATTATACTATATACGCACTGCATAATCAAGCAAACAATTTTTGAACAAAGCGAGGGTGTTGCTCAATTCAAAAACAGCTTCCCCTGCAAGCAAGGAAAGCTGTAATAAACTTGATATTTAATTATCTTCTGTCGCCACGACGATTATCTCTTCTTGACTTGCGAGGAGCTTCTTCAATATCATTTTCAGGTGTCATACCCTCAAGTTCAATCAAAGCATCTCTTCTTGAAAGATTGATTCTGCCCTGGTCGTCAATCTCAATGCACTTAACGATGATTGAATCGCCAACATTAACAACATCCTCAACCTTTTCTGTTCTCTTAACATCAAGACGAGAAATGTGAACAAGACCTTCCTTGCCCGGAGCAATCTCAACAAATGCACCGAAGTTCATAATTCTTGTAACAACACCATTGTAGAAAGCGCCAACTTCAGGATCGGTTGCGATAAGCTTAACAACGCCTACTGCACCCTCGCACTTTTCTGCGTCAACACCTGAAATGAATACTCTGCCGTCTTCTTCAATGTTAATCTTAACTTCATATTCAGCCTGAATTTCCTGAATAACCTTGCCGCCCTTGCCGATTACATCGCCAATCTTGTCAGGGTCGATTTGAAGTGTGTACATCTTTGGAGCGTACTTTGAAAGTTCCTTACGAGGCTCGCTGATAACAGGGAGCATAATTTCGTCAAGAATGTAATTTCTTGCCTTGTGTGTCTTTGCAAAAGCTTCCTTGATGATTTCAGGAGTAAGACCGTGTACCTTAAGGTCCATCTGAATTGCAGTGATACCCTTCTTTGTACCTGCAACCTTGAAGTCCATATCGCCATAGAAGTCCTCAAGACCCTGAATGTCAACCATTGTCATAAAGTCGCCGTAAACGCCCTCATCGCCTGTGATAAGACCGCAAGAAATACCTGCTACAGGAGCTTTAATCGGAACACCTGCTGCCATAAGAGCAAGAGTTGAACCACAGATTGAACCCTGTGATGTTGAACCGTTTGAAGAAAGAACTTCTGATACAACACGGATAGCATATGGGAACTCATCAACAGACGGAAGAACAGGAACAAGTGCCTTTTCTGCAAGAGCACCGTGACCGATTTCTCTTCTGCCAGGGCCTCTTGACGGCTTTGTTTCGCCAACTGAATATGATGGGAAATTGTAGTGGTGGATATATCTCTTTTCTGTTTGCTCATCAAGACCGTCAAGGATTTGTGCATCATTCATAGGACCGAGTGTTGCAACTGAAAGTACCTGTGTTTGACCTCTTGTGAACATACCTGAACCGTGAACTCTTGAAAGAAGGTCGATTTCGGCATTAAGAGGACGAATCTCGTCAATACCTCTGCCGTCAACTCTCTTGTGTTCATCCTTGAGCCAAGCACGAACAACATGCTTTTGAACAAGATACATAATCTCGTCAATCTTGCCCTCGTTGCCCTCAAAGAGCTCGTCAAACTTCTCGTGAACTGCATCATAAATAGGAAGAAGAGCCTCATCACGAACATTTTTGTCGTCTGTGTCAAGTGCTTTCTTAACATCCTCAATGCAGAAGTCCTCGATTTGAGCAAGGATTTCAGGATCAGGATCTGATGATTCGTAAGCGAACTTTGGCTTGCCGATTTCATCAACAATACCCTGAATGAAATTAACAATCTTCTTATTTTCTTCGTGACCTGCCATAATAGCGTCAAACATTTGCTCATCGCTGATTTCGTTACCGCCTGCTTCAATCATAGCGATAAGGTCTGCTGTTGAAGCAACTGTAAGAACAAGGTCGCTCTTTGCTCTGTCATCAAGACCCGGGTTGATGACGATTTGACCGTCAACAAGACCGACATTTACGCCTGAAATAGGACCGTCCCATGGAATATCCGAAATTGCGATTGCAGCAGATACACCGATCATAGCTGTGATTTCAGGTGAGCAGTCAGGGTCAACAGACATAACTGTTGCAACAACCGAACAGTCGTTTCTCAAATCCTTTGGGAACAAAGGACGGATAGGACGGTCGATGCAACGAGATGTGAGGATAGCTTTTTCGGAAGCTCTGCCCTCTCTTCTTTGGAATGAGCCCGGAATACGGCCAACCGAATACATTTTTTCTTCGTAGTCTACGCTGAGTGGGAAGAAATCAACGCCCTCTCTCGGCTTTGCCGAAGCTGTTACATTACACAAAACCTCTGTTTCGCCATAGCGAGCAAGGATTGATGCGTTTGCAAGGCCTGCCATCTTACCTGTTTCAAGGGTAAGTTTTCTGCCGGCAAGCTCTGTTTCCCATACTTTAAAATTCTTGAAAAACATACTTTTACCTCTCTAAATTAATATTTTTATTATATATCAAAAGGAGGGCAATAGTAATAAACTCAAGGCATAAATCTGTGCAATTACGCCCTCAATTTACTACTATTGTTTGCTCCTCCTTTGGAATCAAAAACAAACAGGCAAGCGATGCCAAACAGGTATCACTTGCCAACGGATTATTAGTCCTCGTTTTCAGCCATGTTACGCTCAAGAGTGTTACGGATGCCGAGCTTTGCGATAAGTGCACGGTATTCGTTAATATCCTTCTTGTAGATGTAAGCAAGAAGGTTTCTTCTGTGACCTACCATCTTGAGAAGGCCTCTGCGTGAGTGATGGTCCTTCTTGTGAACCTTGAGGTGCTCTGTGAGTTCGTTGATTCTCTTTGTGAGAACAGCAACCTGAACCTGTGCAGAACCTGTGTCACCCTCGTGAGTAGCGTATTCAGCCATAATAGCTTGCTTTTCTGCCTGTGTCATAATTAAAATCACCTTTCATAATAATATTTGCATTGCGAAAAACACAGTAGTGGGCTCGGTGTATGTCGTATCCGACTTGCCCCCAGAACCGAGTCATCCGCATTAAGCAAAAAGATTATATCACACAAAATCGGATTTGTAAAGAATTATTTTTATCCTTATCAATTCCGAAATTTTGAGTTTAATACTTTTATTCGGTTATAATTCCAAACAATTCTTTAATTCTGTCATCCTGCTCGGTGAGGTACAAATATCCGAAAAGTGCCTCAACACCTGTTGCGATGTGGTATTCACCCTGACTTGCGGATTTTGGATTATGCCCCACCTTGGCATTTCTGCCACGCTTATACACTGCGGTTTCCTGCTCGGTGAGAACATCCTTGATTTTGTCATAAGCCAATGTTTGAGCCTTTGCCGACACAAATTTTACGCTTTCCTTGTGCAAATCATTTACGGGACGGTTTGCATCAAGCACCAAGGTTTCACGCACAAGCATTTCATAAATGCAGTCGCCGATAAACGCAAGGTTAAGCGGACTGAGTTCGTTTGGATGTGCTTCTTTATCTGTAAATCTCATTACGGAATATACTCGAATTCAATGTCATAAAGGCTGACAATGTCGCCCTCTTGAATCCCTTTCTCTCTTAATGCGTCAAACACGCCACTCTTTTCAAGCACTCTTTGCATATACTGAAGTGCCTCGTAGTCGGTGACATCAATACCCTTGAGAACTCTCGGGAACCACTTCGCCTCAACAAGGTAGTAGCCCTCGTCCTCTTGAGTAATCTTGAAGCTGTTGTCATCCTCCGGAATGAGTGACTCAAGCGGAATTTCCTCAACATCGTATTCCTTAATCGGAGGAAGCTCCTTGAGCATATTCCAAGTGACATTCATCAATTCTTTTGTGCCCTCCATAATCGGCGCACAAATAGAATAGTATTCATAGCCTTTATCGTTGACATATTTTTTGAACTCTTCAATCTGTTCAGGCTCTGCCATATCAATCTTGTTGCCCGCAACAATCATAGGACGCTCCGCAAGGTCGGGATTGAATTTTTTGAGTTCCTCGTTGATTTTTTCAAAATCATCAATCGGATTTCTGCCCTCACTGCCACTGACATCAACAATGTGAATGAGCATTCTGCAACGCTCAACATGGCGCAGGAACTGATGACCCAAACCAACGCCCTCACTTGCACCCTCGATAAGTCCCGGAATATCGGCAAGAACAAAGCTGTTGCCCTCGCCCATACTTACAACGCCGAGATTCGGCACAAGAGTTGTGAAGTGGTAATCGCCGATTTTCGGCTTCGCCTGTGAAACAACAGAAATAAGACTACTTTTGCCGACTGACGGATAGCCGACAAGACCGACATCCGCAAGAAGTTTAAGTTCAAGGCTAACTTCCCACTCCTCGCCCGGAACACCCGGTTTTGCAAAACGAGGAACCTGACGGGTTGAAGTTGCAAAGTGCATATTGCCCCATCCGCCTTTTCCGCCTTTTGCGGCAACAAAACGCTCCGTTTTGCTCATATCCGCCATAACAGCCTTGCTGTTTGCTTCACGGATGATTGTGCCACGAGGCACTTTGATTTCGAGGTCTTGACCTTTTTTGCCGTTGCAACGACCGCCTTTTCCGCCCTCGCCGTTTGGTGCAGAATACTTTCGCTTATATCTGAAGTCGGCAAGAGTTGCAAGATTGTCGTCAACTACAAAAACAACATCTCCGCCCTTTCCGCCGTCACCGCCGTCAGGACCGCCTGCCGCAACATATTTTTCTCTGTGAAAGGCAACCGCACCGGCACCGCCGTCGCCGCCTTTGATTTTTATTTTCGCAATATCTACAAACATATTATCACCATTTTAATAATGGGCTGTCAATTATGACAACCCCAAAGTTCATGTTCATATATCATTATCATCGGTATCATTATACCAAATATTTTTTATATTATAACAAACACCCACCCCGATTTCAAGGCTTTTGTACCGCAAAAGTATCAAACATCAATAAAGTTCCCAAAACATTTTGTATAAATCACTGTCAATAATATAAATCCCGTTATACGGCTGTTCAATATAGAATTTGCCTTTATCCTTATACACAAAAACAGTAGTCTTTTCTGTTTGGGAATTAATTTCAATCCTTATATAATCATTAACATGAGGGGAATCCTGAACGCTCTCCCTATTCGTTTGTTTGGAATCGGAAAGACCGCTTATCACTTCATCAATCCAAGTTTTATCCGAAGAGTTCACCGTGTTTTCACCGTCAATTACATCAACAGAAACAACATCACTGCTTTGAGGCAATATAATAGGATTTGCTTTTTTACCGCAAGCAAATAAAGTCAATATTCAAGCAACGCAGATTATTACAGAAAAACATTTTTTCATAAATACATTTTCCTTTACTGATTTTCTTTATTATAACATAAAAAAATAAAAATCTGTCAAAGAATTTATAAAGAATTTTTACAATATAAATTGATTAACTCAAACTTTAAACAAACAAAAAAGCCGAGGGTCTTAAAAATTTAAGACTTTCGGCTTTTGGCATCCCCGACCGGAATCGAACCGATGGCCTACTGCTTAGGAGAAGCCCCCGAGGGGCATTTTTGACTCCCTGCAAATCCCCGAAAAACCTTGATTTTACTGGCTTTTCCGAGGTTTTGCTGTCAATAAATTCTCGTCCAAAACCTGCTAATTTTTCGTGGTTTTTTGCCTTCCTTTTAGCAAGGTATTAGCAAATGCAAAGAAATATGGGAATATGAGTTGTATTTATACCGCCGTATTTCAAATTATTTGATGTCAATAGACGGCGGGTAGAAATATTCATAATTTTGGTGTATAATAGGAAATTAAGAGAAAGACAAATTTGAATTTTACGGTCAGTAAGGAATGAGTAAAGTTATATGATTGTATTATAAGCGATTTGTTAAATTTTTATAACCACTTGTATTTGCCTGCAATTTATGGTATAATGTTTTAGAATTTAGAAAGAGGTGGAAAGATGATTAACTTTTCTTGCAAATAAAATCAAAATATGCGGTAGTGCTATACTTTGGCATTATTGTGTCTATTGCAAGAAAGTTATATGTCTATCTTACTCAATATAGTGCTGTTGCCACTTTTGCTTAGTGGTGTTATTATGCTATGACGAGCTGCAAGGATAAACTTTCTTGCGGCTCTTATTTTGTTTTGGAGGTGCTTTATGAATAGTGCAGATCAGATAGTTACACATGATTCACTCCGTATAGTGTCGGTTCCTTTTGGTGAAATCTATACGGAGTAAACATTCACCGAACCGACTTTATATCGTATGACAGGCAAAGGAGGATAATATTTATGTCAATGATTAAAATTGAAAACCTTACGTTTTCATATCCGACAAGTTATGATAATGTTTTTGAAAATGTCAGTTTCCAGGTTGATACCGATTGGAAGCTTGGTTTTGTGGGCAGAAACGGACGAGGTAAAACAACCTTTCTGAATCTTCTGCTTGGGAAATATGAGTATAGCGGAAAAATCCTATCATCCGTACAGTTTGATTATTTTCCTTATCCCGTTTCAGATAAGAATCGTATTACAGAGGATATATTGCAGGAGGTTTGCCCACTTGCGGAAGAATGGGAACTTATGCGAGAACTTTCTTATCTTGATGTTGATGTCGATGTGCTTTGGCGACCTTTTGAAACACTTTCCAACGGAGAGCAGACAAAGGTTTTGCTTGCCGCTCTTTTTCTTAATGAAGGGCATTTCCTACTGATTGATGAACCTACCAACCATTTGGATGCCAAAGCGAGAAAAAGTGTGGCGACATATCTGAAAAAGAAAAAGGGATTCATCTTAGTTTCTCACGATCGTCGCTTTCTTGACGATTGTGTTGACCATATTCTATCGATTAACCGAGCGAATATCGAAGTGCAAAGAGGAAACTTTTCATCATGGATGTCAAATTTTGAGCGACAGCAAGAATTTGAACTGGCTCAGAACGAACGTTTGCAAAAGGACATCAGACGATTACAGCAGTCGGCAAAACGCTCTGCAGTATGGTCTGAACGTGTAGAAGCTTCCAAAATTGGGGCAGGAGATAAAGGTTATGTCGGTCATAAAGCCGCCAAAATGATGAAGCGTTCAAAATCTATAGAAGCGAGACAACAACAGACAATCGAACAAAAATCAGCATTGCTGAAAAATGTGGAAACCGCAGAAGCACTCAAGATACAACCGCTTAATTACCATACAGATTTGATTGCATCATTATCGAATGTAGTAGTTTATTATGATGGCATTTCAGTTTGTGAACCCGTTTCGTTTGAAATAAGACAGGGAGAACGCATTGTGCTTGATGGAAAGAACGGCAGTGGCAAAAGTAGCCTGTTAAAGTTGGTAGTCGGGCAGTCCATAGATTATACGGGTACAGTAACACTTGGCTCTGGGCTTGTAATTTCTTATGTGCCACAGGATACATCGTATTTATGTGGAACCCTTTCCGAGTTTGCAGAAGAAAACAACCTTGATGAAAGTTTGTTCAAGGCAATTCTTAGGAAAATGGACTTTGAGCGTGTACAGTTTGAAAAGGATATTAAAGACTTTTCTGGCGGGCAAAAGAAGAAAGTCCTAATTGCGAAAAGCCTTTGTGAAAAGGCACACTTGTATGTATGGGATGAACCGCTCAACTTTATTGATGTGTACTCACGTATGCAGATTGAACAACTCATAACGGAGTTTGCCCCGACCATGCTCCTGGTAGAACATGACAGTGTTTTTCGAGATACTGTGGCAAGTAAAATTGTGAATATCTAAATTGGTTCTTCCGCAATTTTACGTTTTTCGCTTTAATAAAAATGGAGAATGCTGATTTACACTGGCATTCCAGTATTGAAAAATTACAAAATACGGATAATTGCGTAAGAACCTCTAAATTAAAATAATTGTATGGGTTAATTCCAGCTTTACAGAGACTCAAATTCCAGTTTGTCGGATTTACTCTAAAATTAGCAAAGACCGCTTACAAAAGTGTAGGCGGTCTTTATTCGTGTTCAGATATATTTGATTTTGAACTTTCTTTTCTTGGCTGAAAGCACCTTGCAAAGAATATCATCTACTGCGTCCGTGTATCTGCCTTGTGCTATCAGGCTGTTCTTCAAACGGATAAGTGATTGCAACACTTTACCGCAATTATATAATAATAAAGGACATAGAGGTAGTGTGCGATTGTCGCTTGACCACCCCTAAATGAACGAATTAACAGGGTAACAACCGCCTTGTCCATTAGCAAAAATTTTTTCCGTTTTTTTCTTCAATTAGCAGAGAGGGCATTTTCATTAGCAAAATAGCGAAAATCCTGCTAATTTTTATTAGCAAGCCGTCCACCTGAAAGGCGGACGACATTAGTTCTAATTTCCATTAGCTGACGGTGAATTTGCTAATGAAAATCCGTGAATTTCTCGATTTTTCTCTTTTTCCGTAAAAATGAAAAAACGCCGGAAACCCTTGATTTTACTGGGTTTTCCGGCGGAGTTTTTGGCGTTCCCGAGGTGATTCGAACACCCGACCTACCGCTTAGGAGGCGGTCGCTCTATCCAGCTGAGCTACGGAAACATCTTTAAAATCTATTCAATTATAGGTACAAACTTACTCAATGTCAATCGCCTTTGCCCGAAAGGCGGTCGTTATAACATATTCTTAGGAGGCAGTCGCTCTATCCTACTGAGCTACGGAGACATATTTTGCAAGAAAACGAAATTCAATTCGTTTTGTCATTATCTTTGCGACAATTTTAATTATAATTATATTCTGCCCGATTGTCAACCGAGCAAACAAAAAACATCCGCAATCCTGCGACTGCGGATGAATCTGTCAATTACTGCTCAACTGGGTAAACAGAAACCTTTTTTCTGTCCTTGCCCATTCTTTCGAATCTAACTGTACCGTCTACGAGAGCAAAAAGTGTGTCGTCCTTGCCGATACCTACATTAGTACCAGGGTGGATGTGTGTGCCTCTTTGACGATAAAGGATGTTGCCTGCAAGTACGAACTGACCGTCAGCTCTCTTTGCGCCCAAACGCTTTGATTCGCTGTCTCTGCCGTTCTTTGTAGAACCCATACCTTTTTTATGAGCAAAAAGTTGTACATTAAGCTTAAGCATAATTACACCTCCGATATAGTTACTTTTATGTTTTGAGGATAATCTTTTTGGAGTTCCGTCATATGAAGAACCAAACCGTTGAGAATATCCTGCGCCTTTTCCGGTGATGACTTGATGCGCAATGACATATATCCGTCGGAAGCAGAAGCACGGGCATCAAGTTTGATAACATCCGTGATTGTGTTTGCCGTGAGATAACATGCACTGCTGATGAATGCACACAAAACATCATTGCCCTCGTCGGCAAATCCGGTGTGACCTTTGCATTCAAATCCTGTAAGCATATCACCGCTTTTGAAAAATTCTATTCTGTTAATCATTAAATCAAACAATTAAGCGTTAATCTTTGTGATCTCAACCTTTGTGTAAGGCTGTCTGTGACCCATCTTGCGCTTTTCGTTCTTCTTTGGCTTGTAGGTGAAAACAGTGATTTTCTTGCCCTTGCCGTTCTTAACAACTGTTGCGTCAACAGTAGCCTTTGCGCAATCCTTGCCTGCCTTAAGACCCTTGTCTGTACCAACTGCAAGAACCTGATCGAAAGTGATTTTTGCTTCTGCTTCTGCATCGAGCTTTTCGATGTAAAGAACATCACCTTCAGATACCTTGTACTGCTTTCCGCCTGTTACGATAACTGCGTACATAGTAATAACTCTCCTTCATAAGTCTCGCTACGATAGGCGAACGCACCGAGGTGTATTTCTTACTGCCCATAATATGCGGCTTAATTATTATAGCAGAATAAAGTAAAATGTCAAGAGGTAAATTGAATAATTTATTTATAGGCGAACACAGTTCGCCCCTACGGTGTCGAAACCTTCCCAAGGTTCGAGCACCTAAATCACTCAATAAAAAAACATAGACACTCAAAAGAGTGTCTATGTTTTTTGGTGGAAACAACAGGGCTCGAACCTGTGACCCTCTGCTTGTAAGGCAGATGCTCTCCCAGCTGAGCTATGCTTCCGTGGTCAACGACATTTATTATAGCATAAATTTTTCATTTGTCAATAGAAATTTAATAATTTTTTATTTTACAAAGCGAAACATATATGATAATATATATTAGATACAATTTAAAGTGAGGTAATGACTATGTTACTTGCAGTTGATGTGGGCAATACCAACATCGTGCTTGGCGTTATTGACGGTGAGGAACTTGTCAGTTCAGGCAGGGTTTCCACCAATATATACGAAACAGAAGACGAATGTGCAATGAAGATATATTCTTTTTTGAATTTGCACAACAACATACAAATTGACGGTGCAATCATTTCTTCGGTTGTTCCGGCACTTGTTACCACGCTGAAAAAAGCAATCTACACCGTTTGCAAGGTGAATGCAATAGTTGTCGGTCCCGGAATAAAGACAGGACTTTCGATAAAAATTGATGACCCGGCACAGCTTGGTGCAGACCTTGTTGTGGGTGCGGTTGCGGCAAAAGAAAAATATCCGCAGCCGACAATCATCTTTGACTTGGGCACTGCAACCACAGGCTCGGTGCTCGACAAAGACGGCAACTTCTTGGGCGGAACAATCACAACAGGCGTGAAAACATCCATCAACGCATTAACAGCAGGTGCAGCTTTGCTTCCGCAGATTGACATAGCAGCACCGAAAAAAATCATCGGCACAAATTCAATCGAGAGTATGCAATCGGGATGCGTCATCGGCACAGCGTGTATGATTGACGGACTCATTGACAAATTTGAGCAAGAACTCGGCGAAAAGGCAACGGTTGTTGTCACAGGCGGTCTTGGCAAATCAATAGCAAAAAATTGCAGTCACGATATGATAATTGATGAAAATCTTTTGATTGACGGACTGCGAATTATATATAACAAAAACAAATAATTTCTTTTTAGAGAGGACAATTAAAATGAAGCTTGATACTATTTGTGTGCAAGGCACATACAAACCAAAAAACGGTGAACCACGAGTTATACCGATTGTTCAATCAACAACATTCAAATACGACAGCAGTGCCGAGATGGGCGACCTTTTCGATTTGAAAAAGAGCGGATATTTTTATTCACGACTTCAAAACCCAACCTGCGACAATGTTGCCTCAAAAATAGCGGCTCTTGAGGGCGGTGTGGCAGGAATGCTCACAAGCTCGGGTCAGGCAGCAAACTTCTATGCAGTGTTCAACATTGCACAGGCAGGCGACCACATTGTGTCATCATCTGCAATCTACGGCGGAACATTCAATCTTTTCAATGTCACAATGAGAAAGCTCGGAATTGATTTCACATTCGTTTCACCAACCGCAACAGAGGAAGAACTCCAAGCTGCCATCAAGCCAAACACAAAGGCAATTTTCGGCGAAACAATTTCTAACCCAAGCCTTGATATTTTGGACATCGAAACATTTGCAAAGGTTGCTCACAAGAACGGAATTCCGCTCATCGTTGACAACACATTTGCAACACCTATCAACTGCCGTGTATTTGATTTCGGCGTTGACATTGTTACACATTCAACAACAAAATATATGGAAGGTCACGCATCAACAATCGGCGGTGCAATCGTTGACAGCGGTAATTTTGACTGGACTCAAAACGACAAATATCCGGGACTCACAACTCCTGACGACAGCTACCACGGTGTTGTTTATACCGACACATTCGGCAAAGGCGCATACATCACAAAAGCAACCGTTCAGCTTATGAGAGATTTGGGTTCTGTTCAATCACCAAACGAAGCATTCCTTTTGAATGTCGGTCTTGAATCATTGCATTTGAGAATTCAAAGACATTGCGAAAACGCAAAAAAGGTTGCAGAGTATCTTGAAAATCATCCAAAAATCGAATGGGTTAAGTGTTCAATGCTTCCAAGCGACAGCCAATACGCACTTGCTCAAAAATATATGCCAAACGGCACTTGCGGTGTTGTTTCATTCGGCGTTAAGGGTGGCAGAAATGCGGCAACAACATTTATGGACAGCCTTGAATTGGCAGCCGTTGTTACCCATGTTGCAGATGCAAGAACATGTTGCCTGCACCCTGCATCAACAACTCACCGTCAGTTGACAGACGAGCAACTTGCAGAATGCGGTGTTACACCTGACTTGGTAAGATTTTCCTGCGGTATCGAAGCTGCAGAGGACATCATCGCAGACATCGAGCAAGCACTCAACAAAATTTAACCAAAGGAGATTTTACAATGCTTGAATACAGATACGACACTCAGCTTCTCATCGAGGGCACAGACCTTGACGAGGACGTAATCAACGATTACTTTGTGGAGCACTTCAAGGGCGACTGCCTCATCGCAGTCGGTGACGAGGATTTAATCAAAATCCACTACCACACCAACGAGCCGTGGAAAGTTTTGGAATATTGCAGAAGTCTTGGCGAAATCTACGATATTGTTATCGAAGATATGGACAGACAAGAGAGAGGGCTTAAAGGCTGATGAAAATTAAAAAAGGCTTCACCGTGCGAAACATTGCAGGCTCGGACATTGTTGTTCCAGTTGGCAATGCAGAAAAAATATTCAACGGAATGATTACCCTCAACGAAAGCGGAGCGTTTTTTTGGAACGCATTGCTCAAAGACACCACCGTTGACGAAGTCGTAAAAAAGGTTACTTCCGAATACGATGTTGACGAAGAAAGAGCAAAAGCCGATGTTGAAAAATTCATTGAACAACTCCGAGAAAACAACCTCATAGAAGAATAAGCAAAACAAGTAAGCCCCACCGATTCTATTCGGTGGGGCTATTTTTACGGCTTAATTAATTTTCCTTTTTTGAGTAACGCAAGCATTTTTTCATTTTGTTCGGGTGTACCCTTATAATCTTTGATTTTATTCTTAACGGCAATCTTTTTTCGATAATCAAAATCGCTTTTTGCACCAATCGCCTCCAAAGCATCAACTATGCTCAGACTGTCACCCTTATAGCTCTTAAAGCATTTTACCGTGCTTTTCTTCTTTTTAGGTCGAAGAACACCCAAAAACGAAGTGTAGCTATGCTTGACAAGGGTCATCGGTTCGTGCTTTGCTCTTGGAAAATTTTGGTCGTAAGAATAAAAATACGAGGTTGTTCCCTCGCCCGTCGCAACAGAAATGTGACCGTTTCCGCTTCTTGATGTGAACACGCAAAGGTCGCCCTTTTTCGGAACAAACTCCGCCGTGTTGTCAATCCATTTAAAGTTCTTTGTGAGGTACTCACTCGTTTTGCGTTTGTTGTAATATTCAATTGCATTGCCTATGCTTTCAGGCTTCACCCCGAGAACATTCTTGATATAATGCTTTGCAAGGTCAACACACTGAACTCCGTAAACGCCGTCATAATCAATGCTTTTACCGAGATTTTGGCTCACCCATTTTTCAAATGTCATCAACATTCGCCCTCTTTCTTTTCAAGGTTCATCACAGCGGAAATCCCTGCGGACACCGCCGCAATGAGCAAACCTGTTACTGCAGATTTTACGCTCACCTTGTCATCGGTAAAATTGATATACATCACATTGACCGTGATATAAGCAAGCGCAGACTGAATAAAAGTTCGCCCTGCTCGTTTTAATGTTGTCTTTGTACAAGTCATATTTGTCCTCCTTTAAAATAAAATTCAAGTTGTCACGGCTCATAAATCACTTGTGTGCCTGTTGGTTTAAATATTTTTGCAATTTGTTTTTGGCAATCGGTACGGAGTGGTTTGCACCGAGCTGTTCCAAGCCGTCAAGTGCGGCGGAAAGTCCGTAGCAAATAAGCTGATTTTCTTCCTTTAGCCTTGCAATAGCCTTATCCTGTGCGGTGTTTCGCTCCGACTGCATTCGAGAGTTATTTTTCAGCGAATAAATATATCCTGCAAGCGATTTGCACACACCGAAAACAGTTAAGCAAGCCGTTACCACCGCACCGACGGTTATGATAATTTGCGCCAAGCTGTTCACGCTTTCGCTCCTTTCAAATAAAGGTGCACAGCACCCTCGGGGACAGCTTCTATATTACATTACATAATATGCCCCTGCAACCAAGCGTGTTATTTTGCGGACATCTGATATTCGCTATATGCAACAACAAAAGCATAAAAACGCAAAAAAATAAGACAGAGCCAAAATCGGTTCTGTCTTTTGATTTGAAATTTTATTTTTTCTTGAATTTGTCAAAGAAGCCTTCCTTGCCCTTATTGGCAACATAGGACTTGTCAAATTCTTTAAGTAACTTCTTTTGTTCCTCGGTGAGTGACTTTGGAATATCAACAACGATATGAACATAAAGGTCGCCCCTTGAAACGCTGTTAAGTCGCTGAATACCTTTGCCCTTGAGTCTAAACACTTCGTTTGGTTGTGTTCCCGACGGAACGGAATATTCAACATCACCGTCAAGAGTTGGAATACGCACCTTAACGCCGAGGCAAGCCTCAACAATGCTGATGTGCTTTTCGTAATGAATATCGTAGCCGTCACGGATAAAGTCCTTGTGATCCTCAACAATAACACCAACTCGAAGGTCGCCCGCAGGTCCGCCGTTTATACCGGCATCGCCCAAGCCTCTTGCAGTAACAACCTGATTGTTATCAATGCCGGCAGGAATGTTGATGTCGACCTTTGTTTTTCTGCGAACCTTACCTCTGCCTGCACACTTGGTGCAAGGCTTGTCGATAATTTTACCTGTGCCGTTACAGGTTGGACAAGGTCTTGTTGAGCTGACTTGGAAAAATCCGGAGCCTTGCTGAACGGTAATATGACCGCTGCCGCCACACTGTGTACAGGTTTTTGGACTTGTGCCCTCTGCACAACCTGTGCCGTGACACTTTGAGCAATCCTCTACCTTTGACACCTCAACGGTTTTCTTGCAACCCTTTGCAGCCTCCTCAAAAGAAATGGTAACGGTTGTTTGAATATCTCTGCCTCGTTGCGGAGCATTTGGATTTCTGCCTCCGCCAAATCCGCCGAAGCCTCCGCTGCCTCCGAAGAAACTACTGAAAATATCGCCGAGGTCTATATCGCCGTCAAAGCCGAAGCCACCTGCTCCGCCGCCGTATCCGCCTTGGCTTGCCGCATAATTAGGGTCAACGCCGGCAAAGCCGAATTGGTCGTACTTTGCTCTTTTATCTGCATCGGACAAAACAGAGTAAGCCTCGTTACATTCCTTGAATTTTTCAGCTGCTGATGGGTCGTCCTTGTTCAAATCGGGATGATATTTTTTTGCAGCCTGACGAAACGCTTTTTTGATTTCGTCATTTGTTGCGCCCTTTTGTACACCGAGCACCTCATAGTAATCTCTTTTTTGTTCAGGCATAAATTGATTGCCCTCCTATTATATCACAGAATGGGTGACCGAAGCCACCCCGTCCTGCTTATTGATTTTTATTAGTTGTCGTCAACCTCTGTATAATCAGCGTCTGTGTAGCCTGCGTTGCCACCCTGCTGTTGTGCATTAGGGTCTGCCTGCTGTTGAGCACCTGCCTGTGCATTTTGTGCTGCCTGTGCTGCTTCATATACCTTTTGAGAAACCTCATAGAACTTGTTTGTGAGATCCTCTTGCTTTGCCTTGATAGCGTCTGTGTCGTCGCCCTTTAATGCTTCCTTGAGGTCGTTGAGCTTTGCTTCAAGAGCGCTCTTGTCATCTGCAGAGAACTTGTCTGCATCTTCTGAAAGCATCTTTTCTGTTTGATATACCATTTGGTCTGCGTTGTTGCGGATATCAACGGCTTCTCTCTTCTTCTTATCTTCTTCTGCAAATTGCTCTGCTTCTCTTACAGCCTTCTCAATATCATCCTTTGACATATTTGAAGAAGCTGTGATAGAGATATTTTGCTCCTTGCCTGTGCCGAGATCCTTTGCACTTACATGAACAATACCGTTTTCATCAATATCAAATGTAACTTCAATCTGCGGAACACCACGACGAGCCGGCATAATACCGTCAAGGTGGAACATACCAAGAGTTTTGTTATCCTTTGCAAATTCTCTCTCACCCTGAAGAACATGAACTTCTACTGAAGTTTGGTTATCTGCGGCTGTTGAGAAAATCTGTGATTTCTTTGTAGGAATTGTTGTGTTACGCTCGATGATAACTGTGTTTACACCGCCCATTGTTTCGATACCGAGTGAAAGTGGTGTAACATCAAGAAGTACCAAGCCGTCAACATCGTTGTTGAGAACACCGCCCTGAATTGCGGCACCCATAGCAACACATTCATCAGGATTGATGCCCTTGAACGGTTCTTTACCTGAGAAGCTCTTGATTGCTTCCTGAACTGCAGGAATACGAGTTGAACCACCAACAAGGAGAATCTTGTCAAGGTCGTTCATTGAAAGACCTGAATCCTTCATTGCCTGGCGAACAGGACCCATTGTTGCTTCAACAAGGTCTGCTGTCATTTCGTTGAACTTTGCTCTTGTAAGAGTTGCTTCGAGGTGCTTTGGACCTGTTGCGTCTGCTGTGATGAACGGAAGTGAGATTTGAGCCTGAGTCATACCTGAAAGGTCAATCTTTGCCTTTTCTGCTGCTTCCTTTACACGCTGCATAGCCATCTTATCTGCTGAAAGGTCAATGCCGTTTTGTGCCTTGAAATCAGCAATAAGCCAATCCATAATTCTCTTATCGAAGTCATCACCGCCAAGGTGGTTATTACCTGCTGTTGCAAGAACTTCCTGAACACCGTCGCCCATTTCGATGATAGATACATCGAATGTACCGCCACCGAGGTCGTATACCATAACTTTTTGGTCGTCTTCCTTATCAATACCAAAAGCCAAAGCGGCAGCTGTAGGCTCGTTGATAATTCTCTTTACATCAAGGCCTGCAATCTTGCCGGCGTCCTTTGTTGCCTGACGCTGTGAGTCTGTGAAGTAAGCAGGAACTGTGATAACAGCCTCTGTTACCTTTTGACCGAGATAAGCCTCTGCATCACCCTTAAGTTTTTGAAGAATGATTGAAGAAATCTCTTGTGGAGTGTAGTCCTTGCCGTCAATGTCTACCTTGTAGTCACTGCCCATATGTCTTTTGATTGAAGAAATTGTTTTGTCCGGATTTGTGATAGCCTGACGCTTTGCAACAGCGCCTACCATTCTTTCGCCGTCCTTTGTGAATGCCACAACAGAAGGAGTTGTTCTTGCACCCTCTGCGTTAGAAATAACAACCGGTTCGCCGCCTTCGATTACTGCAACGCAGCTGTTTGTTGTACCTAAATCAATACCAATAATCTTTCCCATAATAAAATATCTCCTTTTCTGAATAATTACTAATTTGGTTTGTTATCAGTTGGCTGTCTTTACCATAGCAGGTCTGATAACTCGGTCGCCGATTTTGTATCCTTTTTGGAAAACATCGGTGATTACATTTTCTTCAAGCCCGTCATCTTCAATGTGCATCACTGCATTATGGAAGTTAGGGTCAAAGCTCTCACCGCTTTCGCCATAGGCTTCAACGCCGATTTTTGAAAGAGCCGACATCAAACCTTCAAGCGTCATCTCAACACCCTTTTTGAGCGCCTCAAAATCTTCCCCGTCTTGGTTAAGTGCTCTTTCGAGGTTATCAATAACAGGCAAAATCTCGGCAACTACATTGCCCTTTGCATTGGAATAAGTTTGTTCCTTTTCCTTTGCCGATCTCGCTCTGAAATTTGCATATTCAGCAGCCGTATAAGCAAGCTGTTTTTTCACATCTGCAAGCTGATCTTCAACGGTTGGCTCTTTTGTTTCCTCAACCTCGGTATCAACTGCCTTTTCTTCTGTTTCGGCAGAAGTGTTTTGTTCTTTATTTTCTTTTGCTTTGGTTTCTTTCTTACTCATATATTACTCCACCCTCCTTTAACAAATCAGAACAGGTTTTTACTATATAATCTATTCTCGGAAGAATAGAGCTATAATCAATTCTCAATGAGCCTATAATGCCGAGAGTTGCAAGCTGGTCATCATAATATTCAAACTTTGCAACCGCTGTGGCTGTGTTTTTAAGCTCGTATATCGGATTTTCTTCTCCGAGGAAAAGAGCGTTTTGAATTTTGCTCTTTGCAATCTGCGTGAGCATATCTTCAAGTTTTGTCTTTTCTGCAAGGAATGTAAGAAGTCCGAACACCGATTCGCCGAATTCCTCTTGCTTGAGCAAATTGTTTTGACCGTAGATTTGAAGTGTGCCCTCGCTCGCTTCTTTGCAAAGTGAGCAAAACGACGACAACACCGGAAGCATATCAAACAATCTGTCACGAAGCACAGGCGCTGTTGACTGAATGAGCGACATATTGATTTCGTTTACCGGAACACCGATAAAAAATTCCCTTGCCAGCACATAAAACAGCCGTCTGAAATTGTCATCTATCCTGCACGGCATTTGAATGACCGAGGACTTAATTTTGCCTCCGACCGTGAGCATAACGAGCATTGCCTTTTTTTCACCTGCGGGAATCAAATCAGCACCCTGCACACAATCATATTCATCCTTGACCGTTGAGAAAAACGAAGTGCATCCCGTTGCCTCTGACAAAAGTTTTGCCGCATCGGCAAGCAATCTTTCGGGGTCGGACGCGTTGACACTCAACACCTGATTTATCTTTTGCTTTTCAAACGGTGTGAGTGGCTTTGGCACAAGTAAATTGTCTACATAATATCTATAAGAAGCGTTTGTCGGAATTCTGCCGCCCGATGTGTGTCGCTGTTGCAAAAATCCAAGCTCACCGAGAGCCGCCATCTCATTTCTTATTGTAGCGGAGGAAACTGCATAAGGAAGCAACCGGCAAAGTGTTTTTGAACCCATCGGCTCGCCTGTTTGAATATAATGATTAATAATCAAATTCAATATATCCGATCTTCTGTTGCCAATCATATCCTCGCCTCCTTTTTGTTTAGCACTCTTTGTGCCCGAGTGCTAACTACATTTATTATATTATATCCCAAAAGTTCATTTGTCAACACTTTTTTTGAAAAAATTTCTAAAATTCACATTTTGTTAGCATTTTATAGTGCGAAGTGCTAATTTGCATTTTTCTTGAAATCCCATTTTGAGTGTGCTACTATAAAGATGTATAAAATTTATATATTAAAGGGGAGGTGTGGGCATGAATAAAATCACGCCAAACACAACATTAAAAGAAGCCATGGTTAACCCTATGGCAAAAGATGTTATAGAAAAACTTTTTCTCGTTTTGCGTTTGCCGACAGATTTAATCAATTCGGGGATTATGGGCAAGCTGAAATTTAAAACGCTCACAACCGCAACAGCCGGACTTCTTGACAAAAAGACCGTGCAAATGGTTTGCGATATGCTCAATCTCGAAAAAGACGAGGTTATCACCGACCAAGGTGAAATGACCGAAAAATGGTGGAAAGAAGCAATCGTTTATCAAATCTACCCTCGTTCATTTTATGACAGCAACGGTGACGGAATCGGCGACTTAAACGGTATTCGTCAAAAGCTCGACTATCTTCAGGATTTGGGCGTAAACACAATTTGGTGCAGTCCGTTTTACGACAGTCCAAACGATGACAACGGCTACGACATCCGTGACTATCAAAAAATCATGGCAGAGTTCGGCACAATGGAGGACTTTGACAAATTACTTGAGGAAATTCACGCAAGAGATATGAAACTCGTTATTGACCTTGTTGTGAACCACACTTCCGATGAGCACAAATGGTTCAAGGAAGCACTCAAGAGCAAGGACAATCCATACCACGATTACTACATATGGCGTGACGCAACCGATGCAGGCATCACTCCGCCGAACAACTGGGTTTCTCTCTTCAAAGGTTCTGCGTGGAACTACTACGAAAATCTCAACCAATGGGCACTTCACCTTTTCACCAAAAAGCAAATGGACTTGAACTGGGAAAACGAGAAAGTTCGCCAAAGCGTGTACGAAATGATGTTGTGGTGGCTTGACAAAGGCGTTGACGGTTTCAGAATGGATGTAATCAACTTCATCAGCAAGACCGAAGGACTGCCGGAAGCAAACGCATTTATGGGCATGCTCACAGGATACAAAGGCGCAGAATACTATTTCTACGGTCCACGCTTGCACGAATTCTTGCACGAGATGAGAGAAAAAACATTCGGCAACTACGATGTTTACACCGTTGGTGAATGTGGCGGTGCGGGAATCGAGATGGACAAAATGCTCACCGCAGATTTCAGAGGCGAGCTTGATACCGTATTTAACTTTGACTTCTTAATCAACCAAGGTCACACTGCATACGACCCTTACGAGCAGGATATGTACAAAGTTATGGAAAACTTTGAAACATTCCAAACAGAGTACACAAATCACTGCTGGCCAACTGTTTTCTTTGAAAATCACGACAATCCAAGAGTCGTTTCAAGAACCGACAGGTCGGGTGCGTACCGTGATGAAATCGCCAAGGTTTGTGCACTTATCGAAATGACTTTGCGTGGAACACCGTACATTTATCAAGGTCAGGAACTCGCAATGGCGAATGTGGAATTTGACTCAATCGAAGAAATGAACGATGTGCAGTCAATCAATTTCTACAAAGACGCAATCAGAAAAGGCAAGAACAGAGAAAAATATTTCAAACTTGCTTCAATCGGTTCAAGGGATAATGCAAGAACTCCGTTCCAATGGAGCGACAGCAAAAACGCAGGTTTTACAACAGGCAAGCCGTGGCTCAAAATCAACAACGACTACAGAGTTTACAACGCAGAGGACGAAGCAAGCCGTGATGACAGCGTGCTCAGTTTCTTCAAAAAAGCAATCAAGCTCCGCAAAGACACAAAGGCACTTGTTTACGGTGATTTCATCCCTGCAACAACAAACAAAGCACCTGTTTACTGCTATTTCAGAGAATACGAGGGCGAAAAATATTACATCGAACTCAATCTCGGCAAAACTCCGCAGCCAAGACCGACAGGCATTTACAATTACGACTTAATTCTTTCCACAAACGAAAACAAAACCGACATTTTGAAGCCGTTTGAGGGCAACATTTACAAGGTAAAATAAACGAAAACCGCCATGGTGCAAACGCATTATGGCGGTTTTATTTTAGTTGGAGTTTTTGATTTTTTCGTTCAAATAATTTTGCAATTCATTAAGTCTGCCCTTATCAAGCGCTTTATAATCTTTCAACGGATTTTCGATTCCGCTTTCCTCATACTTGAAAAAGCCCATTGTGTGGAACGCAAGCAATTCGTATTTTTCAAACTTGAACTGCTTTGTGTATTCCGCATACGCATCCATATCCGCCTCGGTATCGTTTATACCCGGCACAACAACGGTGCGAAGCCACAATCTCTTGCCTTTTTCGGAAGCGTATCTGCCTATTGCCTCGGGAAGCGCAAAATTGCCCTTTGTCCATTTTTTGTATGTTTCAGGCTCATAAAACTTAATGTCAAGGATAATCATATCAGCATTGTCAATCGCAGTTTTGACCTCATCCGTGAGTTCAACAGAACCCGATGTGTCGAGGCAATAGCCGATTTCCTCCGTTTTGAGAAGCGGATAAATCTCGTTGATGAACCTTGCGTTCAAAAGCGGTTCGCCACCAGAAAAAGTTACGCCTCCGCCGTTCTTGAAATACGGTTTGTATCGTCTGACCTTTGCAAAAACTTCAGGCGCTTCCATATCAATTTCACCCTTGTGCCAAGTGTCGGGATTATGACAATAAGCACATCTCAACGGGCAACCCGTAAAAAATATGTCAAATCTCAATCCCTCGCCGTCAACAGCGGCAAGTGACTCAAATGAATGAATGTTAGCCATTATTTTCCTCCTCATAATCAGGCATATCTACAATTATCGGCTCGTGATGTACTGCCGGCAAAAACTTTTCAAGCACATCTTTGGTTTGCATTTTGAGTGATGAAGTGCACACGCAAGGATGACAACCGAGAGTTTCGCTTTCAACAACAGGGCGGTCGATGACAAGTTGAACACGGTTATTCTTATCGTTCATCAATCCCATAATTGAAACAGCACCCGGTTTTATATCCAAAAACTCTTCCATAAAATCAGGAGTGGCAAACGAAAGTCTTGAGCAACCGAGTTGTTTTGTGATGTCCTTTGTTTTAAACACCTTGTCGCCCGGCATCATAAGCATATAAAAATCGGTCTTTTGACGATTGCATAAAAACAGATTTTTGCAAATGATTGTGCCCAAAATCTTATCAATTTCGTTGCACTTTTCCATAGTATTTGCTTCTTCGTGGTCGGTGCGATAATACTCTATTCCGAGTTCATCCAAGAGGTCGTAAACCCTGATTTCTTTTTCTTCTCTGCCCGTCACATCGGCAGGTCTGCCCTTTTGTAATTCCATAACATTCTCCGCAATTTTTATATTGGATATATAATAGCACAATTTAGATTTAAAATAAAGTCCCTGTAACGAAACAGGGACTTTTTTCGGCACGTTTTAAGCCATTTATCAAGATTTTGTCAAGATTTTACATTGACTGGTGGAATGTACGAGCAATAACCTCTTCTTGCTTATCTCTTGTGAGCTTGTTGAAGTTTACTGCGTAACCCGATACACGAATTGTAAGTGATGGGTAAAGAGTTGGGTCTTCCATAGCAGCAATAAGCTTTTCACGGTTCAAAACATTTACATTGAGGTGATGAGCATCCTGCTCGAAGTAACCGTCAAGCATTGTTGTGAGGTGCTCAATTCTGTCATCTTCATCAGTACCGAGTGCATCAGGAGTGATTGAGAATGTGTTTGAAATACCGTCCTGGCAGCAAGCATAGTTGAGCTTTGCAACAGAGTTAAGAGAAGCCAAAGCACCTTCGCAATCTCTGCCGTGCATTGGGTTTGCACCCGGAGCAAACGGTTCGCCTGCTTTTCTGCCGTCAGGAGTTGAGCCTGTCTTTCTGCCGTACATAACATTTGATGTGATTGTAAGGATTGACAATGTGTGTCTTGCGCCACGATAGCAAGGAGTCTTGCAAAGTTCGTGATAGAAATATTCGATAAGGTCCTTACCGATAAGGTCAGCTCTGTCATCATCGTTACCATATTTAGGGAACTTGCCCTCTACCTTAAAGTCGGTGATAATGCCACGGTCGTCCTTTACAGGAGTAACCTTTGCATACTTAATAGCTGAAAGTGAGTCGATAGCAACAGAGAAACCTGAAACACCGAAAGCCATAAGTCTTTCAACATCTGTGTCGTGAAGAGACATCATAAGTCTTTCATAAGCATACTTGTCGTGCATATAGTGGATGATGTTCATTGTGTTTACATACAAACGAGCCATCCAAGAAAGATACTTCTTGTAAGCGGCATAAACTTCATCATAAGAAAGTTCTTTTTCTTCAAATACTTCGCCTACAGGTGCGATTTGGTGACCTTCAATTTCGTCCTTACCGCCGTTGAGAGCCATAAGAAGAACCTTTGCAAGGTTACATCTTGCACCGAAGAACTGCATTTGCTTACCTGTCTTCATAGCAGATACGCAGCAAGCGATTGAATAGTCATCGCCATACATTCTTCTCATAACATCGTCGTTTTCGTACTGAATTGAGTCTGTATCAATAGAAACCTGAGCACAGAACTTCTTGAAGCCTTCAGGAAGTCTGTCTGACCACAATACTGTGATGTTTGGTTCTGCTGATGAGCCAAGGTTGTAAAGAGTTTGAAGTACACGGAAGGAAGTCTTTGAAACCATATGCTTGCCTTCGCCTGTAACGCCTGCCAAAGCCATTGTTACCCAAACAGGGTCGCCTGCAAAGAGGTCGTTGTATTCAGGTGTACGAAGGTGACGAACTAATCTGAGTTTTACAACAAGGTCGTCAATAAGTTCCTGAGCGTGAACTTCATCAAGAACGCCCTCTTCAATATCTCTCTGAATATAAATATCAATAAATTCAGCGATTCTGCCGATTGAGTTAGCCGCACCGTTTTGTTCCTTGATTGCACCAAGGTAACCGAAGTAGAGCCACTGGATAGCTTCCTTTGCTGTTGTAGCAGGCTTTGAAATATCATAGCCGTAACGAAGAGCCAAGCCTTTAAGCTGATTCATAAAGTCGAGTTGCTTTGAAAGGTCCTCAAGATTGTGGATTGTATCCTCATCAAGAACTTCTTTTTCGCCCATCTTTTTCTTGTCGAGTTTCTTCTGCTCGATAAGGTAATCCATACCGTAAAGAGCAATACGGCGATAGTCACCGATGATTCTGCCACGAGCGTAAGCATCAGGAAGACCTGTAAGGATACCTGCATGACGAGCGGCCTTCATTGTGTCTGTATATGCACGGAATACGCCTGTGTTGTGAGTTGTTCTGTATGTGAACTCATCCTTGATTTTTTCTGAAAGCTCATAGCCGTAAGCGTTACAAGCCTGAACTGTGTTTCTGAGACCTGCAAAAGGTGAAACGCCTCTTTTAAGAGGAGCATCTGTCTGCAAACCTACAATAATATCTGTATCTTTGTCAACTACATAACCTGCGTCGTGAGAAAGAATTGAAAGTACTCTTTCTGTATCAACATCAAGTACGCCGCCCTTTTTGTTTTCTTCGATAAGGAGCTCGTTAACTCTCTTCATTGTCTTTTCTGTTCTCTCTGTAGGGCCCTGCAAAAATGAGCTGTCGCCATCATAAGGGGTGTAGTTCATTTTGATGAAGTTTGATACATCGATTTGGTCACACCATACGCCGGTGTTGAAATTTCTCCATGCTTCCATGTTTTGTTTTCCTCCGTAAATTACTTGTTTGTATCATCGAGTCACATTGTCCTTGCACTGCGGATTTGTGCCGTGCTCGCAATTTGTGCAAGCCTTTTGACCGCACCTATGACAGCACAATGTGTAGCTTTTGCACAGTTCCACATCTCCGCCATGGATAACAAGTGACTTTCCGTTAATAATAGCATCGGCAGTTTTCAGCCTTGCCGATTCATAAATTGCAGCAATAGTTGAGCGAGCAACATCCATCTGCTTTGCACATTCCTCCTGCGAGTAGCCAAGCGTGTCCATCAATCGCATAACCTCGTATTCATCGAGCGATAAATCAACTACATCAGCATAATCACCGAAGGGTCTGAATCCCATTGTTTTAGGGTAGGCACAAATGCGTCTTGGCTTCTTTGGTCTAGCCATAAAAACACCTCCGTAACGACAATGCCTTTTTTGCTTCAATGGCATTATACCACTTTATCGACATATGTCAATAACTTTTTTCAACTTTTTTAAATTCTTACATTTGTCATAAAAAATCTTTAAATTTCGAGCAAATTTTAATTAGTTTTTAAACACGCCTGAGGCTGTTGAGAAAGTTTCTGAATTTCGTTTTCTTGCGAGTGGAAGCTGTACGATTGTACCGCCCCCGAGCAAAAAACGGAAAACGCCAAAAAAGCTGTAAGTATCAAACTTACAGCTTTTTTAAAACCCCACCGTCAACACTTCGTGTTGCCACCTCCCCTTGCGTCAATGGGAGGCATAATTCGGTTGATAATAATTGGCGTGCTTCAGGAGCTTTATCGACAGTCTTACCGCAGCATTACACTGCGGTAAATAATGTTATTAATCTACATTGTTATAAACTTCTCTGCCGAAAATTTCAATAATCGTGCCTGTGGTAAACTCTTCTTCCGATTCAACAGGGTTCATCGAATGCACCTTTGTTATGCGATATGTAAGCGCAGTAAACTCTTTGCTGCCGCCGTCTTTTAAAGCATAAACTCTCGGCACAAACAGAACAATCATCACCATTAAACACAAGGCTATAATCAGCCTCTTTTTAATTGAAATTTTGTAATTCTTTTCCATCAGAGTTCCTTTACATAATTACAGATTATGTCACAAATCTTTTCTTTATCCATTTTTGAGGTTGAGAAGCACATTGTGTAGTTTGCCGCTCTGCCCCATTTTCCGTCACCGAGGAAATTATAGTATGATGAGCGCTCTCTGTCCTTTTGTTCAATATAACGGCGAACATTGCGAGGCTTATCCTCTTCATCACTCTGCATAAAGCGTTCGATTCTGTCCTCCATATCTGCACCGATGAAGACAGAAATAACCTCAACATCCTCTTTGCCTTCAAGGATTTTGTCTGCTCTTCTGCCAACGATAACGCACGGACCTTCATCTGTTGCAGATTCAATGACTTTGCGTTGAGCCTCAAGCACTCTGCCCGAATTTACGGCACTGTCGATTGAATACGGGTCCATTACAACGGAAAAGAGGAACGAACGGGTCGGCTGTTCATCGAACATTTCAAAAATTCCGTCCTCAATACCCAAATCCCTTGACCTGTCACGCAGTTCAATCTCGTCATAATAGGCTATGCCGAGTCTTTTGGCTAGCATTTTGCCGATTTCTCTACCGCCGGAGCAAAACTCCCTGCCGATACAAATTGCATATTTTTTCATAGAACATTCCTCCTTGCTCTGTATTATTTTAAATCCTTAACTGTCAAATTGCCCATATCGTCATTTTCGATATAATCAATCATTTCGTCAAACTGCGTTTCGTCAAACACCTTGAAAAGCTGTGAGCAATTGGCTTTGATAAAATCAGTTTTGATAGAATAATTAATTGCATCAATCATATGGTCATAATATCCGTCAATGTTATAAATTGCAATCGGTTTTCTGTGTCTGCCGAGTTGCTTCAAGGTGAGCACTTCAAAGAATTCCTCAAAAGTGCCTGCACCGCCGGGAGTGATGATGAAAGCGTCTGCCAAATCTTCCATAATTCCCTTGCGTTCACGCATAGTTTCGGTGAGAGTCATTTCATCGCAATCCCAATTTACGAATTCATCAAGATTTTCCTTGAAAAACCTCGGCACAACGCCGTGGATAATTCCACCGCCTCTTTTGAAGCCTCTTGAAGCTGCGCCCATTTCTCCCGTGCTGCCTGCACCGAACACAAGGCTGTGACCGTGACGAGCCAAATATTCGCCCATATCCTCAACAGGTGTTATGTATTTTTCGTCAATGGTTTTGCTTGCTGCACCAAAAACACAAATTTTCATATATATCATCCCTTTGTTTACTATACTGATTATATGATAAGAATATCACGAAATTTCAAAAGGGTAAAGTATTTTACATAAAAATTAATAAAAAATTATATAATTTTAGTAATAATTTGTATTGCAATAGTAATTGATAACCTATATAATAATAGCGAAAAATTATGAAAGAGGTCGTATTATGAATATTAACACAGCAGTTAAATCATTGGTTAGATATGCAATTGACAACGAAATGATTGAAAAATGGGACGAAATTTGGGCAATCAACACAGTTTGCCAAGCACTCAATATAGATTCATTTGAGGACTGCGAGGCTGAAAACGCAGAGCTTGAAGACATTTTGGCTTCAATTCTTGACTATGCGGTTGAAAATGGACTTTGCGAGGACAGCGTTGTTTATCGTGACTTGTTCGACACAAAAATTATGGGACTTCTAACTCCGAGACCAAGCGAAGTGATTTCCAAATTCCAATTTTTGTACATCAGAGACAAGAAATCCGCAACAGATTACTACTACAAACTTTGCCAGGACAGCGACTACATACGCAGATACAGAATCAAAAACGACCTCAAGTGGATTACAAAAACAGAATACGGCGACATTGATATTACCATCAATCTTTCAAAACCCGAAAAAGACCCAAAGGCTATTGCGGCTGCACTCAAAATGAAGGCTACTTCATATCCGAAGTGCTTGCTTTGCAAGGAAAACGAAGGATATATGGGCAGAATCAACCACCCTGCAAGACAGAACCACCGCATCATCCCTATGACCCTTGGCGGAGAAAACTTCTTTATGCAATACTCACCGTATGTTTACTACAACGAGCACTGCATCGTTTTCAACGCAGAGCACACACCGATGAAAATCGACAAGTCTGCATTTGCAAAGCTTCTTGATTTTGTTGAAAAGTTCCCTCACTATTTTGTAGGTTCAAATGCCGACCTCCCAATCGTTGGCGGTTCAATCCTCACACACGAGCACTTCCAGGGCGGTAACTACGAATTTGCAATGGCAAAAGCTCCGATTGAAACAAAGGTTACATTCAGCGGATTTGAGGATGTTCAGGCAGGTATTGTTAAGTGGCCGATGAGTGTTATCAGAATCAAGGGCACAGACAAGGCAAGACTTGTTGAGCTTGCAGACAAGGTGCTCACAACTTGGAGAGGCTACACAGACAAGGATTCATTCATCTATGCCGAAACAGAGGGCACACCACACAACACAATCACGCCTATTGCAAGAATGAGAAACGGTCAGTTCGAACTCGACCTTGTTCTCCGCAACAACATCACAACAGAAGATTGTCCTCTCGGATACTATCATCCGCACCCTGAATACCACCACATCAAGAAAGAGAACATCGGTCTTATCGAAGTTATGGGTCTTGCTGTTTTGCCGTCAAGACTTAAGAACGAAATGGCTGTTCTCGGCAAGGCAATGGTGAACGGCGAGGACATTTCCGCAAACGAAACCATCGCTTCTCACAAAGAGTGGGCAGAGATGATTATGCAAAAATACGACATCAACGAAGATAATATTGACGACATTCTCAAAAAGGAAATCGGCATTGTATTTACCTCAATTCTCGGTCAATGCGGTGTTTATTCCCGTGACGAAGAAGGCAAGGCAGGCTTCTTGAGATTTATTGAAAGCGTAAGATAAATGTATAATTTTCACAATCACACCTACCGTTGCGGTCACGCAACGGGCAAGGACGAAGAATATGTGCTTGAGGCAATTAAAAACGGCTACGAGGTTATGGGTTTTTCCGACCACGCACCGTATTTGTTCCCAAAAGGTCACCACAGCGGATACAGAATTCAGCTTGACAAGGCGCAGGATTATGCGAACTCAATAAAGGCGCTGAAAGAGAAATACAAGAGCGTCATAGACATCAAACTCGGCTATGAGCTTGAATACTTTCCTGCTCTTTGGGACGAAGAAATCGAATACCTAAAGGGCTTTGAGTACGATTATTTAATTCTCGGTCAGCATTATACTGACAATGAGTATGAGCCTTTTGCACATTATTCAGGTCACGAAACCGATTCGGTTGCCGTTTTGGACAAATACATTTCGCAAGTCACACTCGGTGCAAAAACAGGTTGTTTCACCTACATTGCACATCCCGACCTCATCAATTTTACAGGCGACAAAGAGGTTTATCTCAAAAAAATGAGGAACTTCATCACCACATTGAAAGAGCTTGACATTCCGCTTGAATTTAACTTTTTGGGTTACACATCGCATCGCAATTATCCAAATCCCAATGTGTGGAAAATCATTGCAGAAGTCGGCAACAGGGTTGTAATCGGACTTGACGCACACAAACCAAATGTTTATTCCGACAAAGAGGACTTGCAAAAAGCAACGGAATTTCTTGCAGATTTAAATATAACGCCAATCAACCTCAACGAACTAAAATTAGTTAATTACAAGGGCGAATATGAGCAATTTTAAACAATGGGCAAAGACTGCTCCGTGTGGCTGGAACAGCTGGGACTGCTTTGGTGCAGGGGTCAACGAAGAACAATTAAGAGCAAATGCCGACTATATGGCAAAAAACCTCAAGCAATATGGCTGGGAATATGTTGTTTGCGACATTCAATGGTATGAGCCGACCGCAGACAGCAACGACTATCACAATTTTGCAGAGCTTGTCACCGATGAATACGGCAGACTTATGCCTGCCGAAAACAGATTTTCAAGCGCCAAGGACGGCAAGGGTTTCAAGCCGATTGCCGATTATGTTCACTCACTCGGACTAAAATTCGGAATCCACATTATGCGTGGAATTCCAAGACAGGCAGTTCACCAAAACCTACCTATATTAGGAAGCAAATACACGGCAAGAGATGTTGCGCATCACTTTTCCGTATGTTCGTGGAACACTGATATGTACGGTATGAAAAACTGCGAAGGCGCACAGGATTACTACAATTCCATCATCAATATGTATGCCGAGTGGGGCGTTGATTTCATCAAATGCGACGACATTGCAGTTACGGAATTCAGAAAGTGGGATAATCCATATTCTGCCGATTACGAAATTGAAATGCTCCGCAAAGCCATTGACAACTGTGGCAGAGAAATCGTGCTTTCGCTTTCTCCGGGACCGGCGCTCCGCAACAAAGCAGACCACCTTTGCAAAAATGCAAACATGTGGCGAATGACAGGCGACTTTTGGGATTTGTGGGAACATCTTTATGTTATGTTTGACAAATGCGAAGAATGGCAGGGAGTACGCAAAACAGGCAACTATCCCGACTGTGATATGCTCCCGATTGGCAGAATTTCAAAGCTGTGTTCATACCACGGCAAGCAAAACAGAATGTCAAACTTCACAAAACCTGAACACTACACCTTGATGTCACTTTGGGGAATTTTCGGCAGTCCGTTATTCATAGGCGGAAATATGCCCGAAAATGACGGCTTCACTCTTTCGCTCCTCACCAACAGCGACTATATGCAAATGCACAGAGAGGCAACAAATTCGCAGTGCGTTGAGAGAAAAGAGAAAAACAACAAGGGTTATATAATTTGGTCGGCACAAGGCAAAAATTGCAAATATCTTGCCGTTTTCAACACCGACACAAAGCCTAAAAAAATAAATGCCGACCTCACACAAATTCTTATGCCAAACACAGAATACACCGTGTACGACATTTGGCAAAAGCAAACAATCGGCACAGCAAAAAATTCACTTACATTAGAGGTTGAACCTCACGGCGCAAGGCTGATAAAGCTACAATAGCAAAACACCACGACAGTAGAAATTCCTACCGCCGTGGTGTTTTTATTTTTAATTGCTTATTTTGCTTTCTTTTGTGGGCCGTTGTATCCGTTTGTTTCTTGGAACTTTGCAATTTTGTCAATTACCGACAATACAACATCAAAGCCCTGACCTACCGTATCTTCGGAGAAGCGTTCAGGCATATCTCTCCAAGTGTGATAATAATATGTAAGCATCGGGTTTTGAGCGGCAAATGTAACCGACTTAATGCCTGCTCTTGTCATAGGAGTTGAGTCGCAACCGCCTACAGGGTTGTGAATGCAACCGTTTGTCTTTGACTGAATACCCATTTCGTTGAAAGTATCCTTGAACATCTTTTCCATATCGGTATCAAATCTAACGCCCTGCCAATCGTCTTTGATAACAACCTCAAAATAGTCCTTATCGGCAACGGAGTCGATATTGATATTCCAAGCGTTCTTTGTCATATCGTCAAAACGGTGTTCCTGCGCAAAGTACATTGAACCACGAAGTCCTGCTTCTTCCGAGCCGATGTTTGCATCAATAATACGGCAGTTCTTTGGCATCTTTTCAGGATGTTCCTTGAAATACTTGATAACAGCATAGCTGATGCCGATACCTGTTGCATTGTCCATAGCGCCACGAGATGCGTTTCTTGGATTAGGGTCGCCCCACATAACAACAAAAAGTGAACCGATAGCTGTCACAATAGGAACAAAGTTCATTGCAAACATAAGATTTTGATAAACCTGTGAAGCAAAGAACTTTTCTGTCCAAGCTGTGCCGGCAAAATCGCAAATATTTGCAACTGACATAAAGATTGAGAAAAGTGCAATAAAGAAAAAGCAAATTGCACCGAAGCCAACCTTGCCGTATGTGGCAATAAGTCCCATAACCGGTTTTGTGTCCTTATACTTATATGCGTGCTCGCTGTGACGCCAACACCAAGATGTATCTGTGTGTCCGGAAAGAATGATTGTGTAGTCATACTTGCCGTCCTCCGGTTCTAAAATACCAAGAGTGTTACGGCTGATTTCCTGTGGGAAGAACATATCAAACCAAGTTTTGTAGAAAAAACAACTCATAACAAGCCAAACGATTGTAATAATGCTCAAAGCGGCAAGTGCATGCCACAATCCGTCAAAATGACAGGCATTTGCAATGATTGCACCGATGCTTATAATAACGCCCGACCAGCCTGCATATGACAAACCGCCGATTGATGAACGAGGCGAAACCGCAAACTCTTCGGTTTTAGGTTCAATTCCGATTTCACGGAGCTTTTCGCCCATATATTCGTGAAGTTTGATTTCACCATCTGTACCCGGCAAACGAGAGCCGATTTTATGAGCTGCATGTTCAACTATGCTCATCGCTTCTCGGGCATACTTTTTGTTTTCTTCTTTCATACAAATTTACCTCCGTAGCATTTAAAAATACTATATATATTCTAACATTAATACAAAGTTTATGCAATATAAATATAAGGATGAAAAAATTTTATACTTCTTCATCCTTATCCATTCTATATATTTTATCTAAAACCTATAACAAGATAGCTTTTGTTGAGTTGGTTCAAATTCGTCATTTCAAACTTTCCTGTTGCACTTGCATTTTTTATTTCAATCTCATCTCCGTCAAGCGTCAAACCGTAGGTACTGCCGTTGATTGTTGCAAATCCAAAATAATTATAGTGCAAATTATTACTATAATCCGACAAGCCAACCGGATAATTTGTTGAAAAAACAATGCACACAGTAGGTTCAAATCCCATATTCAGTGTTATTCTTCTTGTGTCGCTGCCGTTTCCAAGATATGACGCAAAGCCAATCGGATTGCTCCACTCTTTTTTCTGCTGTGCAGTGACATGCTTTGAAATGTTCCAAATGTGCTCGCTGATAGTTTTGTCCAAAATCTCGTTATCTCTGTTAAAATCCTCCATTTTTGGCACATCCGAGCCTATCCATTGATTAAGTTCAAGGTCTCCTGTTTTGTTTGTACTGCCCATAAATTCACCTGCTTTCTGTCATTGTCCACCTGAGATCTCGATTTTCAATCCTGTCCCAAGTGAGTCCCTCATTGTCGATAAAACTCCACGGTTTGCCTGTGCCGTTTAAATAAAAATCAAACGCAAGTCCAAACCAACCGTTAAAAATTTTGCCGACCGTATCAATATCGTATTTTGAAATTATAATTTTTCTGCCGTCAAACCTATATTCAATCCCGTCAAAAGCCTGTGCAATGCTTTCGCTGTCGGGCACATTAAAAACATTCACCGCCGTTGCACCCTTAATTTTGTGCAAATATTCCGACAGCCTTTCAATTTGCTCTGAAACCGCCACGATTTCGGCAAGCACCAAATTATCAGAAGCGTCAATCTTTGCAACCGAATACAGGTGTTTCAATCGGTCAAGCACTGTTTTCATCGGCATTCCTCACTTCAAATTCAAAATTAAACAGAGTGAAAAGCGACAATACATCCCGAACTCTTTGTTCCAAATCGGTTGAAACGGTTTTATCCCTCGTTTTCAAAACGCAAACAAGCTTGGCATTTTCCCTTATGATGTCGCACCCGATTACCTCGTCAAAGGTCATAATTCTGCCCTTCAAAAATTCCACATTTACACCGTTTGCCGGATACATAAGAGCGTCCTTAATCCTCAAACGAAGTGCCTCATCGTTTTCGTCATCGCATCCGCCAATAAAACTCACACGATTTTCAACCATCGCAATACCGCTTGGCGGATTCACCATAACAGATACCTCGCCATACGAGGCATTGTATTCTTCACCGCAAAACAACGCTTCCGCCCTGACGGAAACTGCTGTTTCGCCCGTACGAATAATCCCCTGTTCAAGAGTTTTGTACTGAATATACTTATACCCCTTCTTTGAGCAAACAACACCTTCGGGAATGACAGTGTCTTTTTCTCTGACCCCATCAATCAAAAATGTAATTTCGCCAACCGCCTTGCTCGCCTTTTTTCGCACAACAGAACATTCTGTTGCAATTCGGTCAAGATATTCTCCGGTTGCCGTCATCCACGCCGATTGCCTGAGCAAATATTCGCCCGCAACATACAAATTGAACAATTCGGTTGCAATTGCCTTTAATCTTATTCCCGATTCACCATTCATATCGAGCACTTCGCCCGACTGCTCAAAATATGTTGTTTTCATATTTTCAAGTATTTCGTTATAACTAATCAAAATTCACTGTCACCGTCCTTATTTTTCCGTTCACCGTCACAACAAAGCTCACATCAAATTTGTTTTTTGCAACAGATTTGACAAACACACCGTCAAGCCCTGCAACGCTTTGCCTTGCATATGCCAAAATTTCCGCACAGGATTGCTCCATATTTATTTTTGAGCCAAAATTTTTGTCCGCATAAAACTCGCCTCGCTTGACCGCAAAGCATCTTACGGCATTTTTCAATATGTCGTCAATAACATCATTGTCATTCATTTTGTATCACTCCCCTGCTGTCAATCACCAAGCCGTTGAGAACAATGTCGCCGTTGTTTTTAAGGATAATATAAGCACCGCCGAGTGAAGAAATTTTCACCTCACCGCTTTCAATGTCCTCATCTTTGCTCAATGCCCCAAGCACTACCGCACCGTCATTTGATTCAAGCATAATGACATCCTCATCAACCGGCGGAACGCTTTTGTATCCATACGGAGCATAACTGTCAATGTTTCGCCTTGTGACTGTCGCACCCGCTTCAAGCTGATTGTCCGACAATGTAACCTTGCCTTTTTCGGCAACCTCCTTTTCCGAAGTCGCCACAATTCTTTTACTCATCCACATAGCTCATTTCCTCCAAATCCGGCACATAATTCACTTTTATCACCGTGCGTTCACCCGATGAATCAAAAATATGAGCAACACTGCTCGCAACAGCTCTGTCAAAAATATCAAAGCCCTCAACATCCGCTTTTATTTCATCACACAAATCAATTTCGGCATATCCCTGCATTGCAAGTTCCCATCCGCAATACTCTGCATTTGCAGATGAAAACACGGATTTCAACGCAGTTTCTCTTTGCCAATCGGGCACGGTAGAAATATTGCGAATTTTTCGGGCGGTTATTTTCTTATCACTCATAAGCCTGCTGACTCTGTGATAAATGTAATCGGTGGAATTACTGATTTTATAATCAATCTGCGACAAAGCATCGCCCCTGTTGATAATTCGTTTTGCAGAAATGAGCCGTTTTCTATCAAGATTCACAGTGTTTTTTGTATGCAAAAGAACAAGCTCGTTGTCAGGAGTTACCCTGATTTTTTCACCAGTAGCGGAGTACACAAAGCCATTCATTGCACCATAGAGAGATGTTCCCTTGCTCACCTGATAGCTAATATCACTATATATGCTTCCAAGATTATACTTGAATTCATCACCTGCATTTATCTCAAACAAAGCCATTGCGCTTGGAGAAGTATAAGTAAACGGCTTCGCCTCGCTGTCTGTCAAAAGGCAGGCACTTGAACGGCAATACAAAAAGCACACAATATGGCTTTTGTGCAAGGTTTCTCGCTGGGTGTCAACAAAACCGTTGAACACACATTTTCCGTCAAAAAATGCCTTTGCTCTGTACGCTTCGGGAATTGTTGTGTTATTAATAAAGGTAATCCTCAAGCTGTCGCACGGTGCATCGGCATCTCTGCACAATTCATATGATTTAAGCTGTCCGAGTTCAATCTCGCAATCGTTCAAATCATACAAGGCAAATGTCAAATCAGCCATATTTTTTCACCCTCTCTGACAGCAAAAATATCGCCAATGTCGTTGCATTTTACAATAGACTCAATCTGAACTCCCGTTCTGCTTGCAATGTCAAAAAGATTTTCGTTTTCAAGCGCATATGTATATCCCATGCTATGTTCTTCGCTTTTTGTATTGCACTCTTGCGTGAATTCAAAAGAATACTCCACCCTGTCTTTTCCGCTCGAATACGATATATCAAGCGATGTAAAGAGCATTTTTATAGGCACACTGTTTGGCAAAAATAAATAATCACTGCCCTTTTTATTGAAAACACGCACAAGTTCAAAAGCCTTGACTGCCGAATCTCCGCCGGTCAAATACCCTTTGCCCGAAACGACAACGCAACTTCTGCCGTTTTCCTTGCAAATCTGTTCGTCATAAACCGTATTGTATTTTGTTGTGCCCTTGTTCATAGAAATCTTAATATCCTTTGGATTAATATCGAAATCAAATCCCTTATAGCTCATTTTCATAAACTGCAAATCAATCACCTCTCACATTGTTGTCATATCGTCTTGAATCAAGCATAATGTAATCGCTCAACTCTTCAGCTTCATTGCGACCAATCACATCATTTTCATTTTTCATACATTACTCTCCTTTGTATAGGCAAGCGAAAATGTGAATGTCGCCTTCATTTTGTAACACTCTGCCGAAGAAGCCTTAACAATTGACGAAAGTTTAATTCCGCAAATCTTCTCGCTCATAATTGCCCTGACAATTTTTTCCATATCATCAAAAGCAATCGGAGAACCAAATTCATACGGTACAAAAAGGTCAATGTCAATCGCATATTTCCCAAAAAAGTTTTCATTATCAACACTTATACTTTCCAAATCAAGTTCACCCGGAGAAATTGCAGCAATCTTTTTGCTGATTTTTGTTTGCTTTCTTGCATAAGGACAAGCCTTTATAAAACTGATTCCCTCAAGTTCTTTTTTCGATTTTAACAAATTAAGCAAAGCGTCTGTTTCATCATCCAAATACATCCTTATCCCCCTTTACAGCCTCACGAAGCACCGCCGTATAGTAAAGAATTTCATCACCGATAACAACGGCACTCGATTTGATAAAATAATAATCCGTGCCCATAAGAGTCAAGATGTCATCTCTGCCAAAGCCTGTTACATCAAGCGTAAAAATGCCGATAATATAGTTCTTTTGATTAAATCCTATGTCTGTCGGATAAGCCTCAAATCTGACCTTATCTCTTCTCCACAGCTGTTCAGCCATCACCCTTGAGGTGATGACCGAACCGTTTTTAGTTGTAATTGTACAGCTGTGCGAATACTTTTCTATCATCGGCATAACCGCCTTTGAAAGATTGTTTAACTGCATTATTACACCTCTCTGAAATAAAAACTCTTATCCGCAACCAAATGCGAAATTGATGCACACGCATCATCAAGCAGAGCCTTTGCATTTTTCACGGCATTTCCGTTAGTTGATGAAGTGATTGAAACATCTCCCGCTTTAAAAGACGAAATTTCGCTGTCGCCCGAAGCAAGTGCAATCTGATAATTGGTCTTTGTCGCAACAAAGTATTCAAGGAGTGCCTCGTCGCTTTCGTCATATTCGTTTTCTGCAAACGGGCGCTTATTTATTTCAACAAGAGAAGAATATTTCTTCACTTCATCCTCTGTGAAATTGCCGATTGCACGCAAAATTTCAAGCACTTTTTCTGTGTTCATAATTAAACCTTCGGGTCAATTACAACGCACGCTTCATCAATAATTCTGTTAAAGCCTGCCGTAGCCGTAACTGTTGCTCTTTCGATTTGACGGTCGATAAGTTTGTCAAAGTCTGTAACAACTTCACCAAACTGAACCTTTTCCAACGCAAAGCGTTTGTCAAGTGCAAAAATTCTTTTTTCAAGGAGTTCAGACTTGCTAAACAAAAACTTTGCGCCAAACGGAGTAACAAGATTGCCTGTGCCGTGGAAGTCGTGTCCTGCCGTTGCGTCTTTGAATTCCGGAATGTTAATAATGTCAACAAAAGCCATAGGTCCGGCAATAATCGCATCAAAATTATATGGAGAAAGCAATGCATACAAATTTGCAAAGTCATTGTAACCAATCTTATCCACAGCCTCTGAAATAACATTTCGTGTATCGTCTGTGTCAATTGTTCGAATTACCTGCTCAAGCTGACAAGTATTGATATAATTACCGATTTGCTTGAGCATGATGGCAAACAAATCAAGTCGCTGTGACTTAATAGACTCATATGATGCAACAATAGTTCTACCCGATTTCTTGAGCTTGGTAAGAGAATGCTTTACCTTAATTTCCGTTTCAGGAATAAATGAGCCCTCGTTGATATAATCAATCGAACCATTTCTGTCAATTGATTTACAATAAACAGAGCGATAATCAAGCGAATCAATAATTGTGGTTGTTGCAATCATATCATCAATGATATTGTTTGTGTTGATGGCCGCCTCTACCGAACGCTTGATGTATTCCGGAAACAAGACAGCCGAATCAGATGTCTGGAAGAATTTTGAAACCGGGTCAGAATTTCCTCCCTTTACCTTAATGTCAAATCTCTTGAGCTGACGCTCATATGCGTCAAGACCCTCAAGTTCTGTACCCTTATAATTTTCACTTGGGTCAATTTCTTCAAGTGACTTTGTAAAGCCCTTTTCAGAAGTATAAAGACCCTTATCAAGTCTTAATGTATCAAATGTCACAATTTGTCCTCCTTATATTAAAGTATAATTCCCGCACGGGCGTCCGGTCTGCTAACCCAAAGAACAGTTACATACGGAGCTTCGGCATTTGCAGAATATTGAACATAGCCACGCTTGTTCATAATAAGTTTTGAGTACATTTGCAAAACTTCACCGGCGAATTTAATCTCGGCGTATCCGCTCACCTGAACTGTAAAAAACGAATCATTAACACCGACAACAATGCCCAAAAACGGCTTGCCGACGCCTGCCAAAATAACATAGCCGTTTTCATCAGCCCTTACAAAATCGCCGATTTTAATATCACAATGGCCCATATCTTCAGCCTGCATTGTGATACATTTTGTTTTAAATCCCTTATAAGAAACCATAATTTTTCCTCCTAAATTCTAAATTGCGAAAAGTCATTCGCTTTGCTCTCAACTGCCTGTGCAAGTTGAGGCTTGATTTTTGTTTTTGCTTCGCTTTTCTTCATTCCGTCACGAAAACCAATAAGTTCCTTTGCCGTCATAACAGCAGTAACGGATGAAAAAAGCTTTGAATCCATATCAGGAAATGCTGACTTAAACAAATCAACAACCTCCTTTGAAAGACTCTTTTTGTATTCCTCGCCGAGAGTCGCCTCATCCTTTAGACCCTCGATGTAGGTATTCAATCTGCTTGCTTCCGACTTTGTGAGAGTAACACCGTCACCCGAAGCAATGCTTTTGATAATATCCTGCATATTTTTCTCCTTTGCATTTTCAAAAGATTTGGTAACCCCTGCTTCTCGCTGTGCCGGAACTGCAACAAACGAGAACTCATAGGCATCTCTTGCACCACTCAAAATGTTGAAGCAGAGTTGACCGCCGTAGCTTTTGCCGGGAATATGTTCGCATCTGCCGTGGCGATTGTCCGTGTCACAAATTGAACAAACAGCCTTTTCAACACTGCAAGAAACAGAAACTTCTTTCTTTATTCCCGCATCAATCTCGGCAATAAGTTCTCTGTTTTCATCATTTTTGAGCATATACGCTCTCGCCTTAAGGGTATAGAAATCGTCGCCGTCGGCAGTTTTCTTGCCGTCAACTCTTTCAACCCAAGCGTCAAAAACTCTTGCCTTTTGATTTTCGGCTTTCATAGAATGGTCAAAAATGCCTGTTTTGCCGACAAAATATTCTGCAAGCTGATTGAGAGTGGCAACAGAAAACTTTTCAAAATCTCGGTCAATATCGTTGTTGCAAAGGTCAACATTAAAAATATAAACCTCGTCAGCCGACATTTCTCGTCTTGAGAATTGACCGATTTTTTTCATATCCTCATCATTCGGAGCACTCTTTTGAATCAAAGCATCTGTCATTGATTTACCTCCTCTGCTAATTTGTCTGCTTGAGCATTATAAAGTCGAGCCTGCGCTATTTGAATTTCGTCCTGCAAGGTTATATCCGTCCAACGAACATCAACGCTTTTGTAAACGCCAAGCGTTGCCAAATAAGTCTCACCGATTTTTTTGATAATCGGAGTGATAATTCTGCGATACGCTTTAAGTTCCGTTGTCAAAATATCCGCCTGCTGTTGGCTCATTCTTTCTGTTGTGGACCACGAAAGTCCAAACATATACGGCATAAGTCCCGTCTTTGCAATAATCTGCTCAAGCATTTGACGAACAGGAATTTCGCTGTCGAGAATTTGATTGTCTGCGCCGATTACGCTGACCTTAACATCACCGACCGCCACAAAATCCTTGACGGTTTCGGTACTGCTCATTGCGTCTTTCCACGCTCTCGCCATTTGATTGGCACGCTCCTTTGCAAATGCCTTGTCCAAACTGTCACCCTGCGGTTTGTATGTAACGGCATAACGCAAATTTCCAAGTCGTTGCCAATTTGTGCCTATTGTGTTGTAAATTTTCAGCAAAATATCCGATACAAACGGCAGTCCTCGGAGCAAACTTGTGCCCAAGATTTCTCCCGGTTCGGGATTGAGCACCGAGAACAGAATCCGCTCTTGATGTGCAAACGGCGTTTGACTGTTCATATGACCCGAGCAGAAAATTAAATCCATATCGTTGTCTGCCCTTTTTACACTCACACATCCAAGCTCACCGTTGTACAGAGCATAAAAGCCGTGCTCATCAGCTACCATTTCACCGATTGCAGTGCCATAAGTCAAAAGCTGATTCATAAAATTATCAACAAACGACTGTATTCCGCACTGGTTGCCACTGACATTGACAGAAGAAAAAAATCTGTTCATATCATCATTTAATCTGTCGTCACCGCAGTCCAATTCAAAGCCACCCATAAGACGCACGATTTTGTTAATTGCACTGTCAATAATCGGCACGCCCTCTCTGATGGAGCGATAAACCCTGTTATTTGCTTCAACAAGCGGAGTGTAGTTGCCAAGATACCTAAACGGATGGCAATTCTTGCCCGCCGTTTGAACCGAAGCAGTTGCAACGGCATCGGATGAACCATTATTTTTGTTTTTGCCGAATATACTCAAGGCTTCACATCCTTTCTACTGCAATAGAAAACGCACAGTCATCGCTCCTCATATCAAGAACGGTGTTAACAAAATACCGTATGTCGTCCATTGCGTGATCATTTTCCTTTTTAGGTGCGTCACGTTTTATGTCGTTATCCCAACGATATATCGAAAATTCCCTTATCGTGTCGGTGCAAACGGGAGATATAAATATCTCATTCTGCTTCAAAGCCATACAAACTCTGTTTATGCCGTTGAGCACATCGTTTTCAGCCTTGATGACAGTAAATTCACCGTGACGGCGCACCGTTTCAATAAACGAGGCTGCTGACGGGTCAACTATCAGAGCCGTTATAGATTTGTCCCCGACAAGCTCTTTCAGATGACCGTAATATTCCTCATCCGTCAGCTGAACACCTTTCTCTCTTGATGAATGATAATATTCATTCACCCTGTACCAGCCGTCATCACCTTTGCCCCAAAGCCCAAGCGAAAACGGATTGACAGTGCCGTAGTCACAGCTGAGATAATATTCGCTGAACGAGTCTGCCGTTTTAATATGCTTTTCAGGAGAAAACATCGGATAAACCAAACCGTCTGCGGCAACCCATTTTCCCTCAACAAAGCGTTCGTAGAACGCACCTGTGTAAAGTTTTTGGTATCGACTTTTGATTTTTGGCGAAAGTGACGGATTGTCGTCCATAGTAAAATGAAGATAAAGCATATTCTTTTCATCAGCCTTTTTAATCCACTCATTGTAAAACCAATGAAAAGGATGCTCGGGATTGCAGTTGAACCAAAATCGTGAACCCTCAAGCGAGCACCTTGCAAGCGCCTGCTCAACAAAAGAACGAGGCATCAATGCAACTTCGTCAAAAAGGACACCGCCCAAGGTCATACCCTGAATCAGAGAAGCAGAACTTTCATCCCTGCCACCAAAGATATAAAATCTGTTTTTGACGCTTCCTCTTTGAATTTCGAGCATATTCTTGCTGATTTTCTCCGTAACATTGAAGCCAAGCGATTTAAGCATCGGTATCATCGGAGTAACAACATTTCGCCTGAGCGAACTTATCGTTTTGCCACACAATGCAAATGAAGTGTCGTTGAAAGCATAAAATGCCCAAAACACAAACGACAGCGACATGCAAAGCGTTTTGCCCGACCTCACCGCACCGTCACAAATAATTCCGTTTTTGGCGCTGTATTTACTGCCTGCGCACCACCAATTAAGCGTTTGAAGCTGTTTTTGCGAAAACGGAAAAAACTTAACCATTGCCAACTTCCTCGGCGTTATTTTGCGCACTCTTTTCAAGTGCTTCATAAAAGCTCAAGCCGTTTTCCTGCCTTTCGCCGTTGTTTTCAATCAGCTTTTCAAACGCCTTTATGCGGTCAAAAAACTTGATTTCCATTCCTCCGCCCTTCGGCCGTTTTATCTCGCTCACATTGATGAGTTTCAGCTTCGGGAGTTTCTGCATAATTTCGTCTTCGCTCATAAAAAGAAGTTTCACCGCATCACAGCACGAGCCAAATGCAAGCTCGGTCAACCCCTTTTCAATTTGTTCTTCAAGCGTCATCTTTTTCTTCGCCATTTTTTCACCTCAAGTCGATATTTCGAAAGTGTTTGTTGACCTGTCGTCACAAAACCCTTTCACCTATAGGCTGAAAACGGCGTTTTTATTCACTGTTTCTGTATAATTCGCCCCAAAAATCGCAAAATAAATTTGTTTTTCATCATTTATTCAATCAAACTGTATATCCCTGCAAAACGGTAGGCATTGATTTCAAAGATTTATGAAAAATTCAATAAAATTTTGTACAAGCCTGTTGTAATGTAAAAAATCAAATGATATAATCATAAAAAAGGAGGTGACGCCCGTGAAAGAAAAAATGCAAAACCTTATCGAAAAATTCAAAAAGTTTTGCGAATGGATATGGAGCGAATGCAAAGATTGGCATACGCTTGTGCTGTTTATAATAATTGTTGTGATTATGTATACACCTGTGTGGGGCGGTTACCTCATTCACCTGATATTCAAAAAATCGTGGGGCAGTGTTATGGCAACGGCATACCTTGCTTTCTGGGCAGGTCCGTTCACTCCTTATTTTCCGCTGTGCATTGCAATCACCCTCGGCATAAAAAAGCTGTTTGAAAAAATCAAATCAAAAAGAAAAAAGACAAGTGACTGATCACTTGCCAAATAAGAAAGCCTACTTCGAACAAAGTAGGCTTTTTGCTTTATATTATAGATTTCTGATGTCGTTGCCGATAAAATAGAACGGTATGTATTCTCCTGTGAGTCGGCTTGTGATACGCTTGTCGTATTTTTCCTCAAGCCTGTCAAAGGCATAGTTTGTTGAAATAATAGTCGGCTTGCCGGTGAGCAAACGGGTGTTAACAATATTGTATATTGTTGCAATGCTGTACTGATTGTCAATCTCCGTGCCCAAATCATCAAGCACCAAAAGGTCGCAACCAAGCACCTGATTTTTTGTGTAATTAATATTATCCGTTCTGCCGAATTGTTCGCTTTGCAAATCGTCACAAATATTCTGGCTTGTGCCGTAGCACACGCTAAAGCCCTTGTTAATCACAACATTTGCAATGGCAAGGCTCAAATGAGTTTTGCCAAGTCCCGCACCGCCAAAGAAAAACAAACTCTTGCTGTTGAGCGAAAAATTCTGTGCGTACTTTCTGCAAGTGTCGAGAATTTTTTCTGCTCTTTGACGAGGAACAATCGCATTTTCCATAGGTTGCTCGCTGTAATAGCCAAGTTCGAACTTGTCAAATGTGCACTTGTCAAGCGGTGCAAAACGAGAAACCTCTTTTCGCATCAAATCTTTCAAAACCTGCTTTTGACACGAGCACATCCTGCCGTCAATGACTCCCTTATCCTCACAAGCATTGCAAACAAAATGTGGTTTCATTGCATCCTCGGGATAGCCGTTCGCCTTGAGAAGCCTTGAGCGTTCCTCCACAAGAGCCTCACTTCTTGCTCGAAGTTCCGCAAGTTTTTCATCGGTATTTTGCTTATAGAAGAAAAGCTGGCTGATTTCCAAGCCGATTTGCTGAAGTCCTGCCTGAATTTTTTTAATTTCGGGAATTTCCTCCTTGATCTGCATAGAACGCATATCCGCATCCATAACAGCGCTGTCGTGCCTTTTTTCAAGTATTCTCTTTGCCTTGTTGTACATCTCGTTTGAATAAGCCATAATTATCCTTTATATATCATAATTGTCATTGAGCATTGCACGGCGATTGATTTCATCAATGTCATAGGTTTCATCAATAGCGGATTTGTTCTTCTGCTCTTTCTTTGAATGGAATTCCTTTTCTTCCTCGGCAACAGCCTCCGGAGTAAATATGCCCTTTTTCTTCCAATTTTTGAGCACCGAATCAACATATTTCAATGTTGGCTTGTCGGTGTTCTCTTTCATAATATCGCAGGCAATGGTAATCATCTGCATATCAAAATCTTCGCTCCAACGATTAATCATTTCTCGTTGCTTTATGGTCGGATTTCTGTGCTTGATTCCGCTAACCGCCACAATCTCGCTCCACAATCTGTCTGAAGCCTCAAGCATACGCAATCTTTCATCCGCAGCCTCAAGGGTAACAATTCCCTCTTCGCTCCAATTCTTTGCCATAGTGCCGATATACGAAGTTCCGATTGCTCTGCCCTTTGCTTTTTCGGTCTTGTAATATTCCAAAATAACAAGCACCACATCACACGGAAGCCCGTAATATGTCACCATATTTATGACAAGTTCCTGCTCAATATGGCTGATTGTTCTGCCAAAAACCTCTTGTGCATGATGAATGAGTTCTGTCAACTCTCGATTATCTCTGCACATAGTAACGATGTCGCTCGGATTGAGTTTTGGCACAGGAATTGCCTCTTTAACCTTAACAGTTTTGGCTTCTTCTTTTTTTGGAGGTTCAACAACTGCCATGCTTTCCGCAGGCGGTTGAGCGTTGACAACTCCGTCACACGACAAAACGCCCTCTTCTACCCAAAACTCCAAAAAATCCGTTGCGTCAGCCTCGGTGCATCCAAGTGCTTTTGCAACATATTTGCTGTCGCACGGTGCATTGTTTGACAAAATGAGCAACAATGCCTTCAGCTGATATTCACTTGCAAGTTTTATGTAATCTGTTGCAACTTTTTTAGGCACGGCAACCATTCCGTCTTGCCAAACATTGCCGACAGGTACAATTTGATACAGCATTTTGCCCACCTCTTTTCAAATAAACATAAAAATATTTTACCAAAATTCAGCCGATTATTCAACCACAATATAAGGGGCACTCATCAAAGCGCCCCCACTATATAAATGATATATAATAATTAATATGTTATGCAATCGGTTGTAATCAAATTTACACCGAGGTCGAGCAATTTTTTCATAACTTCAGGGTCGTCAATTGTCCAAGCACCCATAAGCATACCGTCCTCAACGCACTTTTTGATTAAATATGAATCAAGGTCATAATTCTTTTCTTTGTTGCCGTTGAAATCAATTCCGCAATTTCTGATTGATTTTGCGAGTTCAATATCTTCCTCTGTAATTTCCTGAACAAGATACATCATATCGTTGTCGCAAAGTTCACGAAGTTTCTGCAAATTGCTGATTTTAAAGGAAATGAATGTCACCTTAACTTCAGGATACATATTGCAAAGTCTGATGATTTCAGGATAATATTCCTGATTGTTTTCTTCTTTAAGCTCAATAACAGCCTGCATATTGTACTTTTGGCAAATCTGCAAGAACTTCTTAAGTGTACAAATCTTAAGGTCAGGATATTGGTCAATGTTAACGCCATTGTCGGTGGTGGCATCCTTAAGTTCCTCGTATGTTGCCTTTTCAACAAACATACTTTTATCCATCATACGATATGTTGACCTGTCGTGCTGAACAACCCAAACGCCGTCTTTTGCACGATAAATGTCACATTCTGCTGCTGCATAACCTGCCTTGCCTGCCTCTCTAAAAGCCGGAGCTGTATTTTCGGGAGCAGCGGCTCTAAAGCCTCTGTGTGCTATTAAAAAAGTGTTTTCATCTGCAAAATCACTTGCCGAAGAAATAGTGTAATCTTTAACCTTGCAGTATTCGTGCAATGCAACCGCACCGCCTGTTACAACAAGAACAAGCAAAAATGCCAAAATACTCAAAATTATAATCAGCGCTTTTTTGCCCTTGCTCATTTTCTTTTTTGCTTCATTCATTGGATTTTTCCTCCTCGTCCATTTTTGGCTCAAATTTTAATCTTTGACCGTCAACAGGTTCAAAAACATTTTCAAAGCTCCATTTTCCATTTACCCCTTTTGCCATTGCACCAATGACAAAATGAAGCTTTGCAATACCAAAATCAACACTTTTGTCAGAATACGGTTCGTCAACATATCCGCTGAATTCGCCGTTTTCATATCTGAATTTTACAGGTCGTCTGTTAACCGCAGACGGTCCTTTTTCAACAAGCGAAAGTCCATAGGCATATGCCTCCGGCAACTTTTCATCGCAAACTTCAATCATATCTTGATATGATTTGCATTTTTTATGCGTTGCCTTGTACATAGTCTTTTCAACAAGAGAATACCTATCCTTTGGATAACCGATTGTTATAACGGCATACACCCTCTTTTCAGACGGAAGTTTGATTGCCTCATACACCTTGTTCTCGTTGTATGTGCCACTGACCCAACAAGTACCCAAGCCGTGATAAACACACTGAAGCACTATGCTTTCGCCAAAATATCCACAGTTCTCACGAACCTTTTGGCTGTCATCTCCGGCAACAACAATCATACTGAATTTGCCGCTGAAAATACTAAAAAACGGAGTTGCATCGTCTATAAACAAAAGGTCAAGGCCCGCTTCTTCATTTACGGCGTCAACCATTTGTTTGATTACATCCTTTATTTCCTGCGACAAATGCTTTTGCTTGTACGCTCTGCGTGAATGTCGATTTTCTATTGCTTTGATATACTGTTCATTAGTCATAGCATCACCGTGTTCATTATAACATCAAAAACAAAAAATGTATAGTGAATTTTAAACATATGAATATAAAATTAATTTAAAGATTATGCTATTGACATTATGTTTTTCAAATATTATAATGTTTATATGAAATCAAGGAGGGTTTACCTATGAAATTTAAGAAATTTGTTAAAGTTATCAGTGTGATTGCCGCTATCGTGGCGCTTGCAGCTGCTGCATATGTTGCTATCCAAAAGCTCACAGCAAAGAAAAATCCCGAGTATTTTGATGACAACGATTTCTTCGAGTGCGACAACGATATTGAAATCGTAGATGCAACAGAGGAAGCAAAGGCTGAAGAAGAAGCTCCAAAGGCTGAACCAAAGAAAAAGAACGCTCCAAAAAAGAAGACTGAAAAGAAAAAGGCTGACGCTGAATAAGCAATATTATAATAATCAGAGAGCAACGACATAGAATTGTTGCTCTTATTTTTTACTAAAAGGTGGCAGGCTATGTACAATGTAGGTTTAGTTCTTGAAGGCGGAGGCAATCGTGCAATCTACACAAGCGGTGTGCTTGATGCTTTCATTGAAAAGAACATTGAATTTCCGTATGTAATCGGAGTATCGGCAGGCAGTTGCAATGCAACATCGTTCATTGCAAAAAACTACCGCCGTCAGCATGATATAGAAATTGAATATGCAAACGACAAGCGGTATATGGGCATAAGCAATATGCTCAAAGGTCACGGCTTCTTGAACATCGACTGGATTTTCGGCGAGCTTGCATATGAGCTAAAGCCACTTAACCAAGAGGAATTTGACAAAAGCAACACTGTTCTTTGTGCTGTTGCAACAAATGCTCAAACAGGCAAGCCGGAGTATTTTTATCCTAAAAGTATGCGAAACGGCTGTGACGAGCTGAAAGCAAGTTGTTCGCTTCCGGGTGTTACAAAGGGAGTTGAAATCGGCGGAACAACATTTTTTGACGGCGGTCTTGTTGACTCTATTCCGCTTGAAAGAGCGTTTGATGACGGTTGCAAAAAAGCTGTCGTTATCCTCACACAACACAAAAGCTATGTCAAAGAGCCTATGAATCCAAAGGTGCAAAAGATATTCAAAAAATATCCAAAAATCGGCGAAGCGGCTGTGAACCGCCATATTATGTACAACACTCAACTTGAATTCGTCAAGCAATGTGAAGAAAACGGCACGGCATTTGTTATTCAACCGAACACACCGCTTCAAGCCACATCACTTGAACGAGATCTTTCAAAACTCGAGGCAATTTATCAACTCGGCTACAAGCAAGGACTTGAAAGAGCCGATGAAATCAAAAGATTTTTAGCAGAATAGAGGTATAATTATGATTATAGCAGTAACTTACGACAACGGAATGATTAATCAGCATTTCGGCAAAACACAGTATATGAAGATTTACGAAACAGACGAAAGCGGTGAAATCCAAAAGGTTCACCTTGAAAGTATGGGCAAGCACAGCCACCACGGAATCGCAGGCTACATCAAGGAAATCGGTGTAGACACCCTCATTTGCGGAGGCTTGGGACAAGGTGCTGTTGACTCGCTCGAAGCCGCAGGAATCACAATTTACGGTGGCAACACAGGCAACTGCGACTCTGCCGTTATCAAATTTTTACACGGAGAAATGAAGCAGAACAGCCAAGCTAACTGCAATCACCACCATCACCACGACTCATAAGTGACGACTGATGAAATACTTAAAGCAAATCAAAATCAAAAATATTCTTATGCTCACCGTTGCCGGAATAATCAACGCAATAGGCGTCACGATGTTTTTGGCACCCGTAAAATTATACGACAGCGGAATATCGGGCACATCAATGCTCCTCGGTCAGCTGACGCCGTAATGGATGTCGCTGTTCCTTGCCGTTCTGAACATTCCGATATTTTTGTTCGGCACAAAACAAGAAAAAAACTGACAAAAAATGCGTATGCCTGTTCGCTCCAAGCATACGCATTTTTTATTTTATTGCGGTTTTTTAATAATTGTTTTGTGAAGATTGTTTTTGATAATCACAAAATAGAGTGCTGTGCCGAGAACCGCCATAACTCCAAGCTCACCGAGGGCAACACATCCGCCCTGTGTAAGAAAGCCTACGAATTCAAACTTGCCTTCAATAAAGAAATACTCAATTTCCCACCCGATGACAACGCCGTTCCAAATTGCAGGCATAAGCATTGCAAGAAGCGGATATTTGCCGACCTTGACCTCTCTCAAAAAATACATGCAAGTAACCGAACCGAGGGTTGCAAGCGAGCCGAAAATCATATCGAGTGGCAAGCCCTGTCCGATGCTTGCAAGGTTCGAAACAACACAGCCGAGCGTAAGCCCCGGAATTGCCGCAGGAGTGAACAATGCCAAAACATTAAGCGCCTCCGACACTCTGAACTGCACAGCCATTGTTGTTGAGCCGGGCAAAATGATTGTTTGCGCATAAGTCAGCGCAGCGTACATAGCCGCAATTATTGCAGTTTGTGCAATAAAAGCATTTTTCTTTTTGATACTCATTAAATTATCTCCTTAGTTTTGTTTTTATAAGCAGCACAGCGAAAATGCCACTAATATTGCGGGTTTGTGCCAAGTACCGCAATGTTAACCCCCATATTTAACCACCATCGGCTAAATCGCTTATATAGATTAACGGTTGCTATTATAACACACTAAATGAGATTTTCAAGAGTATAATTATAAAAATTTTATTCTATTCAATAAAAAGCTATTCTAATTTCAACAAAACTGCATTCAAAACGATTTTTAACCGAGTTAAGGGGATATTTTTTATCATTTTTGCATTTTTTATCCCCTTAACTTGATTTTTTGCGTTTTATTGCATATAATTATGTTGAGGTGATTAATATGACACTTTTCAAGCGTGAAAACTATTTAAACAAAATCAGAGCTTTTTATGATGACGCGGAAATCATAAAAGTTATAACCGGTGTAAGACGATGCGGAAAATCCTCTCTTATGAAAACCATTATAGAAGAGCTGACTGCTAAAGGCGTCAAAGACGAAAATATTATCTTTTTAGATTTAGACAGCCGTGAATATAGAAAAGTTAAAACCGATGATCAGCTTGATGAATTATTGGAATCAAAATCTAAAGCTGACGGTTTGAAATATATATTTGTTGACGAAATACAAAATGTTAAGAATTTTGAAGAAGTAATAAACGCATATCGTGGTGACGGAGAATTTTCAATTTTCATTACAGGCTCTAATTCATATTTGCTCAGCGGTGAGCTTGCCACCAAATTAACAGGCAGATATATTGAATTCGAGATGTTTCCGCTTAGCTTTGAAGAATATATTGACATAAAAAAGTTTTATGGCAAACCGATTAATACCAACTTAACAATAGAACTAAGCAACTATTTGCTCGAAGGCGGTTTTCCTTTGGCAATTCAATATGACAATCTTGCGGATAAAAGAACTTATGTCAAATCTGTTATAAGTGAGATTTTCGACAAAGACATAAAAACTCGAATTAAAATTAACAATCGAGAAGCATTTATCAAAGTACGAGATTTTATAATCAACAACTACGGTGCAACTATGAGTATCACAAGCTTACAAAACGCTCTTGAGAAAGACGGCACAAAAATAAAGCGTACCACTCTTGACAGGTATATTAAGGCACTTATTGATGCAAAAATCCTATACGAATGCAAACGATTTGATATGAAATCAAAAAAATCACTTACGGGTGAGAAAAAATACTATTTGGCAGACACCTCCTTTTATTTTGCAACCAATACCGACAACAGAATTAACTACGGTCCTGCTCTTGAAAACATTGTTTACATCTATGCAAGAAGCAGAAATTACGAAGTAAGTATAGGAAAAATCGGAAAGTTGGAATGTGATTTTATTTTAAGAGACAACAACCTAAATTACGCTTATGTGCAAGTATCTTACACTATTAATGAAAGTAAAGACACCGAAGACAGAGAATACAAGCCTCTTGAAAAAATCAAAGACAATTATCCAAAATATGTGATTACAACAGATTATTTGTTACAACATCGAAACGGTATAAATCATGTTAATTTAATGGATTTTATAACCAACAAACAATCATTCTGAATTTCGTTTTCTTGCGAACTTTGCTGTACATCGTCAAAACATATTTCGTATAGAACAAAACAAAGTTTTGTAAGTATACTGCATATGTTTTTCCTCTTTCCAAAAAAACACAGATTTTTTGGAAGCCTTATATTTGCTTGTGAGCAAAAACGAAAAACACCAAAAGTACCGCAAACTCGATGTTTGCGGTACTTTTCTTTAAATAATATTATTAAATTAATAGTATTCCGAGATAGGCAAGCCTATCCTACTTAATGTGTATTAATATAATTTTGGCGTGGTTCAGGGGCTTTATCTCATAATGCTTTTTTGATTGCGTCAAGAAGTTCGCTGTATTCCTCGTAAGCAGGAATGTCGGGATAATCGTTCTTGATTGCGTCAGTTGACTTGAACAAAAATCCAGCCTTGCTTGCCTGAATCATACCGAGGTCGTTGAAGCTGTCGCCACTTGCGATAGTGTCGTATCCGATTGACTGAAGCGCCTTGACCGTTGTGAGTTTTGACTGTGGGCAACGCATCCTGAAGCCTGTGATTTCGCCGTTTTCGGCAACCTCAAGAGTGTTGCAGAAAATTGTCGGCCAATCAAGTTTTTTCATAAGAGGTGTTGCGAACTGCTCAAATGTGTCTGACAAAATGATAACCTGTGTAATACTTCTGAGTTCGTCCAAAAACTCCTTTGCGCCCGGCATAAGGTCGATTTTTGCGATAACATCCTGAATTTCTTTAAGTCCCAAGCCGTGCTCCTTTAGAATTTTGATTCTGTAATTCATCAGCTTGTCATAATCAGGCTCATCACGGGTTGTGAGTTTAAGCTCCGGAATACCTGTTTCCTCTGCAAACGCAATCCAAATTTCAGGAACAAGCACGCCCTCCATATCCAAACAAACAATGTTCATAACATATCCTCCATATATAATTTTAAAAATTAACTGTTTGTGACACTCCGGCTTTTAGGTCGAGTGTTTTTTCTGTATCTCCGTATCTAACCTTAATTTTTTGGTCAATATCGGAAGTGATTTTTGCTTCAACAATATTCGAGTCGGCATCCCAAGAAAGGCTGTCAACGGTTGCCCTTGTTCTTGCTCTGATGCCCTTGATTGTGCCCTTTTCAAACCCTGTCGGAAGTGCCGGGAGGAACTCAATCTCACCCTCGTTTGAATAAACAAGCGCCTCGTTGATAATTCCAAGATAGCCGATAGCAAAGTCTGTACAATAACAGCTTCCACGGTCGTAATCGTGATTTGTCATAAGCGAAGCATATCTTATCTTATGATTTTGAAGTTTCAAGAGTGCATCGGTAAGTGCCTCGCTGTCCTTGAGCCTTGCCGCAATGAGCGAACGGTGAACAAGCGCATGCGAAGCCTCGTTTTCACTCTCTCTGTTTGCGATAGCCTGCTCACAAGCCTTTGTGAGTTCCTCGTTATGCTGTGTTTCAAACAGAGGCCATGCACAATAAAGATGGCTCAAATGTCTGTGTTCGTTGTTTTCTTCAAAACTTGTGGTTGCCCATTCTTTGAGAGCACCTGTTTCATCATAAAGATACGGTGGCAACTTGTCCATAAGGTCTTGCCATTTTTCGAAGTTCTCCTCGGGTGCAACATCAGCCATAACAGCCTTTAGCATTTCAAGATTACTTCTGCAAGCCGAAATGTCAATAGCACAGTTTGCGTCTGACGGGCTGTCGTAATTTGACGGATTGTTTTCAGGAGAATATGACGGAACTATGCAATATGTTTCGCCGTCATTCAGCTTTGTTTTGCCTTTTTCGTAATGAATTTTGCCGTCCTTGTCGGTGTAATATTCAGGAGTCAAAAGCTGTGCCCAATAATTTGCCGACTTTGTAAGCGCAGGCAACAATATATCCTCCTCAAGCATCATATAGCCTTGCTCTTTGTATCTTGCAATATCGTCCTTATCAATCGAAAGCACGGACTTCAACTTGTTCAAATCGAACTCATCAGAAAGCGGAATTTGAATATTTCCGTAAGTTTGCAAGGTTTCGTACAAAGGCTCAAGCATCCAAGAAGTGCCTGCATTCCAATACCTGAACGGATACGGATAGCAAGTTTCTGTGATAACCGCCTTGTCGCCATCGGTGTTTACCGGTGCTTGAATAGCGTCTGTAAAGCCGTGAGTTGCTTTTGCGTTTTCCTCCCAATCAGGAAGCTGACGGAGGATGAAATATGTATATCCAATCGGAGATGACGAAAGGTTGCCTGTGTTCATAGAAGAAGTCTGCAAATTTACATTTGCGTCCATCGTGTACTTGCTTCCCCAACCTGTGTTGAACTCGCCTGTCCACATTCCGTAAAGTCTGCTGGTGGAATATCCCGAACAGCAGAGATATGCGTATCTGCCTGCATAATATGAACGCTGTGCAAGTGCGGTAGAAAGTTCTTTCTCACCCTTTTGCTCTTTCAAAAGTTCGTCATTTGATTTGTCGCTGTCCTCAAGTTCAAGAGTAACAGCATCAAACTGTGGCTGATAAATTTCAAGATGATTTTTCAAAGCCTTGTTGTAATCAAAATCTTTCTTGGTGCTGTATTTTTCCTCGATAGCCTTTGCCTGCGCCGTCAATTCGTCAACAAGTTCATAGCTGTCCTTGTCCTCAAATTCGTCAAGGCTTCCCATATCATAGGTTCTGTCGCTGATTGTGATGAGATAAATATTCTGTGCATCGCTGATTTTGATACCGCTGTTTTGACCACGGAAAATATCTTCCTTGTTCTTCTTTTCAAGCTCGATTTTTTCCTTTGTGCCGTCGGTCACAACATATGTAGTTGTGGCATATCCGCCGTTTTTCAGCTCGCTGTTTTCGTAATTTGGATAATGTGCAACAAGCGAAATTGTGTTTGCATTGATGTCAACAACCTTTTTGTATTGCATATCCACTTCGTTGCCGTCACCAAAATTCGCCATGGTCGAAAGGTCATCAAGCGTCAATGTAACATTAAGCTGTGAAGCCTCCGATGATTGCGACAACTTTGTTATAACCGCACCGTCAGCCATTGAGGTGAACGATGTCCTGTCCCAAGTGCCGTTTTCATCCGTAAATCTCACACCAACCTGCGAAGATTCAAAATCTGTGTAACGGATGTAATCTCTTGCACCTTTTCCGTCCATATAAATTCGAAGTTGACCGCCCGGATGAAAACTGTACACATCCAGGTATTCGGCATCATCGGTTATATCCTCGCCGTTAACAATGTTCTGTCTGACCGTTTCAAGTTCGCTTGCCGTGTCAGGACAGGTGCGTGGATTTTTGTTAGGCATAATAAAGTGCATATTCTGAAAAATAAATGTGTCGCTATACGGCGAACCGCTTTCAACAAATCCCTGCAAGCCGTTGCCCGAAAGCATACCCTCACGCCAAGCGTTCGGTTTATTTTTAGATTTATCTTTCAGTTCTTTATAGTCAAGACTGTAAGAAATTTTTTTGTCATCCGTAAATATTTCCTGAACAGCACTGTTTTGTGCCTGCGTTGCACCGCAACCCGCAAGGCTCACGGCAATAGCACCACTGAGCACAAGCGCCGTTATTTTCTTTAATTTCCTCACAGCAATCCCCTTTTTTCATATAATTTATATTTTATTATACCAAAGTAAAAAATGATTTTCAACCTTTACAACCGATAAATGTAATGTTACAATTATAATATAAAGTATAAAAGGAGTAATCGTTATGACACACGAACTTAAATATCAAATTATCGACAAAATCAGAGAGATGATTTCTGCACCGTACTGCTGTCAGGAACTCAAAACAAAGGCTGACGAATACCTTGTTGCCGTCGGCACAACAAGAGAGGACAAAAAGTTCAGAGAACTTGTTGACGAAATCAAGGCAGACATCCTCCCCGTTGACGCAATGGTTGAATTTATGGCTTCACAAAAATTCGACGAAGAAACCGCAAAAGAATTCCTTGCACACGCAAAAGAACTTCAGGCAAAAGGCGAAAAATTCTGCGATTGCCCTGCCTGCTCCGCCGCACAAGAAGTCCTCAAACTCATCATTTCAAAGTAAACACGCTGTAGACTGTTGAGAAAGGTTCTGAATTTTGTTTTCTTGCGAACATTGCTGTACGATGGTACCGCTTGTTCACAAAAAACAAAAAACGCCAAAAATGCTGCAAGTTTGATACTTACAGCATTTTTTTAAACCCCACCGGCAACACTTCGTGTTGCCACCTCCCCTTTTAAAAAATGGGAGGCATAATTCGGTTGATTATATTTTGGCGTGTTTCAGGAGCTTTATCGACAGTCTGAAATACGATGCCCTCACGGACATCGTATTTTTTAAGTTTGAATCAGTCACAAACGAGAACGCCGTAACCGTTTTTACGCTTGTAAACTATCTTTGTTTCGCCGTCAATGCCGATATACACAAAGAATGTGTGTCCGAGCATTTCCATCTGAACGATTGCTTCATCGTCCGTCATTGTGTTTGGTGTGATGTGCTTAACTCTGTTTACATCGACCGAATCGTAATAAACTTGGTCGAAATCGTCCATAGTAACATCTTCATCCAAATCATCAAATGCAGTTGCGATTTCATCAATTCCGCCTTTGCGTTTTTTGTCAACAAAGAAAGTCTTGAGCTTACGAAGCTTACGCTTCAAATCATCAACCGCCATATCAACAACCGGCTCAATGCGGTCTGCTCTCGCTTCACCTCTGATGAAAGAGCCGACATTTTTCACCGTAATATCACATTCGTATTCTCCACGCTCCTTGCTGAGCGTAACATCAAATGTTGCATTATCCGGCAGCATTCTTTCAATTCTCTTGAGTTCCTTTTCAATGCCGTCTTTTGCGCCCTGCTTCAAATCGAAGCCTCTTGCTGTAATGTTAATCATACTTATGCCTCCATTCGAACAATAGTGAGAGAAATATCTTTCCCCCCTATAATCATTATACCCTGTATTATGAGCTAATAAAAGTATTGTAAAATTCCTTTTTTATGATATAATAGAATTGATGTGTGTATGACAAATTCATGCATTATTTTTTTACAAAAAGGTAAAATTATGAAACAGAATTTCAAATCAACCGTCAACGCTTGTTTTTTGGCATACATAGTTCAGGCAATAGTCAACAATTTTGCGCCGTTGCTGTTTGTTACTTTTCAAAAAGAATTTGACATTCCGCTGTCGCAAATTACATTGCTGATTTCTTTCAATTTCACAATTCAGCTTTTGGTTGACTTGCTGTCGGCAAAGGCAATCGACAAAGTCGGCTACCGCACATCAATGGTTCTGGCACATTTTCTGTCGGCACTTGGTCTGGCAAGCCTTGCCGTGCTGCCGTTTGTATTACCAAGTCCGTTTGTCGGACTGCTGATTTCGGTTATGATTTACGCAGTCGGAGGCGGAATTTTGGAGGTTTTGGTCAGCCCGATAGTTGAAGCGTGCCCAACCGATAACAAGGAAAAAGCAATGAGCCTTTTGCACTCGTTCTACTGCTGGGGACATATGGCAGTCGTGCTGTTAAGCACCGTGTTTTTCAATATTTTCGGCATCGAAAATTGGCGAATTGTCGCCGTGATTTGGGCAATATTACCAATAATCAACGGCATTGTTTTTGCAAAAGTACCAATAGCAAACTTGATTGATTCGGGCGAAAAAGGTATGAGCATAAAAGAACTGTTCACATCAAAGGTGTTTATAATTCTGTTCATAATGATGGTTTGTTCAGGTGCAAGCGAGCAGGCAATTTCGCAATGGGTGTCAACTTTTGCGAAAGAGGGCTTGGGAATTTCCAAAACGGTCGGCGACCTTGCAGGACCGCTTTCGTTCGCACTGTTGATGGGCACATCACGAGCACTTTACGGCAAATTCGGCGACAAAATTTCCCAAAAGAAATTAATCCCTATTTCTTGCATTGTGTGTATCGGAGCGTATTTAGTTGTGTCACTTTCACCGATACCGGCGCTGTCGCTGATAGGTTGCTCAATCTGTGGCTTCTGCGTGGGAATTATGTGGCCGGGAACATTCTCGATTTCGTCGGCAATGCTCGCCAAAGGCGGAACGGCAATGTTTGCACTGCTCGCACTCGGCGGCGACCTCGGCTGCAGTGCAGGTCCAAGCCTTGTCGGCTTCGTGTCGTCAATGGCAAAGGATAACCTAAAAGTCGGCATCCTCGTAGCCACAATCTTCCCGATTATCCTACTGCTGAGCACAAACCTCCTCGGCAAATTCTCAACAAAAACCAAAGCCTGACTAAATTTTTATTGATTTCAAAAAATTATAGTTTATTAATTTTTCTTGGTATGTTATAATATGGGAACAAAAGGCACAGTAAATTAGGGCGTTTCAAGAAAAATTTGAGATAAAAAAGCACAACAGAATTGATTTTCTGCTGTGCTTTTTCTCTTTTTTACAACAAAATTAACTGCTCATATGCAATGAACTATTATCTTTTTAACAATCTGTGCACAACCAAATTCTTAAAATATTTAAATTCATCGTTTCTACAAAACACAATCAAAAATACAATATTGGGTAATATTGCAGTAATTATAACCATTATGATAAATTTAATTATTGTAACTCCTCCCGCAAACACAGCAGAAGAAATTAATTGCATAACTACAACAACACATGCTAATAAACTAAATCTAAATAGAAGTTTAAAATAATATGGCTTTACCGGTTTGTTAAATCCATCTCTGTGAATAACTAACGGCATATACCAGCCATTGATACATAATCTGGATATCGGAGTGGCAAATAAGACACCTGCTATCCCCAAAGGATAACTTAAACCGATAGAAAGTACAATATTTAGTCCTGCTACAACTAAAGGGAGATACTTGCCTTGTTTAAACAACCCAAGCGCAGAACGAAATGTAGACATAGTGTTTATATAGCCTTCAATAAAAAACCTAGAAAATAATGCAACAATTGCGATATTGCTTAATAAATAGTTTCCTCCTAACCAAATCTTTACAAACGGATTAGACAATGTAATTAAAGCAATAGCAGAAAACGCATAGAGCCAATAATTCATAAAATCAACTCGTTTAAACATTATGTATCCCGTTTCATCATCGCTTTCCACAAACAGATTTCCTAAACTTGCAGAAATTGCCAAAGTAACTTGCGATAAAACTGCTACAATCGCTTCCTCTATCATTATAAAATTTGATAACAATCCAACCCAATTCAATCCTACAAACGCAGAAATAATAATTGAATCAGATGTATTCAAAATTTTAAAAGATATTTTTTGAAGCATCAGTGCTTTTACATCATCGAAAATTTTCTTTTTTTCTTGTCTTGGTAATTCTTCTTTTAAATTATTAAAAATCGGATAATCCTTTTTTACTCTAACCGCAATTGCAATATTTTGAAAAATAGTGCATAACATTTGAACAATCAAATAAATCGTAAAATTCTTAAATGCTAATAATAAAACAATCTGAATAACAGTTTTTATTAAATTAAAGATAGTACTATAATTTGAAATCACAGAAGCTCTTTGGTCAGCTTGAAGCAAAGAGGACATATAAGCAAAAAACCAATATGACAATACAGAGTTAAACAAAAAAAGCAAATAATAAAAAGTCAAACCTTCAATATCAGGCTTGTTTTTTATTATCACATCTAAAAAAGGTACAATTAATAATCCTATAAAAAGAATAACTGTGCCAATTATTCGATAAACTCTTTTATACAATCTCATTATTTGAGATAATTTAGTATAATCCTTTTCAGCCAACGGTTTATACATACTATAAACCATTGCAGTGCTAAATCCCAATTCAGCTAAAGACAGCATATTAAGTATACTTGAATATAAACCATTAACACTCAAATAATCATTACTTAAACACTTTATAAATACAGTCCGAACAACAAACGCTGTTAGCATAGATAAAATCCTAAACAGCATTCCACTAACCATATTTTTAGCCGAATTTCTTAATCTGCCATCACTCATTTAATTTCCTCAAACTATATTTTAAATATTTTTCTTTTTATTATTTCCTTCCAATCTTTTTTATAATGGTTTAATATAGCGTTTCTTCTGGCTTTTTCAAGATCAATATTTAACAAATAATCACAAACATCTTTATGAGCAAGATTTTCATAATTATCCTTCATATCCTTTATAATATCATTCCAAAAAACTATATGATTACTATCTAATTCCATTGCATTTTTTATAATAAATGTTTTTAATAAATCTAAAAAATCACCTTCAAAGTAAAAACCATATTCAGACAAATCATCTGCACCTTCAGCTATCAGAGCAAGCATTGATCTAAAACATTTTTCACATTCACAACAGTTTTTTGTGTTAAATGAACATACACGCAAAAACATATCCATATCACTTTGATTATGATACTCAACTAATTTCTTAACCTTTGCCTGACGGGATAATTCATAACCATCATGAATAGTACTTATTCCTGCACACTTTATACAATTGTCAATTCTTGGATCTGAAACGCAAATTATATACTGACCAAAAGTGTATGAACTTGCAATATAGACCGTTTCTACAGAAAACTTATAAGCAGCCACCATAGCGCATCCAATAAACGCCATTGAATGTTGAAACCCAAACCACCAAGTAGTATCCTTGTCATTGCAAAACTCTTTATCAACATTCGATGAAATAATAAATCTTGCAAAATTTGATTTTACAAAATACGATTCCAATGACAAAGATGACGCTATTTTTTCAATAGCACTTACATCTGCATCATAGACCTTATTTTCTTCATCAGATTGATTTAGATACCATCCATTTGTATTAAATAAAATTGGTTTCTTATCAATAATTCTTATGGTTGTAGTAGTTGCATCCACACCTCCAGTAAACAACTGCAATGCCTGATTATTAAATACAAAAGAATTCTTTATTCTTTTTGCAGCTATTAACGTGCCACCAAAATCTATGTTTGAATGTAATTCTCTAAAAGCGGTTTTTAACGGTTGAATACAATCATAAAAATCTTCATCTATTTCATCAATCCAAATCACACAATCAACAAGCCAAGAAAACGGTAAAAGATTTAAAAGCAAAGGAACAACTAAAACAGATTTAGGAATATCGGTTACTTCAAATGTATATTCTGTAAAGAAATGATGTTCGGGTAAAAAAAACATCTCTAAACCTTTCGAGAGATTAAAGTATATGTCCACACATTTCCCATTGACCTTTATTTCTGTAATTTGAATACTTTCCATTATCTAAACTCCTCAAATTGTGCTTTCCAACGATTTATTTCATCAAAAGGCATAATAACCTTTGTTTCAAATTCACTATTTATCATTTTATCAAGTTTATCCACTTCGTCAATCATCAAGCAATTCAAATTATTACACGCATTAATTTCTTTTGCTCTTTCGTCAATAGCAATTATTATTGCCCTTTTCTTATGACGCATTGCATAAACGCCACCATGAAGCCTTGTGCCAATATAATCTAAATCAACAGTGTCAAGAATATGTTCATACGCTTCTTTTGTTGGTGAAATAAGTTCAATTTTTTCAGTATTAATAAACTTATTAAAATAATCCAAATCATTATCTCCCTGAATCCAACAATACACTTTTGAATAATTCTTTTGAACAATATCAATCATTTTTTGCTCATTTGGATTTAGCTCTGTTCTTGCAGTTAAAGTAATTACTGCCGTATCCGCTTTCTTTGTTGGAATTGTTTTGCAAAATTCCGGGGTAAGCATCCACATAGTAACACACCCGGTATTAATAGCCTTTAATCCGAGAACTTTCTCAACATATTCCTTGCTACGCTCATCACGAACACTATGATAATATTCATGATTCAATACACTTCTATACAACTTTGTAGTGTATGAATTGGTATAGTCACCGGCGCCCGCACCAACACCAACAGTAATCACACCATTCAGCGGTTTTGAATTCCATTTGTTAATATTCCATTGAGGATAATGTGTTTTCAAATCTTTAACCAAAAGATTTGATCCGCCTGCAAACTTGTAATCACAATTGCTATACATTTGGACAACTGATGAATTTCTCCAAACTGAAAAAGCATTAAAAGCCGGTAAATGTGTTGGCATATTATATACAAATGAATCTTTTAATATCGGCATTAATTCTTTTCTAACGCACTCCATTATAATCGAGTCACCCATATTTGATGTCCCTATCGATGTATCCAATAATTGAATTCTTTTCATTTTTTCTCCTAAACAGAAACAAAATAAAACAAATTTAACCAATGAAAATTTTCATTTTATAATCTTCTTTAATTTTTCAATAGTTTCTGTTCCTATTATTCTACGAATAGCTCTGTTAATCTTAAGCAATTTTGATGATTTATCACTCCAACTCGCATCATACCAATGAATTGAATATGTATTGGGTGTTTTGGTCAATTTACCTGTTAAACTGTCATACGGATTAAAATACTCTGCAGGATAAATATGAATATCACATACCGTTTGTTCACTTCCGTCCAAAAATATACCTTTTGTTTTAAACAAATCTGTTGCAACTTTCGGACATCCTATTTGATTATATGTTCCGTCATCATTTATAAAATTCCAATTTCTATAAACATCAATATGCTCTTTAAAAAACGGCATCCCTGCTTCTGCACCAAAGCCTAACCCCGACGCAACATTTTCATCATTTTCAAATCCCATATATGCCTTATTTTTAAGCAAATTGTCAAGCGGTTTAATAACCTCAACATCGGTATCCATATATATTCCGCCATACTCATAAACAATCATAAGACGAGCGACATCAGAAACGAACGCATACTTTTTTGCTTCATAAGCCTGCTCAACAAAAGGCATGCAATGAATATCAAAATTTGTTTCGTTCCACTCGATTATTTCATAATCCGGACAATACTTTTTCCAGCTGTTTATGCACTTTTGAACACTTTTTGGCTTTTCGTTTCCACCAAACCAAAAATAATGGATTTTTTTTGGAATCATATCAATCTCCAATAAGTTTGTATAACTTTTCTATTTCTTTTGAATTTGTATAATCTGTTTTCTTTGTGTTTTCAATTAATTGATTCTGTAAATCTTTATCATCTATAACTTTTACAATTCCGTCAGCACAGCCCTGATTGTCCATTGGTACTATTACTCCGTCAAAACCGTCTTGTAACTGTGATTTTGATGAAGCATAATTTGTGATAATAACCGGCTTATTAAGAATTTGTGCTTCTCTGACAGCAACACATTTTCCTTCATATCTTGAAGGCTGAACATAAATATCGCAAGCTTTTATATACGGATAAGGATTTTCTTTTTTGCCAAGAATAATAACAGTATCCTCCATATTATATTGTGCGATTTTTGATTTAATTAAATTCTCATCAGCACCGTAGCCAATTATATACCATTTGAAATCTACGCCTTTTGATTTGATAATGCTTGCAATTTCAGGAACATCATCAAAATTCTTCGCTTCACAAAATCTGCCGATAGAAAGTAATTTAATCGAATCACCGGTCATTTCATTTTTCACATTAAATAAGTCTGCTTGTTCTTCAATAAAATCTTTTGATAGAATATTTTCAATCTTTACAATTTTATTTTCAAGAGATGGAAAAGTAGACAAAAAAGCCCTTGTAACATCATCGGAAATAGAAACAATATTATCAAATTTTGACCACATTGCCAATTCAGATTTAACATCTAATTCGATTGTTGAATAATCTGTATGTATCCAGGCAATTTTTTTATCAGCATTTACTTTTTCAGAAACAATGTAGTGAGGCGTTAAAAAACTAATTGCTATATCATAATGTTCATTATTAACCTTAGGCAAATACTTAACTGTATGCTTATGGCTGTATTCAATAGCAACCGCGCTTCTATTTAAAGTGTGTTTTATATCATATAACTTTGCCTTTAATTTTCCACAAAGACGACCCAAAACAACTTTGATTTGACCCTCTTTAAGTGCCAAAACCATAGGCTTCATTATAGCACTATACTGCGAAATTTCAGGCAACAAATTAACTTGCTTGGGTATCAACGGCATCAATTCACCACTGTGTTTGAGTAAAAACAAATCGACTTCATACTTTGAATAATCTATACTATTAAGTAATCCAAGTAATGCTCTTTCTGCACCGCCGATTTCCATTGCGTGTGAAAAAATAAAAATTTTCTTTTTCATAAACTATTTAGCTTTCATTTTAAATGACGAATTTTGCTTTACTTTATATTTAATTAACATTGACAAGGCAACCCCAAAAGGAATTGCCAAAATCGTCTGAAGTTTTTTAGGCGATTTTTTAATAAATTCGTGTTCCTTTGCTATAATTGAACTCGAAACATAATGAACGCAAGTCTTAAACAAATCCAAGCCTGATTGACGCTCCATATCTGCAACTCTAAGAAAAGCAAAACCTTTCGGATTATTAAAATATTGCTTCCACATTGAAAATGATGAACCGTCCTCTTGATAGTCAACAACACAAACCGGCTCATTCATTATCAATAATTCTTTTGTTTCATCAATGATATGATACTTATATACAAGACCGACATACTTTTCTCCCTCAAACTCGGGATATGCCGGAGTTGCTTTTATTACATCTGTTCTATATATTAATTTCTTATCTCCAGAGCCGCCGTTTTTATAATATCCCATTAATGTAGTGGATTTCTTATTTGGAAGTTCCGTTCCTATGACATTACTGCTACCTTTATAAATATCAAGAGCAATAATTCCGGCATATTCATCAGAACCGTTTTTCTGCCAAAAACTAATAATTTTTTCAACCGCATCATCCGGCATATAATCATCTGAATCAATGCAAACATTTAACTCAGTATCAATATTTTCATAAGCAACATTATGGGCAGTATGCATACCGCCGTTTTTTTTATAAATATATTTAATTTCAAAGCCATTTTCTTGCTGTTGCCATGTTTTAATCAAACCCGCTGTATTGTCTGTTGAACCATCATCAACAACAAGCCAAATAAAGTCCTTACAAGTTTGTCTGCAAAGGCTTTCAAAACATTGATTAATTATATATCCCCTATTATATGCAGGAGTAAATATTGTTAATGTTTTCATTTCTGCTCCGATAATTGTAAATAAAATTTAGTTAAATAATCTACTGTTGTTTTAATATCATAACCTGATTCAATAATTTTTTGCTTAGTATTTTCCCGTTTATATGATAACATTGTTTTGATTTTTTCAGCCCATTCTTTTGGAGAATTTCCAAGGCTCATAAATTCAACATTCCCGGTAATATCAACCTCTTTAGGAATTGTGTCCGACAGCAAACATTTCAAACCTGATGCCTGAGCTTCAATTGTAGCAATCCCCAACCCTTCATAAACTGACGGGAAAACAAACACATCAAACAATTGAACAACATCATTTATATCATCTCGTAATCCAAGGAAAAAAACATCATTTTCAATATTAAGTTCTTTTGATTTACTAACTAAACAATCGTATTCTGAACCCTGTCCGGCCGAAACAAATTTTGATTTTATGCCCAAATCATTTAATTCTTTTAAAATGTCCAAAATAAAAGTTACATTTTTATTCTTATCAAGTCTGCCAATATGTCCCAAAACAAACTCATCGTTTTTAATGTTCAAATGATTCCTCAATAAATTTCTTTGATTTTCATTAAAAATATACTTTTCAGATTCTATTCCGTTATTTAATACTTTGTAACAAACTTTTTTGCCAAATAACCATTCACCGGCCTCTTTTGAACAAGCAAATTTGTAATCACAACAATTATTAAATCCAATCTTCAAAAATGATTTTACAATAGCTCTAAAACCAAATCCTTCGCTGCTGCTGTGAGAATGAGCAATAGTGATTAACCCATATTTTTTAGCGATTCTTAAGTGGATATTAGCCGAGCTATCCAAGTGACTATGAATAACTTTATATTCATTGTGTTCTTTAAAAAAACTGTTCCACCATTTTGAATATTCAAAGTGATTTATAACTCTATAATCCGGACAACGATATATTTTTCCGCCTAATGATTCTATTTCATCATCAAAAGCACATTTTTTATTTGTATGTTCGACAAAATCAAAATTAATTTTATTTCTATCAATGTTCCTATAAAGATTCATTATAAAATTTTCAATTCCGCCACGATTCATTTCGTGAACAATCATTAAAACTTTAATCATTTATACTCACTCATACAAAAAATCTAAACTCATTTAACAATATATGTTTAAGTTCATTATCTATAGGCTGATTAATAGCATTACCATAATAAAGAAACATTGTGTAACATGCAATAGCGACTACTTTCATCGGCACACGCCAATTAGGTTTAACCATATTGAACAATCTTGGCAAAGCGATTACAGGAAAAATGTAAAAATAATTCGCAAGACGGGCGAAATAGTTTGCAGTACCAAACAAAGCGATAAACATTATTTCGCCATTAAGAAACGACAAATTCAAACAAATATTATCTTGCCTGTCATATTCATAATACGGATCATTTATTTGTTTTCGAAGTATAAACGACATAACTAACGGAACTAATGTAACTAAAAGTCTAAAAGGATTAACTCCTTCTCCGCTGAACTCTTCAACAGTGTAATCTTTGCCCAAGGATTCGGTTGTTTCCAAAAGTGTACCTAACATTGGACGAAGCAAAATTCCGGCAAAGAAAAATAGAACTATCCACATAACCGTTCTTTTGTCCTGCCAAGGAAGAAAAAACATAAGCGGAACAATTAAATACATGATTGAATACGCATGGAAAGTTTCAGCTATTAATATCCAAAAAACAAACCAAAACCACTTTTTATTTATTGCCTTGTCAACCGCAAGCAAACAAAATGCAACGGCAATACACTGTTTTATTGCAGCAAGCGGAAATGTGAAAACAAGACACATAAATAAGAATATCGACATCAAAAAATCTGTTGAATACTTATGTATAAACCAAATATAAATGCTATATGTAACAATAGCGAAAACCATTAAGAAGCCATTATTAGTAAAGCCTAATGATTTCAACAAAATATTAACAATAGCAAATCCAAAATTTCCGCCAAATGTCCATTCAATATCTGAAAAATCAAAATCTGCATTTGTAGCTTCATACATATTCAGATATGTACCGGTATCATTATACTGTATTCTCAGTCCGGCAAATAGAGCCATAGCAATGACAGCTATAATCCATATAAACTTTTCTTTATAAATATAACCTGTTAATCTTTCATTTTTTCTTGAAAATCTGTCAGAAAAGAAAGCTATTGCCAAGCAAATAACAATTATAGGAATTAGTTTCCACATATATTTCTCCGCTCATAATAATTTTTCAATAGTTTTTTTAACCACTTTTTTCTTATCAAACACCTCGGCAATATGATTATGCGAGGCTTGTCCCATTTTGACCTTTTCGTCATATGGCAGTTCAATGAAACACTTTATTTTTTCGTACAAATCTTTAGCATTTTTCTTTTCAACAAGATAGCCGGTTTTGCCATCAATAACGGCTTCCAAACAACCATGAATATTGCTTGTTATAATCGGTCTGCCCATTGATGCGCACTCAAGATTTGTATTTGCCATACCCTCATGCCATGACGGAAGAACAAAACAATTGCAATCTCTAATAAATGGTCTTACATCATTTTGATAGCCATGGAATTTCAACCAACCTTCATTGATATAATTATCAATAATTTCTTTATAGTCTTCTTCATAGCTACCAAGCACATCAAGATTAAATTTATATCCGTTTTCGTAAAGTTTATGGCACGCATCAAAAAGTTCATTTACACCCTTTTCTGCCATAATTCTACCCATAAATAAAAATTTTGTAACTTCTGATTGGCTTGGATATTCAACAAAACTAAACTCTTCAAGATTGACCCCAGCACCATTTAACAAGAAAGTTTTTTCTCTGGAAACGATTCCTAAATCTACTATTGTATTTAAATTTTCAATATTTTCAAAGAAAACAACTTTGGATTTACTAAATGACATTTTATAAAGTGCAACAACAAGTTTCTTTAATAATCCATCGTTTTGGAATGCGGTTCCCAATCCTGTAATATTATTTGCATATTCAATATGAAGTAATTTAGAAGCAATTGAAGCATAAATATTTGGCTTAATTGTGTAAGTGACAACTAAATCTGGTTTTTCTTTTTTTATCAATCTTAGGTACTTAAAAAATAATAGAATATCTTTTATCGGATTAAGTCCTCTTCTGTCAATAGGCGTTTCAATCAATTTAACGCCAAGTTCTTCTAATTTTTCTACATCTACATCAAACGGTGTAAAGCAAACAACTTCAACATTCTTTTTCAAAAAATCACATAGTAATTCTTTTCTAAACCCATATAAACCACCGGAATTATTTGCCGCCACAACAATTTTCTTAACCATTATCAACTCACCAATTAACTTTTTAATAGCATCTTTTATGTAAAAAATGCTTTAAACTACATCACCTACATTGCTATTTAAAATTAAACAACTACAATTGTAACAATAGTGATTTTAACAAAACAAATCTTTTTATTATGTATTCCGTAATTATCAAATCAAATATATTCTCCTGCTGTAATTCTGAATGTCGAGCCAGTCATCATCGACGAAGAATCTGACATCAAATAAACTAACCCTTCTAAATAATCAGTTCTTTCCAGCATTCTTCCCATAGGAAGGATATCGGATGCTCTTTGTCGCAATTCAGCTTCGGACTCACCTTGTGATATTCTTAAACTAACTTCACCTTCAGTAGGTGTCCAGCCTAAAGTCAAATAATTACATCTTATTTGCTCAACAGCATAATTATGGGCAATATGCTCCATAAGAGTCAACAACACGCCTTTTGAACACGCATAAGCCGCTCTATCTTTTTGCCCACCCCATGCGTGAGCAGAGCCTGTAAGAACAATTGATCCTCCACCACTTTCACGCATATATTTAATTGCTTGCTGACAACAGAAAAAACAAGATTTGAAGTTAACATCCATAACCCAATCAAATGTGTCTTCGTCACAAGTATCAAGCGGAGAAACAGGCGTTACACCTGCATAGTTGAAAAAGCCATCAATTCTTCCAAACTTTTCGTATGCTTTATCAAAAAGATTCTTACAATCATCAATATTTAACAAATCAGTATGAACAAACAGACCATCACTACCGTAGGTACGCATAATTCTTATTGATTTTAAAGCAGATTCTTCATCTCTACCACCAATAACAACTTTTGCCCCCTGACGAGCAAATTCTTCGGATGCGGCACGTCCCACACCTTTTGTTCCACCGGATACAACTATTACTTTTCCTAATAATTTTTTATCCATATTATAATTCCAATGCCTTATCGATATCGAATCCCTTCAATATCATATTGTTACCATTTTCATCAAATACTTTAACTTTTTCGGCATACTCTTTTAATGTATCTGCAAGCTCTTGTTTACTATCACAAACAAGGTACAGTCTTGTTAACACTTGCTTTTCGTTACCAATCCACTCTTCAGGAACAGTATCACCCTCATAAAGCCTTTGAACATTTGCAACAACTCTTGGATCGTTATCCACTTCTTCAAAGCCTTCAATTTCGGCAATTTTACCTTGCTTTAACAAGAACCATTGTGTTGCAGCCCACTTACCTCTTAAATATGTATCATCTGCTTCTTCAAGATCAAGATCACCAGCTGAACCAGTAAGTGCATATCTAATAAGCATTTCTCTTTGATCAAAACCTTGAATTGCTTTAATAAGAAGATGTGGTGCTTCACCTTGAAGTCTAAAACCGGTATCATAAACATAGAATTCACCATTCTCATAAAAACCTGATAGCATAAGAATACCATCTGTGATACCAATTTCCTTAAACATACGGACAGCATTATCGTGCATACGGTCGAAATACTCACTAATATATTTTGACGGATATGTGCCACCCAAACAAACTCTACTTAACCCTGGTTGTTCGTCTGTTGTGTATCTATCATAAATACACGATGCACTGCAAACTCCATCCTTAAATGTATAATACATTCCAAGATCCGGACATTCCATATATTTTTCAACAATAAATCTTTTCTTGTTGGAAGCTTCTAAAGCCTTTTCGACAGCCGGGCGTAATTCTTCCTCGTTATAAACAACGGTCATACCAACTCCGCCACCATTATCAACCGGCTTAATCATTACTGGATACTTAATTTTATCAATATCACTTTGCTTCATTTCAGCATCTAAATAATATTCAGGAATACCATGTATTCCATAACTCTCACAAGTTGCCTTAAATACATCCTTGAATGCAAATACATCAACTATTCTTTGCGAAGCATAGCAAGGCAAGCCAAGTGCATCACAAACCTTACAGTATGACGGAACAAGAATATCAGCTACACCAACAAGTACACCGTCGACCTGCTCATCACGAGCTAATGAAATAAGACCCGGTACATCCATTCCGTCAATATCAGAGCTCTTCCAAGCATATTTTTTTGCATCATCAGTATGTCTACCACTTGCAACAATAGTTTTTATGCCCATATTATTTGCAACTCTAACAAGAGCTGAAGTCTCAGGGTTACCGCCAAGAATCAACAATTTTTTTCCTTCAAATTCTCTCATAAATATATCTCCAAATTTTATAATTCTATTTTTTCACCCATTGCCATAATAACAAAATCCTTATCTGGGCACTGTTCTGTAATTATATTGAAAAACTTCCCAGGATTTCCACCATGGGATGCAAACATTCCATAATGGCAAGGAACAGTAATTCTTGGATTTAATGCTTTGCATAAATCAACACAATCTTGTTCATTAAGATTTCCATATGCACCATTAATCGGTGCAATCATAACATCAATTGAACCAACTGATAAATATTCTTGCGTTCTGTCAAGTCTTAAGCAAGAATCACCAACTTCAAGAATTCTTTTTCCATCGACAGTTACAATAACACCAACTGCATCAGGGGCTCCTGAACCGTGATCACAATTAATGAAATCAATTGAAAAATCTCCGCATTCTTTATGATCACCTGGCTTTACATAATCAATATTTGAATTTGTAATACTTTCACTTTTTACAAGTTCTTCACAATCAACAGATGCATAAAGCTGAGTTTTGTTATTGGACATTAATTCTGGAATGGAATCTACATCATAATGATCCCAATGAGGATGAGTCGTAATAACACAATCAAAAGCAATATCAAATGGAGAAAGAATTTTTGGAAGAAGTCGTTTAAAACCAACATGACCTTCTAATCTTTCTACACATTCAGACAAATAGATATCGATTGCTAGCAACTGTCCAGATTTACTCTTGATAATATATCCAGCTTGACCAACAGAAAATAAATGTGTTTTCCCTAGTGGAGCTGTTAAAACACTAATTACAAAATCATTCATTATACATTAACCTCCTGGTTGTCTGCTTCAAGTCCCATGAATTCCTCCATAGTAGCACTTGTGTCAGAACTTATGCCCTCTCTTTTCAAAACGTTTTTAACTGTCATTATCAGAATTTTAATATCCATTATCAAGCTATAATTATCGACATATTCAACATCCATATTGAATTTGTCTTCCCAGCTAACAGTATTTCTGCCATTCACCTGTGCCCATCCGGACAGCCCCGGTCTTACTTCATGCCGTCTATGTTGATGTTCATTATATCTGGGTAAGTATTTAACCAACAAAGGTCTTGGACCGATTACTGACATATCACCTTTTATTATGTTAAACAATTCGGGTAATTCGTCAAGACTTGAAGTTCTCAAAAACTCGCCGTATTTAGTGAGCCTATCCGCATCCGGCAGTAGATTTCCATCCTTATCCTTTGCGTTAGTCATTGTACGAAACTTGATAAGCCTAAATATCTTTTCATCCTTGCCCGGTCTTTGCTGAGTGAAGAAAGGATTTCCCTTCATAACAAATGTACCAACTATTGTCAAAATCAACATAAGCGGTAATAATATCATCAATGCAAGAAATGATGAAACTATATCAAAAAATCTTTTTATGTACCTATACATAGCTTACCTCGACCAATCAAAGCAATGTTTAATTACCTCAATAATTCTATCCTGCTGTTCGGGAGTCATTTTGTTATCGCTCGGCAAGCAAAGACCTCGGTTGAAAATATCCATTCCCACATCGTTCGCTTCGCCTGCAATATACGCATTTGTTCTCGCTCTGCCGTTGCCGTCTTTTGTAACAAAACCGTTCATTCTGTAAATCGGTTGCATATGCATCGGCTTCCAGATAGGTCTTCCCTCTGCGTTAATCTTTGCAAGTTCATCAAGAATTTCGTGAGGACAAGTTTTGCCGCTCTCGCTGACATAGCAATAATCTCGCTCGCTGCGAACCTGCTTGCACATTGCGTCCTCGTCAATAATCATACAAGACAGCCAAAAATTCGGCTCGCTGTTTTTCTCGTCATAAGGATTCATCTTAACAGGCAAGTCCTTGAACGCTTCCTTATATCGCATATATATTGCCTTTTTCTGTGCAATATGCTCTTCAAGATACGGAATTTGACCACGAACAACGCCTGCTATTACATTCGACATTCTGTAATTATATCCAAGTTCCTCGTGCTGATACCACGGTGCATTTTCTCTCGACTGTGTTGACCACTTGCGAACCTTGTCGGCAGCCTCTTTGCTGTCGGTCAACAACATTCCTCCGCTTGAACCTGTGATAATTTTGTTTCCGTTGAAACTTATGCAGTTGTAAACACCGAATGTGCCTGTCTGCTGTCCTTTGTATGTAGCGCCAAGCGACTCTGCGGCGTCTTCAACAATTACTGCACCGTGCTTATTACAAACAGCCTTAATTTCGTCGATTTTTCCGGGCGTTCCGTAAAGGTGAGCCACAACAACAACCTTTACATCAGGATAAATCTCAAACGCCTTTTCAAGTGCAACAGGGTCCATATTCCAAGTGTCGTATTCTGTATCAATGAACACAGGAACACCACCCTCATAAACAACAGGGTTTACCGTTGCATCAAATGTCATATCAGAACAAAAAACCGTGTCTCCCTGTTTCACACCTGCCAACTTAACTGCAAGGTGCAAAGCCGCTGTTCCTGCGGACAAAGCAACCGCATACTTGCAACCGACCTTTTCACAAATCAGGCGTTCGGTTTCGTTGATATTTTCGCCGATGGTTGACATCCAGTTTGTTTCGTAAGCCTGCGTTATGTATTTGATTTCATCCCCGTGCATTGTCGGGGATGACAACCATATTTTTTCTTCAAAAGGTTTAATTGGCATTTCTGTATCCTCTTAAATTAAACAGTTTTTACAATATTCATTTCCATTGAGTTTAGAGCGTTCTTGTTTACCTCTTCAGGAGCCTTAAAAGTCGGAACAACTGAATGAAGTGCCTCACGAACCAAATCGTTATCGCCTTGTTCACAAGCGTTTCTTAATACCTCAAGTTTTTGTTCCATTTCTTCAAAAGAGATTGGTTCTTCTCTTTCAATAAAGATTAACTCATTATCCGTTGTATCAAGATTATTACCGCCAACCAAAAGTTCTTCATAAAGCTTCTCGCCGGGTCGAAGTCCTGTTTCGATAATCTCAATGTTTTGAACACCCGAAAGTTCAATCATATTTTTTGCAAGATCAAATATTTTCACGGGTTGCCCCATATCAAGAACGAACAGTTCCCCATTGTCAGCCATCGCTCCCGATTGAAGAACAAGTTGTGACGCTTCAGGTATCGTCATAAAGTAACGGATGATTCTCTTATCCGTTAAAGTTATTGGACCGCCGGCAGAAATTTGACGCTTGAAAAGCGGAATAACCGAACCCGCAGAGCCAAGTACATTGCCAAATCTTGTACAAGAGCATTTCAAGTTGCCACGAGTGCTATATCCCTGTACAATCATCTCGCACATTCTCTTGGTTGCACCCATAACATTTGTTGGGTTAACCGCCTTGTCGGTTGAAACCATCATAAAGCGTTCAGCACCGAATTCTTCGCAAAGTTCAAGAACAATCTTTGTTCCGAAAACATTATTCTTAACAGCTTCAAGACAATTATTTTCCATAAGCGGTACATGCTTATGGGCGGCAGCATTAATGACAATTTGAGGATGATATTTTTCAAATACCATTCGCATTGCCTGTCTGTCTGTAATAGAAGCAATTTCAACCTCTAAATCAAGTTCGTTTTTATATATCAGCTTCAGTTCTTGCTGAACATCATAAACGCCGTTTTCGTATATATCCAGAATAACAACTTGTTTAGGGTTCATTTTGGCTAATTGACGGCAAAGTTCACTTCCGATAGAACCACCGCCGCCTGTAATAAGAACCACCTTATTTTTAAAATATGCTTTTGTGTTTTCGTCTACAACTTGAATTTGTTTTCTAAACAGCAAATCTTCAATATCAAATTCACGAAGGCTCGGTTTAGCTCCGACAGTTTGCACCGTTGGATAGTCATAATTCTTTATCTTGCATCCGAATTGTTTATAGAAATCATAAAGCTCTTTTTTCCTTGCCGCAGTTGCTGACGGAATTGCAATCACGATTTCTTGAATTTTGTATTCTTTGATAATTTCAGAAATAGGCTCATTTTTTGAAATTACAGGTATGTCGTGAATTTCACGGCCGATTTTCTCATCATTAGTATCAATAAACAATCTTGGCAAATACGGTGAAGCCAAATTGTTCATTAAATCTTCCGCAAGACTTACACCGGTTTTTCCCGCACCGACTATTGCTATCTTAATTTTACTTGAATCGTCGGTTTTCTTAAGCGTTATTCCTGCAAAATTTTTAAGCAAAAATCTGAGTACTCTGCCTTTTAATGATGTTTCATTGCCGAATTTAAAGCAATAGCGATACATCATTCTCATTGCAAGAGCCAAAAGCAAATCAACGCTCATAAGAGCAACCATAATAGAAAAGGTTAATCTTTTGAACGGTGTCAATACGTCAAATATGTATTCTAACAAGATAAAAAATACGGCACCACCGGCATCGGCAATCAACAACCGAATATAGCACTGTATTCCGCCATATCTCCAAATTTGCCTATAAACATTTCCAATCAATCTGGCTACAAAGATTGAACCAAAAGCTAAAACCGAATTTGCAACTATATCTTTCCAACCAAGTGACAAAAAATTTCTATAAATAAGCAACAGTACTCCATCTGTTACCAAAAACGCAATCAAATCATAAAAGACTAACTGCCATTTTATATTTAATAATTTTTTCATCATTCTCTTTTTTGCCCAACAATCGTGGCATATTCTCCTTATGTTATTTTATATCATCTCTAACAATATCCATTCAACGCATTTTTTGTATTAAATGCGTTGAATAAACACTCCAACTTTACAAATTTTTGTTTCTTAATTTTATGCAAAATACATAGTTTATCTCATTTAAAATTATACACTATATAACATAAAATTACAATATTATTTATTATTTTTTACTGTTTAGTAAACTAAACAGAGAAGATTAGTTATTAATTTGTGCAAAATATGAAAATCAATGCCCACAAGGGGCGCACAACATAAAAAATAAATGCTCAAAAAATCAAACAAACATCGAAATACTGCGTTAAATTTACAGTGAAGGCGGTAAGCCTGCCCTGTAAATTATGCCTTGTCTTTCATCTGTCTCTTTGATTTTTGAGTGCAAAGCAGTGTGCCCCAAATGCTTATTTTTCAAGCAAAACTGCGTGTGCTATGCCCGGGATTGACTGACCCTGCTTTGTTGAGGTCGGCGACATCAGTGCTCCCGTTGCAACAAAAAGCACTTTTTTAAGCGTGCCGTTTTTGATATTTTTCATAATGTGTGAACAAAAAACGCTTGCCGAACAGCCACAACCCGAGCCTCCTGAATTCACATCCTGCTCCGCCAAATTAAAAATCATCGTTCCGCAATCTTTGTGCTGTGTTTCGATGTCAATTTCACTGTCCTCTTGCAAAAGTTCAAACAACAATTTTGAACCTGTCAGTCCTAAATCTCCCGTCAAAATCAAGTCGTAATCTTCAGGTTTTGTCTGTGTGTCGTGCAAAAAATCGGCTATCGTTCTTGCCGCTGCCGGAGCCATTGCCGCACCCATATTGTTTGCATCTTTGATGCCCAAATCCGTTATTGTTCCGATATGAACAGCAGAAATCTTCACCGCATTTTGCAAGTTTTCAGGGTCAATATTTCTTTGATTTTGCACAACCGCACAGCCTGCACCCGTGACCGTCCATTGAGCTGTCGGAGGTCGCTGACCGCCATATTCAAGCGGATAGCGAAACTGTCTTTCGCTGGACGCAAAATGGCTCGAAGCACCTGCAACGCAGATGTTTGCACCTGCCGACACAAGCATTGCCGAATTGCACAAAGTGAGCGCCATTGTTGAGCACGCACCGTACATTCCGATGAACGGCATTTCCAAATCTTTGAGTGCAAAACACGAACCTGTGCACTGGTCGAGCAAATCACCCGTCATAACAAAATCAACATCCTTGGGCGACACATTTGCACTTTCCAAAGCCCTGATTATCGCATCGTGGAGCATCGCACTTTCAGCAAGTTCAAAGCTGTCCTGCCCCATCGTTGTGTCCTCAAAAACCATATCAAAATCGTCACCGAGTGGACCTTCGCCCTCTTTTTTTCCTGCAACACCCGCCGACCCTATTATCAACGGCGGCAATTCAAAAATATATGTTTTTCCGATTTTTTTCATAAAAAAACACCTCGGTAATAGTTTTACCGAGGCATAAATTTATATTATAGAAATATGTGTTTTATTTATGGTATTTACTGTTGTTGAGTATTGAAAATGCACGATAGATTTGTTCCAAAAGGACAACACGCATAAGCTGGTGCGGAAGTGTGAGCTTGCCAAACGACAATTTCAATTTGCCAAGCGACTTGACCTCGTCCGACAGACCGAACGAACCGCCGATGATGAAGGTTATATCGCTGTTCCCTGCAACCGCCGTTGCCTCAATTTTCTTTGCAAAATCCTCGCTTGAAAACTGCGTGCCCTCAATGCACATCGGCACAATAAACGAGCCTTTCGGGATTTTTGCGATAATACGCCGACCCTCTTTTTGCTTGACATTTTCTATTTCCGACTCGCTCGGATTATCGGAGCAACGCTCCTCATTGACCTCAACAACGCTCACCTTTGAATATGTGCCGAGCCTTTTGAGATACTCCTCGCAAGCGTCACGAAGATATTTTTCCTTTAACTTGCCTACCGCAATAACCGTCACCTTAATCATAAAACTATCGGCCTTTCAAAACATTCCTCATCCGAAACACTGAGGCGAAAATCCTTGTTTTGCTCAAATCCCGCTTCGCTCAACGCACAAAGTGTTGCTTGGCGTGCAACATCGGGATTGTTGTTCTCTTTGCTCAAATGTGCCAGCACAAGCCTTGTTGTGCCGTTTTGCACAAGTTCCTTTGCAAATTCACCACACGCAAAATTTGAAAGATGTCCCTTTGCCGACAAAATTCTCTGCTTGAGCTGATAAGGATAAAAGCCGTTTTCAAGCATTGTGACCTCGTGGTTCGACTCAAGATACACCATATCCGTGCCTTTTAGTTTTTCCCTTGCGTCATCGGTCACATAACCCGTATCGGTACACACAGCGATTGACCTGCCGTTCATATTGAAGCGATAGCCAACGCACGCAACGCTGTCGTGACTGTTGACAAACGGCACGATTTCCGCTCCGCCGATTTCCATATTTTCATCAATTTTATAAAGCGGAACACCATCTTTGATTGAACCGCTCGCCTTGATTTTTTCTGCCACATCCTTGTGAGCAAACACAGGCAAATTGTGCTTCGCCGAAAAAACACGCAAGCCTCCGATATGGTCGGTGTGCTCGTGAGTGACAAAAATTCCGTCAAGTTCATCAGGTTCAACACCGATTGAACGGAGCTTTTCGTCAAGTCGCTTTGCGCTCACTCCCGCATCAACAAGAAACTTGCCGCAAGCCGAGGATATGTATATTGAATTGCCCTTACTGCCCGAAAACAGCTGACACGCTTTTGCCATTTTGCTACCCCATTACTTCAAAAAAATCCCCGTCAATGACGAGGATTATTATTTTAACCTGCGGAAGAAACTGTGTTTTCTTCCTTAACCGCAACACGCTTGATGTCTGCGCCGAGTGCCGAAAACTTTTCAACAACATCCTCGTATCCACGCTCAACATAAATCGTGTCCTCAACAGTTGTTACACCCTCTGCAACCAAGCCTGCAATAATCATTGCCGCACCTGCACGGAGGTCGGTTGCTCTGACTGTTGTGCCGTCAAGTCTCGGAACACCGACAATAACAGCCACCTTGCCGTCAACCTGAATATCCGCACCCATACGAAGAAGCTGTTGAACATACTGAAAACGATTGTCCCACACGCTCTCGGACAAAATGCTTGTGCCGTTTGCAATAGACAGAAGCACCGCCATTTGAGGCTGCATATCGGTTGGGAAGCCCGGATGAGGCATAGTTTTTACATTGCATTTTGAAAGTGCCTTAAATCTTGTTACACGAACCGCATCGTCATATTCGATAACTTCTGCACCCGCTTCTTCAAGCTTTGCAGTGATTGATTCAAGGTGCTTCGGAATTACATTCTTAACAAGCACATCACCGCCGCAAGCCGCAGCAGCAACCATATATGTGCCTGCTTCGATTTGGTCCGGAATGATTGAATATGTGCAACCGTGCATTTTTTCTACGCCACGAATTTTGATAACATCGGTGCCTGCGCCTCTTACATCCGCACCCATTGAGTTGAGGAAGTTTGCAAGGTCAACGATATGTGGCTCTTTTGCCGCATTTTCAATAACGGTGAGTCCTCTTGCCTTAACCGCCGCAAGCATAATGTTGATGGTTGCGCCGACAGACACGACATCCATATAAATAGGTGTGCCGACAAGCTTTTCTGCCTTTGCACACACAACACCGTCAATAATATCAACCTGTGCGCCGAGCATCTTGAAACCCTTGACATGCTGGTCGATAGGTCTTACACCAAAATCACAGCCACCCGGAAGCGCAACATCTGCCTTGCTGAATCTGCCAAGCATTGCACCAATCAAGTAGTAGCTTGCTCTGAAATGAGATGTAAGTTCATATGGTATACTTTGATAATTAATATTTGTAGTGTTAATATCCAAGGTGTTTTTGTTGACAACCTTAATCTCTGCACCCATTCTGTTGAGAATTTCGATAATCAGATGAACATCGCTAATTTGCGGGATATTTTCTATTCTGACAGTATCTTCTGCCAAAAGAGCCGCCGGGATAATAGCGACTGCAGCATTTTTAGCACCGCTGATATTAACTTCTCCGAACAATTCGTGTCCACCGTTAATAACAAAATTATCCACGATTTTCCCTCCGTTCATAAGGTAATAAAAAATATATAAATAAAAGTAGAAATCAAATTTATGTAGACGCAATTATGCAATATGCATAATATCGTACATATTGAATTATAACAAATTACCAATGTAATGTGAATAAAAAGTCACTGATTTTTACCAATTTGTAATCTGTTTAAGTCTAAATATATTGTTTTTTAACATTTAAAGTACAATATATAGTGTAGTCATTGATGTATATACACAATTTGCTATATTTTGTATCTCAATAAGTAACAAAAGAGTAACACATTATTACAAATATGTCAATGCCTTTTGCAAGATTTATAACGAATTGTAAAAAGTTACCAAATATTTGCAAAATCATATTTAAAAATTTGATTTTATTTGATTTTACATTATTAATATGATATATTATGAGCGTATTAATCAAGGTAATAAGTGTGAATTAAGAGATTAATTCGGATTGGAAAATTTATGAAAATCGGCGATTTAGAATTTACAAATATTGCATTTTTGGCACCGATGGCAGGAATTGCGGACAGGGCGTTCAGAGAGCTGTGCACGCAATTCGGAGCGGCATACACGGTGACGGAAATGGTGTCGTCCAAAGGTTTGACGATGGGCGACAAAAAAAGCGGAGAGCTGTTGACAATCGGCAATGAGCGTCCGTGCGGAGCACAGATTTTTGGTGACGACCCTGAAATTATGGCTCAAGCGGCGGTCAAATGTCTTGAATACAATCCAAACATAATTGACATAAATATGGGCTGTCCTGCTCCGAAAGTTGCCATGAACGGCGGAGGGGCAAGCCTGATGAAAAAGCCACAACTTGCATACGAAATCACAAAGGCGGTTGTTGAAGCGGTGGAAATTCCCGTAACCGTAAAAATCCGCAAAGGCTGGGATGACGACAACATCAACGCTGTTGAAATGGCACTTCTTGCCCAAAAAGCCGGAGCAAGTGCTGTTGCGGTGCACGGCAGAACACGGCAGCAGATGTACAGCGGAACGGTTGATTACGACATCATTGCAGAAGTAAAAAACGCACTTGACATCCCTGTTATTGCAAACGGCGACATAACCGATGAGCAGACGGCGGCGATTATGCTTGAAAAAACGAATGCCGATGCAATAATGATTGGCAGAGGTGCGCTCGGCAATCCGTGGGTATTCTCACGAATCAACGCTTATCTTTCGGAATGCAGAGTTCTTCCCGAACCGTCAACGATTGAAAAAATGAATGTTATGCTGAAGCATATTCAAAAAATAATCGAATACAAAGGCGAATACACAGCTATGCGAGAGGCTCGACACCACGCAGCGTACTACACAAAAGGTATGCGAGGCGGTGCAAAGCTCCGTGCTGAAATCAGCAAATATGAGCATTTTGAACAGCTCCAAGAGTTGTCATATCGCATAATCAAGGAGGCAAAATTATGATTCTCAAAAACTGCACATTCATCAACGAAGAATTTGAAAAAGAATTCGGCGACATAAAAATTGAAAACGGCAAAATTGCCGAAATCGGAATTTTTGACGCAGAAAATGACGAAGTTCGTGATATGACCGACTGCATCATTCTTCCGGGATTTATCGACATCCACATTCACGGCGGTGCAGGTGCGGATTTTTCTGACGGCACGACCGACAGCATTGACGCAATCAGCACATATCTTGCAAAGCACGGCGTTACTTCGTTTTGCGGAACAACAATGACTCTTTCGCACGAAAAATTGAAAGAAATAGTTAAATCGGCAAGCGGATACACCGCACCGAAGTCGAAACTTGCGGGCATAAACCTTGAAGGTCCGTACATTGCCGAAGCAAAGGCAGGCGCACAAAACAGAGAATTCATCCGCCCGGCAAGCATAAAAGAGGTTGACGAGTTGCTTTCAATCAACGACAAAATCAAGCTGATTACCATTGCTCCCGAAGCAAGCGACACGCAGGATTTTATCACAAAGGAAAAGGGAAATTTGACGATTTCTGTCGGTCACAGCTCGGCAAACGCACAGCAAACAAGGGAGGCTATTGCAAGCGGTGTTGCACACGCAACGCATCTTTACAACGCAATGACCCCTATGACACACCGTGAAGCCGGAATTGTCGGCACGGTGCTTGACAGCGACATCACGGCGGAGCTCATCTGTGACGGCGAGCACATCTGTCCTGCCGTTTTGCGAAACACATTTAAGATTTTGGGCGAGGACAGAGCCTGCGTAATCAGCGATTCAATGCGTGGTGCGGGTCTCGGAATCGGCGAATACGAGCTTGGCGGTCAGATGACCTATGTCAAGGACGGCTACAAGGTGGCAAAACTTGAGGACGGCACAATCGCCGCTTCAATCACCAATGTTTTTGACGAGTTCAAAAATTTGCTTGAATTCGGAATTGATTTCAAAACTGCACTCAAATCCTGCACAATCAACCCGGCAAAGGTTATCAAAGAGGATAAAAATATCGGTTCAATCGCAGTCGGCAAATGCGCCGATTTGATTGTCACCGATAAAAATTTCAGTATAAAAGAGGTTTACATCAATGGAACACTCGCTTAACATCGTGCTTATAGAGCCTGAAATTCCGCAGAACACAGGCAACATCGCAAGAACCTGCGCCGCAACGGGAGCAAGGCTACATCTTGTAGGTCCTATGGGCTTTCACATCACTGACAAGCAGGTGAAAAGAGCAGGTCTTGACTATTGGGACAAGCTGGACATCACATTTTACGACAGCACCGAGGAATTTTTTGAGAAAAACAAAGGCGGAACATTTTATTATTTTTCCACCAAAGCCGAGCAGGCGCACTCGGATGTTGAATATCCAAACAACTGCTACCTTGTTTTCGGCAAGGAAACAAAAGGCTTGCCCGAGGAATTGCTCAAAGCAAACCACGATTGGTGCGTGCGTATGCCGATGAGGGGCATCATCAGAAGCCTGAACCTCTCAAACGCCGTGGCAATCGGCACATACGAGGTGCTCCGCCAATGGGATTACCCCGAATTAGTCCAAAAAGGCAAACTCCACAATTTGGAATGGTAAAATAGGCGAACACAGTTCGCCCCTACGGTTTAAAATACACACCCCGAAGCGAATTCGCTTCGGGGTATGTTTTCGTATCAACAACGGCTCAATTATTCTTCATCGGTTGAGTCGTCTTTTTTCTTTTTGTTCGGCTTATTCGGTTTTTTGCCTTTAAGCACAAACTTGGAATACACAAAATATCCCGCCACGCTGCCCACAACAAAAATGGCAATAATCATAATGATAAATACAGGAATACTCATAGGAACGAATGCTTTAACCTCCGTGTTCAAATTATCGGGCAAGACATAAAAGCCGTTGCCGTTGTTTTGCTCGTAGCCGACTCTGATGACGGTTGCGCTGTACGGTGCAAGTTCCGCCTCAAATGTGCCGTCCTCAAATTCAAGTTCTGTCTGTCGAGGTGCTACGGTCTGCTTTTTTATGCTGTTGAATACCGACTTGAAATCGCTTCCGACACTTTGCTGTGACACCGCAGAAACCTCATCAAATCCGCTCAAATTGACGCTGATTTTTTCGTGATTGCCTGAAGTGTTCACAAGTTTTATATAAAGCGTGCGTGAAGTTTCGTCAATGGTTACGCTCTGAAAAACTCCGTCGCTGTCGCTGTTCAGCGTTGAATTGACATAATTTTTGCCGACATTATTTGCAAAAATAAGCTGTGTGTAATAGCTTGGCGTGTACGCCAAATCATTGCCGTCAAACCAAACAAGGCTTTGGTTTTTGCTGTTTGCACCGATTTTTGAAAAAATCGGCGAATAGCTTGCCATTTTAACAACCGAGCTGTTTTTTTCAAGACCCGTGATGAACGAAGCCTCCTGCGAAGCGTTGAACATGTTATTATTCTTCACATCGTTGCCCTTGGTGTATGCCGAACTGCGGTACTCGTCAAGGATTACCCCTACACCGCTTTGATTGTAGCTGTCATATCGGGTAACATTTTGCGAAAGCGTATTGTCTTTTAAATCAACAACCTTTTCGTTTGCAAGTCCGCTTGAATATGACGAATTAATCTTGTTCCAAGCGGTGTCAAAATCCTCTCCGTCAGACGAATAGCCTGTTGAGGCAATCACTACAATGTCGGGATATTTTTCGTTGATAATCTTCTTCAACGCATCAAAATTTCTCCAATAGGTTTCGCCGTAATTGTCACCGCCGATTTGCAAATATTTGAGATTAAACGGCTGTTCACTTCCGTTTGCACTTCGAAGAGAAGCCCAATAACCTGCGGTGCTGTCGGCATTTGCATATTCAATCAAGTCCAGAACATCCTGTGCGTAATTGATGAAATCATCCGTGCCCGGTGTGAGCGCAATGCTGTTGACATACTTGTTGAAATCGTCAACGCTCTTCACCCCAAGAGAATTTATGTACTCCGTTCTCGCCTTGACTTCGCTTTTTTTGAATCCGCACTCATTTGTGAGATAAGCCTCCCACTGTTCATCGGTCATATAAGTTTTGTCGAGAGCCTGCGAATAAGCCTCGTATTCGCCGTTTGTTTGGCAGGCAATGCCTGCACCCACCACGGCAACGGGAACTGCGTTCAAATCCCTTGCAAGCTGAAAATACTCATGATAGCCAAGCATATTTGAATTGTTTGCAAAATAACCCTTTGAACTGTTGTTATACACGCTGACCGACTGCCTGCGAAGCGCCGGCTCGCCGATAGTGTCTTTCCAATTATAACCGTCATTGTTTTCGGCTGTGCAATCGCCCGGGAACTTGAGGAATGACGGCTTCAAATTTTTGAGAGCATCAAACATATCCGCACGGAGAGAAGCATATTTCCACTCGCCGTCACCAAGACCGAAGCTGTCGTCCGGAACAAGGGTGACATAATCGATACAAATTGAACCTGTGCCGTTGAAACTGATTCCGAGTCCGCCGTTTTCGGTTGCCATTGACTTAACTTTTACGCTGACCTTTGTCCACGAATTTTTGTTTGTGCCGTTGATGTTCAGCTGAACGGGGTCGGAATTGTTCGATTTTGAATCAAAAAACACACCGATTTTGCCCTGAAAATCAACATTGAGCAGATAGCACGAAAAATAATATGTTGTGCCTTTTTTGAAGCTCATTCCTGATTTTTCGGCAACCTTTGAGCTGTAATTTCCCTTGCCGTCAAAGAGTTTTGTATAACCCTTATTGAGCATTTTTCCCGATGATTCAACCGTGATTGTTTCGTAAGTCGGATTGTTTTGATTGATAGGATTTTGGCTCGACACAACAGGCGAAACGCCGTTGAACTCCCACGCATATTCGGGATTGTCCTTGTATTCAAACGAATTGTTGTTGACCATATTTGACGACAATCCGCCGTCAACACCAAACGAAGCGTCATCAATGCTGACGCCGTACAAAGTCGGCGAAATTTCCGCACCGATGTCGCCCTTTGAGATATTGAGAGTTGAATTCGCCTTTGCAAAAACAGGACTTGCAAACGCAAAAACAAATATTATTGATAATAAAACAGAAACTACTTTTTTCATACATTTCCTCGCTAATCACATATATGGTAATTATAGCACAACATACGCAAAAAGAAAAGAGGCGAACAGGATTAACCTGTTCGCTTTATTTCTTACTTTGTTTTTACTTTTTTAGTATTACTCCACGGTGAATATACTTTTTTGCCCGAAATGGTTTTGTATGCTCTGACACGAACATAATAAGTTTTCTTTGATTGAGCGGTGGTTACAGTCTTTGAGCTATACTTTGCCTTAACAGACTTTGTCTTATAATTCTTTGAGAAATTCTTATATGTAGACCACATCACTTGATAACCCGAAGCACCTTTTACCTTGCTCCAATAAGCCTTGATTTTTTTCTTTGAAGTTGATTTTGCGGAATTCAACTTTGGCTTTGCAATTGATGTGTACTGCGAAACAACAGCACCAAACGGAGCATAAGTCTTTTCGCTGTCGTCAATTTGATAAGCACGAACCTTGAAGTTGTACTTTTTATTTGACGCAAGCCCTGTCACCTTGCAAGCGTTTGTGTTTGGATTTGTGATATTTTTATAAAGCACATACTTCTTTGATGAAGCATCGTACTTGAACACTTCATAGCCGTTTGCGGCAGTTTGCTTGTCCCAAGTGAGAGTGACAAAGTTATTTGCATATGCCGAAGCTCTTGGATTTACAGCGCCGACAGCAGTTTCAATTTTAACTGCATCACTGTATGCGCCCATATAATTTATTCCGTTTACATTTGTGTAAGCAGCAATATGAATGTTGTTTACAGAACCCGGCATAAGACCTTTTATGCTTGCTCTTTCTGAAGGATAAGTGCCGAGATTTGTCCATTTGCCGTTCTTTTGAATTTGAATAATATATCCGCTTGCACCGTTAACGGCAGACCAAGACAATTCCGCACTGTCTGTTTTTACATTTGACGGTCGAACGTCACGAACAGTATCCGGAACAATGTTGAATTTCTTTGTAAGATTCAACAATCCCTCATAAGTTCCCGCACCGAGAACATTTACGGTTGCTGTGCCGATTGATGAATTGTTTTGATATGTGGCAACATAATCAAGACCGTCAACAAGAATATTGTCACCATAAGTTACGGTGTAAGACGGAACAACCTCAGAGCCGGTGTAAACCTGATTTGGAATGTCGGAAATTTTAACAGATGACGAAATATCACCGCCATACATAAAGTTGCAATCGAATCTTTTACCTTCAATTCCAGGAATTCTGCCTGTTGAGGTGTATTGCCAAATTTTAAAGTCGCCTGTATAATCTGTGCCCTGATAATTGAATTCTTTGCTTTTCTCGGGATACTCATCGTTTACATATGGTTGGTTTACATAATGAGCAAGCCAAACATCATAGCCTGCGTTTTCTATAACCTCGTGGTCAATATTTTTTATGAGGAAAGTTTTGTTTGCATAGACCATAACATCATAGCCCGCACTTTTGATTGTGTTGCAAAATGCAAGTGTGATGTCGGTCATTTTTGTTTTATTGAGTTCACCATTTTTCCAAGCGGAATCAAGTCTGCCTGTCTTTACTCCTGCAAATTCATAGTCAAAAACAATAGGCAAATCAAGGCTGTAGCCTCTTACAATATTAAGAATATAATTAGCCTCCTGCACAGCCTCTGCGGTTGTGATTGCCTGCGAATAAATATATGCTCCGACAGGGATTCCGTAAGCCTGTGCACCTCTGATATATTCGGCAAATTTGCTGTCTCTCACAAGTGTACCTTCGTCACCGTAGCCACGATAAGCCGCACGCAAAATCGCAAATTCAACGCCTGCGTTTTTAATCTCCGACCAATCAAGTGTGCCGTTGTGATACGAAACATCAATGCCGTGTTGAATTTTCATATTTGCAAATCTATCCTGATGGGTGTAAGTTTTATAAACATACTTCCCCTTTTTCAAAGTTTCTTCCATAAAAATGCTTCCGCCTGTAAATGCCGATGCCGTAATCGGTGTGACAAGCATTGTGCCTGCAAGAAGCAATGACATAATTTTTTTAATAGATTTTTTCATTTAATCTCCCTTTTTTGCGGACATTATCCGCCGTGTGATTTATTTTTTAATGTACCAATAGTTTTCGTCTGTCTTTTTGCTAATTCCGCTGACCTTGCCTTTGTCGCTGAACTGCCACAAATCATAATCACCGCTGTAAGACACGGCACCGTTATAATCGGCAACCCATATGTAAACGGAATTTGAAAGTTCGCTCATTTTGAAATTGCTTTTGAACATAAAAGAAGAGGCATAAAGTCCGCTTTGATAGCCTGCGTCCTCAATTTCTTTGCAAAAAGTATTTATGAGCTTTACATTTTGTTTTTTATCAAGCTGTGCAGAATAGAGTCTGCCTGTGTGTTTGCCTGATGAGGACGGATATTCAAAATCATAAAAAACAGGCAAAGAAATGTCGTATTTTTTTATGACATCAAGGGTGGCTTGCGCCTCTTCCCTTGCCTCTTCTTCATTGACCGCCTGGGTGTAAAAATACACCCCGACAGGTATACCGACCTTGTTTGCACCTTTTAGGTTTTTTTCGGCATTTTTGTCGATACAGACATTGCCTTTTTCATATCCACGATAGCCGACTCTTATAATTACAAAATCGACCTCGTTTTTCAGTTTTTTCCAATTGATTTTGCCGTTGTGGTGCGAAACATCCACTCCGTAGGCGGCTTCCTTGTCTATCCCCAAAAGCGGATTTGGCAATTTTCGACCCGTGTGCGACACGGAAATTGACACCAACGCCACAATCAAAGCAAGCAAAACCGCTGTGACCGACACAATCAGCTTTTTTCGCTTTTCCTTTTGTTTTTTGGAAATGCGGGTTTTTTTTCGTTTTTTCTTTTTTGTTGCTGGCATATATGCTCCTTTGTGGAAATTATATCATAGAAAAGAACAAATTTCCACAGGAAAATTAAGACAAAAACTGCCGCAAACAAAAATGCTTACGGCAGAGCTTTTTACATTTTATGTTAGATTGATACCTCGTGAGCGATATTGTAAAGGTTCATATCAATAGTCTTTGTCATATTAAGTGCTTCAAAGATGTCATAATCAACAACATCTTCCTTTTGAGCCGCAACAACTCTGTTACCAATGTTATTCATAAGAAGCTTTACTGCATAGTTGCCCATACGGGTAGCCATAACTCTGTCCTTAACAGTCGGATAACCGCCACGCTGTGTGTGACCGAGAACAGTTGCTCTTGATTCAACGCCTGTTTCAGCCTGAATATGCTTTGCAAGTTCGTGGACATCAACTCCGCAACCCTCTGCAACAATGATGATGAAGTGCTTTTTGTCAGTTCTTTGGGTCTTTCTCATTCTCTCGATAACATGCTTTTCGATGTCAACTTCAACTTCAGGAATAAGGATTGAAGTTGCACCGCAAGCGATACCCGCATTGAGTGCAAGATAGCCTGCTCTTCTGCCCATAACTTCGATAACCGCACATCTGTCGTGAGATTCTGAAGTGTCACGAATTCTGTCTACCATATCCATAATAGTGTTAAGGCAAGTGTCGTAACCGATTGTGTAATCACAGCAAGCAATATCATTGTCGATAGTGCCCGGAACGCCTACGCAAGGAATTCCTCTTTCGCTGAGGTCACGAGCGCCACGGAATGAACCGTCACCGCCAATAACAACAACACCCTCAATGCCTTTTTCACGGCAGGTGCGTACAGCTTTACGCATACCCTCTTCTGTAGCAAATTCTGTGCTTCTTGCAGAATAAAGGATTGTACCGCCACGGTTGATAATGTCAGACACCGAACGCAAATCCATCTCTATAAAATCACCGTTGATAAGACCGTTGTAGCCTCTTACAACACCGTAAACTTTAACTCCGTTTTCACACGCTGTTCTTACAACTGCACGAATGGCAGCATTCATACCCGGTGCGTCGCCTCCGCTTGTTAAAACTGCGATAGTTTTCATAATATTTTCCTCCGTTCAAAAATACAAATATATAATTGAATTTATAGCTGATTAACAATGAGCAAAAGCCCACATAGTAAATCTATTTTACTGAATATTATATATAATGTCAAGTGTCAAAAATACTAAAATCTAACGGCAACATTGCCCTCACCTAGTATATTTTTTAAGGTTTTTACAAGATTATCGTCATATTTTACAAAATTATATGATTGAGCCTTGATGTACTTCTTTTCGTCATCAAGGTAATAATACATAGGAAAATCACCCTTGTAATCCTGCAAAATTCCTTTAACCCTTGCTATGTTTTCATCGTTTTTTGACTTGAATTTAAGGAACAGTCCCGTTCGTTTTTGCTTTGAAGCCGTACCGATTTGCGAGTTGTCAACCGTCGGTTTGACAACTGCATTGACAAGAATTTTAGGCTCTTTTTCCTCCTCGATTGACACAGTTCCCGACACCGCAACAACATTATTAGGTGTAATCATTTCGCCGTATTTTGCAAAAATTTTTGGGAACAGCACAATTTCAACCGTGCCGTACAAATCTTCAAGCGTCACAAAAGCCATACTCATATTGCTTGTGCGTGTTTGCTTGACAGAAATGCGTGTGACCGTTCCGCACAGTTTGACGCTTGAGCCGTCCTTAATCTGCGACATTTCCTTGCCTGCTTCAAGCACATCATAGGTTCGCACGCAACCTGATTTTTTCACATAACCGTCATATCTGTCCATCGGATGCCCTGACAAATACAGCCCCGTCATTTCCTTTTCCATTTGCAAAAGTTCGGATTTTGGGAACTCGTCAACTCTCGGAAGTTCAAAGTTATCGCTGAAATCATCACTTATATCGAACAGTCCGACCTGACCGTACATTGTGCGACGATATTTTGCTTCGATATTTGTAAGAATTACGGGCAATGCGCTGAGCATTTGTCTGCGATTTGCACCCAAACCGTCAAACGCACCGCATTGTATGAGAGCTTCGACTGCACGGCGGTTGAATTTTCCGCCTTGAAGCCTTGTACAAAAATCAAATATATCTTTGAATTTGCCGTTTTTTCGTTCTTTGATTATATCCTCAATGAAATCGTTGCCAAGATTTTTGATGCCCAACAGTCCGTAATTAATCACCCTGTCGCTACCTGCCGTAAAGCCTTTCATCGAGCTGTTTATATCGGGCGGAGCAAGGCGAATACCGAGCCGTTTGCACTCTGCGATATAGCGTGCCACCTTGTTGGAGTCATCCAAAACAGAGGTGAGGAGTGCCGCCATAAACCTTGACGGATGATATTTTTTGAGATAAGCACAACGATATGCCACAAGTGCATAGCACGCTGCGTGGGATTTATTAAAAGCATATGATGCAAAGTCGCTCATTTTGTCAAAAATGCCGTTTGCAACATCGCTTGAAATTCCGTTCTTTGCACAACCGTCAACAAAGGAAGCTCGCTCCTTTTCCATAACATCATGCTTCTTTTTGCTCATTGCACGGCGAACAACATCCGCCCTGCCGAAGCTGTAACCCGCAAGTTCACGAAATATCTGCATAACCTGCTCCTGATACACCATACAGCCGTAGGTATTCTTTAAAATCGGCTCAAGCATCGGTGTGTCATAGGTGATATCCTGCGGATTGTTTGAATTGTGCACAAAGGTGTCTATCTGACTTGCCGGACCCGGTCTGTAAAGCGAAGTTGCGGCAATCAAATCCTCCAAACCTGTTGGTTTCAGATTGGTCAGCATCTGCTTCATTCCCGATGATTCAAACTGGAATATTCCCTCCGTTTGACCTCGTGAAAACAGCTTATACACCTCGGCATCATCAATCGGAATTGTGTTTATATCAACTCCGCTTGCCTTTGCCGCATCATCAATCACGGTGAGTGTGCGAAGCCCCAAAAAGTCCATTTTCAGCAGTCCGAGTTCCTCAAGAGTGGTCATAATATACTGCGTAACAACCAAATCATCATTCATTGCCAGCGGAACATAAGACGACACAGGGTCGTGGGTGATAACCACGCCTGCCGCATGAGTTGATGTGTTCCTCGGCATACCCTCAACCTTGCGTGCAATCTCAACAAGTCGCTTGATTTGGGAGTCCTCCTCCATTGCATTGCGAAGTTCCTTACTTTTTTGCACCGCCTCGTCAATGCTGATGTGGAACGATTTTGGAATCATTTTTACAACAGAATCAACCCTTGCATACGGCATACCCATAACTCTTCCGACATCACGCAACGCCGCCTTTGTTTGAAGCGTTCCGAATGTCACAATCTGCGCAACATGGTCTGCGCCGTATTTTTGGGTCACATAATCTATAACCTCGCCCCTGCGTTCATAGCAAAAATCTATATCAAAATCGGGCATAGACACACGCTCGGGATTGAGAAAACGCTCAAAAATGAGGTCGTATTTCATAGGGTCAAGGTCAGTTATTCCGATACAGTAAGCGGCAATTGAACCTGCGCCCGAACCTCTGCCCGGACCGACGGGAATATCCCTGCTCTTTGCAAATCGAACAAAGTCCTGAACTATCAAATAATAGTCCGTGTAGCCCATTTTATCCACGGTTTCAAGCTCGTATTCAAGGCGGTCAATATACGATTGCGGAACATTTTTTCCGTAGCGTTCGTACAAACCGTCATAGCACTTTTGCCTGAAGAATTCAAAGTGGTTCATATTATTCGGCGTTTCAAAATACGGAAGTTTCGTGTTGCCGAATTCAAAATCAAAATTGCACGCATCGGCAATTTTTTGAGTGTTTTCAATTGCACTCGGAGTGTCGTGAAACAACTCCGACATCTCGCTTTCGCTCTTCAGATAAAAATCATCGGAATGAAATTCAAGCCCCGTGTCCTCGCCCAAAATATGGTTGGTGGCAATGCAAATGAGCACCTGCTGAATTTCCGCATCCGCCTGTCTGACATAGTGAACATCGTTTGTTGCAACAAGAGGAATGCCCGTGTCTGCCGACAACCTTTTCACTCCGTCAACAACAATTCGTTCCTCGTCAAGTCCGTGATTTTGCATTTCAAGATAAAAATTGCCGTCACCGAAAACGGAATTGAACCACTCGGCAGTTCGCTTTGCACCGTCATAATCCCTCGCCAACAAAAGCTGTGGGATTTCGCCCGCAACACAGGCAGACAGGCACACAAGACCGTCGCTGTATTTTTCGAGCAAATCACGGTCAATCCTCGGCTTAAAATAAAAGCCCTCGGTGTACGACAGCGACACCATTTTTATAAGATTTTTGTAGCCAACCTCGTTTTTTACAAGCAAAATGAGGTGGTTATATTTGCTGTCAAAATTTTTATCCTTATCGTACCTACTGCGTGGCGCAACATAAACTTCACAGCCTATAATCGGCTTGATGCCCTGCTTTTTGCACTCACGATAAAAATCCACGGCACCATACATATTGCCGTGGTCGGTTATGGCAAGGGAAGTCATCCCCAGCTCCCTTGCACGACTGACAAGCTCGCCCAAACGGCAAGCACCGTCAAGCAAGCTGAACTGCGTGTGCAAATGAAGATGAGTGAACATACAATTACCTCGTTATTATATTTCCTCCGCTATCTTAACAAGCCTTGAAAGCCTGTGATTAACTCCGCTTCTGCTAATCGGCGGGTCAAACATTTTGGCAAGCTCATTGAGAGATAAATCTGGGTTTTCCATTCTTATTTCAGCCATTTGGCGAAGCGGCTCCGACAGCGAATCAAGTCCCTTTTCCCTCTCTATTTTCATAATTGCGGCAATTTGCGGAGAAGCCGCCGCAACAGTTTTTTCAATATTGGCAGCGTCACAATTTGCCTTTCTGTTCGCAGTGTTGCGGATTTCCTTGACTATTTTGACATTCATCATATCAAACATAGACTTGCCTGCGCCCATAATATAAAGGCAATCCTCAATTTCCTCGCTGTCCTTAAAATATATGATATTGTAGCCTTTTCGGTGAGTGACTTTTGGTGCAAGTTCTTTTTCCTGCAAGCAAGTCACAAGACTTTTTGACAAATTCATATACGGCACGGAAAACTCAAGATGATAGTCTTTTTCAGGTGAGGACACCGCACCGCAAGCCAAAAATGCGCCTCTCAAAAACGCACTTTGACATTCCTCGCAATCAAAATTTGAAAAATTGATGCGAAGCGAAGTTTCAGCCTTGTCGTGTGCAAAATACGACATTATCCTTGCAACATTTTCCGCCTTTTTCACGGAAGCGGTATAAATCTTGCCCGACGGAGAAGCCTTTATCACCGCCTTGATTGAACAAAGTTCTTTTAGCAAAGAACAATAAAGTTCCGCAGTTGCCCTGCTTTTTGACTGAAAAACAACTTCTCTGAACGAAAAGCTCTTTGAAAAAAGAGCCATTCCGTAAAGGAGACTCTTTTTGCAACAATTATTTTTAACCTGTATTTCTACAAGTTCTTTTTTTACATCGGATGAAAAGGACATTGTTGCCGTACCTCTGTTATTTTCTGTTTATATCTCTGTGGTTAACGGTCACATTGTCCCACTTGCGAGAGAAGTAATCCTTGAGTGCTTCCGCAAAAACAACACTTCTGTGATTACCGCCCGTACAGCCGATTGCAATAACAATCTGGCTCTTGCCCTCTCGGATATAAAGAGGGTTGAGATAATCGAGCAAACTCTTGAGTCTTTCAAAAATCTCGTGAGCCTCCTCAAAGCTGAACACATAGTCCTTAACCTCTTGGTCAAGACCTGTCTTATTTCTCATAGACTCAATCCAATAAGGATTTGGCAAGCATCTTACATCAAGCACAAAATCCGCATCGTTAGGAATACCGTGCTTAAAGCCGAATGACATAACATGGAGGTTCATAACTTCCTTGTCGTCACCGAGAAGAATTTGGGCAAGACGCTCACGGAGCTGATTTGCCGTCAAATCGGATGTGTCAATCACATATCCTGCTTTTTCCCTTACAGGCGCAAGGATTTCCTTTTCATAATTAAGCGCATCTTCGATAGAGCCGTTGAACTTATCGGCATATGGATGCTTTCTTCTTGTGAGCTTATATCTGCGGAGTGCAACATGATTTTTGATATCAAGATAAATTGTTCTTACTGTGTAGTCGTTGCTGTCCATAAGATTTTGCACATTTTTTCTGAACTCATTGTACACACCTCTTGAACGAACATCGGTTACAATCGCAATTTTGTTGTATGAATCTGATTTTTCAATAAGAGAAATAAATGTACTGACAAGTTCTGCCGGCATATTATCGATACAATAATATCCAATATCCTCCATAAATCCCATTGCGGTTGATTTACCTGCTCCGGATACACCTGTAAGCAATACTAAGTCTTTCATTTTCAATTCTCCTATCTAAAATATATTTATTCTGTAACTCGGACTTCCATTTCCAAGTCAATGCCTTTTTCGGCTTTCACCGTGTCGGCAACTTTTTTGCACAAATCAAGGACATCCTTGCAAGTTGCGCCACCCTTGTTGATGACAAATCCTGCATGCTTTGTGCTGACCTCTGCACCGCCTACGCTTGTGCCTTTAAGTCCGCACTGCTCAATGAGAGTGCCTGCAAAATTATCCTTCGGTCGTTTGAATGTTGAGCCTGCTGACGGATATTCAAGCGGTTGCTTGTCACGGCGACGACTCATATAATCATCCATTTTGGCTTTGATTTCTTCCTTATCCGCCTTTTGCATTTTGAAATACGCACCTGTAATGATACAGCCGTTTTCATAATAAGCGGAATGGCGATATGCAAGTTTGAGGTCATCTCCCTCCAAACTGCCCTTATTGCCGTCTTTGTCAATATGGTCACAACGGAACATCACATTTCCGAGTTCTCCGCCGTACGCACCTGCGTTCATAAACGCACCGCCGCCGCACGAACCCGGAATGCCATAGGCAAATTCCAAACCTGTCAATCCGTTTTCAAGAGCAAATCTGCACACCTTCATAAGCGGTGCGCCCGCCTCGGCAAAAATCGTGGTGTCGCCAAGCAATTTGACCTCGCCGAACTCCTTGCCCAAAAGAATAACAACTGCGTCTATGCCATCATCAGACACAAGCAGATTTGAACCGTTGCCGACAGTCAAATATCTTACGCCCTGTCCGTTACATTCCTTTATAACCTCGGATATTTCTTCCTCGCTTTTTGGTAACACCATAAGTTTTGCAGGACCGCCGATTTTAAAAGTGGTGTGCAAAGCCATAGGCTCGTTTTCAACAACGGAAATACCCTTGCTTTTCAAATTTTCAAAAACTGTATTCAATTAGTTTCACCCTAATTTTTATTAGTCGCCCAAAATTGCGGCACCGATAATACCTGCGTCATTGCCAAGCTCTGCCTTGCAGATTTTTGACTGAATCTTTGAATAAACGCTGTATCTTTCGCTTTCAACATATCTGCGGATCGGGCGCAAAAGTGTTTCGCCCTCGTTGCAGATACCGCCGCCGATACAAATAATTTCAGGCTGGAAGATATTTACAAGATTGATAAGACCGCAAGCCACATACTTGCAATACTTGTCAACAACCTTGATACCTGCAATGTCGCCTCTGCGCATTGCGTCAAACGCTGTTCTGCCCGAAACCTTGCCTTCTTCCTTTGCAAGCTCGTGCATAACAGAATCAGGATATTCTTCCATAGCTCTCTTTGTTTGATTGATAAGAGCAGTAGCTGAAGCATAAGCCTCCCAACAGCCCTTTCTGCCACAAGTGCAAGGTTCACCGTCAACAACAATAACTGTGTGACCGCACTCACCGCCTGCATTGTTTGCGCCTGAAACAATTTTGCCGTCAATAATGATACCCGAGCCTACGCCAGTACCCAAAGTTACGGCAACAAAATCCTTTGCACCGTGTCCACAGCCTGCAACAGCCTCGCCGAGAGCGGCACAGTTTGCATCATTTTCAACAAAAACATTGTCGCAACCAAGTCTGTCAATAAGCATTTGCTTTGCAGGAACATGGTCAAATCCGAGGTTGTTTGCATATTCGATAACACCGTCTGAATTAACAGTACCCGGAGTGCCGATACCTACCGACTTGATGTCGGCAATAGTAATTCCCGCTTCTGCCATTGCTTCCTTTGACACCCTTGCAATGTCATCAAAAATCTCATCCGGTGTGCGAGGAATTGCAGTAGGAGTTTTTGCCTTTGCGACCATCTTGTAATCATCATCAACAACTGCCGCAACAATGTTTGTTCCACCTAAATCAATACCAATTCTGTACATAACTTATCCCCTTATATTTCAAAAAAATTCCTTTGCTTTTATGAGTTTGCCCAAAGCTCGAGTTCCTTATCGGTAGGCTCAATGTCATCAATGCCGAGATTGTGCATAAGTTCTTTTGCACCGTTGTAGCCCATCTTCTTTTGACGGTTGTTCATCGCTGCCGTTTCAACAATTACCGCAAGGTTTCTGCCAGGGGTAATCGGAACGGTGATAACAGGAACTTTGATACCCAAAAGTCTTGTGTACTCGTTGTCAAGTCCCATACGGTCGTATGCCTTTGTTGCATCCCATTCCTCAAGCTGAACAACCATATCAATCTTCTCTTTCGGCTTAACCGCACCCATACCGAAAATACGGCGTGCGTTGATGATTCCGATACCACGAAGCTCAATAAAATGACGAATGTTGCTTGGCGAAGAGCCCTCCAAGGTATTATAGCTGACCTTTCTGATTTCGACCGCATCATCTGCGATAAGTCGGTGACCACGCTTGATAAGCTCGATAGCCGTTTCGCTCTTGCCTGCACCGCTTTCGCCCACAATCAAAACACCCTCGCCGTAAACTTCAACAAGAACACCGTGACGGGTAATTCTCGGAGCAAGCTCACGGTTAAGCTCCGCAATAAGCGCTGCCAAAAACGGTGATGTTTCCTGATGAGTTTTAAGAAGCGGAACATCATGTTTTTCACAAGCGTCAATCATACACTGCGGAATTTCAAGTCCTCTTGTAACAACCGCAGCCGCCGGATGAAGCGACAGCCATTTGCCGAGTGCTTCCTCCTGCTCCTCGTCAGACATATTCTGCAAAAATCCGAGTTCTGTCCAACCCAATATTTGAATACGAAGCGGGTCAAAATAATCCGTGTATCCCGTCAGCACAATGCCCGGTCTGTTGACCTCGTTTGTGACGATGTGCACATCTTCGGCAGGCTTTGAAAGATGGATTATTTCCAGCTCAAAATCTTCAATTATCTTTTTCAAGGTAATATAATACTGCTCAGCCATTGCTTCACACCTCATTAAAAGCTTAATCAAATTATATTATATAGTATATTTTAGCATTAATCAAGAAAAGATTAAAAATAAATTAATTAAATATGTAGCGTTACAATAGATGTGACACCAAAAAGATATAGAAAAAGCGATTGAGAAAAGATAGAATAAGAATAACCACAAACCCACGCTATCAAGAAAGGACTCAATCGCCATGAATAGTATAACACAAAACAAGAGATATTGTCCACACCAAATAACAACAAGAATACACGCAGTAAAATTGTACCGACAAAGTAAAGATATAGATTTTGTATGTCGAAGGTATCACATATCAAAATCATCATTAATGCGTTGGAACAGGAAATACGATGGAACAGTCAAATCACTAACCGATAAGTCTCACAGACCGATTTCAAAGCATCCAAATGCTCA